>NYVG01000051.1 GCA_002684495.1 Gammaproteobacteria bacterium | reverse complement strand
AGCAGTCAAAGGCCTGCCAGAAAATGACAACATTATCTATCAACTCAAAAATAACGAAACCCAGCACAACCGCAGAACCGTATGGCTGCAGGATGACGAACCTCAATTGAGTCTCGGCCTTGGAGCCTGGCAAGTCATCCGCACACCCTTTACTGGGACGGAAGAAGAAGAACTACCCAAAAACACAATAGATTTCAACCTCAATCAAGATATCCTGCTGATTGATGAAAACGGTATTGATGAAAATGATGTTTCTTATGCCGAACTGGGGCTAACCGACAATTTCGCGGTGCGCTGGGAAACCTATATCCGTATTCCCCAAACCGGAAAATATACATTTCACACAGAAGCCGATGATCAAGCAACGATTATTCTTCGCCGCAACAATAACAATTCCAAAACAACCCTAAACCCAAGGAATCTAAATCTGAACAAAGGAGATGTGATCTGGATCCGAATGGATCACATCGAAGGCGTTGGTTCCGCCCATGCCCGCCTGCTTTGGACTCCGCCAGGAGGAAACAAAACGCTAGTTCCCGCCACTCAGATGTTTCTCTCAGAAACACTGGCCAAGCGCGGTTCAATCCAAGAGCCCAGAAACGTCGACACCGTTCAAACCGGCTTTGAATTGTTTGCCAATCGCCCCATTAAAGATATCGAAAACCTGAATATTCAGCTAAAAAGCTCCTCACAAAAAACACCAACCACAGCACCCAACGACAATCCCAAACCAATCGCACAACGCCAAAGCGGATCATCGTCCAGCGTTGGCGACGACTTCCGCCTGGAGTTTGACAGTGCCACAATCTTCAGCACAGAGACAAATGGCATTGGCAGCAATGTCTTTCAAACCTGGAAGTGGACACCCAACCAACCAGCATTTTCGCTGAAGAATCAACAACAGTTCAAACTTGCAGTCCTACCGGATGCCTATGCCGAAGCAAGTGAAAATATCACACTAACGCTCAAGGAAAATCCTGGATATGGCGTAATCAACGACGGAACAGATAATTCAGTTATCTCACAAACCATCGCCATTGAGGACAACGCTTACAAGCTCAGTATTAAGTAGATCAAACACCCACAGGAAGGAGATGTTGGCTGGGTAACAATCAGCACTGGGGGCCGCCCCACACCAAAGAATGGTTTGAAAGTTGCCTATTCGGTAAACAACGGAACGGCGGAGCTGCGCAAGGATTTGCTCACCCCGAAATCAACACTCACCACAGGAAAAAATTTCAAACCCGAATTGCTGCTGGACCTACCGGGCAACAGCACAGAAGGACGACTTTATCTATCGGCTCTGGCGGATGCGATCGATGAAGGGGAGGAGTCCATAAACATTGAACTAAAGACACATGTCCGCGCAGACAATCAAGGTTTTCGCTTTCAGAACTACATCCTCGGCTCCAAGTCGAAAGCCACCATCAAGATCAAAGATGGCGAAAGCTTCAAGGCGGGTATTGCCATCACACCCAAGGGGCGAACAGGAAACGCGATCATTCGCGCCATCCGCGGGGATGACGGCGCAGAGCAGGCTGAAATGCAGGTACACCTCACCAGTGAGCCGCGCCAAACAGTCAGCATCGAGCTCACGTCGAGCAGTGGCGATCTCTCTACATCAACACTGGTGTTCTCTCCCGAGCAGTGGCAGACACCGCAAACCGTGGTGCTGCTCAACACCAACCCCCAGCAAGCGAGTGTTCTGAAAGCCAGAGCGCGCTCCGGTGATGCCAAGTATGCAAACGCCGACGAGGTCGAACAAACCATCGTTCCGGCGGGATGGAACAACGATCACCTGCTCACCCTGAAGGAGGGCGGGATCCAGCAGCAGCAACGGCCCTTGGTGTCCATCCTGGCCGTCCATGGCAAAGAAAAACGCAAAGAAGCATTCGGTTTTCGCGTTGAGCTCGACCGGCCACTGCTCAAGGATCTAGAGGTCTACTACGGGCTCGAGACCAACAAACATGTCGTCCTGTCCGGCAACCCAAAGGATGTCTCAGGAGCACCCGAACCGAACAGCAACGGCACCTATTCAGTTGTTATTCCTGCAGGAGAACGATCCAAATTCATTCCGCTGATCCCCATCGATGATCAAATTGCCGAAGGCACCGAAAAGATCATTGCGACACTAATTGCGGCAGAGGAGTACAGCTTTAGCGGCCAAAGTGGATCAGCAACAACCCGCTTGCATGACGATGATCAAGCAGGTTTTGTGTATCGGGTTCCCACGGATGATGCCATCGACAGTGATACGGGATGGACCATTGCCACCAAGGCCCGTGTGAACGAATCGGCCGATGGCGGCACAACGCAGCTGGGCATTGCCCTGACCAGCCAGCCGCGGCACAACGTGACGTTGACATTGGACCAACGTTCCTACAGCAAAGATGACTTAACCATTACCAATCCGCTGAACCCGAAACGCAAAGCGGTCTACACCTTTACCCCCAACAATTGGTTTGAACCGCAGCCGCTGGAGTTACAAGCCGTCGAGGAAGACATTGATGATGGTGATCAAGCACTGCTGATCAATTTCAATCCGTCATCCGATGATTCGGCCTATGCCGCATTAACTCCCAGCATTTCGGTGCGGGTCGTCGACAACGACGCCACAACAGCGGAATCCGACCTTATTAAGACCGAACCACAACAGGCTGGGCGTTTGTTGAAGCTGTCTTCAGGGAAACAAACAACGCTTCAAGAGAACAGCAATCAAAGCAGCACATTCACCATCTCAACGGACACACCGAGCGAGAGGGAACAAGTTGTCTATCTCGGCTTTGATCCTTCAGCCACAACAGGAGATGTAGAAACCATTCGGATCAAACCGGTCAAACCGCAGGCCATCGCCATAGGCCTGAACCGGCATGAGACCAATGCTCTGGGAGAAACGAGCACCCGCATCGACACCCACGCCATCAACGCAACCGCTGATGCGTTCAAAGCAGCAAACCAAACCGGCGACTTCACCACCACTTGGACTGGATTCCTCAGAATTCCGGAAACAGGGCACTACACCTTCTCGAGCGGTGTTACCGGTGGCATGCAGTTGAGCATCGATGAGCAATTAATCATCGATGAAACCGCTGACAGCCAAACCGAATGGACCTCGCTTCCCATCCATCTCCAAGCAGGGCAATACGTTCCAGTTCGCCTGGATTACAGGTCGTTTGGAACACCGGAGCCACACATCAACCTGGAATGGAGAACACCCTCCAGCAAAGGCAACACGCCAATTGGCAGCGACCACCTGACTCGAATTGGCGCCCCTCACCTAATCCTTCCTGCAGGAGCATCCAGCACCAGTTTCCACGTGCAGGCCCTTAACGATCATGTGGTCAACAACGACCAGGTCTTCGACTTTCAGCTCATTGAAACCCCAGGGGTCAACGTTCGGGTGGTGGACCATCAACCCGGTGAGACCGCTGATGTCTTGACGTTGGAACTCGTCGCCGACAATCGCGACTCCTTCACCATTCCGGCGGGAACGAGCCTCGCGTTTGGCCCTGAAAGTGATGCAAAGAACAAGCAAGCCAAAGCCAGCTTCAGCTTTGCAACGGAGACCACGATCTATCGACACCACACCACACAGGCTGAAGGCCAAGTGCAATGGCCGTCAACGCAATCGGATCAAAACCCATCACTGAAAGGGATGGTGGGCAGCGACACCAGCAGCATTTACGCAACCCTTGATCCAAGGGTCACCATTGAACTTGCGGGAGATTTAGAGGCAGATCAAACCAATCTTGGTGGTTACAACACAGCGATGACGCTCATGGCAAAAGACCATGAACGTGTGGAGTTGGAAGCAGGAACTGAGCTCAAATTCGTCGACGCAGCCATCACGGTGAAGCTGCGATTGAACAGTGCACCACATCTAGATGAACAGGGTCTGCACCGACTCGATCTGAAGCGAAAGGATGACCACAACAACGCGATCGTGCTTCCAGCCGGCACAGTCCTCAGCCTGAGCGACAACAACGGGAACACACGCGAACTGATGCTGGGTCAACATCTCAGCCTGGCCCCCGGGGAACGTGCCAGCGACGTGGTGGTGACGGGATCAGAAGCAGATCTCAAGCAGATTGTTGTAGGCCAAGTGGCCAAAACATCTCAGCAGCAAAGCGTCACTCTCACCCTCAACGAAGATGTCAGGCTCATTCAGGGTCAAACCGTATCCAACATCAGCGTTGAGGGCTCCAAACGCGAAGGAGACCTTGATCTAGAGAGTGTTGGAGCCGGATTAACCAGCAGCCACATTCTCAGCAACAGCAACAGCGTTGCAATCGTCGACGACGATCAAGCCGGGCTTCGCTTCAGTGTGGATGCAGCGGGCGACAACCTTGTTGAACGGCAATCGACTATCGCCTTAAGCGAAAAAGGCCCTGCCCAAAAACGTTTTGTCCGGCTGACGAGTCAGCCGCATGAAACCGTCACCCTGCACTTGGAGACAAGTGATGCGAGCGAAGCAATCTTGCAACGCACGGATATCAATCCAGCGCCCCCAGCAAGCAAAAGCATTGGCCTCATCTTTACACCGGAAAACTGGAACCAACCGCAAAAGTTCAATGTCACACCGGTGGATGACGATATCCACGATGGAACCAACGAGATCGGTATCTACGCCCTAACACGCAGTAATGACAGTAACTATCAGGAACTCGGGCGCAACACGATCAAAAAGCCTCGAAAAATCACAATTGAGGTGTCTGATGACGATCAGCCCGGGCTGCGTGTTGAACAACCTCAACATCACATCCAGGAGGCAAGCAATGGCTTTCTCCATTTTTCACTCAATGCTCAACCACAAGCTGATGTTGAGTTGACACTGAGACCATCAGACCAACAATTCACAATCAACGACTGGGGTACTGGCCAATCCGAACAGATCATCTTTACCCCTGAAAACTGGCAATCACTCCAAAGCATCGAACTTCAAGCCTTCGACGATGCAGCCGTAGAGGACATCACACGCAGTGAGCTCATTCTTGATCTGAGATCCATTGATTCAGACTTTGATCGCCTGAAAATAAAACCGGTATCAATCGACATCGTTGACAACGATCAACCAACCGCAACACTTGAAACCATTTCAGACAGCACAGAAAATGAACAACCAGGACGGTTTCGTGTCGCGCTGAGCAGCCCTGCACCTCGCTCCGCTGGATCCAAGGGGATCCTCATTAATTACACCATTTCTGATGTCAATTTAAGTAAAAATCTTGGCCATACTCCTGGCCTGGAAAACATCAAGCGAATCACGCAATCACCGGGAGCCGTGAATGGCCAGGTACGGATCACCCCTGGAGAAAGTCACAGCGATGTACTCGTTGTTCCCATCGATGATTTTGCGGAAGACAAAGATCAAGACAAAAACTTCTCGGTAAACCTCGTCAAAGGTTCGGGCTACTCCGTCAACCCCAAGGACCCAGCGAACAGCGCAACGGTGCACATCATCGATAATGATGAGGCCGGGATGATGATCTTCCTTTCTGGCGACACATTGCGCACCACTGAGGGAGGCGAAGCTGGCGAATTCAACATTGGTCTGCTGAGTCAGCCAAGCGCACCCGTCACAATCACACTGAGCGAGGAGAAGCTCAACGGAATTCAACAGTTGGGCAAACAATCAGGGCAACACTTCCAGAGAACGCTCACCTTCACACCCGAGGATTGGTTCACACCCCAACGCGTCAATATTCCGGCATTTGATGATTTTGTAATCGAAGACGAAAGTCGTAAAGGCCATCTGGTGACCTACGACCAGGAAGGCCGGCCTCGCGGAGGCGAACCACTGCACACGGGAATACATCCCGCCAGATTGCGCTATGAATTCACAAGTGAAGACAGAAGCTACAACTCAAGTAACCAGGCTAAAGATCATTTCACAAAGACCCGCCAAGATATTGACGTTGTCGATTACATGCTATCGGAGCAAACTGCAAATACTTTGCAGAATGCGTTGACCAACTTTCAAGAGGGAATTGACAGCCTGGCCTTGCCAATTGTGGGAAGCCTTAATGGCAATACAGGAGGAGGTCTTCGTAAGTTTATTGTCAATCTGGGCAATCAAATTAGAGGTGTCAATACTCCAACACCAGCCAGGCTTGGCCAGCTCATTACCGATGAAATCAACGATGCCATTGGCAAAGACATTGCCGATGTGCAGCTGCATATGGATGGCATCGATGCCATTGAAGTCGACTTCAGCTTTGCCGATGACTATGACGTTCCCAACATCCCACTGGATGCAAACTTCGGGATACCTGGCCTTGGCCTTCAAAGTCGTGGCCACATCGATGCAGACTTTGCGTACAGCGCAGACCTTGCATTCCGGTTCCCCCGTGATGGCGAACCTCTGCTCATCACGGAACCAGACCAAAGCAGGCTGGATGTGAGCTTCCGCTCGGAGCTTTCTGATGACTTCAAATTGAGTGGAGGTTTGGGCTTGATGCAGCTGGAGGCGGTTGATCAACCCAGCTCTAACCCTGAGGTCACCATCGACGATGAAGCCGCATCAACCGGAATCGATGTGAGCTTTGCTCTTGACCTTTCCAATAAAAAGGGCGTTGGTGCGGACGGAGACCTCACGGTGAGTGAACTGATCGCCGCAGACACCGAACTCGAAGATCTGTTCCGATACCGCATTAAGGGTGATGCAGCATTGTCGCTTGGGGTGACAACCAGCGTCAGCGGATCAGAGGCAGTTCCCTCCTTTGAATTTGACTTATCGAGCCTTTTGCCCTTGTTCGATTACTCCAACGAGAAAGAAACCAAAGAAGAAGAAAATCAAACCGATATTTTCTTTGACGACGTTCAATTAGATCTCGGGTCTTACATCACCCAAATGATGAACCCCGTCATGGATGGAATTGACGACATCCTGACACCGATTTACCCCATTGTTGATGCCCTTTATGCCGACACACAGGTCTTCAATAATCTTGGCCTAACAAGTGTCTTTGATAACGACAGGGATGGCAAGGTGAGTTCCATGGATCTCGCTGAATGGTTTGCCGACCTGAGTGCCATTGTCGACCCCATCCGCGGCCGCAAACTACGCAAAACGATTGATGCCACGATTGAATTCATCGGCACGATCAAAGGGGTGCTCGATCTGATCGATGATCTCAACACGATGCGAGAGCAAGGAAACTTTTATGTGGACTATGGCAGCTACACCCTTTCTGATTTCGGCGTTGGGGATGAAGAGGAAGAAACACCCGTTGTCGCTGCAGACTCTTCTGCCGCGTCGGACTTACGAAAAGACACCGGAACTCAAGCAGACTCCGGAGGCAACACCAATTCCAATTCCAATTCCAATGAAGGTAGCAACGATGAGGAGGGAGCATCCAACGCCAGTTTTGTATCCATCATGGAACAACTGGATGAACTTGGATTTGAAATTCCTCTGATTGATGATCCAAGCAACGCCATCAATTTACTGCTCGGAAACAACGTTGACCTGTTCAAATGGCGCATGCCAGAAACGGGAATGTCCTCCGAAATCCATCGCTCATTTCCGATCTTTTCAGGTATTGAGGGAGTGATCGGAGGTGGCTTCGGAGTCGATACATCCCTCGGATTCGGCTTCGACACCACAGGCCTGGAATCCTGGAAGAACAGCAGCTTTGCACCTGCTGATTCATGGAAACCCTTCAACGGCTTTTATGTCGACGACCGCGACGCTGATGGACGCGATCGACCTGAATTTGAACTCAACGCCACCATGGAAGCTGGCCTCGGCGTAAGCGCTGGCGTTGTTCGCTCCAACATCACCGGAGGGCTCGAAGCCGCAGCGGGGCTGGACTTGCTCGATGTGGGCGAAGTCTCTGGCACCGATGACGGGCGCATCTATGGCGATGAAATCGTCAACCGCATCAGCAACCCCCTCAGCTTGTTTGAGATGGTGGGTTCGTTGGGCGCCTTCCTGCAAGCCAGGGTGCAAATCGGGATTGATATGGGCTTCTACTCCATTTGGAAGACGGTCTGGAGTGATCGACTGGCCGAGATCCCAATCTTTGAATTCAGCTTGAACGGAAGCCAAGCCAGCGGCACAGCATCTAATGGTTATCTCAATGGAACCACGGTGTTTTTCGATGCCAACAAAGATGGCCGCATCAATTCCATCGAGCCCTACGCCGTTTTAGGAGACGACGCACACTTTGATCTCCACATCGATCACCGCAGCTTCGACCGCAATGGCAACGGCTCGATTGATGACAACGAAGGACGTTTGATGGCCATTGGTGGAATCGACTCCTCCACAAATATCCCTCTCTCGATTCCGTTACTTGGCGCCCCAGGCGGAATGATCACGCCACTGACAACAATGCACAGCATCGGGCTTGACCTGGGCTACAAAGCGAAAGAGGTCAAGCAAAAATTGACCAGAATTTTTAAATTAGGTGAATTTGATTACCTCACACAAGACCCCGTCCTTGCATTCAAGAGCAGAAAATCATTTGATCAAAAAAAAGATGCGAATGCCTTGGCAGCCTATAACGCTCATTCCAAGCTGATGACAACCCTGAGTATTGTCCATCAAGCTCAAGCGCATACAGCCAACAATAAAAAGCAGCCACTTGCACTCCTCGAAGCATTTGCCGAAGGTATTTTTGATGATGAACATAATGATCACGGTGGCAACAAACTGATTCGCAAAGCCCTCTCAAGCTTGCCAGACAAGCTGATTAATAAGAAGAATCCGCAGGACGCAAAACTACTCAATTTAGCTACTAAATTTTCTACATCGATCAACACAATCGTTGATCAATCACTCAAAGATCAAATCAAAATTTTTGATGCCAAGGAAACGCCGCTCAACCGTGTCCTCAACAAAATGGACGCATTAAAAAGTCGAGTCGTGTCCCGGGCACTCAATGGGGCAGCAACGGTTGGCGATGGCCTCTATCGCATCGACAAGGCACAAACCAAACTCCAAGGATTAAACGATCGGTTTGACACAATCACCGAGGGAGGCCTAACCCAGCCAGCCGCACGTCCACAAGACACATCAGTTCAAACAATGAACAGCGGTCTTGCATTGGCAACACTCGAAGGCTCAGAAACACCCACGCAAGACAGCGACGACAAATCCTGGCTTTCGCTCGTCACAGATCACGTCGATCCGCTCATCTAGACCAGGGGCATCAGGAGAGAATCGAGGCGTATAAGACCTTGAAGTTCGCCTGCTTCTTCTTGTGATCCACGAGTGATTCGGGTTCAAAATAACCAAGGAGACGATCGATCCAAGATCCAGTGCCACTAACCGCCAGCGGGAGAATGCCGTTAAGGCAAAACGCTCTATAGAAGACTTGCCTTAAGCGCATTTTTTGAGAGATCGACGTCACCCCACCAGGGACAGGTCCTGCTTCAACGACGATCAAGCACCGGCATCGCATCCGTCCAAGGCAAAACCGTCACGCCCAAAATAATCGCTTCTAACCCGAAGCTTCAGTTGCACATAATCCAGCCCAGTTGCACAAAAATTTGGTGACAACTCAGGGACAAGGCCATCAAACTAGTTGCTATCAAACACTCTTAAGCGGCAGCAGCGGCCAGAAACCCCAGCGCTGATCAGCAGGATTCACACCAGCTCCAGCCACCACGCTCCCCATCAATGCAGTGATTCT
>NYVG01000050.1 GCA_002684495.1 Gammaproteobacteria bacterium | reverse complement strand
TGACGTATGTAGTGTGCATTCGGATTACACGAATGCGTACCAGTAGTGCAGTTAATGACTGCCCCTTACTGGATATAGTGTGGCTGTGTATTTATTACTAGATAAAACACAAGCCAATCAAGGGTTACCTACCCTCGTTACACCCAGGCAAATCCTTTGAGGCAACTAGCGTTGAGCGATTGATAAGCAAGCACGCACTAATTGATAACTAAAACTTATCATTGCCGACTCTTGATATACACATACGTATTAATCAATTGATTGTACTTGGGTTGAACAAGCAGCTAACTATGCCGACGTATAGCTGAATGAGAATGATTCTCAAACTGCATTACTTCTGCCCTGCTTGTAGGCAAAGCGTTCAATAAATGAGTCAACAGTTTTCAAGCGTTCACCTGTTGAGGAAGGCACCAGGCATCAATTCCTGATAACTCACCAAATACCACATCTGAAGCAACCTTCGCCTTGAGATTTTCTAGGAATGACTCGTCAACCGTAGTAGCTAATTCAAGTCGATACCCATCCTGCGCGATCATTCTTACCCATCCTAAGTCTTTATACACAAGTGCCCGATTAATCGTTCCTGAATTTAATTTTTCGAGATATTCCTCACGATCAATCCATGCATGTAGATCGTTTAGACCGTCATTACTAGAATAAAAACTGCAAAATAATGGTCGCTTGCCGCCAAATGCAAAGTGTGCAAATGTCCCAATAACTACAAGAAATAGAACTGAAATTTCAATCAGATTCCTAACGGCTACTTTCATAAGTTTTCAAGCGTTAAACGGCAGTCCATCCAGTGATCAGACGATACGAGGAGTTTCATTCTCATAACGCCCGCTGCGTTGGCACATTAAAGCAACAAACCAGAAGCTACCGATGAATGGAATAAAGCTTACGAAATACCACCCCCAGCTTTTGCCTATGTCTCTTATCCGACGAAAGCCAATCGAAATACTAGGAAAGATTTGTGCAAATATATAGGTAAAAAATATAAGCTGGGCTATTATGTTGTCGGTCGCAGTAGCGTTAACAATAATAAAAAGTATAGCCATTGCAATTATGTTAGTGAAAAAGAACCACCAATACTCGGATCTTGTTGCCTTGCCGCCGTAGGTAAATGATTTTCTCCAGCCTGTGGTGAATGCTTCAATCGGTCCCATGACTTGGAGTTGTTTATTTGTTATCAGTTCTAGAGGGTATCTAAGTGGTCATAAACCAAAGGCTCACCTCCTGTGTGAGCTTTTTTTGGCAATCGACAGTCCATCCAGTGATCGTCAACTACTGCCAGCACTAGAGAGAAGGCATCAAAAAAGGCCCCCTTGCACGAGGACCTTTTTCTTTTGCGGATCCCGTTCTAAAGGTCGCAGCGGGAAGCTAGTACACACGTAACAAAATGTAAAGACCTCCGACTGCGGCATCAAGCAGCTAGCGGCAGTCCATCCAGTGATCGAACCACGTGCGTGACTTCATCACCGTTGATCCAAGTGATGCATCCGTCATCGACATTCGACACTTGAAACATTGTGTTCACTCGTGCGTCTCTCGCTCCTCCTTCGCAGAAAACAACCTGCCCCATCCACCAATCGTCATTCAATTGATGAGCAACCTGCTGCTGTGCCTGGACGATCACCCAATCGCCAGCCTTGACATTGAGGAATGCTGGGGAACGTGTCCCTTCGAGTGGGCTGACAGCTGTGGAAAGATGGTGAACGCTCACTAATACACCTGTATTGCTAGGCAAGTTCTAAGGCGCTCCCATGAGTAGGTCAAGCCACTGCTTAAGCCTTCGAGATCAGCAGCAGAGTGACCGCATCCGTTGCCTACTCCGATGAGGAATCTGTAAACCAAGCCAGCCAAGACTGATTGCTATGAATGCCTTTCATTTTCCATTTCTGCAACGTTCAGCGTGGCTTTAAGGCGTTCAGCCCATCCTGTCAGCCACCGTTCATCGGATCGACTGAAACATCGCTCAGACCAGCCACCAATCACAACCCACCCACTCTCTCCAAGAGGTTGCACCATCACGGCAGGCAAGCCGGGTAAAACAGGATCAAACTCTGCTTTGCCCGGGTAAAGGGCTGTTTTCACAAGGGAAACAAGTTCTTGCTTTTGTCCTGACCGTCGACAAATCTGGCCAGGTTCAAAATCACCAGCACCCAAGAGACCACGACGAAGCAAGACCGAACCCTTCCAAAAAACAAGAATCGTGGCTGCAGAGGTCGCAGTAAGAAATTGATGGCTACCCCACGCCATTTCCGCCCGAACAGCATCGGACAAATCGGAGGAGAGCACAAAACCCTGTTCACCCTCCAGTTCAACCGCTTCTGGGCTACGTGGCGAGGCCCGAGTCCAGAGGATGGAAACAAGCATTAAGCCAACGCCCGCCATTCCGGCAAGAACATCGGCTCGCTCCAGACTTGGAGTGATGGTTTCAGCGGTGCTGGCGTTAAGGATCGAAAGCCCCAAAACAAGAACGCCGGCCAGCAAACACCATTGGGCGGATCTCAACATATTTTGCAACTCATGAGCAGTCAGATCGATGCACTCTTGCTGAAATGGAAGCAACCTTCAAACACTGATGACTGAATCCGAAGCCTTTGCCGCAATCGCGCTGGCCACAGTCGCTTGTGACGGAGTACTGGGCAAGGATGAAGCTCATGCTTTGAGACGTCAACTGGAATATCGAACTCCCTATAAAGATCGAAGCGAGAGTGAGATGGCAATGTTGTTTGACCAACTGCTCAAACGCCTTCGCGAGCATGGATCAAGCCAATTGATCAAAGATGCCCTTCCTCAACTCAAAGCGCCACAAAAGGAAACAGCACTCGCTGTGGCCGTTCAACTGGTTCACGCAGATAGAACCGTGACCACTGAGGAGCAACTTTTCCTCAACGAGCTTGCTCAAAGCGTTGACCTTCCTCAAGGTAAAGCTCAAGCCGTGATGGACGCGATCATGGCCTTGAATTACGACAGCCTTGCCAGCTGACGGCAGACTCTACAAATCGAACGTCCAATGATGCCTAGTCTCTTCAAGTCTCTGCAGCTGCTCATCGCCGCAAGCCTCTGCTTCTTTTTGGCAGTGCCGGCGGGATACGCCTTATCTCCCCAAGATTTACCAGCTCAGCCGCCTGATAGTGCCGTCCTTGATTCAGCTGATGTGCTGAGTCGTGCTGGCAACAGTGAAATTGAAAGTCGGCTGAATCAACTGGAGTCCTTCAAGGTGGATGCCAGAGTCATCACCCTGCGGAAACTTGACTATGGGCTAAGCCTCACGGGATTCGGAGAAGAGTTAGTGGAGCGCTGGTCCAATAATGAGAATAGAAGTGAGCATCCTTTTATTATTTTCCTTGAAGAAACACAGAACAAACAAGCTGCGGTTGTTGTCTCAGCAGAGCTGAGTGATCAACTACCAGACGCACTGCTCCGCAGTACCGCGCGGACCACGATGAGTCAGCCGATGCGAGATGGCGAGCGATTCCGCCAGGCATCGATCGATGGAATTGACCGCATTGCAGTGGTTCTCAATGGGGGTGAAGATCCAGGTCCACCGATTCAAATAGAACGCACCGCTCTTCCCACAAACGTTCCCACGGTTGAAGAAACGAGCGAAAGCAACGCCTTCACCTGGGTGATTGTGCTGTTGGTGGTCGGAACCATTGTCCCCATGGCCACTTGGTGGGTCTTCTCCCGCTGATCAGCTATGGCATTTCGCAATTGGATAGGAGCCTTTGGCAAGGCCAACGCCCTTGATGTCAACTCCGATCTTGATCGGGGCTACGAGGCGGCCTTATTAATCCAGAGCTTGGAGCTGGAGTACTACGGCGACCGACCCATTCGTCAGGATTTAGAGCTCACTGTTCCGAAGTCGGTCCAAGCAACGGTTCTGCGCAAGTTTCGCGTTGCTATCAATGTATGTCGTGCGTCGCTCGATCAACTGGAATACCAGCGCTCTCAGCTGGATCCTCAGGAACTGCGTCAACTTCAGCTCATTGAAAGTGTCGTTAATCGGTACAGCCCTAAACGGTCCTCGGCTGCTCCGACCATGACGCGCGATCCAGATCCGCTTCCCCGATCACTGCTTGGGGTCTTTGACAAGGTCCGCCGACAGCTCAATCCAGCTGGTGAAGCAACATTGGTTGCAGGCTTTCGCAGACGCAGGGATTCGACCCTGATCTCGTTGAAAGTTCTTCTTCTGCTGATTTTGGTGCCTTTATTGGTTCAACAGGTCAGCCGCACTTACATCATTAGTCCTGCAGTAGACCGCTTTGCGCCAGATTTGCCGTTTCTAAGTTATCCAAAGCCACAACTTGAAGAACAGGCTGTCGAAAAGTTGAGAGTGTATAAAGCAGAAATTGAATTTGATGCACTTCTACGCGGTGACTCAATCCCTAGCCAAGAAGAACTACAACAACAACTCGGCAAAAAAGCAGCTGAACTTAAAGAAGAGGCTGACGCGGAAAGTACGCATGCTGTAAAGAATGTTTTGGCGGATATTTCAGCCACCCTTGCCTTCGTCATGGTCTGCTTGTTCAGTCGTGAAGAGCTCAGAGTTCTAAGA
Source organism: Gammaproteobacteria bacterium (assembly GCA_002684495.1). Classification (GTDB taxonomy): domain Bacteria; phylum Pseudomonadota; class Gammaproteobacteria; order Pseudomonadales; family Azotimanducaceae; genus UBA4421. The sequence continues at coordinate 1,659 of NYVG01000050.1, read as the reverse complement.
GGATTCTTTGATGAGGCCGTCTATGGATTAAGCGATTCAGCAAAAGCCTTTGCGATTATTCTCTTCACCGATATCTTTGTTGGATTTCATAGTCCTGAAGGATGGACTGTGCTTCTTGATGGCATTGCCAATCACTTTGGATTTCCAGCACGTGAAAACTTTATCCTTCTCTTCATCGCCACATTTCCAGTGATTCTGGCGACTATTTTCAAATATTGGATTTTCCGCTATCTCAACCGTGTTAGTCCATCCTCTGTCGCCACATTGCGAGGCATGAACGGAGGCGGATAACGCTTTGGCAAGCCCAAACCATCAGAGTCCGATGGTTCTTCCCAACGGACTCATCCTTGTGAGCGGACCCAGCCGGGGAGGGAAAAGCCGTTGGGCTGAACATTTGCTCAGTTCAGAAGATTCGGTCACTTATTTGGCGACATCTGCACAGCGCACGAATGATCCAAACTGGGATGAGCGGATCAGACTGCATCGAGAGAGACGGCCTGCTCATTGGCAGCTACGAGAACCGGGATCGAATCTTGCCGAATGCATTCGTGAGGAGGAAGGCAATCAGCCCTTGCTGATCGATGCCCTGGGAGGTTTTACGGCAATTCACCTCGATTGCAATGATTTTCAGTGGAAAGAACAGGTCAACGATCTGATTCACAGTCTTCTAAGTCGAAAACGCCCCACCGTGATGGTGGTTGAAGAAACAGGCTGGGGCATCGTCCCCGCCACAAAAATCGGCGGTTTGTTTAGAGATCGCCAAGGCTGGCTTGCCCAATGCTTGGAACAACATGCATCCGAGAGCTGGCTGGTGATCCAAGGAAGAGCTGTCAATCTCTCTCAATTAGGCATTCTCGTTCCATGAAAAAAATCTCAATCAATTACCCCTCAACCATCCAATCATCAGATGAGCGGTCTATGACCCAAAAACCATTGAGGGTGGCACTATTTGAACCAAGAATTCCTCCAAATACAGGAAATATTGCACGTACATGCGCAGCTTTTGGTTTACCACTGGATTTAATTGAGCCACTTGGATTCAGTCTTGAAGATCGTTATTTGAAAAGGGCTGGCCTTGATTATTGGCCCCACGTTGACCTCACGATCCATAAGGATGTCGATGCATTTTTTGACTCACTTGCCCAAACCTCAAGGGTGATTGGTTGTAGCCGTAGAGGTGGAGTGCCTCTTCAGGCCATGCAATTTGAACGGGGAGATGTGTTGTTATTCGGTCGAGAAGACACCGGCCTATCCGAAGCAACACGGAGCCGCTGCAACCAAATCACAACCATTTCGATGCCCTGCAGCGCCGGATCTGATGGCCAGGGGGGCGTGCGAAGTCTCAATCTTTCAGTGGCATGCGCCATCGTTAGCCACCAAGCAGGCACACAACTTCAGCTGTGGTAATTGGCAAGCTGACACTTCAGCCCTTGCGCCAATCTCCTACAGCCGCTACTTTCAGCGCGTTCCTGAGCTGTGGCGGCTTCTCCAGGAGCGGTACCAATCGCTGATTCAGATGAAGCCCCTTCTCGTTCTCGTTACGGCAATCGCATCAGGAACGTCTTTATCTGTTTTGGCTCAGCATCCAGGTTTCGCTGACGCTGACCACGTACAGGCCCCATTTCTTTTGGCATCAGCACCAGCAACTCAAAGCAGGAT
>NYVG01000049.1 GCA_002684495.1 Gammaproteobacteria bacterium | reverse complement strand
CTTCAGCAAGCTGTTGAGGGTTGTTAAGGCCCATGTCAGATCAATTTCGCTGAATCGCTGCAGAGAACGCTGGGAAACACGCCCAATGTCCATTGATGTCCCAGCTGGACTGGATCTTCGTATCAGAGATCACGCTCACGACCAGCTAAAGGAGAAAACAACTCGTCAACGAGCACTGGTGATGAGTCTCAATAGTGCGTACTATTGAGAAACACTGCATTCCGTTTGCATGTCGCCTGCAACTACCTCTGCTGAAGCGACCGGAACTCTGAAAAAGGGTCTTCACCAGGATGGGCGACGTATGACGCCACAGAGGCGCCTGGTGCTTGACCTGTTCGAACAGATTGGCAGCGGAAGTCACCTCAGTGCAGAAGAGGTCCATCGTCAGCTTGTGGACAATCAATCCAAGGTTTCGCTTGCAACCATCTACCGCACCCTGCGTTTGTTAGTGGAGATGGACTTTTTGCAGGAGCTGGAGCTTAGAGATGGTGGCAGTCGGTTCGAGCTTGCAGATGCCGAACATATCCACCACCATCACCTCGTTTGCGTGCGCTGCGGACGAACCGAGGAATTTGAAAATGAGCCGGTTCTCCAGGCAGGTCGAGATGCCTGCAAACAGTTTGAATTTGAACTGATCGATTCCAGCCTGAACGTTCGTGGAATCTGTCCAGAGTGCCGCTGACTTGGTCTGTCTAGTGATGGTCCATTGAATGCTCAGTGCAAGGCATCCAGTGACTTCCCATCGGATGAACTCCCTCACAGCCGATCAACTTGGCCTGTGCTTCAGCTTCAGCTTTGGTTGGAAAGGCCAGAAAGCGTGGATCATCCTTTGACTCAGCTCGGCTGTTGTGTTGATGGCTGTTGTGGTGATCGCTGGTGTGGTCCTGACTACCGCTACCGCCAATTTTGACCAAACCCATGCTCATCGGGCCAACGGTCCAGACCCCCATGGTGTTGGCTCCAATCGCCAGCAGACCCATTCCCACAATCGACAGATTGATGACGCCCATGGCGACGACACCGATGGACACCACACCCATCGGAACGATGCCAATACAGATCACACCCATCGGGACGATCCCAATTGACACGGTACCGAGCGGGGCGATTCCAACGGCCAAACGTTTGGGCTTACTGCCGCAGTGCGCTGGCGTCGAATTGGGTGGGGAGGATTTGGTCATCTCTGCATGGTGACGGTTGCTGCGCCTTTCCTCCAGCCTCGCCAGGCTGAGAGTAATGAATCAATTCACTCGAGAGCTAACACAGGAGCTGCTGGTGATCCGTGCGCGAGACGTCACAGAAGGGATCGCAGCTGTTTTGGCTGTTCGCAGTCACAAAACAGTGGTACTCGATCTCACCTCCATGGATAACGCCCAGGCGCAACGCACCGCTGATTTCGTCTCCGGTGGAGTGCAGGCCGTCGACGGTGAGGAACATCGCATTGGAGAACACGTGTTCTTGTTCACACCAGCGGGTGTTCAGGTGACTCTCAACTGAGCGAACCACCACAGCTAGACCCATTGTCAGCCGTACACCCAAAACAGTGCTCAGCCACAGCAATCGGCTGATCTATCAGACCATTCGCTGCGCTGAGTAGATCTGCAAGCTTTCGAGGTCCGTTGTTGGTTGCAAGATTGAGCTGTTGGTTGAAATCGCAGTCATAGAGATCACCGGTCCAGCTCACACTGATCAGACTTCGACACATGACCGCATGAATGTTTTCCGGCCGATGGGCTTCTCGCAGGGTTTGCTGGTAAGGCTCAAGCTGACCTTGATGCTGCAAATCTCTCGCAAAGCGCTGGATCGGCATGTTGGTGATCGTCAGTAAGTGGGAGAACGAAATTCCGTGCGTTGATGACAAGGCCTGCCGATATTGAGCTTCAAGTGGCTCCTGAGCCGGAGGAAGAGAAGGACCTGATGGGTTGAACACCAGATCAAGTTGCAATGGCGAACCGGGTTGGGCATACCCCAGCTGATTCAACTGCTTTAGACCTGCAATGCTGCGCTCGTAGACACCCTGGCCTCGCTGTAGATCCACCGTCTCCTTCTGGTAGCAGGGAAGAGAAGCAACCACCCTCACACCCATTGCTGCAAGGAATTCAGCTAGGTCCTCGTATCCGGGTTCGCTGAGGATCGTGAGGTTGCAGCGATCAATCACTTCCACACCAAGAGCTCTGGCCGCCGCAACAAGCTCACGAAACTGAGGATGCAGTTCTGGTGCACCGCCAGTGAGATCCAGACAGCGAAGATCAAGACAGGCGAGCACCTCTGGAATGAGATCAATCAGCTCCCCGTCCATCATTTCCTTCCTCCAGGGGCCAGCGTTCACATGACAGTGGCTGCAGGTCTGATTGCAGCGATAGCCGAGATTGACCTGCAGAGTGGTCAATTTGCTTCGGCGAACGGGGGGAAACCTCAGCGTTTCGGGAAAGGTTGATGTCAACGTCTTGGAGCGATCTGAAGCAATGGCCTGATTGGATTCTGACGAAACACACTCCGATCTAGGACAACACTGTTCAACCAACAACACACACCGCGATCAATCCGGCAGGGAGATTGATGGTGTCAGCTCGGTCCGAGCTTCCGACAAATTTATAAACCAGTTCACATAGCTATCAGGACCGCCAGGAATGCAAACGTCAAAATGCAGAGGGTCCTCAGGGTCACTGATCCCGGCTAAAGAGCCATCGGCTAACGACGGGCGGTCGACCTCTCCACCACTGCTGTCGACCAAGACAACCCGATTTGGACGTCCAAAACTGGATCCGAGATCCTGAAGGAGAGTGAGAAAGCCACGATCACTGCCTCCTCTCAGCCAGCCATCGCCAGACGGGTTGATTGTTGAAGTGACCGTGTCACCAACGCCGACAAGATGAGGCATCTGTTCACGCGGTATCCGTCGCTTGCAGAGAGACAGCAGAGATGCGTTGTCTTGGGGTGCGGTTCTGACGTTGAATTCTTCACCGAGAGGTGCCGTGCCTGTGCGTGCTGCGATGTGGCGATTGATCAACACAAGCAGACCCGCTTCCTTGATCGCTCCTCGCAACATGAACTGGATATCTGTGCTGCCGACGTCTCCATTAACGGCTGGTTTGAGCCGTTCACAGCCAAGGGAGTCACGCCCGAGATTCGGCGCGACGTGCAGAAAAAAGGAGTCCTGAAGACCTTCTTCCACTGCTATCGCCATGAGTTGCTGCATCAGCGACTCCAGCATTGACTGCAATTGACGCTGACGGGCGACATCGTCGGGAATCCAACTGAACAGGCTGTTGAGATTGATGGTTGGTGACACCTGAGTATCGAGAACGGCCCGCTCGACCTCCACAGCAAGCTCCTCTTCGCCCAGTTCCGGCATTACAGCAGGAAGCATGGAACACATCAGTACCTTCATCCGCCCCGGAACCGATGCCAGGAAGGTCATTTCAGCCTCACTCACTCCAGGATGTGTGAGGTTCCCAAGTTCGTCTTGCAGTTGCACTCCACCAGCAGCAAGCCCAGGGAGATAGAGCCCTTTTTTACGGGCTTTTGCGCTGTCACCGAGTGCTTTCTCAACAAGCCGATTCACGCCGCGATGACCTTCGTGTTCGCCATTGGTCAAAACCACAAAACTGCCACGCATTCGCCCCGCGGCGCGGACATAACTCTCAGGAAGAATCCGAGTGAGTGGATCTTTGACAAGAGGCATGCAAACCCCGTCAAGGTCCTGCACGATCAGCAGATCAGGGCTAACGACCAGTTCCTGATGCAGTGAATCAAGGTCCATCCGAACCATGGTTATCGCAATCTTGGTTCTCACCCTCCCATGCAGAGAAGGAATCGCCAATCAGTTGATAAAGAGACGTTGATCAACCTTCAGAAAGACCCACGACCAGCCTGAGCGGCGGCTAGCTGCTGCTGTGCTCAGCTCACAGCCAGAATCACAGAATTGTTGTTCTGGTTGAACTCAGGAACAGTTGATCTCAGAAAGGCGGTGGGAGGTCACTGAGATGAACTCTTAGAGCGTATTAAGCAACAGCCGAGCAAGGGAACAAACAAGCAGTAAAGACATTGTGTGCTGATTTCTTTTTGTCGCTTTTATTCTCGGCAAGACAAAGAAGAAATGCACCAGATTCAAACAACTTTAGGGGAGTTCGAACATCAAGCACAACATCAATGTCGACCTATACAGAAAGCTTTCCACATGAATTGATGCCAAGTAAGTCTGCATATCAATGCTGCGCACAGAGAAGGCTTAGATTTACCAGCTTGTCGTTGATCGCCTTCTCTTCTACGAACCAACTGGACATGCTCGCCCTTGATCTTGTGAATAAACAAAATTCAAGGTGGTTTAGATGCCGAGATCATTTTTGAAAATGACATACCAAAACACCAGTCTTTGATTCCTTGTGCCAGCTACACGTTCAGTCGGTCGGACTATCAAGCTATCCTTGAAGGCGAACATTGATCTATTCACATCCGCCAAATGACACTGGAATTGAGCTCTTCGGAAATATTTGGCTTTTCAGCAGCAACACTCTCCACGATTGCATTCCTGCCACAAGTGCTAAAGACCTGGAGGACACAGTCTGCAAAGGATGTTTCCTACGCTTTGTTGTTGACATTCAGTACAGGATGTCTCTGCTGGGTGATCTATGGATACCAGGTAGCTGCCAAACCTGTAATGATCGCAAATGCATTCACATTAGCCTTAAATCTGATCATCTTGGCGATGAAAATCACCTTCGAGAACAACTTAAAGCCCGCATCAAGACAGGATCAGCAGTAACCTCTTAAAATCTGAACCATATCCCGAAGTTCATCAATTTGAATAGAGTCTCGCTTCTGATCATCAAGCAGAATCATTTCAAATCCATCCCAATTTTTAATTAGGTCAACTTCTACAAATTGACCATTCAATGTCATCCTGACATTCACTCCCCAATCGGCAGCATCCACCAAAAGACCTTCCAAAGCACCGATATCAGCACTTTCTAGAAGGGCACGAATCTCGCTCTCCATTTCAAGACTATTCATTAGCCAAAATTAAATTTAGAAAGTAGGCGTAGCAGCAAAGATAAACCATCTGTACTGCGATCTATCGAACAAAAGCAACAGACTCTGAAACTTATGGATGCCGCAGCAGCAATTGGCAACTCATATTCAGTCTCCAAGGATGAATCACTCAACAGATTGATTGATCCATTCGAAGCCATTCCAATCAGCCGCGAGTGTCAGGCATGAGATTGTCCGATTTGACAGCGAACGGCTTCGGGTCTGGCCATCAGAAATGCCCCCTCTGAGCTGACAGCAGATAATGGAACATGGCTGGAATTGAACAGGTTGATCCAACGGTTTGCTCAGACCTCTTGAACCTGCCAAAAACAGCGCTGTAACTCGGCTGCCATCCGAAGCCGCCATCTTTCAATCACCTAGCCTTCTCTGTCATTGCAATGAGTCTCAGCACTGCAACATTGTTGAACTCAAACGGATTCTTTCCTCCAAGCCTGGATAAAGATCAGGTGCGTCAGCGGATCTGGGAGTTGGAGACAGGAAAGGTCGGTTTCTACAGCGTGGGGCTTTATCCCGCGTCCCTTGCCTACAACTGCGCCATGCAGCAGAAGGACGAGGACAATCTGCTGCTGGCACCCCGAGCCGAACGCGAGCTTCTCGGTGCGTTCACGCAGTCAGCCCTAGATGGCATGGACCCGAAGCATGTAGCCGTCATGGAACGGATGGGCAGCCACCAAGTGGACGGTGATCGTAAACCCAACTCTTTGGCTGACCTGCTCAGACGCTGTGAGCTGGTGGTACTCAGTGCCAACAGCAACCATGTTGAGGAAGACCTGATCAAAGCGATTGAACTCCGAGAACAATTGGGTCGGCAACATGTCGTCTTGGCCTGTTTGGCTGGATCATTCAGTCACGACAACCTGATCAATGAGTCTTATGTGCTTTGCGAGAAAGTCCCAAGCCTGGGCTTTTTCTCCGGTTTTCATCGCCATGGCGCCCTGCGCAATCCACTCGACAGTTTCACGGCAAACTTCTGCCATCCCAATGCACTGACTGCGCTCCTGGGAGCGCGAATGCTGGATCGACTGTCTCCGAACATCCAGGTCTCAGCTGGGGTTCACAACATCGAGGGGCAGTACATCAAGGCAGCGAAAAACATGTCGTCGGTCTTCGCTGGCTTTGGATACACCTATCACCAGGACAACCCTGGAGTTCTTCCGACTCTACTGACGCTTTTGTTGGACCAGTGCTTGGACCAAGCGGCAACCGTTTCCATGGCACGACGCAATCGCCAGAGGCTTTACAACCGTCAGCCCTTTGCACTGACGGAGCTCGGTTATGGCGTTCAGAGGATCGAAGCGGCTCTGGTCCGCGGGGGAGACATGGAGAAAGTGCGTGATCACACCTTTGCCCAACTCACAGCCATGGTGGCTGATGTACGCGGCAGCATGATGTTGCCGGTTTCCGGCACACCCACCCGTAATTTTCAGGTCGGACAGGTGTTGGCAGAGCACATGAGGGCTGAAAAGCGCTGCCCACAATCGATGGAAGAGCTAGAGAACTGGTGCGAACAAGCAGGTCTGCGCAAGGGAGGACTGGAAGGTCTCAAGTCATTGCGCTACTGGCCACAGATTGTGCGCAAATACGCCATTCCCGTTCATGACGCATCAATGGTGAACTTGCTCTACATGGCCATCTATGGAAACGCCACGACCAAGAATGTGGCGTTTTCGGTGATGACCGAAAGCCGCGAGTTGTCCAATTACTGCCAGGAATCGGTGCGACCCACCCATAGCCGACGGTACGCAGAAGCACTCCAGAACCTCGATCAGCCTGAGGCGATGGACTTAATGGTGAATGCTGTGATTGCTGATAATGCTCGCCGCTTGATTCGGGATGACAATGGCATTGAGGAACAAGAGACAAGCGATGAACCCCCGGCCTATCTCAAAGCCATGAACGTGATCGAAAACGCACTCTGAAAATGGCCAACTGAATTTGGATGATCAGTGATGATCGAGATCGATCACTGAATCGGCAATCTCACGGTAGGGGTCTGGGTCACAACTCAGCACAACGACTTGAAGGCCTAGATCAACGGCCTGCCGAAGCATGCTCCCAACAGCTTCAAGTCGAGAGGGATCGCTGTTCGTAAAAGCGTCATCGAATAACAAAGGCAGACAGCCGTCGTGGCCATCGCGTAAGGCCTCGGCGATCGCCAAACGAACAGCTGCGTTCAACTGCTCCTTGAGTCCTCCACTGAGTTGTGAGAACTCAAGACTTTGACCAGATCGCTGAAGCCGCAGATCCTTCAGGCCTTGGCTCGCGTCAAAGAGAAGCTCAGAGCTATCGCCAGGTTGCTGCAGAAACGGAGCAATGAAACGGTTGATGCTGGACCTCAGTGGTGATGAGTAGCGACGTGAAAGGTCAGCACGCGCGTCCTGAAATCGCTTGAGAAGCAGAACCCGTGACTCAACCAGCTGTTTTTCCTGTTCTTCTGCCTGCTGAGCGACATTAAGACGATTCGACGCTTCCTCCAGTTCGGCATGCAGTTCTCGACTGCCGAGGCGTTCGCAGCGCTCCAGCAATGAACCACGTTCACGGTTCAGATCCGTACGCTGACGATTGAACTTCAGCTCACGATCATCCAGTTCGACGAGGGAGGTTTCAACATCAGCACCAGCGGCGAGACCACAATCGCCACTTAGCTCGAGCAGTTGTTTCTGTAACAGCTCACATTGATGCGACAGCTTCTTGAAATCAGCGTCGATTGATGTCGCTGAACCGTGCCGTGACTCAATCTCGTGTTGTTGTTGAACCTGCTGGGCATGCCGTGCCTCATGTCGCTCCAGTCGAATCCGTAGTTCTTGAAGCTTCCTGGAAAGACTGGTCTGTTGACCCTCGGCAAGCTCATAGTTAGCTCTCAGAGAGCGGACCCGTTCCTGGACCAATTGATAGGTCTGACGGCAGTCGTCCAATGCCTGCTCGAGATCATCTACCGCGGCAATCTCCGGATCATTTTGATGTTGTCGCAATGCGGCGAGTTGCTGATCGAGCTGTTCGAGGTCTTGATTCCCCTTCAGGTTGCCCTGCTGCTGTTCGTTGAGCTGGCGAAGACGTGCATCAAGAACGGCACGCTGCTGCTCAAGCTCCATGCGCTTCTGCAACAGGGCCTCTGCAGCTTCAATGCTGCTGACTCCCCACAGTTTGAGGCTTTGCTCCAACCTGGACTGACACAGCCTTCGATCTGCCAAAAGTGATGAAAGACCGGTCCCCTCACCGGGGCTGATCAGCAAATTGACTCCCTCACCCACCTCCAGTCGGAAGGCACCAGTCCTTTGAGCAACGTCGCCAGTCCCAAGCTGTTCACCATCCAGGCGCACAGTCATGTCGGAGGACTGCAGTTCAATCTTTGATGCCATGCTTTGCAGGCGGATGTCCAGCTCACGAAGCTGTGATTGCTGAGCCTGCAGTGCAGCCAGAGCATTGGCATCACACCCCGGCAGACCCATCAGCTCTTGATTGAGCACAGATTGCTGATGTTCGAACTTGGCGCGTTGGTCTTTTTGACGACGAATGTCCTGGATGCGTTGTTGAAGCCGTTCCTGATCTTGACGACGTCGAAGAGCATGGCCGCGCTCTTCAAGCGCCTGACGCTTACGGTCGGAGTGTTCAAAAGCACGTCGTTGTTCAACGAGATTGCTGGATATTGTTACGGCAGACTCGCTCATAACATTCAACTCCTGTCGATGCGCTTTCATCGCCGTTTCGACACTCTGTATCTCCTGAGTCAGACGGCTCAGAACACCGAGTTGCTGTTGCCATTGGGTCTGCTGAAGACGTAGTGGAGCGAGCCGTTGTTGCAGATCCTTGAGTGCCAGAAGCTGTCGACGTCGCTTCTGCACTTGCGGTGCAGTGCTCTCCAGCTGATCAAGAGCCTGCTCATTGGCATCAAGATCGATGCAAGCTGCTTCATAGCTGAGCAGTCGCTCCTGCGCCTCGGCTTGTTGCTCTGAAGCTTGTTGAAGATCCTGACGGCGTTTCCAGAGTTCACTGTTCTGTTTAACGCCCCGACTAGTGAGGCTTGAGGCCACAAGTTGTTCCAGCTGGTTGTAGACCTGCTGATCCATCGGCGACTGAAGTGACTGCTCAGCCTGTCCTTCCAGAGCAGTGATCAATCCCTTGAGGTCGTAGTGCTCGCCGCTGAGATCCAGCAGGTTTCGACCAGCTAGCCCTTGCATCACCCAGAGGTGAGCCCAGCGGGTAGGAAGAACACGGTTCACCTGACGGCTACCGATGATCTCATCGACACCTAAAAGAACGGCCAGTTGATCTTCAGCATCACCACCAAGCAAAGCCTCCTGACCAGCTCGGCTGAGGCGGCTTGTCCCACCGGATCCACTGAAGCATTTCAACAGCGACCAACTGTGCCCAGCGGCCTCAAAATCGATCTCCACCTGGGGATGGCCTGCATGGGTGGCAGAGCGGAGATCACGAATTGCGGCTCCCGTGGCCGAAGCACGCAGAAACAACGTCCTGTGCATCGCCTCCACAAGCGAGCTTTTACCGGATTCATTGGCACCTCCAATCAAGGTCAATCCAGGAGCGAACGACAGCTCGAGAGTTCGATGCCGGCGAACGCTTTCCAGTCGGCAACGAATTAGGCGCATGAATCCGTTGCAGATGAATCCGTTGCGCAAAGACGATGTAACTCGATCAAAGCCTGCTCAACCAGAGGATCAGCACTGCTCCGAAGCTCGTCCTGAAGACCTGCAGCAATTGTGCTGACCAGAGGGCTATCCATCCGAAGCAGTAGCTCATCCCTCTCCTGAGCTGTTGGTTGACGGTGCAACTTGCCTCGCAGCCGCAGGTGGAGAAGCTGTTGTCCGAGCAACGCCAAACGATCTTCCAGATGAAGGTGCCCCTGGAGACCCAGTTGTCCATTGAGTTCAAGCCGCATCAAATCGCGCCCCACGCGACTGCCGACCGCCTCAACAAGCTGTTGCTCGAGACGGGCCAGATCGGCATCGCCGTTCAGCGTCATGGTGATCCGATGCCAGTGCAGACGACCGGTAGGTTTCACCCTGACCATCGGCGGCTGAGCCCTCTCCACATCAATCACAAGAACCTGAGACCTCATGTCATCGGTCCCGGTCGGGAAACGATCGGGTTCTGGTGTCCCGCTGTACCAGGTTCTGCGGTCAATCTCCATGAGCGCATGCCAGTCGCCAAGAGCGATGTAATCGATTTGATCGCGGGGAAGGGGATCAAGGCATAGCTGATTGACCTGGCCATCACCACCGAAACCTTGCACGGAGCCATGGGCCAGAACAACTCGAGGGTTCACCGGATCAAGGTCCGTCCAGTTGAGCTGATCAAGCCAGCGCGACGGACTCTGACTGTCCCGCTGTCGTTGCAAGGGGCATGGCAGCAGTGTGATCCCCGCAACAACGACCGGTTCCGGCTTAAGCAGCAATTGAAGATTGCCAGCACGCTGCTGCATCTGCCGGCGAAGATCTTCTCGCCTCCAGATTCCACCGGCTCCTCCGTGATCATGATTGCCAGGAATCACGACGACAGGTGATGGGATCGATCCAACCGCTTCCAGCACCTCCATGACCATCGCGGCAGCCACGGTGCTCGAGTCGAATAGGTCTCCCGCCACAAGTACAACGTCCACTTGTTCCTGGCGGGCCACCTCAGCAATCCTCAGAACCGCATCGACACGCTCCTGCTGCAGCCGTGACTGTTTTTGGGAATTTTCAATCCAGCGATAGGGCTTACCGATCTGCCAGTCAGCTGTGTGAAGGATGCGTGGCACTAGTGCCATTCAGATAACGAACTCCATGCTGCCGCCTTCCCGCCTGATTTTCCGCACACTCATTGCTGGCAAAGGGTCAGGAAGACGGCATGTTGCGCCATGAGACCCATGCGATTCAACGTGTCCACCCCGTTCTCCAGTTCCAATTCGATCCTGGGGACTATTGCAGGCTTGTTCCATCCCCTGGAACAGATCGACAGGATTAGCCAGCTTGGGTCAGGAAATGTCAATGACACGTTTTTAGTCACACTGAATCGGAGTTCATCACGATCAGCTTTCGTGATGCAGCGTTTGAACACTGAAGTGTTTGAACAACCTGAATTGGTAATGAGCAATCTGCTGAAACTGGGCAACCACGTAGAACAGCGTCTAGCGCAACAACCACCGGAACTCTTGGGTCGACGCTGGGAGGTTCCAAAAGTTCTGCCAACACTGGATGCCGATGGCCATTGGGTAGAACATCAAGGTGAGTTCTGGCGGTCCATCACTCATATCGGCGCAGCCACCACTACCGACGTCATCCAAGACGATATGCATGCCCGTGAGCTTGGTTACGGCTTGGGCATGTTTCATCATCTGATTAGTGATCTAGCCACTGAGGAATTGGCAGACACGATTGAAAACTTCCACATCGCGCCGGCCTACCTAGCTGAATTTGACCTGGTGTTCTCTAGATCGAATGGTCAAAACAGCCACCGAATTACTGAGGCCGCCTCCTTCATCGAAGAACGAAGGAATGGGATCGATGTACTTGAACGGGCCTGTGCAAGAGGTGAGCTGAAACGACGACCGATCCATGGAGATCCGAAGATCAACAACGTGATGATGGATAACGTCTCCGGACAGGCCGTCGGCCTGATCGATCTTGATACGGTGAAACCAGGACTGGTTCATTACGACATCGGCGACTGTCTGCGTTCCTGCTGCAACAGATTGGGCGAGGAGACTGTCGATGCCCAAAAGGTCAGCTTTGATCTCAACCTTTGCCGCGCGATCCTTGAGGGATATCTGTCCATCGGCCGATCATTCCTCTCGCCAGAGGATTTCCGCTACCTGCCTGACTGCATTCGCCTGATTCCTCTTGAGCTTGGAATCCGCTTTCTCACAGATCATCTGTCGGGAGACCGCTACTTCCGGACATCAAGGCCGCAGCACAATCTCGACCGCGCTGAGGTTCAGTTTGCGCTCACACGCTCGATCGAAAATCAGTGGAAAGACCTAAAAGGCCTGGTCGAAGAGCTGTCGTCATAACGCTAATTAACAAGAACATGTACTGAGTGACTGAAGAGATACGACATTTGCCATCCCCTCCCAGACTGAAAACACGTGATATGAGAGTGGCCTAGAAAAATAAGCGTCAGACACAGGCATCAGGCTTCGGGATACTGATGTTGTATTGCTTGGAAATTTGCATAGAGATTGTGGCGATCGCTTGCTGAGCAATAAGATCCGCATATTGAGTGATTTCATTATTGAATTCAGGAATAAAAACTTCAGAATCCTGAGGGGCTGAGGATGACATCAGCTTGAGTCGCTCGCGATCTTCCTCTGAACAATGATTAAGCACAATCTCTACAGCTGCTGAAATCAACCCCTCCCTGGCTTGTCTGTAGCGAGGCGCACGATCATTCTGACCAGCATCCTTTGGCATTTTGTGATCCTTGATTGACATTAGCTTGACAGTCTCAAAACGCAGATTGGCAGTGAAGCTCAGGGATATTATGAAGAGTTTTATATGCTCAAAATATTCTCTCTGATCCACCAGCCCCCCTGTGCCAATCGGGTTGGCGTGGCAATGAACATTAGACCGCTGTCAGATTAGTCATCCGCGTTGATAAGCGACCGCGGACCACTACAAGGGCGACTGCCGCCAAGCTTAGTCATGGCTTTACCCTTCTAAGTCACGCGCCTGTGAAAACTAAGTTACACAGAATATGCCCATGAATGGCGGATCGACTGATGATGCAGAAGAATGAGATCGCCCGCATTTGCGAACCTGCAGCGAAAGGAATTGCAAGCCAAGACTTCCACCACGCCTTTGCCGATGCCTTCAATTCAATTCGATCAAACTTGAGGGTCTGGTTCTTGTTCGTCATTTAATTCTT
>NYVG01000062.1 GCA_002684495.1 Gammaproteobacteria bacterium | reverse complement strand
AGAAAATAAAGAATTAAAACAGTCAAAAGTAGCTTAATGAAAAATTATAAAAAAAATTTTGAAATATTAAAAAAAAACCATGTCTATTCTGAAGAGATGGAACACGATGCTTGCGGTGTTGGTTTGCAGGCGCAGTTTGATGATTTTGTTACCTTGGCTGGTGACTTTGCCTTTGGTAAGTTAGATGGTGGTATTCAGGTGATTGCGCGTGATGCTCAGGCGAGTGTAACGGCGGGTGATTTTAGTGTGGGTCTGCGTGATGGGCAGTTGGGTTTGTTATTGCGTGCGGATGGTACTAAGGCTATGGAAGCCTCGGGTGGTTTGTACCTGGAGGGTGGTGATTTTGCTTCGGTGAGTGCTGATCAGGTGCAAGTGCGTATCAATGACACGGGTGTGGCTTATACGGGAACGCAGTTGCAGGTGAGTGGTTTGGCTTATACGTTTGTGGCCATGGCGGCTGCGACGGATTTGCAAATGATCCAGGTCACTAATCTGTTAGGTTCCTTTGCTGATGTGTTTGAGCTAGGCGGTAATATCGCCTTTAGTAAGCAAGGCGATGCAGTGACAGCGGTGGCTGAGGATGTGTGGGTGCAGTTGCGTTTGGGTACGGTCATGGTAGGTGTGCAGCAGGGTCAACTGGGCTGGCAGTGGAATGCTGATGGTACGCGGGTATTGCAGGCATCAGGTGGTTTGGTATTGCAGGCAGCTGACTTTGCTGAGGTGACGGCTACGGAAGTGGCGGTGGTATTGAATAATACCGGGGTGGATTACAGTGTTGCGCCGCAGGTGTTAAATGTGGCTGGTATGAGCACGACCTTAGTGGCGGCATCTGGCGTAGAGCAGGTAAGTGTGCAGGGATTGTCGCTACAGGTGGCAGATTTTATCACCCTAGGTGGTGATATGGTGTTTATCCACCAGAGTAGCGCGGATTCTAGTCGTATTTTAGCGGGTGCGACGGCGGTGGAAGCGCGTTTGCTGGTAGGTACGATGGGCGTGGTCATGAGCGGCGCTAGTTTGGGCTTGGTGCTCTATGACACAGGTGGCTATGCTTTGCAAGGTGAGGGAACGGTAGCTTTGCAGGGTGTAGACGGGGTTGATCTGAGCGGTACAGTCAGGGTAGAGATTAACCGCTCAGGTCAAGTGGTGCAGGAGAGCATCAGCACGGGTAGTGCAGCAGTACAGGTGGCTTTTAGCAGTGGCGATGAGGTGCTGCGTTTGTATGGCGATGCGATGGTATTGACGATTGCCGGTTTTGTTAGTGTGACGGGTGACTTTAGTTTTGAACGTGGTTTATCGGGTGTGACGATGCAATTACGTTTGGGTGCTAGCAATGTATCAGCGTCCTTGAGTGCCGGTGGCGTGGGTGTGCAGGTAACACAAGCGAGTTTGGCGATGGTAGTGGTGCAAACGGCGGGTGCTAGCCGTTATGCTTTGTCGGCTTATGGCACGGCGGCGCTAGAGGGTGTGACGGGTGTGACGGTATCGGGCGATGTGGGTGTGCGCATCAATACCACGGGTGCGGCGGTCAGTGAGGAGATTGGTGGGGTACCTTTGGTGTTTGCCGATGGTGTGGCGATCAAGCGTTTTGAAGGCACGGATTTGGTATTGGCCTTGTCAGGTTTTGTTGAGCTTAGGGGTGATTTTGTCTTTGAGCAGCAAGGCAGTGGTGATGAGCAGAAGCTTCTGCTAGGTGCTAGTGGTGCTAGTGCTTTCTTAGGTGTGGCAGGACAAGGCCTACGTTTGAGTGGTTTGCAGTTGGGTATGTTGTTATTGGCCAATGATGCTTCGGCGAGCAGCCAATATGCCTTGCATGCGGTGGGCCAGGTGGCGTTGGAAGGTCTGGCGGTATTGACCTTAAGTGGCTCGGTGCAGGTGCGCGCTAATCACACCGGTTCTGCGGTGAATGAGCGTGTCGCTGGCGTTGATGTGGTGTTTGCCGATGGTACCGCCATCAGTGAGATCACAGGTGTAGGTCTGGCATTGGATGTGTCAGGCTTTGTCAGTCTTAGTGGTAACTTCAGTTTTGCCCAAAGTGGTACCAGTCCTACGAGCCAATTGCGTATAGGGGCGACACAAGTGAGTGCCTTTTTGGGTGCGGGTGGTGGTAGCGCCGATGCGATGGGTGTGCAGCTTAATGGTGGTGAATTGGGTGTGGTGCTCTACGAAGGTGCTAGCGGTTACAGCTATGCTTTGCAGGCTCGAGGTGAGTTGAGTTTGGTAGGGGTTGAGGGTTTGAGCCTAAGTGGCGAGGGTTTGATACGGCGTAATGCCACTGGATCGGCGTTGGATGAGACGATGACGGTGGGTACGCAGCAGATACAGGTGCAGTTTGCGGCGGATGAAACGGCTATCACGCGCGTGGAAGGGGCGGATTTGCAGTTGGATGTAGCGGGTTTTGTGGTGTTGCGTGGTAGTTTCAGTTTTCAGAAGACGGGGCCGCCAGAAGCGCCGCAAATACAAGTAGGTGGTGTTGCCATTACAGCCTTTGTGGGCACAGGCTATGGCAGTGATGCCGCCACCGGTATTGAAGTCAGTGGTGCTAGTTTGGCATTACTGATTAACACCGATAGTAATAACACTTCTTATGCCCTTTATGCCGCCGGCACAGTATCCGCGCTTGGTTTGGATGCGGTAGGTTTAAGCTTTGATGGTAGTGCGAGCGTGGCGATCAATACCACGGGTGCGCCGGTGGACGAAACGATTGACGGTGTGGCGTTGCAATTCACTAGTGCGGATGAGGTTTATCGCCTGGCAGGGGTGGTGGATGTCTCGGTGTCTGGTTTTGTGGATATCAGTGGTGCCTTTAGTGTTGAGAAGCAAACGACGGTCAACCATGGTTTGCTTGATCAAAGCAGCAGTCCGACCCTGAGTGCTTTGTTGTTTGCTGATTACGACAGTGTGGTGAGTGAAGCTACCTACCAGCAATTGCGTGATGAGCTGCAGCAGGAGCGTTTACGTCTTGAGCAGGCAGGTGGCACCGTACAATCGATGACGGCCACGGTCAATGGTTTTTCTGTGAATGAAAGTGCGGTGGATGTGGCGGCGGATCGCTTGCAATTGGTGGATCATGGTTGGGTGAGTGGTCAGCAGGTGATTTATCATGCTGGCGCGGGTAACAGTGAGATTGGTGGTTTAAGTACGGGTGTAACCTATTATGTGCAGGTGCTGGATAAGGATCATGTGCAGCTATCAGCCAGTGCCACAGGTGCGGTGATTAATTTGACCAGTGCGGGCACAGGAGAACAGCAGTTGCAGGCGCTGACGCAGGTGACGGCTAGTAATGATATACGCGTTGATATCCAAGGTAATCATCTGCATTTTAGCCAAGCCCATGGTTTGGCAGATGGTATGCAGGTGCAGTATCAAACGCAGGGTCAGCAGGCCATTGGCGGTTTGGTGGATGAAGGTTTTTATTATGTGCGTTGGGTGGATGCAGATAGTGTGCAGTTAACGCACGATGGTCAAGGCGGGGTGATTGATCTGACATCGGCGGGTGTGGGAGAACACGCTTTGGCCCCGGTGGTCGAGTTTGCTTCGGCCAACAGTATTGTGGTGGATACCGCGGCGGATAGTTTGCACTTTGGCGCGGATCATGGTTTTGCCGTGGGTGATTTGGTGGGTTATGTGCTGGGTGAAGGCGGCGTGGCCATTGGCGGTTTGACAGATCAGATGCTGTACTATGTGCAGACGTTGGTGGGTGATCAAGGTTTAAAACTGAGTGCGACACCTGGTGGTGAGGTGATTGATTTGACATCGGCTGGCGAAGGTCGTCAGACGATTGCCAGGGAAGTGCGTTTTGCGACGGAGAATGAAAGCCTGATTGGTGGCGTGGGTGTTGCTAGTGATACCTTGAGTTTCACCACGGCGCATCATTGGCAAGTGGGTGATGGGGTGATTTACAGTCATTATGGTGGTGCTGCCATAGGTGGTTTGAGTAAGTCTAGTCATTACTACTATGTGCATACGGTGGTGGATGCGCAGACGGTGAAGTTGTCGGCCAGCAAGCGTGGTTCTGCCCTTGATTTGACGAGCATGGGCAGTGGTATGCATCGTTTCTATAAGTCGCTCAATGTTTGGTACCAGCATAACCATATTAGCCATGCTAGTGGCACGCAATTGCAGTTAACGCAGGATCACGCTCTGCATACGGGTCAAATGGTGATTTATGAGACGGAAAGTGCCTATATGCGTGGAGCCTCGGCGCTGACGGGTCTTGTGGTGGGTGAACGTTATTATGTGCATAAGGTGAGCAGCACCACGTTGCAGTTAGCTTTGAGTGAAGCGGATCTTGCCAGTGGTGATTATGTGAGTTTGGGTTACCAGCAGCAGGCATCGTCGTTCCGTTTGCGGGCGGTGAACGAGTTGGCGTATACCCAAGGACGTCAAGTGATTGATGTGGTGAATGATGAGATTCATTTTACCCAGGAGCATGGTTTGCTGACGGGTCAACGGGTGGGTTATTACCGGGTTAATGATTCAGGCGTTGTGGGAGGCTTGAGCTCGGGTGGTTATTACTATGTTGAGCGGGTGGATGCCTACAGTTTGCAGTTGCGTCAAAGTCTAGATGGTGCGGTGGTGGATTTGACGGCGGATGCCAGTGGTGAGTCGGTGTTGGAGCACGATGAAGCGGATTTGCCGGCGGGTAGTATGCTGATTGATGTGGCCCAGGATCAGATTCATTTTGTCGGAGCCCATGGTTTGCAGTCAGGTGAGTTGGTTAGTTACGTGGTGCAAGCAGGGGATGTGGCTATTGGTGGCTTGTTACCTGGCGCGGATTACCAGGTGCAGGTGGTAGATGACAACACCATTGCGTTATGGTCGTCGGGTTTGGTGGTGGATTTAACGGGTGCTGGTCAAGGTAATCATCGCCTGATTCGTGCTGGGGTGAGTTTCTCGTCGGAGAATCAGATTCATGTCGGTGTTGACAGTGATACGCTGCATTTTGCCCAGGCACATTTGTTGTCCCAAGGCATGGCAGTGACTTACACAACCAATGGTGCAACGGTTATTGGCGGTTTGAGTGAAGGTGCTGTTTACTACGTCCAGGTACTAGATCCGCTGACGGTGCAATTGTCCTTGACGGCGGATGGTGAGGCGATTGATTTGCTTAATGCGGGCGTGGGCAGTCATGAGTTGCGCGCGGTGGCGTTGGATTTTGCCACGCAAAGTACCATGGCTGAGGCGCGTCGAGCGGCGGTGTTGGCCTTGGCCGAGCGGCTAAGCAACGATTTGGGTGTGCCGGTGACCTTGCAGGCGGGTCTTGCCAGTAATGATATGAATAGTGCTTTGAGCGCGGCCGAGGTGGCGGCGGGTCGTCAGGTGAGTTTGAGTGAAGTGGCGGTGAGCTATGCTACCCATACGGTGAGTCACACGACGCTGCGATTGGCGGCCACGGATGTCAGTGTGTTTATGGGCAGTCATGGCGGTACGGCACAGGAAAGTGGTATTAAGTTAACGGCGGGTACTTTGGGTTTGGTGTTGTACAAGACACTGGATGAAAGTCCCACGGCCAGTGCCAGCACAGCGGCTTTGTATGCGCTGCAAGCATCGGGCACGGTTGCCTTGGTGGGTGTGCCTGGGGTGACGTTGACGGGGAGTTTGACAGCACAAGTGAATCGCACGGGTAATGCCGTGGCTGAGACCCTAAGCACGCCGAGCGGCACCGTGGCAGTGGACTTTGCTGACGCCAGTGATATTACGCAGTTAAGCGGTACGGTTGAGCTGGGTATTGCCAGTTATGTGTACTTGCAGGGTGAGTTGTCCTTTAGCAAGGGTGAAGATGTGACGGTGACTTTGGCGGATGGTAGCTCACAGCAGGTAAGCCTGATTGAGGTCGGTGCTAGCGGTGTGGATGGCTTTGTTGGTACTGGTTTCACCGGTTTTGCGGTTAATCCTGATGGTGCCATAAGGCCTAATGAAGCCGCCTTTGGCTTGTACGTATTTGATGTGTCCTTGGCTTTGGCCTTGATGCGAGGTACGGCGTCTGATGGTGCCAGTTATTATGGTCTTAAAGCTACGGCAAGTACCGTGGGCTTCCAAGGTATGGCCAGTATAGCCTTAACGGCCAGTGACTTAACCATTGCCGTCAATGGTAGTAACACGGATCAGGTGGTGAACTTCGGTGCTACGGATTGGGACAATAATCCCGCTACCGATGAAGGTGCCCTGAATGTAGCGACTGGGGCTGATAGCAGCATGGATCTGGCTATGGCAGGTGAACTGTTGCAGGCTAGTGGCACCATGACCTTGCAGTTGGAGAGTTATGTTTATTTGACTGGCACCTTGGTGTTCCGTAAGGGTGCTGAGGTGGCTGTTACCTTAAGTGATGCCAGTCCGGCAACTGTGGATTTGATGACCATTGGTGCCAGTGGCGTGAGTGGTTTTGTTGGTAGCGGTTTCACGGGTTTTGCGGCTGATAATCAGCCTAATGCTGATGCTCTGGGGCTGTCGGTAACGGATGTATCTTTGGGACTGGCTTTGATGAATGGGACGGCTAGTGGTGAGCGTTACTATGGTCTTAAGGCAGCGGTGACTAGTGCGAGTTTTCAGGGTGTGTCAGATATTGCGTTGACGGCGACGACTTTGACTATTGCGGTTAATGGCAGCAATGGTGCTACGGTGGTGAATTTTACTGCGGCGACTGACTGGGATGGCAGTGGTGCTGTGACGACGGGGCTGGTCATTGCTGATGGTGCAGATGAGCAAGTATTGGGCTTTGCCGAGGCCGTGCTTGAGGCCAGTGGCCATATTACCTTGACGGTGTTAGGTGTGGCGATGGTGGGTGACTTCTCCTTTGCCCAATCCGAAGATGACAGTGGCGCTAAGATAACGGTGTTGTCGTTGGCGAATGTCAGTATTGGTGGTTTTTCTGATGCTAGTGCTGGCGATAGTCCGGTGAATATCAATGATGCCGGTGGTCTGTTTGTGCTTGCCAGTAATGGTATAGCGGGCACCTTGTCTTTTGAGGCTGAGGCAGGTTTTGGTGGTTTTGATGCCGGTGCTAAGGTGTTGATGGAAGTTAACAACACCAATCAGGCTTTTAATGTCAGTGGTGTGTTTGGCACGGTTAATTTGGATGCGGGTTCGTATACGCGTTTGGTGGTGAGTTTGAATGTGTCCTTCCCCGGGGTAGAAGTGGAAGGTGACTTTGGTTTCTCTGGTGATAGCAACAGCGGCAAGCAGGTGATTGTGGGCAATAATGTGCGCATTTTCCTTGGTGATAACAGCAGTGCAGATAAGATGGGTCTGCAACTGATCAATGGTCGGGCGGCCTTGGTGCAAGGGGAAGGGGATCTGAAAGCGGGTTTTGTGACTGGCGATGTAGCGCTGATTGGCGTGGCTGGTTTAAGCATGAGTGCGCGTATGACTTTCCGGATTAATCAGTTTGCCTATGCTGTGGATGAGACGTTTACTATGGGCGGTGTGGAGAACCGGATTCTGTTTAGTGAGCAGGAAGTGGCGGCCAGTGCTGACGGTTCTCAGCCGTTTGTGGTGTTTGTTGGTGAAGATATTGGCTTGGCGCTGGGTGACTTTGTCACGCTCAAAGGGGATTTTGGTTTTCAAAAGCAAGGCGATGATTTGCTTGCCGTGGCTAATAATGGTTCAGCGCAGATGCAAGCAGGAGCGATGCGGGTTGGCGTTAGTAATGCGGGTCTAGGATTACATTTGCGCCGCGATGGTGGGGTAGCGCTGGAAGCCAGTGGTAGCTTAAGTCTCAGTGGAGGTGGTTTTGCTGAGGCGACGGCCGAGCAGGTGAGTGTGCGCTATAACACCACAGGAGAGGCTTATACGGGTCAAACCCTAAGTGCTGGGGTGGTGTCATATACCTATGTGGATTTACCGGCGTCGACGCAGTTACAGGGTATCCAGATTGCGGATTTGCAGGCCAGTTTTGCCGATGTCTTTACCCTGTCGGGTGATTTTGTTTTTGTCAAAGACGGTGCTGAGATTCA
Organism: Gammaproteobacteria bacterium; assembly: GCA_002684495.1. Taxonomy (GTDB): domain Bacteria; phylum Pseudomonadota; class Gammaproteobacteria; order Pseudomonadales; family Azotimanducaceae; genus UBA4421. The sequence continues at coordinate 456 of NYVG01000062.1, read as the reverse complement.
TGCTAGGGCTAGTGAGGTGTCGGCGTTATTGCAAGCGGGTGACATGCGTGTGGGTGTGGAGAACGGTGTTTTGGGTGTGATTGTGCATGCTGATGGCACTGTAGCGCTGGAAGCGGATGGTAGTTTGATCTTGGAAGGTGCTGGTTTTGTGGCGACGGCACAAGAAGTGTTATTGCAATACAATGATAGTGTGATCAGTTACGGTGCTGCGGATGGTATCGATATTGATGGTGATGCGGTGGCGGATTTCCATTTTCAGGCGCTGTCGACGGATTTAGAAGGGGTGGCGGTTATTGGTTTGCAGGCCCAGTTTGATGATTTTGTTACCTTGGCTGGTGACTTTGCCTTTGGTAAGTTAGATGGTGGTATTCAGGTGATTGCGCGTCATGCTCAGGCGAGTGTAACGGCGGGTGATTTTAGAGGGGGTCTGCGTGATGGGCAGTTGGGTTTGTTATT
>NYVG01000061.1 GCA_002684495.1 Gammaproteobacteria bacterium | reverse complement strand
GCGCTGCTGCTGCCCACCAGAGAGTTCCCCGGGTCTGCGATCACCCAAATCCCCAAGGCCCAGGTTCGCCAATGCCTTTTCAGCGCGCTCGCGACGCTGCTGTTTATCCACGCCCTGCAATTGCAGAATAAACTCGACATTTTCCAAAGCCGACAACACCGGCAGCAGGTTATAGGCCTGAAACACAAAACCGATTTTTTGCAGACGCAGTGCTGACAACTTAGCCGGATTCATGCCCGCCAGTTCAACCCCGCCAACCGTCACCGAACCTCCACTGAGCTCGTCGAGGCCGCCAATAATATTAAGTAAGGTCGATTTACCAGAACCCGATGGGCCCGCCAAGCTGACAAACTCACCCTCTTGCACGTCCAAGTCGACGCCCCGCAAGGCGTGCACAGGCACAGATTCCTGCTGGTAGGTTCGGCTTACATCTTTACAGCACACCACAGGTTGTTGCATTTGCATCTCGCTTTTTCTACTGCGTATCGCGTTACGTTCGATAATTAACGATTCATCGCCATCAATGGCTTTATGCGCACGGCGCGCAGCGCCGGAAAAATGCTGGCAATAAATCCCAAAATCAGGCTTAGCCCGCTAAACAGCCACAGATCCTCAAAATGTAATACCGGGATGAGCAGCGCGCTCATACCAAATGCATCGATGCCCTCCGCAAAGGCGCTAAGGTCGATGCCATCCGACAACGCCCACACGCCCAGACAGCCAGCGGCCAAGCCGAGTACAATGCCGACACACATAATCATCATAGATTCGACCACAACCTGAGCCAGTACCACTCGACGCTGCATACCAATGGCACGGAGCATTCCAAGTTCGCGCACGCGCTCCATTACCGCGGCAATGAGTGTATTCACTAGGCCAAATGCCAATCCACCCATCATGAGCAAAAAGATGATGTAGATCGAGGCATCTGCTAACACAAACATCTCGGCCACCTGAGGTTGCAACACGCGCCAGTCGGCAATGTCCTTATTTGGAAAGACCACTTCTAATTCACTAACGGCAACCTCGCGCAGAGGCTCTTCAGTAAGCAAAAAGGATACCTCGGTAACGAGGCCAGCTGTTTCGTTGGTTGTTTGATCGCGCAAAAAGGACTGAGCCGACGCCAATCCGGTAAAGGCAAATGCTTTTTCCAATGACGTACCGTCTGCATCAAATGTTCCAGCAATCCGAAACCCACGCTCGCGATTCTTACCATCTGCGCTCTGGGTCAGCACCACTAATTTTCGGCCTACTCTGGTCTGTAACTGCCGTGCCAGCTCCGCGCCAATAACGATGCGCCCGTCCTCTGCATCAGTCAGTTTCTCACCCGTGAACTTAAGTTCGGAGAAAAACGAAATACCCTCCCGCTCGGGGTCCACCGCGACCAATTGCACCCCGCGACTTTGACGCTCGCTGAGAACCACTGCGGGCACTTTTATCCGTGGCGCCCAGCCTGCGATCTCAACCCCGCTTAGCTGAGGCATATAGTTTTCTGGCAGCACAAAACTGTGCTGCATGTTGGGATCGTCTCGGTACTCTGACGCCTGCACCTTCACATGGCCGACTAAATTTTCTACTGCGCGATCCAGCATGTCGTATTGCCAACCCCGCATCAGCGAATTGGTCAGCGTCGCACCCGCTAGCGCAAATGCGATCGCTACGAGCAATAACCCGTTGCGGCGAGGATAGCGAAATAGGTTCCGAACGCTGAGTTGCAAGATGAGTTTAAATGGCACGGCTTACTCCACTCGCAGCGCTGTAACGGGATTGAGTCGTCGCACCCGCAACATACAAAACAACGCAGACAACTGAGTGCCCACTATAAGTACCAGGGGTGCCGTCGCCATACTCGCAACCGAAAACGCTGGGTACATGTGCGTAATACTGCCCGCTTGCAGTTTCGCGAAGGCCTCCTTAGCCGCCGCTTCCCCCTCCCCGTAGGCGCTCAGCGGGATGCCCACTTCAGAAAGATACGCCACCAGCGATGCACTCAACACTAACCCTATGAGAGCGCCACTCAATCCGAGGAAAAATGCTTCTATTTGCACCTGTCCAATGATCTGCCATGGACGCAGGCCCAGCGCCATGAGCATGCCAAACTCGCGCGTGCGTTCGAATATCACCATCACGAAGGTATTTAAAACCGCAAAACTGACCAAAATGAGCAGAATAAAAAAGAATAGTTGGCCTGATACCCGATCCAGTTCAATACCCTGTTCGACCTCTGGCAATAACTGTTGCCAAGTGCGATAACTCTGATCCGCTTGCAACAGTTCGCCAATGGGCTGTGCTAACGCAGCGCCCTGAGCATAATTTTCGAGCACCAGTACAATATTGTGTACCTCGTCTTCCAGACCAAATGCCTCCTGCACGCCCGCGAGCGGCGCGAAAAGCAAACTACGATCCAACTCGGCTTGACCTGTAGACAATACGCCACCAATGGTAAGGGCCATGGCCGCCACCCCACCCTGCTTGCCAGAGCCTAAAATAACGATTTCATCACCCAGTTCCACGCCGAGGTTACGTGCCATAGCGGCGCCCACCAGCGCCTCGTCGGTTTGGGTCGGCACTGCGCCGGCGCTGATACTATCGAACAGATCCAACTGTGCCGCTTCAAGTGCAAAATCCACACCCATCAACATGCCGCCAATAGAGCGTTCGTCTTTGGACACAATGCCAAAAGCTTGCACCCGAGGCAGCGCCACTAGCGGTAGGCTGCTTTGCAACTGGTCACCCAGCGCGGTGGCGTTAGGAATGGTTTGTTCCAACTTACTGTCGGATACAAAATCGCGCTGGGTGATTTGCGCATGGCCGGTATAAAAGCGCGTCGCGGCTTTAATCATGTCGGCGTAGCTACCACCCTGCAACGCCATGGAAAAAGTCACCAAGAACACCGCAAAAGCGATGCCGCAGGCGGTGAGCAGAGTGCGGGTTTTATTCCGCCAGAGGTTTCGCCAAGCCAGTGCAATCACGATTTAACGGCTTCTTGATTGCAACGAAAATAACGTGAACAACCGGTCTTCTAGCGCCACATCGAAATCCATGGCGTCGTATCTAACCTCGGTGAAGCTGTCTGGCTTCTCCAAGTCCAGCATGCGTAGCGTTGTGGCCATAGTGCGGCCGCCCAAGACGCCAATTTCGGTAGACACCATGCGCCGCAACGGCTGCAGATCCTGATCGTAATAAATTGCCTCTATCAGCACCGCGTCTTCGCGAATACGCAAACGCTCTTTGCCCCAAACCACCGGCGCGTCGTCGAACGGAATCGCGTCAATGGTGAAGGTTTTCAGCCCATCGTGTTCCTCGGTATCCACATGCTCAAGCCGATAGTGCTTGATCCATTTGTCGCTACGCGACATATCATCGTAAGAAAAGTCCGAGCCTGCCCAGCTTTGCGACATCATGCCGCCAGGCAAACGAATGCTTTTATTCAACTTGGGATTAAAGGTCCACATCTTATCGCCCTGTTTCAACAGGGCATTACCAGCGTCGCGAGCCGGCGCCACGAACCTAATCAATGCGTCTTCGCGTCCGCGGGTCCAGGCATACAGAGTCGACTCTCGCTGCCAACTCGGGCGCTTAATCAACATCGTCATCTCGGAATATGAGCTTAGACCACGCGTTTGATCAATCTGCCGGGTGACTAAGGTCATGGGATCGAACTCTTCTGCAGCTAGGCCAGCGCCACCCATGGCTATGGCGACCAGCAAAAACAAGCGCAAACATCGTGTCAGCATCATCGTAATCGCTCTATTCGATAATTGGCGAAAGAGACTAACTTGCAATCCACCCTAGCGCAAGAATAATATATCAAGTCAAACTTTGGACTATAATCTAAATATGTCTTTGCGCGAAAAAAATAAGGCCCGTACCCGAACTGCAATTCTTAATGCGGCCAAGGAACTCGCCAAACAAGGCCAGTGGGACGCTGTAACCACCCGCCAAATAGCAGACGCTGCCGGCGTGAGTTATCAAACGCTTTATAACTATTATCCCTCCAAAGCCTCAATTTTAGTCGAGATGTTGCTAGAGGTTTACGTCGGCCCGGGGCCAGCTATTAGCGACGCCGTCAAACATTATGACGGCGACCTGCTCGGCACCTTAGACGAGATCAACCAGTTACGCTTGCAGAGCTTCGGTCGCGACGACGTTAAATGGATACTCACTATCACCGCCAGCCTCACCATGCCTGATCAGTCCAGCGAAGCCACTAACTTGATCGAAACCATCGACCATGCGGGCGACGGCTATTACTACTCAGCCCTGAGTATGGCCAAGGGCATGGGCCATCTGCAAGACGACGTAGACATCCAGCTTATGGCCCATACGCTGTCCGGTATAACCAATACCACACTGAGTCGTTTCATTCTAAACAGTGCCAACGCACAAGCTCAGATACATACGCTGCGCCAACAGATTGAACAACTTGTTCGACCCTATTTGATCGACTGAAGCACGAATCCGGCTACCGACGCCGTCGCGCCAGTGACACCACATTGGCGCCGCCAACCGCCTGTTGTTTTGGTTGTATCTGCATCTCCCAAGTAAGCGCGCCTTTGGCGTCGCGAAAGAAACCGCGACAGCCCAGACCCCCGCCAATACTGAATAAGGATACGCTGGCGCTATAGATACCCGACTCATGCCACAGCAGAGCGTGGTTAGGCTCGCTTTCGAGCTTAGCGATACCGTCAAGTGCAACTTTACCTAAGCGTGCATCGATGACATAGGTTCCCACTTCGTTCGGAGCGATACGCACAGATACGGGTAAATTATAGCTGTCACTGATCTCGCCAGTAATCGTCAAACCATCGAGCTCATCCACCACTTCGCCGTCAAGCGTAATGCTTTGCCCTAGGCTCGCACCCTCCGTGAGCACACTGCCGCGTCCTGACCAAAGCCCCTTACGTAAAATCAAATCCATCTCCAACACCGGTCTGTACCAGCTTCAATTTAACACGACAGATTCCGCTATTGCTTGTGCGCAACGCAGGTCTTTGTTGCGCGCGTTATTTACCCATGACGACACCGGCCGCGCTTCAACAGCTGTAACCAGTTGCGGTGCAAAATAATGCTCCAGCTCCGCTGTCGCTATGTTGGGGTCTAACCAACGCCGTGCCCGTTCTTGATCTAACAGTACCGGTTGCCGATGATGCAGTGCCTGCATCGATGGGCTGGCGCCAGTGGTGAGTATGGTGAAGCTATCTATGGAGTGGGATTGCCCTGCGTCATCAACACCCTGCCAGCGATCCCAGAGCCCGGCCAGCAGTAGCCCAGTATTCTCAACACTGCGTAAAAAATAGGCCTGCTTATGTCCCTGCCGACGCGCCCACTCGTAAAAGCCACTGACGGGCACTACACAACGCTGGCGTTTGTACGGCTCACGAAAACTCGGCAGTGTCGCCGCGGTTTCGGACTTAGCATTAAACATACTGTAGCGAGTGCTCGGCTGTTGCGCCCAACTCGGTGTCAGCCACCAGCGCATCAAGCGCAATTGCACGGCACCATCGGCGTCCGCAACCAGTACCGCAATATCCTCGGTAGGTGCTGCATTTAGATTATCCGGTCCTGGGTGGATCAGTTCAGCGAACTCCTGCAGCAGTTCAGTAACATCTGCAGCGCACACGTGCAGCCGTCCACACATCGTGGGCTACTCCGCTCCGTGCTTGGATAGGCGCCATCCACCAGCTGCTAAAGTTTGCTTGGCAAAATCAATGGGCGCCTGTTCCAGAGTTGTAGCCAATGTGTCGTTCCATCGATTCAAAAAGCCAAACAGACTGATCACGGCGACGATCTGTACCTGCTGGCGCTCGGAAAAGTGCGGCCGTAACTGCGCGAAGTGCTCGCTGTCGCTGGCGTTAGGCACCTGGCCTGCGGCCAACGCCAAGCCAATCGCGGCTCGCTCAGCAGCACTAAAGCAGGTCGCCGTTTCATAATTCAGCACTTGGGCAAGCCGCTCAGCCTGCAGTTCCGGGGCACCACTGACGCGCTCGGTGTTGTGGCCGGTATGAGCCTGACAATAGCGACAGCCCGCACTTAGGCTCACGCAATATGCAATGAGTTGCAGCAGCTCTGGGGGAAGATTTTCCTCGGCAGCATTTTGCTCGGGTATGACCTCTTGCAGTCCTGCGAAAATCGCCTTGGCGTCACCGCCCATTATGGTTGCGAACAGCGCAGAAAAAACAAAGGGCAATTGCCGCATATGAGCCATGGTGCGGGTACTGTTGGGGACGAATCCCATGGCCGCGGCGGCGCTTGCGAACACGGGCTGCAGTTCGGGATGGCTACCCATATCTAGCGGTGGAATATGTGCCATGAGTATCTCCTTTGAGTATCAAAAAGTCCGTTGCCGCAAGGGTGCAAGTTAACGCCCAGCACACTACTCTACATGCTTTTTCAGCAGACCCATCGATACTATGACAACCCATACAACGTTTGGCGACCCGCCCAAGGCAGACCGCAAACACCATGAGCACAGCCACCACGGCATCGTCACAGCCGATCCATACGCCTGGCTACAAGACCCCGGCTACCCCACCGTCACCGACCCCGAAGTACTCGATTATCTGCAGGCGGAAAACGCCTACTTTGAGCGGTGCATGGCCCCGCATCAGTCCCTTGTGGACACTTTGTTTGCCGAATTGAAGGCGCGCAAAAGCGACAATGATGCGAGCGTGCCGTATTTCCACAACGGCTTTCATTACCAATGGCGCTTTACCGAGGGCGACCAATATCGGCGCTGGTATCGAGCGGCTGGAACCCACGACCTAGAGCAAGTTGCCCCAGAGCAGTGGACTCTATTGATCGACGAAAATTCCCTCGCCGAGGGTCACGACTACTTTCGCCTAGGCGCACTGAGCGTTAGTCCCAACAATGAATATCTGGCGTACAGCGTAGATGGCGACGGTAGTGAGCGCTTCACGCTGTACGTCATCAATCTGCAACACAGTAACGAGGCGACAGCACCGATCTCTGACACCGTAGGCGACCCCATCTGGAACAAGGCCAGCGACGGCATCCTCTATCGACAGGTCAATGCCCAGTGGCGTCCAGACAAAATCTATTGGCGCAAATTGCTCAGCGACGAGGCCGACACTCTGATCTGCGCCGAAGAAAATAGTGGCTTTTTTCTGTCTATGCACTTGAGCCAGTCAGAAGAGTTGGTATTCCTGCACAGTGCCGACCATGTCACCAGCGAGGTCCGATTTTTGCCCGCTAACGATTTCAGTAGTGCGCCGACTTTGATCAGCCCACGCAAGACCGGCCATGAATACGAGGTCGAACACTACCAAGACCAATTACTGATTCGCAGCAATAAACGCCAAGCAAATTTTGATCTCTATACCGCGCCGCTAACAGCACACAGCCTGAGCCAGTGGCAGGTCTTTCTGGCCGGGGACGATGCCCATTATCTATTGGGCCACTTAGTGTTCGATGAGCAGGTTTTTGTAGCCCAGCGCATCGATGGCCTAGACCAAATTCTGGTTATCAGTGCGGACAACAATCGCCACTTTATCCAGTTGCCCGAGGCGACCTATAGCCTTGACCTAGGGGCCAACCCAAATCCTCAGAGCAGCTTTTTACGGCTGCAGTACAGTTCTCTGACCACACCTCATAGCGTCATGGACTACGATATCGCTGCGCGCACACTAAAGATCCGCAAGGTACAACAGATACCCAGCGGCTACGACGCCCATGATTACCAATCCGAGCGTCTTATGGCGACCGCACGAGATGGTCAACAGGTACCGATCAGCCTAGTCTATAAACGCGACACCCCGCCCGACGGCAGAACTGCACTGCACCTTTACGCCTATGGCGCCTACGGGCATGCCATCGCGCCCGCTTTTTCAACGAACACGCTGTCGCTCCTCGACCGCGGGGTCATTTTCGCAATCGCGCATATTCGCGGCGGGGACGATCTAGGCTATCACTGGTACCAAGGCGGCAAGCTGCAGCAGCGTGAGAATACCTTTAACGATTTCGTTGATTGCACACGTCACTTAATTAACGAGGGCTATACCAGCGCTGGCCGGGTGCTCATCAGTGGCGGTAGCGCCGGCGGTGAGCTTATGGGTGCAGTCATCAATCAAGCCCCCGAGCTTTACGCGGCGGTGGTTGCACATGTGCCCTTTGTCGATGTATTAAATACGATGCTCAACCCCGATCTCCCTCTTACCCCGATGGAATGGCCGGAGTGGGGCAACCCCATCGACAGCGCCGAGGACTACGCCATCATTCAGGCCTATTCACCTTATGACCAGATAAAAAGTCAGGCCTATCCGCCTATGCTCGTCACCGCAGGTCTTAATGATCCAAGGGTGACCTATTGGGAGCCCGCTAAATGGGTGGCGAAGCTGCGCCACGAAAAAACTGACGACAACCTGCTACTGCTGAAAACCAATATGGAGGCGGGGCACGGCGGTCAATCTGGGCGCTTCACCGCATTGCGAGAAGTCGCCGAGGAGTACGCGTTTTTTCTAACTCAGATTCCCTAAACCCAGCCACTATCGCTTGGCTAGGACAGGATTGATCTATCCCGAGGGCATCTGACTGCGTAACTCATCGCGAAACTGCGGCGCTGCAATATCAATCAATGCCGCCGCACGCTGGCGATTGGGCAGGTTCTGCAACTGCGCCACGCCAAACTCGGTGACTACGATATCTACATCCGTGCGCAACGCCGTGACCATATCGACCCGGGGCACGATTCGCGACACCGTGCCACCCCTTGCGGTGGCATTCATGGCGACAATAGAGCGGCCGCCCTTAGATACTTTCGCAGCCCGCATAAAATCCACCGAGCCCCCGGTGCCAGAAATTTGCCGACCGCCTGCGTACTCTGCATTGACCTGACCAAATAGATCCACTTCCACCGCAGAATTAATCGACACAAAATTTTGCAGTTGCGCGATGGCACTGACTTCGTGGGTGTGATCAGCACCACGAAAAATCACCGAGGACTGATCGGCTAACCAATCAAATAGCGCGTCGTCACCCAGCGCCATACCCGTTATATGCCGACCCTGGTCGATGGCTTTACGCATACCGTTAACGTTACCGGCTTCAATCAAGCGTCGCCCCCCAGCATCCAATAATCCGCCATGCAGCCCCAAATCACTTTTGCCATCTAACTCGTTGAGAATTGCTGCCGGGATTGCCCCAATACCAGTTTGCAAGCAATCACCGTCGTTAATGAGATCAGCCACTAATGCACCAATGCTTTGTGCCGCCGCATCAATTTTCGGCACCGCCATTGGCGTTAACGGACGGTGACTATCAAACAAATAATCAATGCGCCCCGGCTCAATGGTCGGACAGCCTAAGGGTGCACGCAGAGCGGTATTGAGTTCCGCAATGACGACTTTAGCTGTGCTAAGTACCGGGGCTGTGAAATCCACATTCGGGCCGATACGTAAAACCCCATCACGATCATAGGCAACCTGCAAAAGGCAAACGTCGACGTTATCACTCAGATAGTCGAAAACCGCGCGCATCTGCATGGGCAAGTAATGCACCCTAGCCAAATCTGCTTGCGCTAGGGTCGGTGTCATAAAAAAAGTAGTGAGCTGAGTGCTAGGATTCCAGCCGGTAAAGTCCACGGCATTGAGTCCGGGAATGGGGAATTGGATGAAATTGAGATTTTCCGGCAACTCCAGCTGTGCCATAGCTTGGAGCAGACCGCTGGGTTCGTTACTGCTACCGGCAACAAAAACACGCTGACCGGGGGCCAATAAATTCAATAAATCCTGCACTACTTACCTCTCGCTGCGAAGCAAAACCAACACATAGGCGTATGCGCCTAAATAATACGCCGGTGGAAACCATAACGGCCATAGCGCGACCAATGCACCACCCGTGATCGGCAGCGCCAGATGTACATGCCGAAACCACAAAAATAACAATGCCAGCAATAGACCACTGACCGCCGCCATGGGAATACCCTGGCGAACAGAATACATCGTGCAGACCGCGCCGCCCGCCAAACCCGCAATCCATACCGGCAGCAACATCATCACGCCGGGCGGTTGTCCCAGCGCGTTATTAACCAGCACCCAGACAAAACCGCCAACCATCATGGCGATCATAGTGCGCAGCAGGGACAACACAGATAACACGCTCGTTTTCACCTCTAGCAAATTGATCATCATAAACCCAATTTCTGGCTAAAGACCCCTGCTCCCGGGCTATTGGCGGGCCAGCTTTCGCAGCATACCGAGCACCCCCTTCAAATAAAGACTCTTATCGCTTGGATCGGCAACATCTCTGCCACTCGAGTCTGCCCAATCCGGAACTAGATTTTTTGACCCTAGGCATAACCAATGCCCTTGGTTGCAACGCACTCTTCGGGCATATTTCACGCCATGCATATTTACACCCATCCGGAGTTTATTCACCACGATGTCGCCGAGGGCCACCCTGAGCGACCAGATAGGTTGCGCCATTTGCTGGATCATCTGGATCGCGAAGGCATTCTCGATGACTGTCAGCTGCGCGAACCAAGCGACCTCAATGATGCGCAAATTCTAGCTGCTCACACCACCGAGCACTTAGAGTTTCTGCGACGCAGCGAGCCCACCGACGGTATCGTGCCACTCGACCCCGACACCTGGATGGGCACGCGCAGCCTCAACGCGGCGAGACTCGCGGCAAGCGCAGTATGCAGCGGCGTGGACGATGTTCTGGCAGGCACAGAGCAACGTGTTTTCTGCGCAGTGCGGCCACCAGGACATCATGCTGAGGCAAATTCAGCCATGGGCTTTTGCCTACTCAACAGCGTCGCCATCGCCGCCCTCCATGCACTGGAGCAGCCGGATATAGACCGCGTTGCAATCGTTGATTTCGATGTTCATCACGGCAATGGCAGCGTCGATATCTGCAAAGACCATCCTCAAATTATGGTGTGCTCGAGCTTTCAGCATCCTTACTATCCGAATCGACTGGACGATATTGAGCAGCCGAACATCGTCAACACGCCGTTGCCTGCGGGCAGTGGCGGTGACGACTTTCGACGCGCCATCAGCACCCAATGGTTAGGCGCTCTGGAACAACACCAGCCAGACTTAATATTAGTGTCTGCAGGATTTGACGCCCATCAATTGGATCCACTGGCGGCATTGAATCTGCAAGAGCAAGACTTTCAATGGATCACCCGGCAAATTGTAAGTATTGCCAACCGATACAGTCAGGGCCGCGTGGTCTCCACATTAGAGGGCGGTTATGACCTTGAGGCATTAGCCCGTTCCGCCCAGGCGCATATTGAGGCGCTCATGTAATGGGCTGGAAAACCGCGACCATCAGTCTAGTTCTGAGTTGCTCGGCCATAGCGGATACCGCGTCGACGCAAGCTTTGACCGCTGCAGGTATCGACCCTACCGCGACACGCTTGAACTACATGCTGAATTGTCAGGGCTGCCACGCTGCAGATGGGCGCGGCTTAAACGATATCCCTGCTATGGCCGATTTTGTTGGCAATTTTCTCAGCGTCGACGGCGGACGCGCCTATCTCGTGCAGGTGCCCGGCTCAGCCAATTCCCCCCTCAGCGATCAAGATCTTGCGAACGTATTGAATTGGATATTACTGACCATGAGTGCGGCGCAACTGCCGCAACCGTTCACCCGCTATAGCGCCGAAGAGGTCGCCGGCTTTCGCCAACAGCCCCTTGCCGACGCTGCCGCTGCGCGAGCGCGTTTGCTCGCAAAATTTACAGACGGATAGCGGGCGATCCTACTAACGCAAATTTTGCCCACCGCCATCGCAGTACAGTCGTTCGCCAGTCAGATAGGAATTCTCGTTGCTGACCAAAAACCGCACCACATTGGCCACATCCTCCGGCTGACAAACCCGACCAAAGGGCATGGATTGGTCTAGCGTGCGGATGTCCTCTACGCCCTGAACCGCATGAATCAGGCGCTGCCCCATGTCCGTATCCACAAGCCCAGGAGCAACGATATTTACCCGAATGCCATGCTCGCGCTCTTCTTTAGCAAGGGTATAGGCCAACGCCTCCATAGCGGTCTTACCCATGTTGTAGGGCGCGCCGTAACCGCCCAGCGAGCGCGTGGCCACACTAGAAATCATAATGATGTCGCCGCGATCTAAGTCGCGCATTTTCGGCAACACCAGACTGGCTAAGTAGTGAGGTCCAAAGGCGTGGGTGGCTACCACGCGACGCATCTCTGCAGGGTCTGTATCCACTACACTTTGACCGCGACTGGCGATACCCGCATTGTTCACCAAAATACCAATAGCACCGTGGTCAGCCTCAATAGCAGCCACCATTTCTGCGTTCTGCTCAAAGTCATCCACCGAAGCGGCATAGGCCTGGGCCTTACCACCATTGCTAACAATATCGGCTACCGTCGCCGCCGCTGCTTCTTCATCACGGCGATAGTTCACTGCAACCGTCGCTCCGGCCGCTGCCAGTGACATTGAAATCCCTTTACCAACACCACGACCGCCTCCGGTAACCAGCGCGACACGCCCTGCTAAACTCATACTCTTCGCCCCGTTTTCTAATAATACTGTGCTATGTCGCCTATTCGCCTTTAAAAGCGGCATCTCGTTTTTGTAAAAACGCGCTCACACCCTCACGGAAATCACTACTGCGCCCGGCTTCATTCTGTAGTTGGGCCTCCAGTTCAAGCTGCTGCTCATAACTATTGCCCCAGCTTTGCCAGTAGGCTTTGCGAATCAGCGCCAGGGACCGCGGGCCATTAGCCAAGCGTTGCGCGAGTTCCATAGAGCCAGCGGCTAGCGCCTCAGTATCGGCGAAAACACGATTAACCAAGCCCCACTCGTGCGCCGTAGCGGCGGGCAAACGTTCCGCCAGCAGCGATAATTCCATGGCACGACCCCACCCCACCAAACGCGGCAACAAATAAGTAGCACCACCATCGGGTATCAAACCGATACGCGCAAATGCCTGCAAAAAGTAGGCATCCTCAGACGCACAGACGATATCGCCCATCATCGCAAAGCTCATACCGACGCCCGCCGCAGCGCCGTTAACTGCGGTGACCATGGGCATCTCTAGACCGCGAAGTTCGAACATCAGCGGGTGATAGCCGTGGCGTAACGAGCCACCAGCCTCATTCGAGCCTTTATTCTTATCGTCGTCCTGTAAGTTAGCACCGGCACAAAAACCACGACCGTTCCCGGTCAGCAGTAAACACCTGACATCGGTCCCGCGCGCTTTTATCTCTGTCACAGCGGCTCCAAAGTCGCGCAGCATTTGCCCGCCCACCGCGTTCATTACCTCAGGGTGATCGAACTTTAAAACCGCGACCCTATCCACAAATTCAAGTTGCATGCGTTGCATAATTTCCCCCTTTTTTCTTTGCTCGAAGATTACCCCAAAATATTCTTCCCAGTCATGCAATATGCTGGCGACGCACTTATGACTGGCCTAAACTGGCGCAAAAACTGGGAGCCTCATATGCAAGACTTTAGTGGCAAAACCGCCGTGATCACCGGCGGCGCTAGCGGGATTGGACTCGGCTTGGCCGAGCATTGTGCAGGATTGGGCATGAATGTCGTGCTCGGCGATATTCAACAAGATGCTTTGGACCAGGCTGTCGAGAAAGTTGCGCAGCGCCAGGCCAATGTGATCGGCGTTATGACCGATACCATGGTAAAAACTTCGGTAAATAATCTGCTGCAACAAGCAACCGACGCCTATGGCAATGTGCACCTAGTGTTTAATAATGCGGGCGTCGCAGCGGGCAATAGCGCTGGCAAGGCAGTCTGGGAGGCGCCTGATGAAGACTGGCATTGGGTCATGGGCGTGAACTTTTACGGCGTACTCTACGGCGTGCAAACATTTATCCCGCACATGCTGGAGCATGGCGAGGAGAGTTATATAGTGAATACCGCCTCTTTGGCCGCGGTAATGCCTATGGGCGGCTCCTATGGAGTTAGCAAACATGGCGTACTTGCCCTGACAGAAGGCGTGCAGTCTGATCTGGAGCAACGCGAAGCCAACATAAATGCTGGCGTTCTATGCCCGGGATTCGTAGATACGCAGATCTTTAATGCCGAGCGCAATCGCCCGGGGGCAGAGCAAACCCAAGCGGACGCAGACGATCCTCAGTACCAAGCAGCAAAGGCGATGCTGGCGAATGGCAAGAGTCCGGCTGAAATCGCCGATTATGTTTTTACGGCCATGGCCAACAAGCAATTTTATATGTTGCCGCACCCTGCATGGGACGAATTCGTTGGTTCCCGAACCACACAGATTCTGGCGCGGCAGGGCGTGGCTACTATGGATCTAATGGCCATGCTTGAGCGATCAGCGCAGGGCGATCAATTTTAACCTTGAAGTGAGATCTGGAGTCTAAGATTCCAGCCCCGCTGGTGGTGCAATCACGAACACGCATGCATTAACGCCCGGCGTATAGAGGACTCGACCAGCGGGACGGCAAGGCATGGGCCCAGTCGACTTATGCCAGCAGATCCAATGCCCGCTCTATTAATGGCTGCATAGACATTGCCGTGGTTTCCCAAGTCTCGTCCACTCGTTTGCCGCGCCGGTGCAGGCTCAAATTGAGCCCACTGATAATCGCAAACTTGTACGCCGCCAAGGCTCTGTACCAATTGATATTCGGCAGTTCGCCGTCGTATGCCTCTGCGTACAAACTGATTAGCGTATCCGGGGTCAAAAAATGCGGTCTTGGATGGCTGCGGTCCCAGGCCAGGGGATCACTGAACGTACAAATCCAACCCAAATCGTTGAGCGTTGCGCCAATGCCCGTGAGCTCCCAATCGATGACTGCGCCGAGCTGGGCATCCGGTGTGGCGAAGAGATTGGCCGTTTGGAAATCGCCGTGGAATATGCCTATAGGTGCATTCTCCGGGATGGTATCCAGCAACCGCTGCCGCACCTCAGGCACCGCAGCCAGCCGCTGGGGTTCCGCAGCTTTTGCATAAAATTTATCCCAGCGCACCACATCATCGGCAAAGGGCACCGGATCACCCAGATAACTTACCTGGCTTATGTCCACACGATGGACCTTAGCCAACGCTGTCATTGCCTGGCGGCCAAATACCAACAGTTGCTCATCACTTAACGCGGAACCCCAGTCCTCTGGCCCCAGCCTCAGCACATCGCCCTGCAACCACGGCACCACAAAGTATGGGCAACCGAACCAATTGAGATCGTCCCCAGACCAGCGCACCGAACAATGGGGTACGTCGGTGGCATCCAACGCATTGAGCACTGCAACCTGACGCAGCACGTCAGCGGTGCCAACCCAATTCACATTGGGCGGCGGCAAGCGAATAAACCAGGCGTCTTCGCCTTGCTCATGGGCCACCTTGAACCCATAGGCGAATCCAGCATGGCCTGGCATGGTAACGACTTCTGTAATGTTTACAGCACCACTGTACCGTGCCTCACAAAACGGCAGCAGCCGCTGCTCTAATTCAGCCAATTCCATGCTCGCCTCCCCCGATGCGACTAAGGCTTAAGTGGGTGCAGCATCCGGAAATTGCTCACGCAGTACCCGTTTCAAAATCTTGCCACTAGGATTGCGTGGAATTTGCTCTACGAACACTACAGATTGCGGTTGCTTAAAGCGCGCGAGCTTACCGTTACAGTATTCAAGAACCTCATTTTCGGTAAGAGACTCATCAGTCCTGACCACAATCGCCAGCGGCGATTCGCCCCAACGTGCACTCTCTTGGCCAATGACCGCAGCTTCCGAAATATTCGGATGCGCACCAAGTACACCTTCGATTTCTGCAGGATAAACATTTTCGCCTCCAGAAATAATCATGTCCTTGATGCGGTCTTGAATCACCACAAATCCCTGTTCATCCATAGTGGCCACATCACCTGTATGCAACCACCCGTCCACAATGGTCTCTGCTGTAGCTTCGGGGCGGTTCCAGTACTCGGTCATAATGTGTTCGCCACGCACCAGCACCTCGCCGGCCTCGCCGGGAGGACAGGTAACGCCAGAACTGTCGACTATTTTGACCTCGGTATGGAAGAACGCTTTACCAGTAGATTCCGGTTTCACTAATGAGCCCTTGGCATCCATCAAACACGCCGGACCACAGGTTTCAGTTAGGCCGTAAACCTGCAACAGTTCAATGCCCATTTCGCTGTAGCGCTTGGTCAACGCCGGCGGCACAGGCGCTGCACCGGTCATCATCCAACGCAGGGTCGAGCGGTCAAAGTTTTCAAAATTTGGTACTTGCAACATGAAGTTCAACATCGCCGGAACACACAGCGCACTG
Source organism: Gammaproteobacteria bacterium (assembly GCA_002684495.1). Classification (GTDB taxonomy): domain Bacteria; phylum Pseudomonadota; class Gammaproteobacteria; order Pseudomonadales; family Azotimanducaceae; genus UBA4421. The sequence continues at coordinate 8,142 of NYVG01000061.1, read as the reverse complement.
GTCACTTTCTCGCGCTCAATAATTTGCCACGCTGCCACAGGGTCAAAGCTGCGCATCACGATTGACGTAGCGCCTTTATAGACATTCACCGCTAAGGGCGTAAGCGCGCCAACATGGAACATGGGCAGGCAGGCCAGATAACGTTCGGGAGGATGATATTCCGCCGTCGCGGCAATGCTCAGCAGTCCCCAGATCGATGTATGGTGAGTATGCACAACACCCTTGGGTAACCCTGTGGTGCCCGAGGTGTACATGATGTACAGCATATCGTGGTCGGCCGCATTGATCTCCGGTTCTTTGGTTGGCTGGGCATCACGGAAAGCACGGTAGTCGACTGCAAAATGCGCAATCTCGTCGGGCTGAGCCACTTGCAGCCACTGGGTAATATCCGTCTTGTCGCCCCGGCTGTGCAGATCCGCAACAGTGTCGACAAAATCATTGTCAAAGATCAGGCGCTTGGTGCCGCTGTCTTTGAGGATGAACTCCAATTCATCAGCCACCAACCGCCAATTCAACGGCACCACTACCGCGCCGATTTTAGCCAATGCGTAGTAGGACTCCATAAATTCGCTGGAGTTCATTAACAGCAGGCCAACCCGCTCGCCCTTTTCTATACCCGACGCCACAAATGCGTTAGCCAACTGACTACTGCGGTCATTCAGTTCCGTATAGGTAAGGCGATAACTACTATCGCTTTCGACATAGGCCTCTACATCAGGCGATAAGTGCGCTCGTTTGGTTAAAAACAAACCTAAGTTATTTAGCATCGAAAAATTCCCCAGTCTCATCAGAACGTAACGCTCTATTGTTGACCAAAGTCCGGTCAGATAACAATTGATCGGCGCGACTATTTAGCGGCTCCTGAGCAGCTTCGGCTCGCCAATGCGGCTGAGGCTAAGACCACCATTGTTGCGTAATTCGCTAAGTGCCCTCAATGACGCCCCAAACCCTTGGTCTCGGAGCACTGTCAGATCACCCTGTTTCCGACTTCTTATCGCGGCTTCCTCAAGCCTACAGCCCTGCCGCGGTGGCCAAACCTAGGCAAATACCACCAGCTAAAACCTGTACAAAAGCATATTTTTCAGTAATATCCGTTGCTCTTTGTATAGATTTTGACCATGACAGATTTTCCAGCACAAGATCTGTACCAGATCGGTAGCGTCACCGCTCTGACTGGTATCGCCGCCGAGCGCCTGCGGGCGTGGGAGCGGCGCTATGGTTTTACGCCTGCAGAAAAGAAAGGAAAAATTCGTCTTTACAGCCACGAACAGGTAAAAAATCTTAATAAAATCAGACAACTAATAGATCGAGGTCAATCGGTCTCTAGCGTAATTCAACTCAATACCGGGCAATTGGACGATCGCCTGAACCAAAGTGAGCTGACAAATACCGCCACGCCACGCCTCGGCCGACCCGCCAACTTGGCACTGATCGGCGCCGGTGTCCTGCAATTAGAGCAACTGTCTAAAGTATCAGAAACCCTTAACGTGGCTGGCCGCTGGGCCAATGTGGAGGCTTTTTTGAACGACCCTAGCCTACCTCAAGTGGACGTTATTGCGCTGCAATTGCCCGTGCTGTTACCCCAGCTCATTGCTCAGGTACGCGATCGCCAACCGAATGCCGGCCTACTGCCGATCTATCAATTCGCCTCAGCAGACCAGGTTCGGCAGTGCGAGGAGTCAAATCTGAATGCGCAACGCTGGCCACTACCCTGGCGCGACATTGAACAGCAATGCTTAAGCTTATTTGGCCTCCCGAATTTACATGGCACCAATGCTACGCGTTTATTCAGCGACGAGGAGTTGATCGCCATCGCTGTGGCAGACGACGGCACCCATAAGGCCGCCCAACAGGTGGTAGAGCAGATTCACCAGCTCAATGCACTGAATAGCTTTCTTAACGTTTGCGGCGACGAGGCCTTATCCAGCGGATCAAGCATTTACGCTCAGGCCTTGCGCCACGCAGCCAGCGAAATCGGCCAGAGCCGCGCGGTCGCTGAATCTGCCCTGCAAACCCTGATACAGCAGCAACAGCAAGATCCAGTCCGCGGCGTAAATCCGCTGCAAAACCGCGATTCGGAGAGTGTGCACCCCGAACCGCAGCGCCCCCAACACTGAGTCCAGCGTTTTTGCGGTCTAACCAATCAAACTGGCAACTTAATGTGTACACAATCTGTACAAAATTAATATTTAGGCTTGACTAATATATTTTGTACTGTACATTAAGCGCAGATTTCAGTTTAGGCGTGTGTACAACTCAGTAGAGTCCTTCCTTACAGTGTCCTTCCCCCAAGAAGACGAGTTGTCTCCAGATCCTCCATAATCTGGCGCGCCTTTTTTATTCTCCAGCGCTACATCAACAAAAATTCCAAAGCCGCCTCGGCCCTCAAGGTGACGCCCTGTTTTTGTGCGTCCAGATCAACGTCACGATTTTCTCCCATGGCGCCCACCAAATAGCGCTTATAAACCCCTTGGCCAATCGCCGCGAGTCGCCAGTGTGAGAACGCTCGGTAGTAATTGATGGCACTTAAATCGCGACCGGTTTTGTTTGCATAGCGCAAGGACAAATCATCGCGACTGCAAAAACCTCCCGCAGCTGTAGGCGCTACATCCTCGTCACCCTCACCGGGCGCCACCCAAGAATTCAATAGGTAACCAACATCAGCCAGCGCATCGCCGAGGGTGCACAGCTCCCAATCTAATACCGCCTTAACCTGACCGTCGCCGACGATCATATTGCCTAATCGATAATCGCCATGCACGATGCTGGCGCCAATTTGCTCCGGCATGCGCTCTGCTAACAATCGGGTACTCTCATCCATGGCGGGAACCTTATGGGTTTCGGTCGCCTCCCACTGCTTACTCCAGCGTTTGAGTTGCCGTTGCAGATAGGCCTCTTTGCGACCCAGATCGCCAAGCCCCACTGTATCTGGGTCGATTCGGTGCAATGCCGCCAGCACATCGATGACATGGTCTCCGAGGAGCGATCGCTCAGCAGCCGGCACCGCAGCAGCCACTTCAGCGTCGTGCAACACCGGCCCCGACACATAATCCATTACATAGAAAGGCGCGTCGTTAACGCTTATGTCTGCGCACAGCCCGATGGTCGATGCCACCGGCACCTCAGAGCCAGCCAGCGCGGTAATGATTTTGTGCTCACGACCCATGTCGTGGGCGCTCTCCAAAACATGCCCTAGGGGTGGTCGCCGCAACACAAAAGTACGACCTTGCTGATCCACCACGGAATAAGTCAGATTAGAATGGCCGCCGGCAATCAATTCAAAACTCAGGGGCGCCGTCAGCCCGTCTATGTGTTCCGCCATCCACTCGGCCACGTTACCTGCGGCGATACCCTGCACCTTTTGATTCTGCATCTGTGACACCCTGCTCTCCCTTCTTTCTTAATACGTGGTAATACGACCAGCTAGCCCAACCCAGCCTGCAATCCGGCCGACTTTTTTTAGCTGTTGATCATAGACCAGCGACGCGGATGCACAACAGCCGCTAGACTGATCACCTTTCGCCGCGCACACTTGGCCATATTACGGATGACGGAGTTGCACGCATGCCAATGTTGCATGGCGGCCAATTGTTTTTGTCAGGATTGCAGTTAGCGCTTAGCCCCGAGTTACGACGCTACATTATCGTGCCTGCAACGATGGGCGTTCTGGCCTTCAGTTTAACCTTGATCTTGATAATTATACCTCTTGCTAGCGAAACCAGCGCTTGGCTGCAGCAGAATCTTCCCGATTGGCTGAATTGGTTACATACCGTGCTCCTGATCGCGGTGTATATCACCCTCGGATTGGCGGGGTTTTGGTTGAGCAGCCTGCTGGTCACATTGGTTGCGGCACCTTTTCTCGGGCAATTAGCAGAAGCAACTTGGGCGCTATCACACGCCACTACCCCGGCGCCGCCAGCTAATCTTTTAACAACTGTCGGCTCCAGTATCGGGCGTGAACTGCAAAAGTTGCGCTACCACATACCACGCTTGCTTGGGCTATTCATACTGAGCTTTATTCCAGGACTTAACTTGTTTATGCCACTGCTATGGTTTGGCTTTGGCGCCTGGCTAATGGCGGCTCAGTTCGCCGACTACGCGAGCGAAAACCAGCAGCAATCTTTCCGATTTACTTTGCAACAGCTGGCACGCGCACGCGGCCGCACACTGGGCTTCGGCGCCTGCGCATGCTTTACCCTGGCGATACCGCTTGTGAACTTTTTGGTGATTCCTGCTGCGGTAGTCGGCGGCACCCTTTTGTGGCAGTCGATTAGCGAGGATAAACCGTCATGACAATCTGGCAATTTGGAAGCCGCAGAATGATCAACGCCCTGTTTTTGTCTGCGCTGTTACCACTGGCCGCGGCCAACGCTGCCCCAGCCACAGATACTTTTTGGGGACACCGCATCGGACTCCAGGTAGATGTCGCCTATGGAGAGAATGCTGCCCAAGTTTTCGATCTCTACCTGTATGGCCAGCGTACCGGCGAACCTGACGATTTTGCTCCGCGTAGCGACTCCCGACCAACCTTAGTCTGGATCCACGGTGGCGGCTGGATAGTGGGTGACAAAGCAGCCGAGATTCCGCGCCTGCTTGCCTACTTAGACCGCGGGTGGAATGTCGTTAACGTAAACTACCGCCAAGGCCCAGGCACCGCACCACAGGCTGTCGATGATGTGATGTGCGCCTATCAACGGGTGATCGAGATCCTCGAGGCAGCAGATATGCCAACGGATCAAGTCGTGGTCTCCGGCGCCAGCGCCGGCGGGCACCTGGCCCTGTTGGTCGGCATGCTCAACAGCGACGGCGACCATCCTTGCAAAACTGCAAGCCCGCCCAAAGCGGTGGTGAACTGGTTTGGCATTACAGACATCGAGGCTGTACATGAGTTTCTCGATGGAACACAGCCGGAACGCAATTACGCCGCACTTTGGATCGGCAGTGCCGATAAGATCGCCGAAATTTCGTCTATATACTCGCCATTATTTTTGGTGGCCGAAAACACGCCGCCGATTTTCACCGTACATGGTGATGTCGACACCGTAGTGCCCTATGAGCAGGCGAGCGCCCTGCACGAGAGTCTGAGCACCACAAATCGCCTAATCACCATCGAGGACGGCAATCACGGCGGCTTCAGCGATGCGCAGTATCAAGATGCCTTCCAAGCGGTATTTCAATTTATCGACGATTTGTGACAATTAATCACACAGCAACCGGCCTTTAGCGCCTGCCTCTGAGCAAATTTATTGGTGTTACCAAACAACCCAAATTAACCCCGACGTCTTGAATCCAAGACCTTCTGGGTATAGCTTGGGCTGTCAAGTTTTTGGTAGGAGGATTCCATGATCCATTCGCTTACTCGAAGTAGTAAAGTCGTGACATTGCTTGTTGGCCTGGTATTTAGCATGGCCTCGGCCCATGCCTCGCGTGTGGACAACTTTGTGCTGCTGGATCACAAGGGTGACGCCCACGATCTTTACTATTATAAGAACGCACCCGCGATCGTTGTTATGGTGCAGGGCAATGGCTGCCCGATCGTGCGCAATGCGCTGACTGACTACAAAGCCTTGCATGCCGAATTCGCCACTGACGGTGCGCAATTCTTCATGCTCAACTCCAACCTGCAGGATCGTCGCGAAACCATCGCCGCAGAGGCAGAAAAGTACGGTATTAATGTACCGATACTGCACGACGAAACTCAGTTGATTGGCGAATCACTGGACCTGATACGCACCGGAGAAATTCTCGTCATCGACCCGAAAACTTGGGAAATAGCTTATCGCGGCCCGATAAACGATCGCCAAGTGTACGAGCGCCAAAAGAATGAAGCGTCGAACCACTATGCTGCCGACGCGATTAAGGCCGTCATTGCAGGACAACCGGTTGAACTTGCCAAGCGCGACGCCATTGGCTGCTTAATTAACTTTGCACAGAAAAATCAGCCCCACGAGCAAATCAGCTACAGCGAGACCATCGCGCCCATGCTGCAAGAAAAATGCGTGGTTTGTCATACCGAAGGCGGCTTGGGGCCTTGGGCTATGAGCGACTACAACATGGTGCGCGGCTTCGCGCCTATGATCCGCGAGGTCGTGCGCACGAAACGTATGCCGCCATGGCATGCCGATCCACACATCGGTGTCTTTAAAGACGATAAATCCCTCAGCGTTGAGCAAAAACAAACCTTAGTGCATTGGATCGAAGCCGGGGCCCCACGCGGCGATGGGCCTGACCCACTGGCCGACATAAAAATTGCCCAGGTGGAGTGGCCACTAGGCGAACCGGATCTGGTATTAGATATTCCCGAATATGCGATCCCTGCCAGCGGCGTCGTTGAATATAAATTCCCGCGCGTGCAAAACCCACTAGACGCGGGTGTTTGGGTGCGTGCGGCTACTGTTCTGCCCGGTGATCGTGAGGTAGTACACCACATTTTGGCGGGGTCAATTGATGCCGATACCTCCAAGCAAAAACGCGACAGCGGTGTTTTCGACAACTATCTGATCGGCTACGCGCCCGGCAATGAGTCGAATGTCTTCCCTGAAGACACTGGCGTCTACATTGCCCCCGGCGGCGAGTTTACCTTTCAGTTGCACTACACCCCTGTTGGGCGCGAAACCGTCGACCGTTCCAAGATCGGTTTATATTTCCACAAAGAGCGCCCCGACAACTTCTACCGGCAAGATGTGGTGTTGAATCCAACGATTTATATCCCGGCCAACGAAGCACGCCATCAAGAGGTGTCCTACTACGAGTTTAATCGGCCTGCGGAGATCCATGACCTGGTGCCCCATTCGCATTACCGCGGCGTGGCTTCAAAATTTGAAATCGTCCATGCCGATGGCCGTAAAGAAACCATTCTGTCAGTACCGAATTACGACTTTAACTGGCAGCGCACTTACGAGTTTGTCGAACCAAAGCGCGTCGAAGCAGGCGCACGCTTAGTGCATACCACTTGGTACGACAACTCCGCCAACAATCCGGGCAACCCAGACCCCAACAGAAATGTACCGTGGGGATTACAAAGCTGGGATGAAATGCTTTACGGCGCGTTCAGCTACACCTATGTCAATGAGAGCACCGAAGCACCATTGCACGACAAGGGATTGGCGGAAACCACCCAGATGGTTGGTTTTATGGATAAAGATCTTGACGGCAAACTTACCTGGGCGGAACTGCCAGGTTATTTGCAAAAACGCCTAGCTAACAATTTTAAGCGCGCCGATGCCGATGGCGACGGTGGTCTGAGCATTACAGAAATGTACCGGCTACAAAAAATGAGCCAGCGACAAAGCGCAGCCGGCGCCCTATAGGGTCGACTCGCGCGAGCCTCCCAAGGCGCGATGCGCAACCTCCTGGGGTCGCTCGATTAACTGCTGAGTGGTACTTTTTGGTGGGGCCTCAAGCCCCGCCATTTCTTTCCGCTATAAGTAACAACGCACCTTCGAAACAATGAGGCCTACACCCATGCCAAGTACAGAAAATACAGAGCGCCCTTTCGACATAATCGTTTGGGGCGCTAGCGGTTTTACCGGCCGCATTGTGGTGGACTATATGCACCGAGAATATGGCAGCGGCAACTTGCGCTGGGCCATCGCCGGCCGTAATCCTGCAAAGCTCGAGAGCGTCGTCGGTCAGCGAGACATCCCGGTATTAACTGCGGACAGTCACGACAGCGACTCGCTGGAAAAGCTAGTACAACAAACTAAAGTCATCCTTACGACCGTAGGACCCTACGCCCGCTACGGCTCGGAGTTAGTCGCAGCCTGTGCGCAACACGGCACCCATTATTGTGACCTCACCGGTGAGTCGCTGTGGATGCGAGAAATGATTACCGCGCACCAGCAAACAGCGCGAGACAGTGGTGCGCGCATCGTGCACACCTGCGGCTTTGACAGCATTCCCTCAGACATTGGGGTGTATTTCCTGCAAAAAGAAATGCAGGCTCGCTATGGGGTACCTGCGCGTCATATCAAATACCGCACCAAGGCATTTAAGGGCGGTTTCAGCGGCGGCACCATCGACAGCATGATGGCGATGATGGAGGCAGGACAGAAAGATCCCACCTTGCTCAAACAATTAGCCAACCCGTATTTGCTCAACGACACCCGTAAATGGATCAGCCGCGGTTTACGGTCCATTCCT
>NYVG01000060.1 GCA_002684495.1 Gammaproteobacteria bacterium | reverse complement strand
GACCTGACGAATGCGGTGAAGCGTGCACGCATCGTTGCATTGCTGCCCTTCGTCAATCCTGAAGGCTGATCCACTGGCTTCGTCTTCTCTCCAACCAGGAGACCTTGTCGGCGTCCAGGAGTCGAAAGGAAATCAACTGGCTGTCGTCGAATCTCTTCAAGGCAGCAAAGCGCGCTTGAAACTCGGGTTCGATCGCAAGTCCGTTGTTTTACCTCAGAGACAGCTTGATCTAATTTGCCCCCTTCCTTCCGGAGCCGAGCTTCCAGATGGCTTGGGGGCTTCTCCATGGAATTTAAAAGCCGAGCAACTCAATCCCGCTTGTCTCGATCGTCGCAGCTGGGGCTCAGCATGGCTCTTGCTATTGGAGTCAGACGAGACTGTTGAGATCGATTTTTTTAGCGATCTGGTCTGCGGAGGAACCACTCCAAGTCAACTAGCGCTCTGTTGGTTGGCGTTGATGGGCCCTCAACTTTGGTTCCGTTTCAAGCAAGATCAGATCAAGGCACGCTCGGCGGCAGAACTCAAACCCTTGCGCCGACAGCACCGGCTCAAAGTTCTAGAACAGCAAAAAGAGCAACGCTGGAAACAGCTGTTGAGCTCCAGACAACAGCTGGACCTGGCAAGTCTCCCCAAAACTCTTTGCGAAAGGTTCGATCAGCTCAAGGACTTGGTTTCAGGTTCCCTCGAATTCGCACAACTTGATCGGGCGGTACAGCAGAGCCTTATCGGTCTACGTCTCGATCAAGACAGAGCTGACCTCCGACTTCTTTTGGTAGATCTCGGCCTTTGGGACCCTCATCAACTGGCATCAATGGCCGGCACAACCTGGTCATCAGGATTTAGCCCGGCTTTGCTCGAAGCGGCTGAACGCCTTGTGGAGCTCAACGACAGCGACCTCCCTGGTGACTCCGAGCGCATCGATCTTTGCCATCAACGCTGCGTCACGATCGACGATGAAGACACGCGAGATATTGATGACGGCATTGCCCTCGAACGTCGAGACGATGGCTCGCAAAGACTGTGGATTCATATTGCTGACCCAGGGCGACTGATCGATCAAGACTCAGACCTTGACCTCGAAGCCAGACGTCGCGGTAGCAGCCTTTATTTGGCGAAAGGCAATCTTCCGATGTTTCCTGAATGCCTTTCAACAGGGCCTTTCAGTTTGCGAGCACGGACGCGAACGGCGGCCTGGAGCATCTGGGCTGAACTCACCAGCGACGGTGAGCTCGGAGATCACGGAATCCAACGCAGCTGGGTCCAACCCACCTATCGACTCAGCTACGACGATGCTGACGAATTGATCGACTTGGCACCCCCAGAAGACACCGATTTAGCGGAATTAGATGCCCTCCTCAGCCGAAGGCGAGAGTGCAGAGTCCGCAATGGAGCCCTGCTCATGGATCTGCCAGAAGGTCGCATTCGTTGTCGGGATGGTCAACCGTCTCTCGAAGTCAGTGAGCCTGGCCGATCAAGGCAGATGGTGGCCGAAGCCATGATTTTGGCTGGTGCCGTGGTGGCTCGTTTTGCGGAAGTGCACGACCTGGCATTGCCGTTCCGCAGCCAGCTTCCTGCTGACCTTCCCCCCAGCTCCGAATTGGATTCACTCCCAGATGGGGCCGTTCGATTCGCAGCAATCAAGCGCTGTCTCAGCCGCGGACTGATGGGAACGCAACCTGCTGCCCACTTCAGTTTGGGACTCGCCTCCTATGCCCAAGCCACATCCCCCATTCGCCGCTATGGCGATCTCGTTGTACAGCGGCAACTACAAGCCCAACTCAGTGGGGCAGAGCCGCTAGATCGCGATGCCCTGCAAACCCTGATCAATGATTTCGATGCAGCAATTCGTGAAGGCATAGGTATTTCCAGGGAAGACCAACGGCACTGGCAGCAGGTTTGGTTTGAACTCCATCACCAAGAGCAGTGGGCTGCTCAGTTTCTGCGCTGGTTGCGTCCTCAAGATCAGTTGGGGCTGGTGCGAATTGACGACCTAGCCATGGATGTGGCGGCTGAATGCCCAAGAGATTCAGAACCAGGGGAGGGACTGCTCGTCAATGTGCAGCATGTGGACCCGGTGCGTGATCAACTCCGACTGGTGGCCTCAGCCCACTAAATCCCCCTGGAGCCCTGCAGGCTGATGCCCCGTAGCCAGGGTCCCCAGGGGTTGGGGACTGCAAGCAAATCAACCGTTGTAGGGCGTTGCTGATCCGCAAGCCAATCACTTAGCTCTGGCTCCAGAGTGATCAAAGGCCAACGGCGGCCACTCACCAGTTCAAGTTCGTACCCACCGTTGTGATCCGGCAACAGCGTGCCCGACCAAACACTCTGTTGAGGCTGGGGAGGTGGCGAGATCAAAACCGGCGCCTTTGGACCGAGCCAGGAACCATCCGGGCCCAGTAGCTCAGGGTTGTCAAGACAAGCGCGCTGTCTTTGTTGCCAATGGGGATGATGCCAAGGAGTGTCCCAAAGCGGAACGATTCCGGAAGAAGCCGTGGGATCCTCAATCAAAAGGTCTTGAAGGAGCCGAACGGGCAGCGTTGCGAGGGGACATCCGAGCCGAATCGACAGAGCCGCTGCTGCTCCAGCAGCTTGCCCCACATTGAAAATGAGTGGTTGGAGCCTTGTGGCCCCATTAGCCATGTGGCTCGTGCTGAAACACTTATCAGCAGCCAACAGGTTGTCCAAGTCAGCACTCACTAAAGCTTGATAGGGGATGCAGAAAGGAGTTCCTGACCAACGGCCACCCCATCGACAACTTTTTGGAGCTAAGGGCCAATCTGGTCCTGGATAGTGATGATCGTTGGCGTAATTTCCAACAGCAATCGATTCCAGCTCACCGGCGTCATTAAAAGGAAGCGCAGCGATGGATTGACCGGTCGTCTGAGGCAGCAGCTCCTGTTCAATCACAGTCTGGATACCGATCATCCGGCGCCCCTCACGCCAGTAGGGCATCGCCGCCAACCAGGGCTCTGGACTTCCAGCTCCCCGCGGGAAGGCATCACCGCGTTGTAACCAACCGGCACTACAGCGCTGAAGCTCATCAGCAAAAAGCTCACTGTGAGCTTGCATCTCAACCAGTAATTCCTGTTCCGCCTTGGGATCCCCATGGAAGGCTCGTTCCAGACCTCGATGCCAGTCGTTGCCATGCAGAGGCCAATTCAGCATCACCAATCCCCCAGGCAAGCGGCCGTAGCTGATCGTTCGCTCTAAACCGAAGGCTGCACAGGCCTCTTTAAAAGGTTCTGGCAACAACAACGGTGTGCCGTTTGGATCTACCCCTGAAGCATGAGCAGCCAAAGGTCGATCGCTCTGCAGTTGACCCATCACCACCCAGGTGGGGGACTGCACAGGCTGCTCTCGAAAAAAATCTTCCGTGTTCAGGCGCTGCTCACAGGGAGCGCTCGGCTCCCCCCACAGCTCCTGAGCTTCCCAGCCAAACCGAAAGGGTGTCTCAACCAAGGGCAGCAAATCTCCGCGATCACTGCCATCGATCACCACGTCGCATCCAATGCGATGGACATCACCGCAACGTTGAATCAGCACTGCTTGGACTGAAGACCCAGAACGTTCCACATCCAATAGCTGACATTCAGACCACCATTGAAGATTTGGGAGTGCCTGAACCCAGTTTTGAAGAATGCGCTCCGCTGTCGTTGGCCGGTAGCCAAAACAACTCACCCAGTTTTGATCGAGACCATCAGGCTCGGCTTGATACAGAGCTCTAAGGAAGGCCCCCCACAACCCGGTTTGCCAGGGGGCGAGTTCATTGCCATCAGGACAACACACACCAGCAGTGCTGACCATTCCCCCTAACCAGCGTCCAGGCGTGAGCAGAAGGGTATTCGCTCCTGACCGAGCAGCCTGAAGTGCAGCAGCAACGCCTCCGGTGCCACCACCCCAAACCAACACTGGAACTTGGCAAGTTTGAGTGGTCATGCCTGATCCGAATCGCGAAAACTAATCAGCAATTGCTCTTGCACTGAAAGATGACCCATGCAACGAAACCGCAATGACACAAGCTGCTCGAACAGAGGGTTGATTTTGCACATCGGTGGGATTTGGACCAGCTTTCGAGCAAACAAATTGATGTTGCGCCCAAACGGATACGGAAAAGGAATCAAGTGAGCAATGAAGGAGGAAATCCTCTCGTCACCGAGGTCAAGTCCATTGAGCAAATGCTTCAAAGGATCTAATGGTTTCCAAGGTTGAATCACCCGAGTGGAGCAGGGAACCAAGCTGCTGATCAATTTGCTGTTGAGACCAAGCTTTTCAGCCCAGATCTGAAGGAAGTCAAGTTGAGGAACTCGGCCATGGTTCCAATCAAGGGTTGGGACGGAACAGTCGGGATTGAGCTGCTTAGCCAGCTTCCGCAACACCTCCAGCCAAGTGGACCTGGCCTCATCTGCGAACGCAACGTTGAGAATCGGCATGTCGGAGCGAAGGAGGGTCGTTAGGATCCAAGGCCGGAAGGGGATCCCCCCGAGACGACCATGATGTATACCCTTACGACCCCTCTTTACTACGTCAACGACAAACCACATCTAGGAAGCACTTACACCACTGTTGCGTGTGATGCATTGGCTCGCTTTCAAAGACTTGAAGGCGATGAGGTGGTCTTTGTGACTGGTGTGGATGAACACGGACAAAAAATCCAACGCACAGCCGCCGAACAGAGCATTAGTCCAATCGATCATTGCAATCGGGTCACTGCCATTTACCAAAAAGCCTGGAACGAATGGGATATCAGCAACGATCGATTTGTTCGAACCACGTCACCACGCCATTTGCCGCTAGTACAACAGTTTTTCAAACGCTGTGAAGAGGCAGGCGATATCCGCAGCGGACGACAAACTGGTTGGTATTGCGTCGGCTGCGAAGAATTTAAGGATGATCCTGCCGATGCGATTAAGCCAACGTGTTCCATCCACCAGAAACCATTGGAATGGAGAGACGAGGAAAACCTTTTCTTTTGTTTGTCGCACTTCCAAGAACAAATTGAAGCCTTAATCAACCACTCCGATTTCATTGCACCAGCGAGTCGACGGAAAGAAATTCAAAATTTTGTAGCGGGTGGATTGCGCGATTTTTCGATTTCAAGAGTGAATGTGGAATGGGGATTACCTGTACCAGGACATACAGGACATACCTTTTATGTCTGGTTCGATGCCCTGCTTGGCTATCTCACAGCCCTATTGGACGACGGTGGAACGATTGACCTTGATCGCTTAAACACTGTTGGCTGGCCAGCAAATCAACATGTCATCGGCAAAGATATCCTGCGTTTCCATGCTGTTTATTGGCCAGCAATGTTGCTGTCAGCAGGTTTACCTTTACCCAAAAAAGTATTTGGTCATGGCTTTTTAACTAGAGAAGGCCAAAAAATGGGAAAATCAATTGGCAATGTTCTTGATCCAGAAGTGCTTTTGAATCGCTGTGGCACCGATGCCGTTCGCTGGTATCTCTTACGGGATATTCAGTTTGGAGACGACGGTGATTTCCAACAACAGCGTTTTGTTGATCTCGTCAACAATGACCTCGCTAACACCATTGGGAATTTACTTAATCGAACGTCTTCGATGTCTCGAAAATGGTTTAACGAGTCCGCTCCCATCATTGAGTCCAAAGATAGCGATCACCATGCGTTACGAGAGGCTGCAGAAACAGCAGTCGCGTCGGTTCGTGAGTCCATGCCCTCCATGGCCTTTCAGAAGGCAGCTGAAGCCATTCTTCAACTTGCCATTCAAGCGAACGGGTACCTCAACGATCAAGCTCCTTGGAGCAAAATGAAAAAGGGGGGTCAAGAGGCTCAGGTCGCGATCGACTTGTACGGGGTTTTAGAAAGCGCTCGACTTGTTGGATGGCTGTTACAACCCCTCGTTCCTGAGTTGAGCGGCAGAATTCTGTCCCAGCTCAACCAACCTTCAGCCGCATCTAATTGGACCGAACAGCTGGTATGGGGACGTCTCGCATCAGGCCATCCCCTGCCCCAGCCTCAGCCAGTGATGCAACGACTGGAACTCGAAGAAGCACTGTGACTTTGGTTCAGCCATTCCATTCCAAAAGCTTGCCAAAAAGCGCATTTTGGATGACTCCAGTGCTTCTTGGCGCCCTGGTACTGGGATGCTCCTCATCCACGGGCGATCGCTCAGAAATAGTGGCACCGCTGCCATTTGTGTTTCGCAGGTTGGAGCTTGAACAAAAAAAATCAAGCGGAGATATCGACTGGAAACTTTCAAGTCCGGAAGCACGCTATGAACTCTCTCGCAGATTAGTGAGGGCCAACCGTCCAGTTGGAGTTCTCTACAATAAAAACAAACCATCATTTGAAGTTAGGGCTGATTTTGCAGTAGTCATCAACGACGGCGAACAAATAATGCTTGAAGGCGATGTTCAGGTACAACAAATCAATGGGCAAAAAATATTAATTAAAGGCGAGAGATTGCGCTGGCAGCCTCAGCTTTCGCGCTTGGTAATGGAACAACAACCAAGAGCCTTTGACGAGCGATCAAGAATCACAGCAACCGTTGCCACCCTTCAGCAAGACACCAATGACCTCACTCTCAGCGGTCCTGTGCAACTCGATCGCTGGCAAGACAAGCTCGCCCTCACGGTGAAACCGGATACGGCTGTAAGGACAGGTCGAGCATTTTGGAACTTGAACGACGGCGCACTCAAAGCAGACGGACCCGTTCTGGGTCAACGCCGTGATCAAGAAGGTGTTGTTTTAGAGCAACTTGAGGGACGAGAATTAACTGGCAACACCCAGGAAGGTGTCATCACGGTGAAATCACCAGTGATAGTGACTATGCCTAAAAACAAAGGACTGTTGCGCGCCAATGACACCAGCTGGAATTTCCGCAAACAAACTCTGAGCAGCAACAACTCCTTCGAGGGATTGATCAATCAAACCCAAATCAAGGGCGACAGTTTCCGCGCTGAACTCGATCAATCCTCTGTTGTGATTCCCGAAGGCTGTCGAATCCAACAACCAGGAGAACGATTGGAAGCTCGTCAATGCCGCTGGAATTGGAAGACTGATGACGTGTTGGCAACAGGTGGTGTTCGCTTAGAACGTGAAAGCAATCATCAAATCACCGAAGCACAAACGCTGAGCGGATCCGTGGGAGACGAGGGGTCACTGACGTTCTCAGCACCAGGCAACAAAGTCCGTTCTCAGCTAAGAATTGAAGAGGAGACAAACAGTCAAGATCCATCACCCCAGCCTTCTCAAGCTCCAGTGTTGTTTTAACACTTCCCATGAAAGCAGAGCACTCACTCGTTTGAATAAGGAAATGTTCCAAGGACAACCGTTTGCTCAAGTAATTGAAGCTGAGCGCAGGACCTACTGGATTAATAATTTCATCAAAGCAGAAGCGCAAGCTAATTATTAATCAGGTATTGGATGGCATTTAAGCGTGAGTAGGCAGTGATTAAAGAAATAAAAAAGCTCCGCTCATGGCAGCGCCAAGCATCAATTAATATCCGATGCTTTTAGCTATTCTTTTTCAAACATCTTGGCGAATTTATAGAGCTCGAATTACACGAATTCACGCCAACAATGCATGTAAAACCTGACACCAGCTAAATATAGCGTAGCTGTACATATTTCACTAGAAAAATATAAACCAAGCAAGGGTTATACAACCTTGCCAGGCCTAGGCAATTAATTGAGGCAACTAGCGTTGAGCGACTGATAAGCAAGCACGCACTAATTGATAACTAAAACTTATCATTGCCGACTCTTGATATACACATACGTATTAATCAATTGATTGTACTTGGGTTGAACAAGCAGCTAACTATGCCGACGTATAGCTGAATGAGAATGATTCTCAAACTGCATTACTTCTGCCCTGCTTGTAGGCAAAGCGTTCAATAAATGAGTCAACAGTTTTCAAGCGTTCACCTGTTGAGGAAGGCACCAGGCATCAATTCCTGATAACTCACCAAATACCACATCTGAAGCAACCTTCGCCTTGAGATTTTCTAGGAATGACTCGTCAACCGTAGTAGCTAATTCAAGTCGATACCCATCCTGCGCGATCATTCTTACCCATCCTAAGTCTTTATACACAAGTGCCCGATTAATCGTTCCTGAATTTAATTTTTCGAGATATTCCTCACGATCAATCCATGCATGTAGATCGTTTAGACCGTCATTACTAGAATAAAAACTGCAAAATAATGGTCGCTTGCCGCCAAATGCAAAGTGTGCAAATGTCCCAATAACTACAAGAAATAGAACTGAAATTTCAATCAGATTCCTAACGGCTACTTTCATAAGTTTTCAAGCGTTAAACGGCAGTCCATCCAGTGATCAGACGATACGAGGAGTTTCATTCTCATAACGCCCGCTGCGTTGGCACATTAAAGCAACAAACCAGAAGCTACCGATGAATGGAATAAAGCTTACGAAATACCACCCCCAGCTTTTGCCTATGTCTCTTATCCGACGAAAGCCAATCGAAATACTAGGAAAGATTTGTGCAAATATATAGGTAAAAAATATAAGCTGGGCTATTATGTTGTCGGTCGCAGTAGCGTTAACAATAATAAAAAGTATAGCCATTGCAATTATGTTAGTGAAAAAGAACCACCAATACTCGGATCTTGTTGCCTTGCCGCCGTAGGTAAATGATTTTCTCCAGCCTGTGGTGAATGCTTCAATCGGTCCCATGACTTGGAGTTGTTTATTTGTTATCAGTTCTAGAGGGTATCTAAGTGGTCATAAACCAAAGGCTCACCTCCTGTGTGAGCTTTTTTTGGCAATCGACAGTCCATCCAGTGATCGTCAACTACTGCCAGCACTAGAGAGAAGGCATCAAAAAAGGCCCCCTTGCACGAGGACCTTTTTCTTTTGCGGATCCCGTTCTAAAGGTCGCAGCGGGAAGCTAGTACACACGTAACAAAATGTAAAGACCTCCGACTGCGGCATCAAGCAGCTAGCGGCAGTCCATCCAGTGATCGAACCACGTGCGTGACTTCATCACCGTTGATCCAAGTGATGCATCCGTCATCGACATTCGACACTTGAAACATTGTGTTCACTCGTGCGTCTCTCGCTCCTCCTTCGCAGAAAACAACCTGCCCCATCCACCAATCGTCATTCAATTGATGAGCAACCTGCTGCTGTGCCTGGACGATCACCCAATCGCCAGCCTTGACATTGAGGAATGCTGGGGAACGTGTCCCTTCGAGTGGGCTGACAGCTGTGGAAAGATGGTGAACGCTCACTAATACACCTGTATTGCTAGGCAAGTTCTAAGGCGCTCCCATGAGTAGGTCAAGCCACTGCTTAAGCCTTCGAGATCAGCAGCAGAGTGACCGCATCCGTTGCCTACTCCGATGAGGAATCTGTAAACCAAGCCAGCCAAGACTGATTGCTATGAATGCCTTTCATTTTCCATTTCTGCAACGTTCAGCGTGGCTTTAAGGCGTTCAGCCCATCCTGTCAGCCACCGTTCATCGGATCGACTGAAACATCGCTCAGACCAGCCACCAATCACAACCCACCCACTCTCTCCAAGAGGTTGCACCATCACGGCAGGCAAGCCGGGTAAAACAGGATCAAACTCTGCTTTGCCCGGGTAAAGGGCTGTTTTCACAAGGGAAACAAGTTCTTGCTTTTGTCCTGACCGTCGACAAATCTGGCCAGGTTCAAAATCACCAGCACCCAAGAGACCACGACGAAGCAAGACCGAACCCTTCCAAAAAACAAGAATCGTGGCTGCAGAGGTCGCAGTTAGAAATTGATGGCTACCCCACGCCATTTCAGCCCGAACAGCATCGGACAAATCGGAGGAGAGCACAAAACCCTGTTCACCCTCCAGTTCAACCGCTTCTGGGCTGCGTGGCGAGGCCCGAGTCCAGAGGATGGAAACAAGCATCAAGCCAACGCCCGCCATTCCGGCAAGAACATCGGCTCGCTCCAGACTTGGAGTGATGGTTTCAGCGGTGCTGGCGTTAAGGATCGAAAGCCCCAAAACAAGAACGCCGGCCAGCAAACACCATTGGGCGGATCTCAACATATTTTGCAACTCATGAGCAGTCAGATCGATGCACTCTTGCTGAAATGGAAGCAACCTTCAAACACTGATGACTGAATCCGAAGCCTTTGCCGCAATCGCGCTGGCCACAGTCGCTTGTGACGGAGTACTGGGCAAGGATGAAGCTCATGCTTTGAGACGTCAACTGGAATATCGAACTCCCTATAAAGATCGAAGCGAGAGTGAGATGGCAATGTTGTTTGACCAACTGCTCAAACGCCTTCGCGAGCATGGATCAAGCCAATTGATCAAAGATGCCCTTCCTCAACTCAAAGCGCCACAAAAGGAAACAGCACTCGCTGTGGCCGTTCAACTGGTTCACGCAGATAGAACCGTGACCACTGAGGAGCAACTTTTCCTCAACGAGCTTGCTCAAAGCGTTGACCTTCCTCAAGGTAAAGCTCAAGCCGTGATGGACGCGATCATGGCCTTGAATTACGACAGCCTTGCCAGCTGACGGCAGACTCTACAAATCGAACGTCCAATGATGCCTAGTCTCTTCAAGTCTCTGCAGCTGCTCATCGCCGCAAGCCTCTGCTTCTTTTTGGCAGTGCCGGCGGGATACGCCTTATCTCCCCAAGATTTACCAGCTCAGCCGCCTGATAGTGCCGTCCTTGATTCAGCTGATGTGCTGAGTCGTGCTGGCAACAGTGAAATTGAAAGTCGGCTGAATCAACTGGAGTCCTTCAAGGTGGATGCCAGAGTCATCACCCTGCGGAAACTTGACTATGGGCTAAGCCTCACGGGATTCGGAGAAGAGTTAGTGGAGCGCTGGTCCAATAATGAGAATAGAAGTGAGCATCCTTTTATTCTTTTCCTTGAAGAAACACAGAACAAACAAGCTGCGGTTGTTGTCTCAGCAGAGCTGAGTGATCAACTGCCAGACGCACTGCTCCGCAGTACAGCCCGGACCACGATGAGTCAGCCGATGCGAGATGGCGAGCGATTCCGCCAGGCATCGATCGATGGAATTGAACGCATTGCAGTGGTTCTCAATGGGGGTGAAGATCCAGGTCCACCGATTCAAATAGAACGCACCGCTCTTCCCACAAACGTTCCCACGGTTGAAGAAACGAGCGAAAGCAACGCCTTCACCTGGGTGATTGTGCTGTTGGTGGTCGGAACCATTGTCCCCATGGCCACTTGGTGGGTCTTCTCCCGCTGATCAGCTATGGCATTTCGCAATTGGATAGGAGCCTTTGGCAAAGCCAACGCGCTTGATGTCAACTCTGATCTCGATCGAGGCTATGAAGCAGCCTTATTAATCCAGAGCTTGGAGCTGGAGTACTACGGCGACCGACCCATTCGTCAGGATTTAGAGCTCACTGTTCCGAAGTCGGTCCAAGCAACGGTTCTGCGCAAGTTTCGCGTTGCTATCAATGTGTGTCGTGCGTCGCTCGATCAACTGGAATACCAGCGCTCTCAGCTGGATCCTCAGGAACTGCGTCAACTTCAGCTCATTGAAAGTGTCGTTAATCGGTACAGCCCTAAACGGTCCTCGGCTGCTCCGACCATGACGCGCGATCCAGATCCGCTTCCCCGATCACTGCTTGGGGTCTTTGACAAGGTCCGCCGACAGCTCAATCCAGCTGGTGAAGCAACATTGGTTGCAGGCTTTCGCAGACGCAGGGATTCGACCCTGATCTCGTTGAAAGTTCTTCTTCTGCTGATTTTGGTGCCTTTATTGGTTCAACAGGTCAGCCGCACTTACATCATTAGTCCTGCTGTAGACCGCTTTGCGCCAGATTTGCCGTTTCTAAGTTATCCAAAGCCACAACTTGAAGAACAGGCTGTCGAAAAGTTGAGAGTGTATAAAGCAGAAATTGAATTTGATGCACTTCTACGCGGTGACTCAATCCCTAGCCAAGAAGAACTACAACAACAACTCGGCAAAAAAGCTGCTGAACTTAAAGAAGAGGCTGACGCGGAAAGTACGCATGCTGTAAAGAATGTTTTGGCGGATATTTCAGCCACCCTTGCCTTCGTCATGGTCTGCTTGTTCAGTCGTGAAGAGCTCAGAGTTCTAAGAGGATTCTTTGATGAGGCCGTCTATGGATTAAGCGATTCAGCAAAAGCCTTTGCGATTATTCTCTTCACCGATATCTTTGTTGGATTTCATAGTCCTGAAGGATGGACTGTGCTTCTTGATGGCATTGCCAATCACTTTGGATTTCCAGCACGTGAAAACTTTATCCTTCTCTTCATCGCCACATTTCCAGTGATTCTGGCGACTATTTTCAAATATTGGATTTTCCGCTATCTCAACCGTGTTAGTCCATCCTCTGTCGCCACATTGCGAGGCATGAACGGAGGCGGATAACGCTTTGGCAAGCCCAAACCATCAGAGTCCGATGGTTCTTCCCAACGGACTCATCCTTGTGAGCGGACCCAGCCGGGGAGGGAAAAGCCGTTGGGCTGAACATTTGCTCAGTTCAGAAGACTCGGTCACTTATTTGGCGACATCTGCACAGCGCTCGAATGATCCAAGCTGGGATGAGCGGATCAGACTGCATCGAGAGAGACGGCCTGCTCATTGGCAGCTACGAGAACCGGGATCGAATCTTGCCGAATGCATTCGTGAGGAGGAAGGCAATCAGCCCTTGCTGATCGATGCCCTGGGAGGTTTTACGGCAATTCACCTCGATTGCAATGATTTTCAGTGGAAAGAACAGGTCAACGATCTGATTCACAGTCTTCTAAGTCGAAAACGCCCCACCGTGATGGTGGTTGAAGAAACAGGCTGGGGCATCGTCCCCGCCACAAAAATCGGCGGTTTGTTTAGAGATCGCCAAGGCTGGCTTGCCCAATGCTTGGAACAACATGCATCCGAGAGCTGGCTGGTGATCCAAGGAAGAGCTGTCAATCTCTCTCAATTAGGCATTCTCGTTCCATGAAAAAAATCTCAATCAATTACCCCTCAACCATCCAATCATCAGATGAGCGGTCTATGACCCAAAAACCATTGAGGGTGGCACTATTTGAACCAAGAATTCCTCCAAATACAGGAAATATTGCACGTACATGCGCAGCTTTTGGTTTACCACTGGATTTAATCGAGCCACTTGGATTCAGTCTTGAAGATCGTTATTTGAAAAGGGCTGGCCTTGATTATTGGCCCCACGTTGACCTCACGATCCATAAGGATGTCGATGCATTTTTTGACTCACTTGCCCAAACCTCAAGGGTGATTGGTTGTAGCCGTAGAGGTGGAGTGCCTCTTCAGGCCATGCAATTTGAACGGGGAGATGTGTTGTTATTCGGTCGAGAAGACACCGGCCTATCCGAAGCAACACGGAGCCGCTGCAACCAAATCACAACCATTTCGATGCCCTGCAGCGCCGGATCTGATGGCCAGGGGGGCGTGCGAAGTCTCAATCTTTCAGTGGCATGCGCCATCGTTAGCCACCAAGCAGGCACACAACTTCAGCTGTGGTAATTGGCAAGCTGACACTTCAGCCCTTGCGCCAATCACCTACACCCGCTACTTTCAGCCAGTTCCTGAGCTGTGGCGGCTTCTCCAGGAGCATTACCAATCGCTGAATCAGATGAAGCCCCTTCTCGTTCTCGTTACGGCAATCGCATCAGGAACGTCT
>NYVG01000059.1 GCA_002684495.1 Gammaproteobacteria bacterium | reverse complement strand
GAGAGGGACGTCTCCACGCTCTGTCACCATTGCCGCTGTGATGCACAAGCGCCATGGGTGACTGCCTTGTCCGGGCCACGGCAGCTGGCGGAGGCATCAGGCTTGTAGCGGTGATCACCACCCAAGCCACGCGCGAAGCAAGGCGGAGGCATCGTCTGTCTTATTTGACAACGGTGATGCTCGGGCGTGCCATGAGCGCAGGATTGTTATTAGCCAGCTCCATGAAAGTGCGTCACGGCCGTGTGAACTTACGCATTGGCTCCGACGGACCCATCGGTGGTTTATCTGTTGACGCAGGTAGGGATGGTCGTGTGCGCGGATATGTCGGACACCCCGAGCTTGAATTAGATCCAATCGAAGATGAAGCTGGTCACTACAGCTTTGATTTCAATGCCGCTGCAGGCACGGGATACCTTCACGTTGTGAGGGATGAAGGAAAGGGTGAACCATTTAGCAGCACTGTTGAATTAGTTCGTGGAGGGATTGGAGAGGATGTTGCATCTTATTTATTACACTCAGAGCAAACACCATCAGGCGTATTTGTAGGTGAAACAATCAGTCAAGAAGGCCTTGAATGCAGTGGTGGTTTGCTAGTACAAGTGCTTCCAAAAGCAGCAGAAGAACCAGCGCTAGTTGCTTTATTAGAGGAGCGATGTCGTGAAATTAAAAACTTCAGCAAGCATCTACGTGACAATCAGGATCACCTTGAGAATCTCCTCAAAGATGTATTTCCTGATTTAGATCCTCAGCCGATTCCTGCTGGAGAACCATTGCAGCCAATCCAGTTCTCCTGTCCCTGCAGCAGGGAACGCAGCATTAATGCCATGAGACTGTTTGGCAAGGAAGAACTCAAAACGATGCTAAAAGAAGACAAGGGCGCAGAACTCACCTGCCATTTCTGCAGTGAGATTTACAAACTCGACGAAAAGGACTTATCAGAACTGATTGATAGTCTATAAATTTCTAACTCAGAGCAGCAGCAATATGCCAGCAACCAGAACCAAATAGGCTGGCACTGCTTCGAAAAGAATCGGATTCACGGGCAATCCTGTTTGGGTCGCCAACAAGGCACCAATCACCGCTCCCAGAACCAAACCCAAAGCCACAAGAGCCAAGCTCCAGCCCAAGGCACCAAGAGGTCGTCGCCCGCGTTTCACCTGAGAAATGAACAAGCCAATTGTGGAGAGAGCAAGAACCAAGTCGACCGCCGTGGGAGCAGCAAGAAGCAGCAAAAGGCCAACACCGCCAGCGATCAGTCTGATTAGCAATCCCTGGCCTTCTACCAACCTCAAACTTGGAAGAAAACCGTCAGAACTGAAATTGGGACTAGGAAGTGAAAGATTGCGAATCCTCGTCAGGAGTGCTGGAGTATTGACTGGCGTAGCTGAGGAGCTCGATGCGCTTTGGCTTTCAAGGCGAGAGGCCGTCACCGCAGCCGAACTAATACTTCCGGATTGACGCTCTCGCAAACGTCCCATCAAAACAGCGTCGTAGGCCGTTTCGATGCGGGCCCTGGCCATTGGATCATCTCCAGCAGCCTTTAGCGAAGATTCACGGGCTCGTTGAACTTCCTCAAAACCCGCATCAGCAGAAATTCCCAACCGTTCGTAGGGATCTTGGGACTCTGAACTCGAGCCGAGATCAACGCCTGAAGCCATTAATTCAGATCAATCTCTATTGAGCGTATCGACCGGAGCGCGCAATCGGGAGAGCTGGGTTAAATCAAAACAGTGGCTGCCCATGCTTGAAGCCCTGATGCCTTTCAAGTTGACGTCTGCAGTTGGGCACTTCAGAGTTATCGAGCCATTTTCTACGCTTGATCAAAGGCATCTGAGGGGGAAGGTGGTAACCCTCAACAACCTCAACACGGCCTTGACCGGAGCGAAAGCAGACATACTCCGTACCGCCATCTGAGCATGGACGCAACAACCAGACTTGACTCAGCGCAAACAGATCCATGAGACCAGTCTGGCGAGTGTGAAGCAATGTTGTGAGTGCGTGTAGGGCTGAGATCAAATCTCAAAGGCTGATTGGCTCAACCCCACTCACAACAGGAGCAACGGTACTGAGATCAAGAGCGGGATGCTCCTCAATCAGTTGATTCAAATTCCACTCATTTTTAAACAACAACACCGGACGATTCCATGCATCACGCACGGTCTTGCAATTAAAAATACGACCCACATCCTCTAGGGATGACCAGCCACCAGTTACCCAGCGAGCAACTTGAAAACCCAAGGGCTCCAAACGGGTATCAACACCATATTCATTTTCTAATCGATGCTGCACAACTTCCAATTGCAATTGCCCAACAGCAGCAAGTATAGGATCACGCTTACTTTCATCAGTGTCGTAGAGAATTTGTACAGCACCTTCTTCACGGAGCTCATTCACACCCTTGCGGAAATTTTTGAACGCAGAAGGATTAGGATTACGCAACCAACTGAATATCTCGGGACTAAAACAAGGAATACCTTCGTATTCAACCTTTGTACCGGTATAAAGAGTATCTCCTATGGAGAACATCCCAGGATTATTCAATCCAATTACATCACCTGGATAAGCATCTTCAACAACAGCTCTATCTTGTCCGAATAATTTCTGAGGACGCGAAAGACGAATCGTTCGCCCAGTACGAGCATGACGCACCGACATATCTTTTTCAAAACGACCACTACAAACACGAACAAAAGCAACACGGTCTCGATGACGTGGATCCATATTGGCTTGAAGTTTGAACACAAACCCGCTGAAATCAGGACGCAAGGGATCAACAGGACCGTCTGTACCAATTCGTGCAACTGGCTTTTGCGCCATATCCATGAACGCATCAAGGAACGGACGCACCCCAAAATTAGTCATAGCTGATCCAAAAAAGACCGGGGTAAGTTCACCTGCGTGAACCAATTCAAGATCCAATTCAGCACCTGCTGCTTCCAAAAGATCAAGGTCCTCAACAGCTTGATCAAGCAACTCAGGCTCCACTAAATCTCTTAATTCTGGATCATCCAAATTCAACAGCTTTTCCTCAGATTGGCGACCACGCTCAGCACGACTGAACAAAACAACCTGACGGGTACGACGATCGATCACTCCTCGAAAAAGTTCACCGCTGCCAATGGGCCAATTCACAGCCCAAGGAGTTAGGCCTAATTCAGCCTCGATTTCATCGAGCAGAGCTAAGGGTTCCCTTCCAGGACGATCCATCTTGTTGATGAACGTAAAAATAGGAATTTCACGCATCCTGCAAACTTCAAAAAGTTTGCGGGTTTGAGGTTCGAGACCCTTCGCAGCATCCTCAAGCATGACTGCGTTATCAGCGGCAGCGAGAGTGCGGTAAGTATCCTCGGAAAAATCCTGGTGGCCAGGTGTATCCAGCAAATTAATCGTGCTGCCGGAGTAGTCGAATTGCAGAACAGTCGATGTAATCGAAATACCGCGCTGTTTTTCCAGCTCCATCCAATCTGAAGTGACCTTGCGTTGCTCACCGCGAGCCTTCACAGCTCCAGCTTGCTGAATGGCACCTCCATACAACAAGAGCTTCTCAGTGAGCGTGGTTTTCCCTGCATCAGGGTGGGAAATAATTGCAAAATTGCGACGTCGAGCCACGGCTTCAGCAAGACCATCCTCACCACTTAAAACATCCAAGGACTCGTTGCTATCAGTGCCCAAACGCGTGCTCATGATCTCGCTGTTGACTCCACCAGCCTGACAGTCAATGGTCGAGACAGCATCAAAATCACCACCAACCACTAACTTCAAGGTATCGGTCTCCAATCTCCTTCACGATGAACTGACCAAGTCCTGCTTCTTCAAGCTGTTCCCGGACCTCATCTGCAGTGAAGGCGGCGAGCAGAGAAGCTCGAAAATCGCGTTGCAGCACTGGAGGTGCATGGCTTACATGCCGATCACAAAGCGCATCAACGTCCTGCTCATTGGAAGGACGACGAAGATCACGGTGCAACATCAGTGCATTAGGGCCACCGAGATGCTTAACCAATGTCCATAGCCTTTGAGGTTGATGGAGGTGATGCAAAAGACTATTGCTAACAATGACAGAAGCACCACTAATTTGAGACATGTCATCGAGACAGCAAAGGCTTAAATCAAAAAGAAGATATTCTAAATTTTGGATTGACGGATTAAAACCAGTAAGCCTCTGATTAGCCGTGTCGATCATCGACGGGGCACCATCAACACCAATCACATCACACAGGGGCCAACGAACAGCAAGACGTTCAGAAATATTTCCGGGACCACAACCAAGATCGAGAATCAAAGAAGCTGCAGGAAAAGCATGGCAAGATTGATCAATCAGTTCGGATAAACGTTCGATAACGGAATGATCACCTGAACTAAAGTCGGCGTTTGCATAGGCGAGAACTTGATCTTGCGCATTCATCAGCTCTGGCTCAGGACAACGTTGCATCAGCCTTCTGAATAGAAAAGATCAAAAAATAGTTGAGCAGAAGTGAAATTCATAATGGCTCCATCCAAGCTCCTGAACAAATGGCAGCAAGACCTATAGACACTCTATTTAAGTTTATTCTGCCACCCTGCAAAGAACATCGTTCTAAAAACCATAACGAAAAGCATTCTTCATAAGTTCACAACGGCAATACGACAATGACTGGTATTGAGATTGTAAAAAGCTAGCCGATCATTCCAAGACGTTGACCAATACCTAAAAGGTCATGGAGTAACGGCTACCACTGTCAGCCTTTCGATCGATCCCGTCAGGCAATATTCTTCGCTGAACCCTGAACTTGGCACAAGAGCAAGACTTTGCAGGAGAGACTGAGAAAGCGGCTCGTAATCATGACCTTGGGACCCGGGATCAGGAGTTCCAATGGGGCAGCGAGATGAAATCAAGGACCAGTCGGGCCTCGAAAACAAGGAAAACACCGCTGATGGTGCCCATGAAGACATACATACCCCATTGGTGGCGTTAGGATGATCCAAGGACAAGTCGACACCAGCAAGTGACACTCACACCAAGCCGCACAAAAAAGTCAGATACGGAGATCACAGGCCTCGCGCCCTCCAATGGGGACTTCCCAGCGACTGCACCCGCAGCGAACCCCGTGTTTTATCGCACTTACAGCCGTCGCTTGCCCAAGGGAAGAGAAAGTTGGAGCGAAGTGGGAGAACGCAACCGATCAGGGCTTCTCAAACTCGGTTCCCTCAACGCTGAGGAAATGGACCTGTTGGCAAGAATGCAGTCGGAGAAAAAGGCACTTCCATCCGGCCGCTGGCAATGGATCGGCGGAACACCATGGATCGAAAAACCTGAAAACTTCTCAGGGGCATACAACTGCACCTCCACCAACCTCGTGGATTGGGAAGCGTTTGGCCTCATGATGGATTTGGCGATGATGGGGTGTGGAACAGGCGCGATCATCGAGCCACATTTCATCGACCAACTTCCAGTTGTCACCAATCCGATTGAAGTTTTAAGCGTTTCAAACATAGGAATTACACCCGCAGGAAGTCGGCAGGATTCCACGACCTACAGCATCAAAGACCACAGAGTATCCATCAAGGTTGGGGATACAAGACGCGGTTGGGTTGATAGCTACCAGCTGCTTTTAGAACTAAGTAGCGATTCCCGTTTTGAAGGCAAAAAAGTTGAGGTCGAGATAGACCTCTCTGACGTACGCCCCGTGGGTGAAACCCTCAAGGGTTTCGGTGGCATGGCAAATCCAGTGAAACTTAAAGATCTATACGGTCGCGTCGCAAAATTGCTTGGCAAAGCAATTGGTCGAAAGCTCACATCTATTGAATGCTGTCTGCTAATTGACGAAGCAGCCGTCACAATTGTGGCCGGTAACATCAGACGCAGTGCAGGTATGCGTCAATTCGCATCCAATGACACCTCAGCGGCTGGTGCCAAAGAAAACTTGTGGCAACAGGATTCAGAAGGCAACTGGCGAATTGATCCTGAGCGCGATGCCCTGAGAATGGCGAATCACACTCGCGTTTATCACACCCGCCCCAGCAGAGAAGTCTTGCTTGAAGCAGTCACGCGTCAATTCCATAGTGGAGAGGGGGCCATTCAGTTCGCGCCTGAAGCACTCGCTCGCTCGAACGCTGATTTATTAACAACTAAGGAATTGAGAAATGAATTTATAGAAATTTATTGCGACCAAGGTCGTGAAGAAGCCGGTCGCTGGCTTGAGCAAAATCATGGTCCGATCTCAAAAGAGGAATTAGAACATCGGCTCAGCCGTTATGGATTGAACCCTTGCGGTGAAATCCTCGGTGCTGACTTTCATTGCAACCTCGCAGAAGTACATCTCAATCAAATTGATCCTCAAGATGAAGCATCACAACGCGATGCCTTCCGAGCTGGCGCACTTTCGGTTGCCTGCCTTCTCAATCACAAATTTGAAGTTGAACGTTACCGACAAAGCAGGGCTTGGGATCCGATCGTAGGTGTGAGCTTTACTGGCTTATTTGACTTTTTCGTTCATGCCTTCGGAACTCCATGGCTGAGGTGGTGGGAAGCAGGACGGCCTGAAACTGAAGAAGGCCTGAACTACAAAAAGCAAGAAGCCAACTATCTACAGCGTTGGAAATCAGTCGTGAATGAAACCGTATGGGATTATTGCGATCGTCATGGATTAAGACGTCCGAACCGCTGCACGACAGTTCAGCCAGCAGGTACCAAAAGTCTGCTTACAGGTGCTGCACCAGGTTGGCATCCCCCCAAAGCTCAGCGCTTTATCCGCAGAATTACTTTCAGGAAAAATGATCCCGTAGCCATGGCCTGCATGGATTACGGCTACACGGTGGTGCCTTCTCAGTCCGACAAAGATGATCAGGGTCGACTTTTGAACGATCCATTTGATACACGCTGTACGGAATGGTTGGTAGAGATTCCGACTGAGGTGAGTTGGGCCAATCTTCCGGGTGCAGACAAAGTAGATATCAATGCATTTTCAGCACTGGCTCAATTCGATTTTTATATGCAAGTGCAAACGCATTACACCGCCCACAACACATCGGCAACAATCGAGTTCCGCGAGAATGAGATTGAACCATTAACAGATGCACTTCATCAGACAATTCAACAGGGAGGCGGATATATTTCTGCAGCACTTCTCGCTCGATTCGATGCGAATGCAACCTTTCCTCGTTTGCCATTCGAACCAATCGATGCAATCACCTATGAGCGCATGCAGCAAGAAGTCATCGAACGTCGAGTCAATAATGACTTTTTCGACGCACTTCAAAGGTACGACAATGGAGAACTTGCTGAAGCCGGGCCAGCCGGGTGTGATTCAGACAAATGCCTCTTGCCTCTCACAAAACCGAATAGCTAATGATTTCAATCAAGGGCTCAGGCTTTAAGTCTGAGCTCCTTTGAATACCCTTAGCACATTCAAAGAAATAAAAAAAAGGCTTAGTCTTATCAATCAGGAGACTAATTACTTAACGCCATTTCACCATTCATGTTAGTGCTGAACTCATTTGGATAGAGCCGAGCTGACTAGATGATAAAATATAAAAGCGCCTTGGAGAGGTGGTCGAGTGGTTTATGGCTCTGGTCTTGAAAACCAGCGTGTCTTCACGGGCACCGAGAGTTCGAATCTCTCCCTCTCCGTTTCTG
>NYVG01000058.1 GCA_002684495.1 Gammaproteobacteria bacterium | reverse complement strand
CGCATCGCCCTGAGCTTGGCGAAATTTTTCGATATTAAATCCCGGCTGCTGGGCTGCTTTAATCAACACCTGCTCGCGCCTAGCTATTTGCTCAGCTGCTGTCTTCACTTGAGTCGCAACACCATGCGGAATAACCACCGCGCCATGTTGATCGGCATGGATTAAGTCGCCATCGCATACACGCATTCCAGCAACATCAACCGGCCGCGCATAGTCCACAACATGAATGTAGGCATGGGAGGGCAACACCGAGGCGGCAAGCATTTGAAAACCCGTGGCAATATCCGGCAAGTCACGCACGCAGCCGTCGGTGACCAAGCCGACACTGCCGAAGCCCTTATGGACGTTGGAGTTCACCTCGCCCCAGAAACTCCCGTAGCCGCCGTTGCCGTCGAGGTCTTGCATAACTACAACACTGGGCTTTGGACCCTCGTCAATATAGGCGTAGTAGGCGTCGGAGAGATCGCGCGCGTCGGGCCCGCTGAGATCACTGGGATGGGCGGCTCTTATCGTCGCAGTGCGGGCAAAGCCTACCATTGGCGGCAATTGTGGCCGGGTGCAAATTAAGTTTACGGTCGTATAACCGTAGCCACGACGCTTCGGCACCAAGATCTCAAGTGCGTTACAAACCGTCGGGGTATCCATACTCTGTAACTCTGCAATAAGCTGGTCGTTAAGCTCAACTTTGTCCACTGCACTGCCCCCTATAACAACTCAATCCTAACCTGCGTCTTCGACGCAGATGCCTTCCTGAGTGTACTAAACGGCAGGGGCTAAGGGTAAGGCTGCTGTTTTGCGCTTCGTGATATCCGCCAAAATATTGTAGAGGGCCGGTACTAAGACCAGGGTGATCACAGTAGAGAACAAAATTCCAAAACCGAGCGAGACAGCCATCGGCAATATCATCTGCGCCTGGGTTGAGGACTCAAACATAATAGGTAGTAGACCGAAAAAGGTCGTCAGTGACGTCAACACGATCGCCCGAAAACGCTCGGCTCCTGCCTCGATTGAGGCTGTCGCATAGTCAAGGCCTTCGCGGGTTTTGCGATTTACAAAATCCACCATAATTAGGCTGTCATTCACGACAACGCCCGCCAGAGAAATACACCCAATGATCGAAACCATACTTATGGTGGTATCAAGCACCGCATGCCCTACTACCGCACCGATGAGCCCAAATGGAATTACCGACATAATGATTAAGGGTTGCAGATAAGAGCGGAGCGGTATCGCTAATAACGCATATAAACTGCCTAATACCAGAAATGCGACTAGCAGCAGGAGTCCTAGGGTTTCTTCTTCCTCTTTTGAACTCCCGTCTAATTCCAAACTCACCCCAGGATAGCGGGACAGCATCTCCGGCAGGTAGTCCATTCGAATTTTTCGCACCGCTGATCGGGGTTCCAGAATCTGCTGATCAACATTTGCCATGACTCGAATCGTTCGTTGTTTGTCGAGCCGCTGTATCTGGCTGCGGCCTTGTCCTAAATCGTATTCCGCCACTGAATCGAAGGGTGCCTCGACTCGGTTAGGCAATTGCACCCACATTCGCTCTAAGTCGCCAATGGAACGCCGCTCCTCTCGAGGATACCTAACCATAACCCGTATCTCGTCGTTCCCACGCTGGAATCTTTGGGCCTCGGCACCGAAAAATGCCTCTCTGACCTGTCGAGCGAGATCACTAAGCGTTAGACCAGTAGACTCCGCCGATTCTTTAACCCGCAGCTTCAGCTCCTGAGGGCCCTCGTTATACGAGCTGGACACTTCGTAAACGCCTTCAAGACTGCGCAGATATTCTGTAAGCTCTTCAGCTGCCTGTTGCAGCATTTGCGGATTTTTGCCAACCATACGAAACCCGATATCGGTTTCTCCACCCATGCGCTGCTTGCTGAAGAACTTGATCTCTTTGACTCCAGCAACATCCCCAAACTTGGAGCGCCATCGGTTCTCAATTTCTGCCGGAGTTATTGCAAGAGTCTCATTAGGCTTCAGCTCAACCATATAGCGGGACCCCTCCGGCCAGACCCAGGTAAACGCGTTTTCAACGAAATCAGCTTCAGGCCCAAGCTCCTGCCGGATCTCCTGACGGAGTTCGTCGAGCGCATCGGCTAACTGGTCGGAAATGCGTCCGGCAAGGTCTTCGGGGCTTCCGTCTGTTACCTCGACATTGACCGCTAGCATCGGATTTTCTATGTCAGGAAAAAAACCGTACTTCACAAAACCACCAGCAAAGAAACCGAAAACCAGCAATATCATCGAGACGAAGGAGGCTAGCGTGGTGTACCGGTACTCAATCGCCTTGGCGAGAAATGGCTTGTATTTGTTCTCCACGAAGGCCTTTAACGAGCGATCCACGAATTCAGCGATACGCCCTTTGCTTGACTTTGGTGGTGGCAGCCACGCCAAGTGCGATGGCAGAATCAATTTGCTTTCGACAAGCGAAAAAAGTAAGCAAAATATTACAACATAGGCTAGCGCGTGAATCATGGCCGAAGGTGCGCCCGTTACCAACAGCAGCGGTAAGAACGCAGCCACCGTCGTCAGAACCCCAAACGTTGCCGGCATGGCGACTTTTTTTGTGCCGACAACAATGCTTTTAAGGCTGTAGCCGTTTTTCTCTGTTTCTGCGTGCGCACTCTCCGCGACAATAATGGCGTCATCAACGACGATACCGAGCACGAGTATGAAGGCAAAGAGACTCATAATGTTTATGGTCACGCCAACCATCGGCAAGAGCATAAACGCGCCTAAGAACGCAACGGGCAGTCCAACCACCACCCACACCGCTAGCCTAAGTCGAAGAAAAACTGCCAATACAACAAAAACTAAAGCAAAACCCATTGCCATATTCTTTAGCAGCATAGTTAACTGCTCAGACAAAAAGCGCGTTGAATCACCCCAGACGTCTAAGTAAACACTCTCTGGCAACGAACTCTGTCTGCCTTCGATGTAACGTCTTACGGCTTCACTGATTTTAAGTTCGCTCTCGTTAGCAGTGGACTTTACTTCGATCATCATCGATGGAGCGCCATTGAAATAGGCGTATCCCGGCCACTCAACAAAACCGTCGTTGATCGTAGCGACATCTTTCAGGCGTAGTTTTGAACCGTCAGGATTCGTTAGCAAGACGATATTGGCAAATTCCTCGCCGGTGTAGGCCTGCCCGCTCGCACGAAGACGAATATTGCCGCCGTCCGTGCGGATCGAACCTCCCGGCAGATCAATGGACCAACGGCTTATTTCACTGGCCACCTGACTTAGGCTGAATCCATATTCTCGGAGTCGTTGCTCGGAGATCTCTACTGAGATCTCGAAGTCTTTGCGGCCTTGGATTTCAGCGAAAGTCACCTCGGGCAGGGCCACGATTTCTTCGCGGATTTGGGTAACCAAATTCGCCATGGAAAATTCGTCCAGATCACCACTGACGGCGACCATCAAAGCCTGCACCTTTTGCTCACGTTGGGTAATATAAGGTCGCTCCGCGTCTACCGGAAACGTGACGATTCGATCAACGGCGAGCTTCACTTGATCAGTGACCTCACTAAGCTCATAAGTTTGGTCTACGGACACATAAACTCGGCCGTAACCCTCTTGCGCGACCGCCCTAAGCTCCTCTATGCCCTGAATAGAGGTTAAGGCCTCTTCGATTTTTATTAGTATGCCTTTTTCGACTTCCTCAGGGCCTGCACCAGGATAAGGTACACCAACCTCGATCATGCCTAGGTCAAAAGTTGGGAAGGTTTCTTTTTTTAATATTGAAATGGCGTAGAAACCGAGTACACAGACGAATACCAGCAGCAGGTTGGCGGCGACATGATTGCGTGCAAACCAAGCAATAAGGCCTTGGTTGTAGGATTCATCACCTTGGCTCGTTGGGACATTCGGTGTATCCATGGCGGGTCTAGCTGCTAACTCGGACTTTCATTCCGGGCAGAGGCTGCTCTACCGCTGTAGCACAGTAACGGTCCCCTTCAACCAAACCGTCGGAGATGTAAAAGTAGTTTTCGTCGGCACGAACCACGTCGACACGCGCAGGTCTGATGGTGGAATCTTCGTCGACCAACCAAATGGTTTCACCTCTGTGGATTGATTGCCTTGGAATAACAAAAAGATCGCCACCCGCACGCCCAGCAATTTCCGCTGATACAAAGGTACCCATCATTAACGGCGCCTGAGTAACTTCAGCGCCGGTCAGCAGGCCGTAGGGGTCGGGTACTTGGGCCACCAGATAGAGGACTCTGGTTTCCGCGTCGAACACGCCTTCAGAGCGAGTAATGGATGCTGACCAAGAGACCGTTTCGCTCCCGAGTTGGGTTTGTAAAACTGCGTCGAGCGGCATTCCCGCGCGAAGTTTTGGTAGATCTAAATACTGCAAATCATTTTGAGTGATCGGTAACCTAACCTCGGCAATATCGATGGCGAACGTTGTAGCTAGTTGCGAACCTACGTTCACATATTGACCAACGTCGGCGATTTTCTGACGCACCAAACCGTCGTAGGGTGCCCGAATAACCGTTCGATCCAGGTCGCCCTCAGCCTTCTCTAAATCTGCTTGAGTTGACTGCAACTCCGCCATAGCCGCAGCCAGTTGCGGCTTTCTCAATGCTAACGCCGACGGCGGGCCAGTATTCGGGTTGAGGCGCTGCAGGCGGGCATAGTCTTCCTTGGCATAGCTTGCCGTGGCAGTTTCTGTGGCGAGCTGGGTTTCTGCTCGAGCGACCCCGGCGCGCGCACGCTTAACAACGCTTTCATAATTTCGCGGGTCAATACGAACTAGAACATCGTCTTTCCTAAAAAAGCCACCGCTGACGAACGCGGGTGATACATCTACGATCTGACCGGAAGCCTCTGCAACGAGCGTGGTCTGGGTCCGCGGTGCTACAGATCCTTGCGACTGCACGCTGAATGTAACGGGGTTACGCTTTGCCTTAGCTACGTCCACGAGCAATGCGGGCGGCGCAATCGAAGCTGTTGCAACTTCAGGGCGCGCATTAATAAGCACCCCAGCCGCCACAGAGGCGAACACAATAATCAGAACTGGCAATATTTTCTTTGTCTTCATTGTTCGCCCTAGCGAGTTTTCAGCTTATATAACCGCTCAAGGCAGCGTTGCTACCCATACTTACTTAATCACGAAGCGCCTTCCGCAATCTCGGCTGTACACCCATTTTGCGGGGTCACGCTCGCGCGAGACCACAATGCTACTTTAGGTAACACTTACTGCACAAGGGCTAGGTTTATTTTCTCGACCTGCTAAATTAAGTACCAAGTTGTAGTAAATGCATGAAATTGCAATCAAAACCTTGGTGAGGCTCAGACCCCACAGCACAACTTACTTTTCAAACAAACCATAGGTTAGTATCTGAAGCTTGGTTAATAGGAGGGTATAAGCATGGTAGAAAAGACCCGCGCGGCGGTAATCGCGGAGCTCACCGCAGCTGAGCAACCTTTTGAATTGATTCCGGGGCATGTTTTTGGGCGTGCGTGTTTGCGCTTCAAGAATGCGCCCGCGACCCTGCGCAACCTCTTCGCCGACGCTCGCAGCGACGCGCCGTTCATCGTTTATGGCGATGAACGATTAAGCTTTGCTGAAACCTATGCCGCTGCGGCAAGGGTCGCTCACGTCTTGGTTAACGACTACAACGTCGAGCGCGGCGATCGCGTGGCCATTTCTATGCGCAACTATCCCGAGTGGATTTTAAGCTTTATGGCTGTCACCGCTGTTGGCGGCATCGCCGTAGCCATGAACGCGCTGTGGCGTCCCGACGAGATGGCTTTCGGTTTAACCGACAGCGGCGCCAAGGTGTTGATCGCCGACCAAGAACGACTGGACCGCTTTGCCGAAATCGATACGGCATTAGATCTGCAGGTCATCGCCGTACGTCCTGAGGCCACAACGCATCCGGATTTAACTGAATTGATGAACGCCTATGCGGGTGTGACGGAAATGCCTGACCAGGCACCAGAGCCAGAGGACGACGCAACGCTTATGTATACCTCAGGTTCAACGGGCAATCCCAAGGGCGTAGCATCGTGCCATATCAATATCATCAGTGCGCTGATGAGTTGGGAACTGGATCAGACCACAGCGCTCGCGCTGCTACCTGAACCCCCACTGGAGCCGGCACATCCACCGGCCACTCTGCTCGCTGTGCCGCTGTTTCACGCCACGGGTTCCCACGCGGTCTTTTTGGCCAGCTATCGGCACCAACGCAAATTGGTTTCTATGTATAAGTGGGATCCTGCAGAAGCCGCGGCCTTGATTGAACAGGAAAAAATCACCGGCTTTATTGCACCGGCTGCCATGACCGGCGATCTGGTTTTGGAAGCAAATCGCAGTGACCGCGATCTTTCATCACTGCTGTCCGTCAGCGGCGGCGGCGCGCCCCGAGCACCTGACCAAGTGCGTAATATCGAACAGTCCTTTACCAAGGCCATGCCCGGCACCGGCTGGGGCATGACCGAAACCAATGCCATCGGCACTGGTATCGGCGGCCAAGACTATTTAGACAGGCCAGCAAGCTCCGGTCGCTGCAGCGCCGTATTGGAACTCAAGATCATCGACGACGACGGTAACGATTGCACCACACTGACCCCCGGCGAATTGCTCGTGCGTGGTACCAGTATCTTCCGGGGCTACTGGAATCGACCCGATGCTAATGCCGAAACCTTCGTTGACGGCAAGTGGATGCGTACCGGCGACGTCGCTTATTTGGATGAAGAGGGCTTTTTATTTATCGTCGATCGAATCAAAGATCTGGTGATTCGTGGCGGTGAAAATATCGGCTGCGGTGAAGTAGAAGCGGCACTGCTCGAACATCCCTGCGTGCATGAGGCGTCAGTTTACGCGGTGCCTGATGAGCGACTTGGTGAAGAAGTCGGCACGACCCTCTATACCGAGCAACAACTGAGTGATGAGGAATTGCGGGAGTTTCTAGCCGAACGACTGGCGAAGTTCAAAATTCCAACTTACATTTGGCAACAACAGGAGCCGCTGCCGCGCACGGCTTCAGGAAAAATTCTAAAACGCGAGTTACGCGAACAGGCGCATGCGCAAGTGAGCAGCTAGGTGCATCTACGCCTGAGCCTAATAGTTACTCTGCTGCTTACTGGTTGTGCCAAACCAAACACTGAGGAAGCTGGGGCTATGGCATTAAAAGCACCGCCGATGGCAACAACGCTGTTTGGCCAATTGCAAGGTGATTGGGCAGACAGCGAACAGCGTATTCGCGTATTCAAAGGCGTGCCCTATGCGCGGCCACCTGTGGGTGAATTGCGCTTCAAGCCACCTCAGGCACCGAACCGCTGGCAGGGTGTTCGCAGAGCCGACGCATTTGCAGCAGCGTGTTGGCAACAGTACAGCCGCAATGCCTTTGTCTGGAGTCGCGGCGAATTTCCGCGCAGCGAGGACTGTTTGTATCTGAATATTTGGGGCCAAGCAGAACACGACGCCCCCCTGCCCGTGATGGTTTGGTTTCATGGTGGCGCGCATACCGGCGGTTTTGGCCATGTAGATTTATTCGACGGCACACGCTTGGCCGAGCAAGGCGTGGTGCTGGTAACGATCAACTATCGTCTGGGCCCCTGGGGCTTTCTCGCCCACCCGGCCTTGAGTGACGAATCGAGTCACAACAGTTCTGGCAACTACGGCCTGTTGGACAAAATCGCGGCATTGAATTGGGTGCGGGACAACATCAGCGCCTTCGGCGGCGATGCCAATAACGTGACCATTTTCGGTCAATCTGCTGGTTCAAGTAGCGTCTGCGCGCTCTTGGCATCGCCGCTCAGCGAGGGTTTATTTCATAAGGCAATCGGGCAATCCGCTGCTTGCCTTGCGCCACTGGGTCCAGATCCCGACGGCCAAGAGCGCGGCCAAGCTTTAGTCCATACCGCACTGCAGATCAGTGGTATTAAAACTAAGCAATCAGTTACTGCGGAAACCTTGCGCCGCATTGATAATGAAAGCCTACTCGAGGCTGTAGACAAGAGTAATTGGGCCGCGCCGTCGCGAATCGTTGTCGACGGCTGGGTACTGCCGGAACCTGCACGCAATATTTTTAACAGTGGTCGTCAGCATAAAGTCCCGGTGCTGCTTGGATCAACCGCTAACGAGGGGCATCTTCTGTTCCCTTTGAACGAAGCTTTGAGCAAACCAGAGTTCGAAGCCTATTTAGCCAGTACATTCGGTTCAATGAGTACGGCAGTGGCGAACGCTTATGCGGAAGAATTGCGCGTTTCTCCGGGGTTTGCCCAGCGGGAAATCGCCACGGATCTGTTTATGGCCTACGGGATGCGCGACTGGGCGAGCCATATGCATCGCGCAAACGCACCAACCTACATGTACTTCATGCAGTACGCTCCGCCGGCCTTTCAAATGTATTTGGCAAATGACCCCTATCTTGAAGTGCCAGACGGCCCACGTAGTGCTGGCGCCTATCATTCCGGGGATCTCGTGTACGTATTCAATAACCTCCACCACTTTGCTCTAGATTGGAACGATGAAGATCGTGAGCTTGCACGCAGGATGAGCGGTTACTGGACTCAATTTGCCAAGACCGGCAATCCGAATCGAGCAGATTTACCCAACTGGCCCGGTTATACCGCCGAGCAACATGAAGCGCTTCAACTTGATACGCATATTGAGACCATTGCCGGCGCGCGCCGAGAAAAAATAGACCTAATGCAGCAACGTTTTGCTGCACACACGCAGTAATCCAAGCGCACAATCGCTAACATAGTGACCTCAGCCGAATAGACATTATCGTAATGAGCAAAAGCAAGAATACCGACCAACAACTTACATTCGAAGCTGCCATGGCCGAACTCGAACAGTTGGTCGAAAAAATGGAAGACGGTGACCTCACTTTAGATCAATCGCTGCAGGCATTTGAGCGGGGGGTGGCGCTGACGCGCTTATGCCAAACTGAGCTAAAGAACGCCGAGCTAAAAGTTCAGCAGCTGAATGACGATGGTGAATTAGCAGACTTGGAGCTTAATGATCCAGACGATGTTTAGCCTTGAGAACTTGCGCGAGCGCATCGAAGCCAAGCTTGCAGAATTATTACCCGCACAGTCGGCCATAGCACAACCCATGCTCGACGCAATGCGCCACGCGGTTTTAGGTGGCGGCAAACGCATGCGCCCACTTTTCACCTACGCCAGCTGCGAGGCATTTGGCGGTGATTTGGAGCCTGCGCTGGTGAGTGGCTGCGCACTGGAATTTATACACTCTTATTCACTGATTCATGATGACCTGCCGGCTATGGACGACGACGACATCCGCCACGGCCAACCAGCGACACACATTGCATACGGCGAAGCGACCGCCATACTCGCTGGCGACAGTCTGCATTCACTGGCTTTTCAAGCCATCGTAGACAGCA
This sequence comes from Gammaproteobacteria bacterium, assembly GCA_002684495.1. Lineage (GTDB taxonomy): Bacteria > Pseudomonadota > Gammaproteobacteria > Pseudomonadales > Azotimanducaceae > UBA4421. The sequence continues at coordinate 7,478 of NYVG01000058.1, read as the reverse complement.
CTGTCCTCGTCGGTCAGAGCAAGCTACGGATCATCCAATTGCTGTCCGACGCAGCTGGCTGGGCTGGGATGTCCGGCGGGCAATGTTTGGATATCGAGGCTGAGGGCCGAGAACTGACCCTTGGCGAGTTAAAAGCTTTGCATGCAGCAAAAACCGGTGCGTTGATTCGGGCATCCATGCAAATCGGCGCCTACAGCGCCGGTGCTGATCCGGACATGGTGCGCTACGCAGCGCTGTCTAAGGTCGGCGATCTAATCGGCTTGGCATTTCAGATTATGGATGACGTTTTGGACGTTACCCAATCCACCGAGGTGCTGGGAAAACCCGCAGGATCTGACGAGGCCCAAGCGAAGAACACTTTCCCTAAGCTCATGGGACTTGAAGCATCCCAGACAGAGGCTGAGCGGCTTCTGCAGGAGGCGTTAGGCTATTTGCACGACCACCAACTGGCCACCCCCACAATGCTCGATCTGACGGAAAAGGCCGTTCGGAGAACTTATTGAAGCGGCCCACGCACGAGGGTACAGGCCGTTATTAAATGAACAGGGCCATTAATGCGCCCGCTAGACCTGCTCCTAGACCTGCAACCAAATCGTCAGCCATAACCCCAAGGCCGCCCTTAAGTGACCGATCACACCAGCCGATGATGCTTGGCTTGACGATATCCAATACTCGAAATACCGCAAATACTAGGCCTGTCAACCACCACAACGCCGGCACCATGGCGAGGGCCAGCCATAAGCCCGCCACCTCATCAGCAACAATCTGAGGCTCGTCGTGTAACTGCGAGCGCCGCAGAAACCTAGCGCAAACCCACCAACTGACCAAACCATAGGTCAACGCCACGGCCAATTGAACAAAGGTTGGTAGATCACTAAGCCACCACCACCAGACTGCTAGCGCAGCCAATGACCCCCAGGTTCCAGGCGCTGGGCGCAGCAATCCGGCGCCACCAAAGGTCAGCCATAACACCGATGGCCGCCATAAATTTTTAAGGTTAAGCGCTGAAGTGCTGATAGCCATGAATCTCGACGCCCTTGCCGTCTAAACGTAGCCCCGGCTCGCTAGATAATTCCCCAATGCACACGCCAGCGGCGACCGACTCGGCACTGGCGAACAATATTTGATAATCGTCACCGCCACTAAGCGCATCCTCAAGGGTTGCTCCCGCTCCCAGCGGAATAGCAGCCGCCCGCAAATCGGCGCCGCAACCACTGGCTTGGAGGACATGGTTTAAGTCCTGCAGCAGACCATCAGAAATATCGATGGCACAACTGGCTGCTTGAATATCGCGACGACAATCAAACCGCGCTTGCGGTCGAAAGTATGCATCCTGCATCGCCGAAAGCGCATCGGACGCTACGGACAGATGCTGCTGCTGACGCAAACACGCGGCTGCTGCGCCCAAGGCACCGGTTACAAAGAGTCGCTGACCTGGTTCCCCAGAACTACGCAATTTGGCCTGACCCTGCTCCACCTCGCCATGGACACTGACACTAATGGATAGGGCGCCCTTGGTTAGATTGCCACCACATAGGGCGGTACCCGTCTCTTGCGCCGCCATGGCCATGCCCTGTGCCAGCTGCTGCACCCATTGCGTACTGATCTGACTGCCAAGTTCCGGCAAGGTTAGCGCCACTAACGCGTAGCGCGGCGATGCCGCCATCGCTGCGAGATCCGACAGGCTAACCATTAGCGCTCGATAGCCGATAAGGTCGGCTGGCGCCGACATTGGAAAGTGCACATCTGCTACCAGCGTGTCGATGGACGCCACTGCATCAAAGCCTGGTCGCGGACGCATGACCGCCGCATCATCCCCAATTCCAACGTGTACCCATGGCGCTGTGGCACTGTTGCCAAGAGCCTGGGCGATGTCGTCTATGAGACCAAATTCATTCACGCCGTTGGCCGTGATGAGCGCTAACTTCCAGTTCGCGATGCTGGGCCGAGAGTCTGTCGAGTACACCGTTCACAAATTTATGCGCATCTGCTGAACCAAAAGTTTTGGTCAACTCAACATACTCATCAATCACCACCCGATAGGGGATGTCGATACGTTCAGACAATTCCACCGCGGCCAAGCGCAGTACGCCGCGTTCGACCATGTCCAGCTGATCCAGTGGACGATCTAACAGCGGGGTCAGCATCTCATCCAATTCGTTACTGTGCTTGATCATGCGCTTTAAGATGTCTAAGAAGAACTCTTCATCCGCTTTATCCAAGGCCCGCTCAGCGAATTCTTCGTGCAGTTGGGCCAAGTCTGCATCTGCGAACTGCCATTGATATGCAGCCTGAACCAAGGCGCGACGCGCTTTTCGACGGGCCCATATATTGGGTTTGGACTTTGTTTCGGTCATGTCGGGCTCTATGGTCTCAGGGTTAAACGCAGATCGTCACCGATCTGCACGCTTTGCACCAGCCGAGCTTGGTGCGCATCAGGTAGATGGGAGACAACCAAGTCAGCCATGGATTGGCTGTCGGCCCCCAGGACTTTTGGTGCCACATAAGCAATCCATTCATCCCACAATCCGGATTGCAAAAAACTCCCAACAACCGCCGGCCCGGCCTCTATCAGCACTTCATTGCAGCCACGCTGACCCAGCTCGACTAATAGTCCGTCTAAATCTCGCGGCCCATCCGCTAAATGTACCTGTTGGACATGATCGCCGGCCGCCAGCTCAGAACTGCCACGACCACGCTGGTGGACTAAAAGTGTCGCCGCTGGCCCCTGTAAAATCTGCGCGCCGCTGGGAATACGACCATGACTGTCTAACACCACCCGCAACGGCGCAGTCGCATGAGCGTAGTTAGCATCCCGCAAAGTAAGCCTCGGGTCATCAGCAATGACTGAACCAACGCCAGTGATGATGGCATCACTGCGAGCGCGCCAATACTGTACATCTGCCCGCGCAGCGCTGCCGGTAATCCACTGACTTGCACCGTTTGCCAACGCCACCGAGCCATCTAGGCTCGCTGCGGTCTTAATTCGGACCCAAGGGCGTTGTTGGGTAATGCGCTTCGCAAAGCCTTGAATACATTCTTTGGCACTGGCTAATTCCACTACGTCCACTGCAATTCCGGCGTCCCGCAGCATGCGGATACCCTGGCCCGCCACCTGAGGATTAGGGTCTACCGCTGCAACAACTACTCGGGCTACACCTGCATCAATAAGGCTTTGCGCGCATGCTGGTGTGCGTCCGACAAATGAACAGGGTTCTAAAGATACGAAGACGGTAGCGCCGCGCACCTCCGCTGCGGCATCACTTAGAGCATTTACTTCAGCATGACCAGAGCCGGCACGCGCATGAAATCCACGACCCAGCACCTCACCGTCGCGCCAAATAATGCAACCCACCGGCGGGTTCGGCGCACAGGTCATTTGTCCCTTAGCTGCCAACTCGACACAGGCCTGAAGAAAGATTCGATCCGAAGCCAACATACTAACTAACGTCTGTGCGGTTGAGTTTTTGTATTTCATCAGCAAATTCGCTGACGTCTTGAAAATCTCTATACACCGAAGCAAATCGCACATACGCCACTGGGTCTAGCCCGCGGAGTTCTCGCATCACTTCTTCGCCAACACGCATGGCTGGTAGCTCGCGCTCGCCGGTAGATCTGAGCCGGTGTTTGATATGCGTCATCGCCGTTTCAATCTGATCTTCACTCACCGGGCGTTTCTCTAACGCTTTCGCCAGACCGTAGCGCAGTTTCTCTTCATCAAAAGGTTCGCGGGTACCATCACGCTTTATCAGCCTGGGCATTGTTAATTCTGCGGTTTCAAATGTGGTGTAGCGTTCACCACACTTCTGGCACTCACGTCGTCTACGCACAGCATCCCCTTCTGCCACCAAGCGTGAATCAATCACTTTAGTGTCGTGAGCATGGCAAAAGGGGCAATGCATAACGCTAGATCATGATTTGGGGTATACAGGGAACCGTTCGCATAACGCGAGCACCTGCTGCCGAACGCTAGTGATGTTGGCTTCATTGTCGATGTCATCAAGCACATCACAAATCCAACCGGTCATGAGTTTACATTCCTCTTCTTTGAATCCACGACGGGTAATCGCCGGCGATCCTATCCGCACGCCGCTGGTTACGAAGGGTGAGCGGGGATCATTCGGTACTGCATTTTTATTCACCGTAATATTAGCGCGGCCCAAGGCCGCATCCGCCGCCTTACCTGTGATGTCTTTATCGACCAAATCCAGCAGCAAAAGATGATTGTCGGTGCCGCCGGAAACCACTGAATATCCGCGCTCCATCAGTCCTGCCGCAATGGTGCGCGCATTCGCTAACGTCTGGGCCTGATAGCCCTTAAATTCCGGCTGCATCGCTTCCTTAAAGCAAATCGCCTTGGCGGCTATTACATGCATTAGCGGGCCGCCTTGACTGCCGGGGAACAGAGCCGAATTCAACTTCTTCTCAACATCAGGGTTCGAGCGCGCCAGAATGATGCCACCGCGCGGGCCGCCTAAGGTTTTATGTGTGGTGGAGGTAACGACGTCGGCAAAGGGCACTGGATTAGGGTATTCCCCCGCGGCAACCAAGCCCGCTACGTGGGCCATGTCCACTAGGAGGTAGGCCCCTACAGAGTCCGCGATATCGCGAAATCGCTGCCAGTCCAATACTCGGGAGTAAGCAGAAAACCCAGCCAGCAACAATTTCGGTTTGTGCTCTTGGGCCAGACGCGCTACTTGGTCATAGTCCACGGCGCCTGTATCAGCACTGATACCGTATTGCACAGCGTTATACAGCTTGCCGGAGAAATTTACGCCGGCACCATGGGTGAGGTGGCCACCATCGGCTAAGCTCATGCCAAGCACGGTATCACCACCATCGAGTAATCCCAGATAGACCGCAGCATTGGCTTGAGATCCGGAGTGGGGTTGAACATTAGCGTAATCAGCGCCAAATAATTGCTTAGCGCGCTCGATCGCCAGCACCTCGACCTGATCGACATATTCGCAGCCACCGTAATAACGTTTATGCGGGTAACCTTCGGCATATTTATTGGTCAGCACTCCACCTTGAGCCTGCATAACTCTGGGACTGGCGTAGTTTTCTGACGCGATTAATTCAATGTGCTGCTCTTGCCGAAGCGTTTCTGCTGCGATGGCTGCTGCCATTTCATCATCAAAACCTGCAATTGATTCATTGCCTACAAACATGTGGGACTCACCGATTCGGGGTTGTTAACAAGCGCTGCATTGTAGCTCAAAGCGTGTGCCGAACGCGCTGAAAGAATCACCCTATGGACAACAATCCTACTCACGTCTAACTCAACTAGGGACAAAGATATTTTTGCAAAAGACTGCTCGTTCAGATGCTCGTCTATTGCGCGACTTTATTTTCTGCCAACTCTGAGGATCAACATGGCGCAATATTTATTCGCAATGCGAGGAATGGCATAAAGAGTATATATATCAATTAATTATTAAATATGGCTAGTGTCCTATGGCCACCGCGCGCATTGAACTTCGACCTCTTTATGCCCCATAGTGCCTCGCAAAATTAGGGCACCAGAAATGCCTCAAACCCCAGTAAAAAAATCAAAGATCGAGTGAGCGTCTACTCTAGATCTTGGACGAAGAAAGACGGGACTACATCCCACTCATACCAGTTGTTTATCCGGCAACCTAAGCAAAAAAAACGAGCGAAAATCACTTTCAAATCCAACAACAAAAAAGCGGCGGAGCGAGAGGCAATCATATTATTCGCCAATTACGGTTCCAAATTGAAGGAAGGACGAGCCAGAGGGGCGTCTAGAGAGCACGGAGAAACTTCCTAAGTTCTTACAATAGATATCTGAGGAAACCAAATCCTCCAATCAATAGGGTCGAGTAAGTCTCGACCGAAATTTAAGAGAGCAAAGTTATGGAAATGCTTGGGTTTATCTTCGGAATGATGGGCATGTCGCTAGGTTTGATAGGTTTAATATTTGGAGTTATTTGCGCGGTACAAATGAGAAAACTAATAAGGAGTCTAAAAGAAAAAGGGATTCTCGAAGAGACCTACGAGGACACATAAATCATTTTTTCGAGAGACTCTGAATCGATAACTTTGGTCACTACGACCTGTTCCACTTCGTCCCAAAGGTGGTGTTTCTGGTGGATTACTTTTTCTTTGATTTCCACGTTCCACCATAAGAGTAGGTTTCTGGATACTGACCTTTGATGGTGTTGAGACAAGATTCACACAGGAATCTCCAATCCAAATCCTGATACTTACATCTGTATAGGGTTTCTTTGATGACTCCGCACTGGGAGCATTCTTTGGGTCTTGTTCTCATACAAGTATAGTTGATCTGTCCAGAGGGATGAGTCCGAGAGGATTATCCGAACACACCATTCTGTGCCAGATAACTCATAGACCACTTCTCTTTAAACAAGGTGGAAGCATCCTTGTTTTTCACGGTGATCAATTCCTCTACCTCAAATCGAGACGCAATAGGGTCTACCTGCTCCATCAAATCGAAGAACCGAGCAGCAGGTTTGCCCTGAGAACCATGGTATCCCGCGATCTTTCCAGAACCGTAAATCTTCGTAAGTTCATGAGGAGGATATCTGTTCGCAGAAGGATCTAATTTGGTTCCTGTAACCCTATCCATTAACCAGTAGTGTTTGTTACCAGTACTGTCTAACCCTCTAAGAGATACCAAGTTGTCAGTTCTCAAAAAGTATTGGAGGACAAAAATAGATGGAACACTGTTGTCTTTTTCTAATGGTAATTTTTCCCGTATCTCGTTTATTAGGAACTCTACATTTTCTGGTGTGTAGTCTTTACGACGATACTGGATGCAGTCAGTAGTGCTGGTCTTTGGCCTGAATATGATACTGAACGCATCGAAATCCACGATGTACTGCAAATGTCGTTGTGGTTTCAATTCCATCATTGAATTGTAGGTCACAAACAGTCCTAGAGTTACTGGAACGGTCTTAAATCTTCCGGTCCCTTCGGTCACTACGAACCCCTCATTAACATTCGGGGTAGATATTTCTGATGATAAATACTTGTATAGATATAGGAATCAGAGCCTTAGAGACTCTTAGAACCCAGAGACTTATTCCTGAACCTTCCAGTTAGACACACCAGTCACGGAATCATACGACAGGCACCCTTATGCCGTTAGAAATTACTTATCTCAGATTCCACCCAGTCGGTTCGGGACAATTTCGTAGGATGTGGACAGTGGCTCCGTGTTCCTACGAATCGCGAAGTATTTTGCACTTCACCTTGCCGGAAATATTTCTACACCTAGTTCCGGTCTTGGTGTTCTCTCGCAGGTTTAGTAGCAGCAAAGGTGCGCAGCAAAGAAGCATGAGGAGTGTTTTGGCTGCGGGGTTTTTCCTGCTGGTGTCGCGACTCAAGTGAAGACCGCAGCTGAGCAAATAGCTAGGCGCGAGCAGGTGTTGATTAAAGCAGCCCAGCAGCCGGGATTTAATATCGAAAAATTTCGCCAAGCTCAGGGCGATGCG
>NYVG01000057.1 GCA_002684495.1 Gammaproteobacteria bacterium | reverse complement strand
TCTTGTCCTTTTCCGCCCTGGAGCATCACCTGAAAGTGTCGATAGCCATCCTGAGTATTAACGCTTGTCCATGCTTGGGCTACTTTCCAGATCATGTTTCAAGTAAAAGTTGGAGTTTTAGTTAAAGAGTGATTTGTGAAGAGTATCTGTTGACAGCTACTCGGCTCTTTGAATTCTCTTGTTTGGTTTCGAATTGGATACTTAAGAGGTGTTTGTGATTTATTTATTGTGCAATAAATGGCTTTGATGCCTCATTGTCTGATTTAATCTTAATCAATAATCCTAAGCTTTTGGATTTTTGTTGCTTTAACCCAATTGGCCAAGACCTTAAGGTCATTGCGGTTGGGAATACAGAGGCATCCGCTGCCTGGGTTGCAATTGTGGATTCCCAGGCCGCTTCGATCCGTTTCGAATTGGGGCGCTAAGTTCAGCCAAAGATCGGTTCCCCATGGTTCTGGTTGGCCCAGCGCATACGTTCCGATCGGTAGTGGAGCCCCATTGCCTGGGGTCCAAAGACGGTCCGCTGTTTGCTTGCTTTCATAACCGCTAACGGCTGGCCATCGGGCGATCAATTGTTGTCCTTTAAACAATTCAAGAATCCAAGAGCCACTTGGGGTGAATCCTTTTGGGTCGCTGCGACGTGCTTTGAGAGAAAAATGTTCGCCTTGGCGGATTTGGAGCAAGGCTGGAGTGGGCCCCTTTTGACCTGGGGGTTGCCATCTTGGAGGTTGGACTGCGGAGGTTTTTTTTGTTTCTAAAAACGCGATCTGCCTTGCGGATTGTCCAGCACCACAGCTCAGCATGAGCAGTGAGATCGCGAAAGCTAGAAGGTGAATGGGCCGAGACATGATCGAAATTTATATGTCTTTAGTAGTTAATGGCTTGATTCTTAGACTTGCGAAGGTTGGTGAATCTCTCCCCTCTCTTGGCAAGGGATGCGAGCCTCTAAATAAGTATCCTTTGGGGATTTTGATGATTTGGCTTCAATCTTTCCATTGTTTAAGTATACCTTTAATAGGGAGATTAGGGCCATTGTAGGCGCTGATCTGGATGGTCCAAACATTGACGATCACCTCATCGGTCTAGGAGTATTAACCTGAGTGATTAGGTCGCCAATGAATGGCGATGCTGAAGTGTGATCGCCTGGGGGCAGCCAGGGAATGCTGCGTCAGGACTCATAGAGCTTTCGTTTTGTACCGTGTCACGCCAAGGCATGCTCTAATTACTCGTCTCTGTATCGGTGCGAACGACGCATGGGTTGACTGTTGGTTAAATTTGTGGAGTAGCAACCGCTACCTATTGCATCGTTCACCTCGGCTTTGCGAGGCGCAGACCGACCCAGGCCAAGGAACGGGGACCTGGGTTCTCTCGGAGAACATCATGACTACTCTTCACTACAGAGGTCAGGCCTACGCAATCCGTAAGCCTTCTGACGTTAAAGCTTGCGTTGAATTGACTTATCGTCATGAGCACTACAACACATGCCGTGAACTTGTAAGGGCTGAGATGCAAGAGCATCCCTCCTTGACCTATCGAGGTATTGCCTACTCAAAATAAATTACAGTTTATTGATTTGAGATTGTAATTTTTTGATTGTTTTCCGATAGCCATTGGCTATCGGTTTTTTATTGTCGTTAAATATAGTCGAAAGGCCTTTCTATTTGTCCCATACGCTTTTGCAGTGGGCTTTTTTGTATTGTTCTTTCGCTGCTCTGTAGTTTTTTGTTTGTTCGGAGAGATCATTGCTTGCCTGCTTGATCAGGTCTTCATCTTTTTTACTCGAAATAACGTATCTATTGATGCTCATTTTTGCTCCCAAATTATTCATGACCCGTGTGAGAAGCTCACACTCTGTCATCGCTTTGCTTTGTTGCGGATGAATGCTGGAGATCGTTAGCAAGGCAATGGCTGTTAGAGATTTCATTGGTTGGTCAGTTGTCCTCCCAGATGATGCGTGTTTTATGACAACTCATCTTAGTTCTCGTTTACGGTTAGCTCATGAATTCGTGAGTTCTACAAGGAGAGTTGAATGAGTGACAGAACAATTGCGATTTCTGGGGCCTCTGGAAAAACAGGGTTTCGGATTGCTGAGGAGTTGATGGCTTATGGAGATCGTCCGCGTTTGTTGGTGAGGTCTTCTTCGGTGATTCCCAATACCCTGATGAAAGCTGAGCATGTTCGGCTGAGTTTGCAAGATCCAAATGCTTTGGATTCAGCTTTAAAGGGGGTCGATGCTTTAGTGATTGCAACGGGTGCGAGGCCTTCCATTGACTTGTTAGGCCCGATGCGGGTTGACGCATGGGGAGTGCGTTCTCAGGTGGAAAGTTGTTTGCGAGTTGGAGTGTCCAGGGTGATTCTCGTAAGCTCTCTTTGTGCAGGCCGGTGGCGTCATCCCCTGAACTTGTTTGGATTGATTCTTGTTTGGAAACGAATTGGCGAGCAAGCTTTGGAAAATAGCGGTCTTGATTGGACCGTGATTCGGCCAGGCGGTCTTAGTGAAAGAGAGGAAACACTGGAAGAAGAGGGGGTGTATTGGTCGGGTCCTGATCAGCAGGAGAGTAACTCCATCCCAAGGCGTCTGGTTGCACGTTGTTGTCTGGAGGCGTTGAATACTCCGGCTTCGATCGGAAGGATCCTTGAAGTGACAAGCAGTGCATCTCAACCAATTACCTCTCTTCCCGATGCATTAATGAGTATTGATCGCTAGAGACGAGGTCCGATAGCTATGCGATAAATCAATTACCAGGATTAAATCCCTGGTCGCTGCAATCGTGTTGAAGAGATGGGCCGCCACCCATCTTTTTTAATGGCTATCGATTGCTTCAGTTTCTTTCCTAGTAATTATGGTCAAACAATGCTTTTGCTGTTGATAAATTCATGGATGCCAAGCTTGCCTAGCTCTCTTCCATAACCACTGTCTTTGATCCCACCGAAGGGAACTCGAGGATCACTTCGTACAAAATCATTGATTGCGACGCATCCTGCTTCAATCTCTTCGATGGCGATTCGCTGGGCATTGGCGGTGTTTGCTGAAAAAATGGCCGCTCCCAATCCAAAGCGCGTCTCCGAGGCCAGTTCAACCGCATGCTCGTCATTCTTTGCACGGACAACGCTCAGCACAGGACCAAAAATTTCATCATCAAATGCAGGCATTCCCGGTCTGACATCTTCGAGGATGGTGATGGGATACCACCATCCCTGTTGTTCTGGGATAACTCCACCTTTGCGAAGGGTTGCTCCCTGTTTAATACTATTTTCAACCTGTTGATGAACTTTTTGGCGCAGATCTAATCGTGCCAATGGCCCGATATTGAAGGCAGGATTCATGGGGTCACCCATGACATAGGTGTGCAGTTTTTCTTGAAGAAGTGTTAAAAATTGATCGTAAACTTCATCGACAACAATCAAGCGTTTTGCAGCAATACAGACTTGTCCGGAACAAAGCATCCGACTTGTCGCACAACGATCGGCTGCTAAATCAAGATCTGCATCGTGAAGGATGAGATAGGGATCTTGTCCCCCTAGTTCTAAAACACATTTTTTTAAATTGGCTCCTGCAATCGATGCCACCGCTCGACCAGCCTCTTCACTCCCTGTCAGGGTGACAGCGCGTACTTTTGGATGAGAAATAACGAGTTCTGCATCCGTTGATCGAATGGGCATATTCGTAAACACTCCTTGAGGAATCTCACAGCTATCAAAGATGTTTTGAATGGCCTTGCTACATCCCGGCACATTGGATGCACCTTTCAGAAGGAGCGTATTTCCTGCCATTAAGGCAGGGGCAATCGCCCTGAATGCTTGCCATAAAGGGAAATTCCAAGGCATTACTGCAAATAAAATTCCAAGCGGTTGTGCCGTTACAATTGCATTCTTTTGATCCAGTTCGATCGTTTCATCAGATAGGTGTTGTTGAGCATTCGTTGCAAAATAATCGCAGACCCAGGCACACTTTTCTACTTCTGCGAATGATTGCTGAATAGGTTTTCCCATTTCTTGGGTGATGCATTCCGCCAAGGCAACCTTGTTCGCTTTTAAGGCCCGTGAGGCTTGAGTGAGTGCTTTAGATCTTGCTGAAAAAGCAGAGTGTTTCCACTGTTGGAATCCAGAATGAGCTCGATCTATCGCCTTGATGATCGCTTCTTGATTCATTAATGGATATGTGGCAATGATTATTCCGGTGGCAGGATTAATTGCTTCAAGACCTTTCGCTTCTGTCATTTTTATCTGAGGTTGATGCTTTTACCAATTATGGCTTGTCATTTCAGCTTAAACTAATTTATGTCCATCGAACAGGGTCCTTTGAAAAATGGTGGAGACATGAATCGGTTTCATCCCCAAGTAAGTCTCGGCTAATCGTGAGGCAGATTGCATTGAGAGGCAATGCAAATGTGCTTCCATCTCCGTCGAATGGACCTTCAACGTAGGCACCAATGCGTTCAGCCATCAAAAATCCCAGGAATAGCAAGATCCCCGTGACGCTTCCAACTACGGATGTGCCATCCATCTTGAAGTTCAACAGGAGCTGAAATCCGAAGATCCAGCTCAGCATGCGCACAAAGACGTCGTAACTTGCGGGTAGGGGTGTGTTTCTAATCCTTTCCAGACCGCCGATTGCATCAACAGTGGCATTCGCAATATTCATTAATTGCTCTCTGCCTCGAGCATTGATTCTCTTGTTCTCATACAATTCGCGAACAGCAATTGCCCTGGCATGGCCTAATTGCCTGAGTGTTGTTGTTGGCTTCATTTCCAGATTTTCCAGCAGATAGTCTTGAAAACGCCTTAAATCTTGATGGTAAAAATTTCTCAACTGAAAATTAAGCTGCCAAACCATTGCAACTTGATAACGCACTAGATTTCTTCCGTGTGTACTCATTAAATGTTCTTCTGGAAGAAGGCTTGTCAGGATGTCTGTCCAATTGCGGCTGTGATTCACGACTGCACCCCATAATTTTCGTGCTTCCCACCAGCGATCAATCGCCTGAGTATTTCTAAAACCTATAAAGATCGAAACCGTGATTCCCATGATTGAAACAACGCCACCGCTTTGTTGCCAATTTGTAGGCACTGTGTCAGTCAAAATCAGAGTGGCAATGACTGCTAACAGCAAGAGGTCATATCGCATCCGCCATAGCAGTAGCAATAGAACAACGAAGTAATCCCGACGAGCTGTTCGCGGCGGACCCCCGTAGGGCCCAGACTCAATGGACTTGGTGTTTTTGAAGATTCGCTTCGACATCGTCTTGCGGCCATTGGCGCTTCACAAGCATGACCTTATTTGGTGATACCCAGCACTTAGACGTTGACCTTGCTGTGATCGGAGCTGGTCTTGCCGGCACTGGTCTTGCAGCGTCGCTTCGTCATCATGGTTTTGACGGCACAATCTTGTTGCTTGAGGCCGGTCGAGGACCGGGTGGTCGAGCTGCGACGAGGCGTCGTCGCGATGACTTGGTTTGGCGTCTTGACCATGGAGCGCCTTGTTTCAGTTTCAGTCAACCCCCGCAGGGTCTTCTCGCTGAACTCTGGAATCCTCTTCTGGAGCAAGGGATTGTCCAGCCTGATCTAGGACTTGTGGTTGGGCTGAGTGAGGCGGGTTGCCTTGTTGATCCTCCAGTACATCCCCTGCTTCAGGGTCCGCGTTTTCGGGGTGTGCCAACCATGGCGTCCGTCCCAGAAGCCTTTCTTCGGCTTGCAGGTTGCAAAACGCAAGCGGCATTTGGAGAACGAATCAGTAGCTTGCGAAGAGAGAACGGATGGTGGTGCTTCTCCGGTCAGCGTCGGGCGCGTTCGTTGGTGGTCACAGGCAATCTTTTGGCTCACCCCCGTTCTCTAGCGATGTTGGGTTGGCCCGATGTTCCATTGCGATCTGCAGTTCCGCTGAATGTTGATCCCTTATTAGATGCTGCACTCGCGCAAATTCGTGAGATGGATGCCTCAGTGCGCTGGAATTTGATGCTCGAATTGCCTCACTGTTCCGACCATCTTCCTCGGCAAATTTGGTTGACATCTGACGCTCAAGAAAGTTTTGGCATCGAACGGATTGTTCTCCATCGTCAGCATGATCAAAGGCTTGGTTTAGTCGTCCATGGCTTAGACGACGGATCGCCGATCACGCCAGCAAGCCAACCAGGTTTGTTGTTGGAGCAGGAATCACGTCAGCTCCAACTCCTGAAGGAATTATTGAGGCCTTGGCCCGTGTTGGCTCAGGCACTTCCTCAGGCCCGTTCCTTGGGGGTGATGCGTTGGGGAGCGTCTCAGCCCCTGGATTACCCCCTCCCCACTTTTCTTCAGTGGTGTGAGCACAGCTCGGTCGGCTTTTGTGGAGATTGGATCGCTGGCCCAGGTTTTGGTATGGCTGAAGGCGCTCTCCAAAGCGCGGTTGACTTAGCCGCCCAATTGGTCTGAGCGACGACAGATCTCACGCAAGCTGGGTCGTTGACGAATTGATAACAACAATTTCAAAATCGATAGGAAGCTCTGGTGATCTTTTTAAGGATGCGTGAAAACAGTTCAAAGTGGATCACGCATGCGCTCGAGTTATCGCCCAGTTCAGCTCCATGCCAGTGTCCATGACGACGATCCATGTCAATGTTTGAGCTGCACGGATCTGCGTGGCCGCTTGACATTGAACGCCACACGATCTTTATCACTCTTGATTGGACAAGGCAGCCTCCAAGCTTCGAAGACGTTGTTCATTGACTCCAAGATCTGATTCTCCAAGTCTTGAAACGGAACGTGCCTGGAGAACGGAACGTTCCTGATCGGCATAGAGCTCTAGATCGTCAACGAAGCCGAAGAGTTGACTGCTTGCCGTCGCATGGAGATAGTTCGATCGCTGTTCAACGATCTCGGATCGCGGGGTTTGTTGGATGACTTTGGCGAGTTCATCCAGGCTTTCGATCGGATCAATTCGCTTCCACTCAAGTCGAGCGCAATGTGCGGGTGATTCGCATGGACTCAGTTGACCTTGATGGATGCCCAGATCGGCAGGCATCGGCCCGACGAAATGAAACAGTGCCAGAAGGATTGAAAAAACGGTCGCGACCATAAAAGGGGTGTCTAAGCGTTGATCAATGGAGTTTTGGAGCAGATGGCCATCGAGCTGAACGTCCAATCTGCTGGGTACGGCGTCCCTCCTCACGTTACGGATCGAGATCCGACGATCATGGCGTCACTTGTGAAGTAGCCATGCACCCCAGCTGGAGTGAACAGTGGTGGCCCGTCGCCTATGTGCGCGATCTTGACCGAACCCGTCCCCAGCGCTTCACCCTCCTTGAAACAGACCTGGTGTTGTGGTGGGATGCTCCCGGCGAAAGCTGGAGGGCTTTTGAAGATGTCTGCCCTCATCGACTAGTTCCTCTCAGTGAAGGCCGTATTAATGAGGCCGGTCAACTGGAATGTCCTTATCACGGTTGGAGTTTTGATGGGCAGGGCACCTGCCGCGTGATTCCTCAAATGGGGGAGAGAGCCCGCTCTGAATCACAGCGAACAGGGTGCGGGAGCTTGCCAACAGCAACAGGCCAGGGATTGTTGTTTGTCTGGAGTGGCACAGCTTCAGCGGCTGATCCTGCCGCTCTTCCTTTAGTTCCTGTTCTTCAGGAGCAAGGAGATGGTTGGGCAGATGGCTGGATTGTGCAAGACACTTTCCGCGATTTGCCGATGGATGCACTCACCTTGCTTGAAAATGTCTTGGACGTGAGTCATGTCCCTTTTACCCATCACCGCACCGTGGGCAAAAGGGAGAACGCTTCTCCCGTGGAGGCGGTGATCACCCGCGAAGACTCGCAAGGGTTTGAAGCGTTTTGGAAGGAAGGTCCTCGCAAGGGAAAGCTGGGCTCACAGGACACACACTTTCGAGCTCCCCAGCTGATGTGGCACGACCTCACGGCCAAGGGTTTTGCGCGCATTTTGACGGTGGTTTATGCCGTACCGATTAGCCGCGGGAAATGTCGTTTGTTTGCTCGGTTTCCCTTTCAGTTCAAGGCAGCTGCTCCTCGGCTCTTAGTGGGACTGCGACCTCGATGGTTGCAACACATCGGCAATCACAAGGTTTTGGAGGACGATCAGGTGTTCCTGCACTGGCAGGAACGCGTCCTTGAAACAGCTGGTGGTAGTGCTGCCGCTGAACAAGCCTTTGCCCTCCCAACGTCAGCCGATGTGTATGTCAAGGCGCTGCATCGCTGGGTTAATCACCAAGGTGGTGGCCCCTTTGCCGGTCGACCGTTGCCACCTCGTCAAGAGGTAGAGGCCTTAATGGACCGATATCACAGTCATACGAAGCACTGCCGTAGCTGTTCGGGCGCTCTGCATCGTATTCGCTCGCTACGGCCTTGGCTCTGGGGATCGCTGTGGCTGTCTGCTGTGTTGATAGGAGCGGGTCAGTTGAGTTGGCTGCTTTGGTTGGGTGTGGCTCTTGCCGGTCTCAGCGGTCTTTTGCTCCGACAAACATCCCGTTGGCAGCGTGGATTGCTTGTTGGGGATGGTCAGGCGCCCCGAAATCAGCGAGTCTGAGACGTCTGCTGAAGTAGCACGATGATCAGCGTCACATCGCCTTGTCCCGAGAGCACGATCCTGGCGCTTGGGTTGCGTGACTGGCCGATTT
>NYVG01000056.1 GCA_002684495.1 Gammaproteobacteria bacterium | reverse complement strand
GATAGCGAACCTACGCTCCCTGCTGAATGAGTAACAGAAAATAGTGGGTTAAAGGCAGGTGATTTGTGATTTAGATGATCCTGGCTACAGATGGAATCCGTCTGAGTTGATGGCTGATTCCGAACGAGATCATGATTCCGAGTACTGATGCAGCGAGTGCAATTAGCCAGTGATTGAAGCCAATGAATCCAATCGCCGTAAGTACTATCACGAGTACCAGTGGATGAATGACGTAAGCCCCGAAGCTGTCAACGCCGGCGGTCGCTAACCACTGCCCGCATTGATTTTCATTGCGCTGGAACCACAGCAACAGATACGCGATCATTCCCCAGCCAATGAATGGGATCAAGAAAGTCCCTAAAAGTGAGAGCTTGCCCAACTCAGATGACATGCTGCCGTTGAACGTCAGCACTAATGCAATTGCCAGTAGGCAGAGAGCCAATGCGACGGAGAAGCGGAACCAGCGCACCACTAGATGGGTATTAAGTCGCTCTAGCCAGCGATGGAAGGATGCCTTGCAACCAAGAAAAAACAAAAAGGCATAAGTGAAAATGTGCATCCCTTGCAGACCCAGGCCATCTAACGATGAACGTCGCAAAGCAGTCCAGAAGTCTGTTCGTGTCGCTAGCACCACCTCAAGGATCGCGAGGACAAAGGCACTTATAAGCCAAGAGCGCAGCTGGGGTGCGGGAACAGAGGTGTCGACAGAGAAGCGATCTCCTCGCAGCGCAACCCAGGTGCAATAGAGCAAATCGAAGACGAACAGAACGACCAGAAACCAAAACACTCCTACGCGATTAAAAGGTATGCTGCTCCAAGTCAACTCAGCCAAGGGACTTGCCGGAGAGAGCCTCCCTAACAACCATGAAGCGTTGTTGATTAACAGCAGACCAATTAAAAAAGGAATGCCAATTCGCCGAAGACGATCTTTGAGGTAATGCGCTACGCCCTTCTTATGTACTGAACGCGGGACAAAGTAGCCCGAGAGAAGAAACAACATATACATGAAGAAGGTTTGACAAAATATATATACCAACCGGCTGCAACTTGAAACAACGGATCAGAAAACTCCTCGCTTGGAATACGTACTCCGTACCAGCCAAACAAAAGTGCGAATAAAATATGGATGACAATGACTAGCGCGACCATTAGCGCCTTGATCTGATCAAAGAAGAGCACACGCTTGTTGTTGCTGTTTTGCCGGTATGTCATAGGCTCAGCCTCGCTAGAGATTTTAAATTCTTGCTCCACCATGTTGGTTATTACTGCCTGATCATAGAGTGAGTAACAGAGACCTAAATCTCACCTTAACTAAGGGCTTATACACAGCTGCCAAGCCATCAGCTGGCCCTCTCCTCTTCCACCAATAAAGGCACCATCCAATCCGACTCGACCTCACCAGCCAGCTACCTCCCTTCCAATCTCTTCAATGCCAAGAGCAAGCCAAGACTTGTAGCCATCAGCGTCATTAGCCCTTAGTGCCATCAGCAGCTCCTGAAGCAGATCTAGCGTCATCTGCGTGTCGAGAGTCATTGGTTGTGGGCAACTGCTTGAAGCATTCGCCGCTTCAGAAAGCCGCAGCTATGTCTGCTGCAATGTCCCAAGTTGACACCCTTAATTTAGCTAGCTTATTTTATCTAATTTCTGCTTAAATTTTTAGTTTGCAGATTGAGAGAACATTCGGCTGTTCGTTCGTGTGATCATCTACAGTAAAAATCACTCTCATCCCGTCTAAAGAAGGCTGTTGGATACCCCATGAGTATCGACAATCCGCGCTGGTGTAGAGTTATCAATTAACAGCTAATTTCTATAAATGTCTCGACTATCCCTGGTGATCGCCTTTGCGGCTGTTGCATCTATCTCTGCTATGCCTGCGCATGCCAGCAAGTGGGTTGATGACATTATTTTCGGAAAGTGCGCTGAAGCCATGAATAAGGAATACTTGAAAGCAGGTAAACAGCTGCTCTTGAGCAAGAAGAACGAGACCTGTAACTGTGTAGTGAAAGAGATGAATAACCACAAGAGCATTGATGAAGCTAAAAACTTCTGCATCAAGTAGATTGTCGTGTCAACATAAGCATAAAAGTCAGATCGATGTGTTAATTGAATACATATTCGCTAACACTTTCTCTTTACGCAGACGCTCAACTTATCAATTATGAATATTCAGTCGGGAGATGGATAGCGACACACAACGCCCCCTGCTTTTCCCTTGCGGGTTTTGTATAGCTCTCAGCCATAAGACTTCAGGCTTCCCGACAAGGATTGATCAGCAGCCATAACCAGCACACTGTTGGTTGAAGCCTGGGCTGGTCATATACGTTCTGCCATAGGCATTGGTTTTTTGGGTAAAAGTATTCCGACGTGGGCTTGCATAGGGATCATTTCCATATCCGTTGCGAGTGTTGTTGTTGTATCCATGGCCGCCGCCGTAATACTGAGCTGAGGCAGGGTTTGCAGTAGCGATAAGTGAACCGCCGAGAACAACAGCGGTAGCGATTGCGGTGAAGAGTTTCATTTGAGCTTTGGTGTTGTGGAGGTCATCCCTCCTGGACCTCTCCACCATCTCCGTTCCAGCTGGGAATCACCTCCCCCATTCGAGTGATCTTCGCTTCTGACCTATCCCCCAATCGGACTAAAGACTCACACCCAACTGCCATTCCATCAACCTGTCCCTCTCCTCTTCAACCAACAAGGGCACCATCCAGTCCGACTCAACCTCACCAGCCACATCCCTTCCAAGCTGTTCAATGCCGAGTGCTAGCCAAGACTTATAGCCATCAGCGTCATTCGCCCTAAGTGCCATCAGTAGCTCCTGAAGAAGAGCCAACGTCATCTGAGTTTCGAGGGTCATTGGGAGGAGGCAACTGCTTGAAGCATTCCCCCGTGGCAATCAAAAACCCCGCTCGTGGCGGAGTTAGCTAATTCTTAGTTAGGTAAGTAATTTCACCATTTTCTCTGGCAACAAAAGGGTCCTTCCTGGCTAAACTTAAGTGGGATGATTCGAGGCACGTTGCTTTTGTAGGCAATGCGCGAAAGAATAGTTAGAAGATTGCACGTATTGCAGACTTTCCCCCACGTATAGGCTACTTCATGAGTGCTACTAAGACATTGATTTCTGTTGCTGAAGCTGCTGAAATTCTCGGACGATCTGAAAGTACAATTTATGCTGCTTTGAATGCGACACCGCCAAGGCTGAATTATCAGGATGCAAGGCGACGGTTGCTTAAGCGTGAGGGCCTCGAAGCGCGTTTCAGTAGGTCCACTCGACCCCGCGTAGACAAGCCCCAGGTAAAGCATCATGAGCCCGAATCAGAGCCACTAACTTTTGACGAAAAGTGGGGCATCGTTGCGGAAACTGCCAACAAAATCCTCGACTGTTCTCAATGGGGCGCACCACCGTATTCGGGTGAACAGTGGAGTGTTTTGAATATCTGCATCGGCGAAGGCGTCAGGGAGCTACAAGCTGAAACTGAAGAGTTGTAGTCCCTCCACTTCCGAGGGCGGATTTTTGTAACTCTGGAATGTAGTCAATGTAAAACACGCTTTTCTAATCAACTTGAGGACAATTCTCATCACTCATATCGATTCTGATTTTTTCAGCCTTCATGGCTTGCTTCTCTCTTTTTCTCTTTTTAACTTTATCAACAAATAGGGTGGTTTCGTCTGAGTTATAGCAGTCCATCTACTCTGGCTGACCAGCGACTTCGGCTCCAAGTAATTCTTCGCATCTATTGTTCCTTAAGGCAAAATTTCGTCATTTAAGTCAGGGAGAGTCATAACAGTGTTGTATGCCCGAATTATGGCTTCACATTTGACGTAATCAACGGCATGGCCAGAAGGCACCAGGCAGAGGAATGAGAGCAGTAGGAGCGTTTCATCACCCTGTTTCAGGGAAAGCCTTCTGGAAGGATCGTCGCACCGATGCAGCCGTGCTGGTTGTGTACTGACGATTGTGGACTTCCTCGCTGTGTCCCATGGCATGGCATAGGTCAGCTTTGTTCACGCCAGCCTCCTTGCCAAGCTGGGAATAGCTGTGCCGCAGTGAGTAAGGCGGAAGCTCTTCCCCATGCGCTTTTGCTCTTGCCATGAGTTCTCTCCAGTAAGGGAGTTTGCGCAATTCATTCCCGAGCTGCTTGCCATTCACCGTTGGAGGCAGCTTCAGGGTTTCCCACTCCTCTACCAAGTTGAACGTGTTGCCCATCAGCGGGATTGGGACCAACCAGCGAGCTGGTGTTTTCTTCTTCACTCCCCTGCGAGAGATGTGTGTCTTGCCTTCAGTGACGAACAGCTGAGGCTCTCCGGCTTCGTTGATGCGCCGCACAATGACGCGGTGCTCCCAGGCCCTGAAACCGAAGATTCGAATGATCTTCACGACGTTGGCCCACGTCTCCGGCAGCAGGCTGATGACCTTCATCACCTCCTCGTCACTAAGGACCGCACGAGGCTCTCTTGTGCCTCCATCACCCTTCAACTCGAAATAGTCCTCTTCCGAAAGCAGCCAGCACTGAGGCTGACGGTGACGGCTGACGGCGAATTCCGTGAATTTCTTGAGAGCCAGTGCGCACTCTTGCCGACTCTTCGGCTGGTCAATCCACTTTTTGAGTGGCTGCCCGTAGACCTTCCCAGGCTTCTTGTTGAACCTCTGTTCGGTCAGAACGCGTTCGGTCAGCTCTTTGCCCGTAGTGGCTGCATTGCGACCTTGAAGATGCACCAGGGCCACGTCTAGATAGCGCTGATAGGAAGACTTGAAGGTCGCCTCTGCGATGCGGTTCCCCTGAGTGAGCTTGTAGTCCTTAAACGCGCTGACGATGCCAGGCCATGGCGTCACGACCTCTTGAGCCTTGTGATCGCTGATTGCGAGCACGTCGTCGATGGCTGCCTTGAGGGTTACGCCGCCTTCCATCACCGGGCCGTAGATGCGAGTCAAAATCCCCTGCACCGGGCCGATTGATGCTGGATCCCATGAGTAGGGAAGGGTTGCTGATGCGTTGGCGATGCCAGCACCCGGGGGGAATTGAAGTTTCAGCCGCACCTTCCCGTAGTGATGAGACAGACCCCAGCCACGCCAATGCGCTGTGGCTTGCAGTGACCGCTCCCATGGCTGCTTCTTGGATTGCCTGGCCACGTTTCGGGATAAATCTCGGGATAAAAGTACTCTCTTCGACTCTCCTCCGCAACTGACAAGTATCTAAAAGTACTGTGCTGGATTTGGTTTGAGCTAAAACTCGTTGTGGTGACTGGTGTGAAGTCAGCCTTATCACCCAAGTGACTCGTGGGGGTGGAATGCCCCCTCAAAACATTGGTATTACTGTTAAGTCTGGTATTACGACTGGCAGTGAAAATACGGTTGACGACAAATCGACGACAAACCTGCCAGCGGTGTTTGCAGGAATGGAGCGCCATGAAGCATTGGCGTTTATTTCCAAGCTTTATGACCACGCCAAGGCTGGCCACAGCGTCTGGGGCGACAAGTTGCTGCTTCGGAAATTCCTTGGCCAGTGCAGTCGCACCAACAGCGCCGAAACTCGTGACGGCTATATGCGGGAGCTGCGCCACCTTTGCCAATGGCGTGACAGCAACTATCCAGATTTATTACTGCGCCAACTTGATCCGTATGTGATGCAGCAATGGGTCGATGACGTTCGCCATTGCGTTGATGTTGGAGACATCAAGCCCCGCACTTACAACCGGAGACTGTCGGCGGTGTCAGCTTTTTATCGCTGGGCATCAGAGCCAACGCGTTGCACAACAACAGGTGTGCCACGTAATCCTGTGCCACCACGGTCTATTCTGACAGTACCGAAGACCACCAAATCAGTCAGCGAAGAAGATTTGGCTGGCTTGCTGTCTGCAATCGCAAAGACTTCCATTGGCAGCCTTAAAGCCCAACGTGATTATGTTTTGGTCAAAGGTTCTTACTTATTGGGGTGTCGCGTCAGCGAAATATCGAGGTTGAAATGGGATGACGTTGAACGGCTGAACAATGGCGGCCAAGTTCATCTGCTCGGCAAAGGATCGAAATCGCGAGTGGTCCGCGTTAGTTGCGACACAGTGACTTTGTTTGAGTCTCTGGGCCGCGGCGCACCACTTGATTTCATCTTCAAAGGGCAAAGGCCAGGGACACACCTGACACGTCAGGCAATTGCATTCGCAATGCGGAAGTGGGGGAAGCTCACTGACCTTGAGCTGCATCCCCATCGGTTGCGGCATAGCCATGCCACACATGCTGTGCGCCGTGGTGTTGATGTGTTCACCCTTCAGAGCACATTGGGTCACTCGTCATCGGCAACCACTGCTCATTGCGTTGCAGCAGACCCAAAAGACAGCAGCTCGTTGCGACTCGGATAACAATTGTGCATTAAGCCCTCGCTATAGACATTTTCCGCCTTTGTATTTATCAAGGCAGATATACTCCTTGCGGTACTTCATTCTTGTCACTTCAGTGAAGGCTGCTCACGCGAGACACACGGCCTGGGGGCGGGGTGAGAAACCGCTATTTTTTTATGAGTAGACAAAAGAAAACCCCGCCTAAGGCAGGGTCTCTCGGCTTCTTGTTGGGCGTGTTGCCTAGTTTCCACTCCGTGAAGAAGCCCTCCTCACGGGTTAATGATGCCTCAGAAATCCGGCAGAGCAAGTCCCTTCGTATCAGTTGATTGACTGATCTGCGGAATTTTCTCAACATATGCTCAGCCAACTCCTCACAAGGTTTGGCTCCTCACACCCCCCGAAGAAGGCTTAGTCGCCTTCTTATTTTATGCCTTGATTACTCCTTTCGAGTGAGTGGCTCTCAACCCATGGGCTATCTCGCCAAAGTGCACTGATGTGGCAGCAGCAGCCTGATTACGCCCGATACAAGGAGAAGCTCAACGGTGAGGGCTGGCTGGTCAACAGGCAAGAGGGGATGCTCATACAGATCAAGCCCGATGCGGCAACACAACATGCTCAGTTCGTTC
>NYVG01000055.1 GCA_002684495.1 Gammaproteobacteria bacterium | reverse complement strand
TGCGACAGCGGCATAGCTCCCGGCCACCAGGACCTGGTTCACTGCTTTCACCTGTTGGCCACTGCCCACGGGCCCGAAGTGATGGATTGAGCCGCCGATTACCTTCAGCACCGGTCGCGCTTTTTCCACTGCAGCGGTCTCTCCACCGCAGAGCACGGTGAGTGTGCCGGCCTTGGCGCCCTCCGTGCCACCGGTTACGGGAGCATCGATGTAGGCAATGTCTCGTTGAGCGAGACGTTTCGCCATAGCCCTCGCGGTTGAGGGACTGATGGTGGAGCAGTCAATCACCAGACTTCCTTGTTCCAGTGCCGGACCTGCGCCCTGATTTCCCCAGAGCACGGCCTCTACGGCAGCATCGTCGCTGACGCAAAGCAGCAGACCATGGCAGCCACGCACCACTGCCGCTGGGCTTTCTGCGGCTGAGGCGCCGGCCAGGTCGGGGTCCGACTCCGCCAGGCGACTGCGGGTGTGAACCTGCAGTGGGTAGCCAGCTGTCTGAAGGTTCACCGCCATCGGTAACCCCAGAGCTCCGAGACCGATACAGGCCAGTCGGCTCTTGGGCGTGAGATCACATCCGGTCATGGTTGCAGGCCATTTGAGTCAGATCTTGGCCCGGCACTCCCAGCAACCTGAGTGCGTTCACTGTTGATGGTCTTCATGGCGCTCACCAATCGCTGGCGACGAGCACTCCTGATTCCCTGCGTCGCCCTCACAGCCGCTGCTTTGCAGCACAGCGGAGGATTCGCTGAAGCGGCTCCGGGTCGACGCATGGCTGAGTCGAATCTCACCGATAGCCAGAAGCAGCAGCTGTTCCAGGCTCGCCGTAACTGGGGACTGCGCAGCTACGACCAAAGGCTTGCGATGCTTAAGTCTGGTCAGAGCTGCCTTAAGCGTGCTCAGACTCCCGAGGCGGGTAAATCATGCATGCAGAAACAAAAGCAGGCTCGGCGACGCTTGCGTGATCAGGGCAGGCAGGTGATGAATGCGGAGCTGAGCCGCTTGGGTCTCCAGCCAGTGTCCGACATGCGGAGAAAAAAGTAGGGGGGGACGCTCCTATCTGATGCATCCGGCTGGCCTGTTTTAATCAGCTTTGAATCCGGATATCGCTCCAGAATTGATCAGGCCATGTGCATTCGCGCTGCAATTACGCCCCCATGTCGGGATACGCCCTAGGTCTATTTGGAGCTACGAATACAACTCAGTTCGATGCCAAAAAATTTTCTGATTGCAGCTATGCCGCCAGATTGGTTGTGTCGTTTTCCATTGCGCTCAGAAGTTCGGCAGCGATGGCATCGAGCAATTCTGCTTCGACTTGTTGGCGTCGCTTTAAACTGCGAATCTCTGGGATTAGAAGTCTCAACCTGAGACTGGAATCCCCCTCGCGCATGCTGGTTTGACCTGAGAGTCTCATCAGGTCAACGACTGCAACCCAGCGCAGTTCAGTGTCTTGTTTGCAGATGCTGGGGCGAAATGCAGGGGGGACTTCACCTACAGCATGTAATGGCGCAAATTCATCGTTATCGACGGGCCGGAAGCGGACGACAGCGCTCTGGTTTTTGAGAAACCAGTTGCGGTCTCGTTGGATGGCACGACTCATCTCGATCAGCATTTGATCGGATTATGCCGCCATGATCAAGCACGGGACAGAGAGTGGATTTGGTGTTGAGGTCTTCAGAGACACGGACCCTGCTGACCTTTACGTTCAATGCGGAACTTGCATTTCTTCGAGCGGTACTGGTCAGCAGTGCCTTTCAAAGTTTTAATGTGAAAACTCGACTTAGACGTTTTGAGCGCAGGCGCTTGGCTCGACCTTGAACTTCTGGCTAAGCGCCGTGAGCAGTTGGGGCTTGCACGCCCAAAGCCCATTCAGGTGCGGAAGCTTTTGTTGCGCGGCACGTTGATCGGAAGTGTGCTTCCATCATTGCTGATCTTTATAGGACTGGTGCTACTAATACAAGATCAATTTCTTATTAGACAGGAAGAGCAGCTTGCACCACTTGCTAATCAATATGACACCTTCGAACAGCAAATCACGGGCCTTGTTGAACAGATTGATGTAGCAAAGAAGGTGAATCAGTCCATAGCTATTGCAATGGCGAGCGTGCGATCCAGTTCGGCACTTTTGGGAGAACTCACACAGCTGACGCCTGGTCAAATGTCATTAGAGAGTGTCAAAACAGAGGGCAATCAATTGTTGTTGGAAGGTGCGGCACTTCAGCCCAATGGTTTACGTACAATCAACGCATTGTTGCTTCAGTTTGCCCAGTCCAGTTTCTTCGACGCCAAGCAGGTTCGATTGGAAAAGGCGGAGGTTAAATCTTCTTCAGAAGGTATAGTTCCGCAGATGAGTTTTAGCGTTGTGGCACCATTTGATGATGAGGGTATTATTTCAACGCGCTCACGTTTGAAAGAGTTGGGTGCTAATGGCTTGGCTAAGCGGGTGCAGCTTCTAGAGGCTGAACAACTCTTACCATGACTAACTTTCAAAGCCAAAGATCATCATCGCCCCTGCAATGGTTGACGCCTGAGCGGACGTTGTTTCTTTTTCCATTGCTGGTTAATGTTGGTTTTGCAGCGGCAATTCTTTTGCTTTTAGTTGCTCCGATGTGGCAATTGACGCGTGAGCGGAAGGAGGTGGTTGAAGGTTTGTTGCTCAAAAGCCGAGAGCTACCGCAGCTCAAGAAGGATCTAAGGAATCAACAACAGTCTCTGCTGCAGCTCCAAGAGCAGGAAAGCAGGCTATTGAGTTTGCTTGCGGGTACAAAAGAGCTGGATACATTTTTGAGTCAATTGAATGACTTAGCCGTGCTCCATCAGGTGACTGTTACTAGTACCGAACCTGGAGAGATTCAGACTTGGAGCCCTCCACTGGAGGAACAAGATGTTGTGGAGGAAGATCTCCAGGAGCAGTCAAGTGAGATGTCAATAACAAGTGACCCTCTGCTTCAAGAAGGCCTGATGAAACGTTCAGCCTCGATAGCTGTTAAAGGACCCTTCAATCAAGTTATGGCGTTTCTACAGGATTTGGAAAGTCTTGAAGTTTTTGTGATTACCAGTGATCTTGAGATTCAAGCGGTTCGTGCTTCTGAACAAGGTGACACTGACGGACAGAAACCCGAAACCGAACTTGCTTTGGAACTTTCAGCCTATGGAAGGGATCCACTGGGAAGTGGCGATACTGAGAAGAACCCTTTAGAGGAAGGAGGGCCGTCTTGATTTATTTCTATGCCGGCTTGGGTGCAGCGATGCTGACGGGCATCATGTTGCTGTTTGAAGTTGGTTTAGGTTTGACTGGTCAGTCATTTTTACCTGGAAGTCAGAAGGTCGAAGGCTATCGCGATGTCGTGAATCAATCTGAGCGTTTGTTTCTGAAGATGTTGACTGATTCACAGGATCTGAAAGCTATCGGAACTGGTCGGTCGGGTAATTTGCTTTGCAGGCAGATTCTTTGTCGTATAAACGGTATTGGCTGTTCATTCGGGAATTCTAAGAATTCTCTTTATGAGAGAACCTCGTTGAAAGATTACGAGATAGCCAAAATACCCTCTGCAGATCTTTACCCATGGTCTTACTCCTGTGCTTTGGAGCGTAGGATGCCAGATACGG
Source organism: Gammaproteobacteria bacterium (assembly GCA_002684495.1). Classification (GTDB taxonomy): domain Bacteria; phylum Pseudomonadota; class Gammaproteobacteria; order Pseudomonadales; family Azotimanducaceae; genus UBA4421. The sequence continues at coordinate 2,159 of NYVG01000055.1, read as the reverse complement.
GTTATGTTAATCGAATCTTGATTAAGCCATCGCAGTATGGACTTGAATCTGGATATGAATTGTATGGCTGCATTGTCGAAAATCAAAAAGAGTTTCGTTGTTCTTTTGAGCGGCGAGGTTAATGATTTAGATGATTGATGCTGTTGTTGGAGCCGTCATTATGGTCATTGCAACGACGTCATTATTGTCTGCCGTTGAAGTGATTGAAATGGCGTTTTCTGAAGCTGGTCGTCAGCCGCTGTCGCCCCAGGAAGAGCAGTTCTTAAAGCGTGCCGGTTTAGATCAGGATCGACGGCTTCAATTCTGGCAGGACTCTTTGGTGACCTTGCCCAGAGAATTGATCTCGCAGAAATCAGAATGAAATCAGTTCGGCCGCTTCGCTCAAATGATGCTGGCATGACCGTACTGGAGCTTCTTCTCGCCATCACAATGCTGCTTGTTTTCACGGGTGTTGTAGTGATGGTGAGCGGCACAATCATTCGTTTTCTTAGTCCCATCAATTCAGGATCTGGTAACGGGGTTGTGCGATCCAATGGATTGCTGATTGATCAAAAGGAGCTGCGCTCAACCATGCAGACTTTGGCCAGTGTGTTGGAACAACCTGGGATGAGCAGGGAAAAGTTATTAGACCCCGATGCACGCATTGCTTTTGCTCAGTCGACTGATCCAGAACAAGCTTGTGTGATCAACCCTGTTAGGTCTTGGAGTGTACCAATATCGGCTGGAAATATTCCCTCACTCCCAGCTGGTTACCGCATATGCCTATGGACGACGTCGATAAAGGAGTCATCTCTCCAACAACTCATGAATAAGGACGATGGGGCACAGCCAGGAGTTTATGTACTTCAAGCTTTGCCGGAGGAGTTGACGACTAGCCATCTCCCGATCAGGCTGCTGTTCTGCAGACCCAAGCCGTTTTGTTAACACTATGACGTCAACTTCTGTTATCGGAACCACATTCTTTGGCTTGGACGTGTCCAGGTTGCGCGACAGTCTTCAGCTTTTTGGGCGTCGTATCTCTCGTTCCACTTTGTTGATTGAATTTGCTCCAGGGATGTTGCAAATTGCTGAAGCGAAGCCCCGATCCCATGGCATTGAGATCAAGCATCTCAGTCGCATCGCTTTGCCAGATGGAGCTCTTGATCGTGCCATTCCAGCTGATCCAGCTCTGATGGCTCAGCTTTTACTGGAGCTGTGCAAGGAGAAGCAAATTGTTTCCCATCGTGCTGCAGTGGTTTTGCCCACAGAACTTGCATTTCAGAGAATGATCAAACTTCCCCAATCATTGTCTGTTGCTGATGCACGTTCGTTTTTGTTGGACCCCAATAATGGTGTGGCCCTGCCGTTTCCGCTGGCGCAAACTGATTTTGACCTCACGCCAATGCAGCTTCAGTCTGATTCAGCAGATCAGCAAAACACTTATCAGCTCACGGCTGTCCCAGACACTTTTGTAGATCCCATCATTTCGATGCTGGAATTGTCGGGATTTGAGCTGCAAAAGCTTGAACTGGGTGTGTTCAGCACTTTGCGATGCATCAAGCATGAAGTGATGAAACTTTCACGAATGGAGGTCTGCTTCATTCTTGACTTTTCCTCGGAGTCGACTCTGGTCACGATGGTTGGTAGTTCAGGGCCGATTGATTCAGAGCGTTTGGCCACGACGCGTGAGTTTCCACGTTTTGAGCTGTCTGCGAATGAAAGTGATCAGATTATTGAGCGTAGTAAATCTCTTGAGGAGCTAACAATAGAAAATGATCGATATCTTCCTGTGTCGGAGATGGATTTGCGTGCATTCTTTCGTGACTTTAAGAATGTTATGGCTGGCTTTTTGCAGCGTTTTCCAGGTTTAAAGCCAAGCAAAATATATTTAACTGGTGATGGAAGTGCTCATCCGGATTTACCTGCTTTGTTGCAGAATAAATTGAATCTTCCGGTTAAGCAGATTCGGCCTCTTCTTGCGGATCGCATACGAGACTGGTCGGTTGACGAGCCGCTGCTCTTGGTTGGATTGTCGCGTTTGGTTGGCCTTGGATTGAGCTTACTTCCCAATGATTCACGCGGTCCGAAGTCGGCTTCACTTGCGGAATTTGCTTGTGATCCAAACTCGCCTCGAGCCACCTGCAAAGGCACTATAAAATCTGAGATATTGGAGACACTGG
>NYVG01000054.1 GCA_002684495.1 Gammaproteobacteria bacterium | reverse complement strand
TGGTCGCGATTCGTCTCAACAAACCGGCCTGATGGCACGTGCTTTGATCCAAAGGGACTAATACGATCCCCTTAACGATCGGATTTAATTGATGGGCCGTCCTCGGAACGCTGCTGTTGCTCTTGCTGTGTTTGCCTCCGCTTTGGCCACAGGTCTCCCGCAAGTAGCGAATGCACAAGGCTCTGTCTTCACAGCTGCAGACGTGGACGAAAGCCAGTTCGTGATGGTGTCTGCTCCCATCGGTAAGGGTGAGAGCTCTCAACTGAATATCTACGAGCAGCGCACGAGTGCGCGGCCTTGTTTTGCAGTTTCGGGAGCGTCTCCAGCAGTTGTTGATCCCCTTTTGGCAAGCTTTGACTTCACAGGAATCTGTAACCGCTATATCGATGGCAACGGGTATTCGCTGCGGATTGGTGGCGATGACCTTGGAACGCGTTACCGCTTGTCGGTGGTCAAAACCGGCTCCGATGTTGAGCTCTTGGCTGTTCCGACACGTGATCCATCCCGCCCCACGATGGTGGTGGCGCGTTCAGGAGGCCCGGGAAACGGCTTCATCAAGCTGAATCTTGAACCAGGCTGGAAGCTGATGCGGCGTCAATACGGCAAGCGCACGTTGGGTCACCTGTATGTCTATCGGGATGGCATGCCCGGATCTCCCGATGCTCCCTAAGCCATTTGCCCATCGCTTGCTACATTGCTTAGCTGGAAATCCTCGCTTGTTGAATGACTCAGGTCACGGTCGGAGAAAACGAAGGCATCGAATCTGCCCTACGTCGCTTCAAGCGTCAGGTCTCCAAGGCCGGGATATTTGCTGATCTCAAGCGCCTTCGCCATCACGAGACTCCAATCGAGAAATACAAGCGCAAAGCTCAGCAGCGCCGTCGTCGTCGTTGATCGGCCAAAGTTGATCGGTCTGCATTTTTAGTTTTAGACCTCCGAGCCATGTCGAAATATCGAAGGATCGGTATTTTGGCTGGTTCTTTTTTTCGACTGACTTCCGAGACTAGAAGCATCTCGAACGTGATCCACCATGGCATTCATGTTTAATTCGCTTCGCGATTGGTTTGCAGAAACCCTGTCGCATGCTGTCGGCAATCCAAGTGAGGAGAAGAGGACGGTTCCGCCTCCGATTGGATTCCAGCCCTACCGAGATGTTCCTCGCAAGCGGGCGCATTAAGCAGCGATCGGCTCACGGCTTTGCTCTGGGCGTGTGGTCATAGCTGCGGAAGCAAATCGCTTCGGCCAGCTGTTGCTCGCCCACTCTTGGTACAGCTTCTAAGTCGGCAATCGTTCGGGCTATGCGCAGAAGCCTCAAGCTGCTGCGCATGCTCAGCTGCCGCCTCGAGGCCAGCTGCTCCCAGCATTGAAAGGCACTGTCTTCAATCTGGCCGAAGCGCCCAAGCTCAAGCGCGCTGAGTTGGCTGTTGAGTTGACCGCCAGGGTTGCGTTGACACATTCTGATGCGGGCTGCCTGGATGGCCTCGGAGGAGAAACTGCCTTCCAATTGATTCTCTGTTGGATCATCCGTTGTTTTGAAGCAACGGCGTAGTTGGCCTGTCGGCACAGGTTCGAGGCGGCATTGAAGATCGAGGCGATCTAAAAATGGACCGGATAAGCGGTTCCAGTAGCGCTGCCGTTGCAGCTCTGAACAACGGCAACGGTTAGAGGGATCACCATGCCATCCGCATGGGCAGGGGTTGGTTGCCGCTACGAGGGTGACCCGGCAGGGGAAGGAGCAGCGCAATCGAGCTCGGCTGATCCAGAGAACCCCTTCCTCTAAAGGCTGACGCAACTGATCGAGGATGGATCTCGGAAATTCAGTGAGTTCATCCAGAAACAGCACGCCTCCATGGGCCAGGCTCAGTTCACCGGGACGAGGATGGATTCCGCCGCCAAGAAGTCCCGCTGCCGTGGTGCTGTGATGCGGTGCACGGAACGGACGTTGCCGAACCAGGCTTGTCACGTTGCCGAGGGTGCCAGCAATGGATTGGAGGCGAGTGATCTCAAGAGCCTCAGAGTCGCTCAACGGCGGAAGAATCTTGGGAAGCTGGCGCGCCAACATCGTTTTGCCACAGCCAGGAGGCCCCACCATCAAGGGAGTGGAGGCATGACACCTGCCACTAAAGGAACCAATCGATGCGTACGAAACGCCTCAACCTCAACCTCCCTCCCCACCTTGTTGACTCCATTCGGGCACAGGCCGAGAGTCACCACCGCACCGTCAGTGGTGAAGTCACATCTCTGCTCGTGGAACTGGTCAAGCCTTCTAATCGAGGCGAAATCTGATGTCCCAAGCAGTCAATTTTTCCCCCATCACCCTGTCCGAACTGGACACCCCTCGAAGGCTGGTCGAGACCCTGCACCGTGCGGGTTACATGAAGGAAGGGCCGATGCTTCGCATGAGCAACGGCAGCCCCAATTACCAGTACGAGGACCTCACCAAGCAAGGACTCATCCAAGGCGAGTTCTACCTCTGGCCAACGCTGCGTTCAGACCACGCCCACCTCAAGGGTCGTATTGGAATCGCTTGCTGGGTCTTTGGACCAGAGGTCATCGGTATTTGGAGGATCTGCGATTCCATCAGCGGGGGTGGATATGTTCTGGGCGAGTGCCCCGAAGCACCCCTGTGCGAGCACCACACCCGATTCGATGACCTCGGCTGGTTAATTGACCAGTTCATCGACCAGACCGGCTCCGGAATGGAGGTGCGTCATGGCTCGTGACCAACTCCGCCCACTAGAGGGCCAGACCGTGATTGTGGAGGCGAGAGTCTCGAGTCACTGTCGCCGGGGAGACTTCATCGACGTCAGCTTCGAGAACTGCCTCGTTTGGCCCTATCGGACTGACCGCCCTCAACTTGAAGGGGACCCAATCGAGGTCGACCACCTTTGGGAGATTGCACCGGGAACGGTCCCCGCTGTCGGGGCCTACACCCATGCCGTCGGCACCGTTTATTGGTATTGCCGGAAGGACGGCAGCCTCGACCTGTCCATCAAACGGGAAAAGGCCGCCAACCTCGTAAACATCCTGGAGTTCGTCCGGACTCAGTCCGTAGGAGTCGACGACGCCGAACTTCTGGGGTTGTTGCGCTACTCCCGCCGGCTCGTTTCTGAGAGTGCAGAGGAGGGTCGTTTGCTGCTTGCGTCCAATGACGTGGCCATCGACGAGATGGTGTCGATCCTTGATCGTCGGATTCGCGTTCTTGAACGCAACGTTGCTGCGACGGTTGCGGCCCTCACCGGAGACTTCCACCGCCATTCCCTCGTCAACGCCCGTAGGGCCAAGCACCGTGGCCGCCCTAGCCACTCCTTCGCCGCTATGTGCGGGAGGTCGGCATGAACACCCCGAACTCACTGTTTAGTTGGGCCATTGCTTACCACCGTGAAACCCAGGCCCTAATCGACAAGGCGAAGATGACCGCCGGCAGTTTCAGTCCGTTCGACATCCCCGAGGGGAGTCACTACCGGGAAGATGCACAGGCTTTCTTTTCTGCATTGGATGTCCTCCATTCGGAAATTGGCTCGAGACAGGACAACCTGGACCGCTTCTTCCGCCTTTGCGAGGAGGAAGCTTCATGACCGACCTCTGGATGAACCCGAGACAGCGGCCCCACCGGGTCCGGCCCAACTCCCAGCTTGAACAGGACTTGGAGGTTCTGCGCCTACGGCACCTGCCGGTCAGCCCCAAACATTTGGCCGACAAGGTCGGCACAGAGTGGCAACTCCCAAAGGGTTGGGATTGGCCCCAAGTGCGGGCGTATCAGCGGGTTCAGGCCTGCCTGATGGAACGCGCATCGAAACGGACCCAGTAGCGCGCAAGAGGGCTCAGCCAGGGCGAGGGGCCACCTCACTCCGGCTTCTTTCCGAGCGCTCCGATGGCGAGGCACCTACACCACGTCATCGGACTGAAATCTAACGCGAACACGCCTAATTAGGCAATTTTTAAATGCTGAAAAGGCGTGTTCTCCGTCAGAAACAAATTAAAAGTTTGCCTTTTGTTTTTTTCTCTGTAGGTTGAAGTGACTGCCCAAGTAGTCAGAAAAGTTCCCGCTTTAATTGAATGACAGTAGAGAATCTTCGGGGAGTAACTCTCCAGCAAGAAATGGCGATGAATGACCTCAATTCGCCTAATCAGACAATCAGCGTCCGCATGCCAAGAATGATGCTTAGGCACATTAATTCTCAGGCTGGAATGCTCGGTGTCGACCGTTCTCGGCTCGTCAGACACTTAATCCGGGCTGGTTCCCGGGAGCTGTTAAAGCTCGACCTAGACGCCTCTCCCTGAGGACTCCTTTCACTGTTGGGCAATAAAAAAGGCGCCGATTGCTCGCCGCCCCGCAGTCAAAAATTTCCCAAGCGCAGTGTAGACCATGGTCCCCACACTTGCGTGCACAAAATGAGCAACGGCGCACCCCTTAACTACACCACAGGGTGCACAGGTGACACACAAAGAACACCATAAAGAACGTTTCGAGCTCCCGGAGCCCCCTTTTGACATCGTCAGCTCCCGTGGTGATGACGGCGGCTATGACGTTTTGGGTATGCGCGCTGATAAGCAGCAACCTAAAAAGAAGGGCTTCTTCAATATCCTTACGGTTCGGAAGCCTGGGGACCCTGGTTGGTTAGGTAATAACTTCATCGCGAAAGATGCCCGAGGCACATTCACACGCGAGGACGCAAGTAATAACTTCTTGGAATCCATCCAACGTCGCGCCAAGGACCCGGTGTGGAGGGATGCCTTTTGGGGCCTTATTGGTAAGTCCGTCGGCTACTACAAGCCAAGCGAGAGGCACAGCCACCTCAAGGTCCTGCAGCAGTGGCTTAGGGACAATCCCCCGCCACAGGGCTGGAAGCCAGGTCAGACAGTCGAAGACACCACCCCCCAAAAGGTTGCGGGCGATTTGGACTGTGGAACCGGGGACGTCTGCTCGGTGGACGAGGAGGCCTATCAACTGAACGAGGAGGACAGGAAGTGGTTGGAGTCGGTCGGCATAACAGGGCGGCAGCAAGAGGCCGTAGGTCGGGTTCGCGACCCAAAGGACATCCCAAGCGTTTGGAAATATCTCAAGCCTGAAAACAAGACGGGTTTTCTCTTTGGCTGGACCTCGGTGGCAGGCGTCCTCGAGACGCAGTTTCGCCCGGACAAGCCACCCGTCAGCAAGAAAGATGGCAAGCAGAACAAGTACCTCTTCGCCAAGGGAGCGGAGATGGTTCTCTCGGTCCCACCCGGTTATCAGGAACGTGTGCTGGACTCCGGCGTGCCTCTGGTCATTGTCGAGGGAACGAAGCAACACCTGGCCGCAGCCAGTGCGCTGGACACCGCTGAGGGTGCTGACCGTTTCGCGGTCGTAGGCGTTACCGGATGCCAAGGGTGGAAGAAGTTCGGCGCACCTATCCCCTGCTTCCACAGCATCCCTCTGGAAGGACGGAGGGTTGTTATCGCATTCGATGCCGACGTCCAGAACAAGCGATCTGTTCGCGATGCGGCAGAGGCCTTAGCCGAGACCCTCAAGGTTGAGTTCAGCGTGGAGGACGTCCGATTCCTTTTGAACCCCAGAAAGGACACCAGTGATGGTCTCGATGACCTGCTGAAAGGCCACCCTCAGGAGAAGCGTCAGAAGGTACTGCTCAACCTCCTCGCCACTGCGAAGAAGGCGATCCCGGGCCGAGCGCCCGCCAAGGAGCAACAACGTTTTGCACCTCAGTTTTTTGGCGGGCGGCCTCCGAGGTTCAGGCCCGCAACCATGTGGGATTGGCTGAAGCTGCAGCATCCAATGGCGGTCACCCGAGAGGTGTCCACCGAGAAGGCCATGAAGGGTGCCATCGCTGTTTATGAGGGTGGTGTCTACAAGAACGGAGACTCCCGGCGCTTCCAGCACTCCATCACGACGGCCCTCGGAAACGACTACCTCCTCGGCTACACCGACCTCGTCACGGAGATAGGGCTCAACGACCTCACGGTGCAGCGGCTGGTGATACCGGACCGCATGAGCGACTTGGTTGTGAACTGTCGGAACGGCCTCGTGGACGTCATGACTGGGGAGCTGATTCCCCATGATCCGAGTGTCCTCACCCTCTTCCAGGTGCCGTTCGACTTTGACCCCGAGGCCACCTGCCCGCTTTATGAGGAATGGCTGGAGGACCGCCTTCCCGGGCAATCAGAACAGCTTGAGGACATCGCTTCGCAGATGCTGGACCGGACCCGGACTCCCCAGCGGTTCCTGTTCCTCTTCGGCCCCAAGCGCTCGGGCAAGTCGACCTATCAGCGAATCATGTCGTGGATGGTCGGCCCCCATAACTGCAGCGCGGTCACCCTCCACCAGCTGTCAGACGACCGCTTCGCCAGCGCCAACCTCTACGGCAAGGTTCTGAACGTTGCGGCGGACCTCTCGAGTCAGGACGTCCGAGACCTGGCCAACCTAAAAATGCTGACCGGCGAGGACATGGTCCAGGGGAACCGCAAGTACGGGGCCCAGTTCAGCTTCACAAGCCAGGCCCTCCTCTGTTTCAGCGCCAACGACATCCCTGCCGTTAATGACCCTTCAGGGGCCTATCACGAGCGGGCGACCCCTTTTCACTTCGCCAATAGCTTCGCCGGCAAGGAGGACAGGACGCTTGAACCCAAGCTGCTGGCGGAGATGCCTGGGATCCTCAATCGCTACATCAAGGCCTTGAGGACCCACCACGACCGTGGGACTTATCTCGGCACCGACTCCCAGACGCGGGAGCACTTCGCCCGTTCCTCCAACCGGGTGAAGGAGTTCCTCGACGAGATGACCCGCCCGAGCGTGAACCCGGAAGGCACAAAGCGGTCATCGTTGTGGACGGCCTGGCAGGCCTGGGCGGAGGAGAACGGATACAAGTCCGGCGGCCGGAACTCCTTCATGGAGAAGGTTGTCGGTTGCGACGTGACCGTCTTCACTCCAAAGGGTGGTTCTAAGTCTTTCTCGGTTGTTCTTATCGACCCTGAAAAGATGGTCGATGAAGGTGTGTTGAACACAAAAACTGAATGTATTGAACCCACGGGGAAAGAGTGTGTAACCCAAAAGAGTTCGTATAAAGAAATCAAAGCGACGCCAAAAGCGCCAAAACACCCCGAAAAGCCACGGGTCGGCACTTTTCGCATCAAAAGTCGGCACTTTTTGGAAAATGACCAGCCCAGTCAGGGACGGGCGGTCGGCACTTTTGGGGGTCGGTCGGCACTTTTATCCCATCCCCATATAGAGCGTGACTCAAGTGAAGGAAGTTCTGAATCAGCAATAAGGCCAGGGTGCAAAAAAAGTGCCGACCAAGGGTCAAAAGTGCCGACCATTTCTCCAGTAATCCCCGAGAAGCCAGTCGTGGTCTGCAATCCCGGCCGGTCGGCAGTTTTGCGTCCTTTGCCCCCAAAAGTGCCGACCACTCCGCCTTTGGTGTTCGACCTCGAGACCAAAAGTGCCGACCAGCTGTTCTCACCCGGTGTTGAGGGGTTCGTCCGCCTAGTCGGTGCCGGTGGTGTTGCCGACGGTGACGTGGACCGTGTCCTCAACCACCCCGGCCCACTGGTCGCCCATAACGGGTTTGGATTTGACTTCCTTGCGCTAGCCCGCCACCACGGGTTCGACCTACTCCGCGCCGGAGAGGAGGGTCGCCTAATCGACACGATGGTGTTGGCGTCCCTGGCCTTTCCACCCAAAGGCGGAGCCGGTGATGGCGCCATGAAGGAGTGGGGTCTCGACCACTTGGGCCAAAAGCTGCTCGGGGAGTCGAAGACCGACGGCCTCAAGAAGCTCGCCAAGGAGTTCGGTGGGTTCGACAAGATTCCGACCGACCACCCCGAGTTCGTCGAGTACTGCAACCAGGACGTGACCCTCACCGAGGGCGTGCTGGAGAAGCTGGCTCCCGGTGGTGAGCTCACCGACTACGCCAAGCGGGAGATGCGGATCTACACCCGCCTCGTGGCCGGCATCACGATGAACGGCTTCCGGGTCGATGTGGACCTCCTCCACCAACGGATGGTCGACGGCGAGAAGAGGAAGGCTGACGGATTGCAATGGCTGGTCGACCACCACAACCTCCCCCTAACGACGGCCGATGGGAAGACGAGGGCCAAGAACCCAGCGGCTACGGCTGCCGGTAAGGAGGTGATTTTCAAGGTGTTCGAGGAGATGGACGTCCACGTCGGCCGGACCGACAAGGGCACTCCTCGGATTAACACCGAAGTGATGGACGAAATCCTCGCGGCTCCCGAGTCAGAGGTCCCCCAGAAGGCCCGCGACCTAGCCGAGGTGATTAAGGGTCTGAACGGCGTCCGGACGATTTACGGGACGATGAAGCAACACCTTCAAGGTGACCGGGTCTTCCCAACGATGTTCGCGGCACAGGCAAACGCCCGGTTCTCGGTCAAGCCAGGGATGACCACCTTCGGCAAGCGTGGCGGCAAGGTGATCGAGCGGGAGATCTTCCTCCCCGATGAGGCCGACCATGTCCTGATTGCGCTCGACCTCAGCAACATCGACGCCCGCGCTGTGGCGGCCCATTGCCAGGACCCCGCCTACCTCGAGTGCTTCGACTTCGACGATGAAGGTGTGATGCGCGACCTCCACGGTGCCGTCGCGAAGGACCTTGGGATTACCCGTGATGCGGCCAAGCCCATCAACCATGGAATCAACTACGGGATGGGGGACAAGACGCTGGCCCGTCAAAGCGGGATGAGTGTGCTGGAGGCAATGCGGGCGCTGTCGGGCTTCTTCCGGAAGTACCCGAGGCTTGAGGCCTGGCAGAAGGAAGTCCGTTCCCAGGCTGAGAAGGGCCAGACCCTCGACAACGGGTTCGGCCGCCAGATGAAGGTCCACAACCCCGACCGCGCTTACACCCAGGCGCCGGCGTTGGTTGGTTGCGGTTGCGCCCGCGACATGATGATGGAAGGCATCCTGCGGCTCCCCCTCGAGGTGGTGGAGATGCTCCGGATGTTCATTCACGACGAGCTGGTTTTCAGTGTCCCCAAGGCCCGGGTGCGGGAGATAGGCGAGACCGTCCGGGATGCGTTGACGTTCCCCTGGGCCCCACCGTGGGGAGGCGAACCGGTGCTCGTCTACACCGACAGTCCAGACGTCGGAATCAACTGGGCCGACTGCTATCGCAAGAAGTACGAGGACGACTCCCTGCTTGTCGAACTAGGCGTAGGTGATTGGGGTCAGGCGAATCCCTGAACAACCACAAATACAGGTGGCAGAATGGCACATGGGACGCACGAAACTCACACCGCGCCGCGACAGAAGCGGGTTTTCCGACGAATTGCTGGACCGTCGATTGAAGGTCTGGGAATACCGGGCTCAAGGGCTGAGTTATTCCGCCATTGGGAAGCGGCTTGGGATTGGCAAGAAGACTGCTCATGAGGACGGCCTTTGGTGCGCCCAAGAGTGGGGAAAGCTCGAGGAGAACAGCAGGGAGGCGATCAAGGGCCAGCTGGTCGAGGTGATGCGTAGGGCCACTCACCTGCTGTTGGTTGACGCGGAGAACCAAGCTGTGAACGGTCAGGTCACCGAGGCGTTGGCTGCAGACGGCACTGTCATCGGAGTGCAGCGGAAAGGCTGGATTAACGCTCAGACCGTGGCCGAGCTGGGCCGTACCACCGAGAGAATCGCGAAGATGGCCGGAGTGCTCGAGAGCGGCATAGACGGGGCCGCTGTCGGCAGTGTCAGCAACGTTCAGGTTGTTCTCCCCGCAGCGATGGACGGGATTGCCTTTGCCGATGCAGCGGCAAAGGGCGCGCTGACCTCCGGGGAAGCTGTAAATACAGCTCCGGTAGATATCAGCGCAGAACCGGTCGAGGGCCATTCATCAGGCCCAGAGTCCTCGGAGACTCTCCCCTGATAGGGCGGTGTAGTGGGCCGTATGGCGGATGTCCTTATGGCCAAGCCATTCCTGAATCCGGCGGGTGTCGATGCACTTCTCAGCCAAGGCGTAGCCGCAAGAGTGCCGAAACATATGAGGGTGGATTTTGAGCTCGGGCAGCACCCTGTCCCCGAGGCGCTCGACCATCTTCGCGATGGCGGCCTTGGTCATGGGCGTGCCGCGCTCCGACCGCCAAACCCACCGGCCTCGGGTGCCCTGCTCCCGCTGCAGCCGGCGTAGCGCACGAATCTCGTCGCCATTCAGCGGATGCTCCCCGGAACGGCTCCCCTTAAGGCGGCGGATATAGATCCGGCCATCGTCCAGGTCGATGTCAGGCCACTCAATCGAGGCAGCCTCCCCACACCGGAGGCCATGACGCCACAGCATCAAAATAAGAGTGTGGTCTCGATGCCCTTGGCGGTTCTTCTTGGCGGCGGCCAGCAAGGCCTCGACCTCGGCAGGCCGTAGGTGCTCCCTCGATCGACGGTCCCTATGCGTCCAGCGGACTGTCGGACTTACGCCCGCAGTGTCGACTGTCGTACTTTCGCCGGTTGGCGTGATTGGGGTGATGAGGGCAGATAGTGCGTCCCCACTAGGGCAGGTGTCGGGGACTGTCGGAGAAACGGACATAAGTCAGACAGTTGGGTGAAAAGAGAGGCCCCGCCGTAGCGAGGCCGATGAGACTGGGGCCGACCTGAGGTCAGTCGCTGCAGTCGGTTTCGGATGAGACTTGTCTCATTGCATGCGCCCGGATTACGGCTTCGGTCGGCTCGTCCGGCTCCGGTGGTGGTGCTGTTGTGACCGAACCGGTTGCCTTGAGGGTTTCCCTGAGCTCCCGGGCCAGTCGGCCAACTACTTTCCAGTCCCCCTCGAGGGATGCGGATGCCAAGGCCTGGGCTGTTATGACCTGCGCCATGGCGGCTAGGTCACTTCCGGTTGGCCGGGCGCTGATGCCCTGCTGGCCCCGGATTTCACCCGCCTCCCGAGTGATGCGGTAGGCCTGGGCCCTGCTGTATCCGTGTTGACGCTGCAAGGTGATGACCACCACTGCGGTGGGAGCGCCAAGGTCCATCAACTGGCAAGCAGCCTCGATGGCAGCTTCCCGTTGGTCGGTGTTGTGAGTTCCACCTGCCATCACGCCCACCTCGAGTGGAAACGATGCGAGTGGATTAGGCCCACGACAGCACCTCCCCGTCGGCAGCAATTAGATCAATAGCAGCATCGGAAAGGTGTTCGCTGAGGTTTCCATAGACCTCGAGTAATTTACGAGCGTCGGCATCATCAGCCAGCGCGGCGGCTAATGCTATTAGCGTTGCCTTGGTTGATGTCTTCATCAAAGAATCTCTTTGTAGGTGATGAGAATCTCAATCACACGGATGGCTAGTCCGCTGAAGATTCACCTCTCAATTGTAACACGGAGGGGATAGATATAGGGGGTAGTGTGTCAATTTATCAGGTGGATTGTGACTCCAAAGCTTATAGATAGTAATTTCTATTCTTATCATAAATTCTATTACTGTGAGACACTACTAATGCTGTAAATACAGCGGAATTAAGTGTCGCTAAGATGTAAATACAGCACCGCAAGACGCAGTGATGGAGAATGATTCCACGATTAAGAAGTTGACGGTTCAGCTGCCTGCCGAACTCCACACCCGGGCGAAAGTTGCAGCCGCCGGTTCCGGCCAATCCATGCGAGACCTAATCAAGCGAGGCCTGGAAGCCGTATTAGAGGGCCGTGCATGACCACCGAAACCATAAACCCACAAATACAGCAGCCCAACGCGTTTCAGCGGTTGCTCCTCCAGGCCCCGCTAAATGAACACCTATTCGCCGGCACCGCCAAGGCAACAGGTAAAAGTGCAGGCATCAAGTTCCTCTGTGCACGTGACGCACAGGTCCTTAAGGAGGACTACGCCTGTTTAATCATCCGCAGCAGCTACCAGGCCCTCCTTGAAGTCCAAGCAGACCTTTTCAAGTACTTATCCCTCATCTTCCCCGGCACTAAATACAACTCCCAGGACTCAATCTTCAAGCTGGGTGGCAAGGCTGCACCCTTCGGCACAATCGAGCTCGCTTACAGCGCCGCCTCACCCCTCGAACAGGCCCGCGCCCTAACGCGCCTCCAGGGACGCTCAAAAAGCACGATCATCGTCGACGAAGCCGGCGCCACCGCCTCAATCCTGGACTTCACCGACGAACTACTCGGCGTCCTCCGCGGCAAGCCGGAAGTCCCTCGCCGGCTCATCATGCTCGGTAACCCAGGCGGCCCAGCCCACAGCGAATTAAAGGCCAGATTCGTCGACCCACTCCCCTTCCCACTCGAGTCGATGAAGCCCCAGCGCTTCTGGAGTGAGCACTACCAACGCCACTGCATCTCGCTCAGCGCCACACCTGCGATTAACCCGCACATCGACCTCAACCAATACCGGCGCGAGATCGAACTGATGTCCCACGGGGACCCTGACGTCCTCGATGCCCTACTCCTCGGCCGGTGGGGTGAACTGGCCGGCGGCTCGGCCTTCGGACAGATGTGGTCCCCCCGCCGCAGCCACCACGAACTCCCCGAGGGCTACCGCCTACGCGACCACCTTCCCCGGCCATTCGTCTCCATGGACTGGGGCATCTCAGCCCCGACGGCGGCCTACTTGATCGTCCCCGACCCACCTGGCATCGACGCTCCTCTCGGCACTCTGCACCTCGCTGACGAGATGTACATATGCCAGCAAAACCGCGCGGGCCGTGACTTCAGCAAGGGCGCCATGCTCTCCAACGCAGAACAGGCTGCTCTGCTGGCTGAATGGCTCGAACGATGGGGCCTCACCACCGGACAGCTGCGAATCTTGGCCGACGACGCAATCTTTGCCCGTAACGGCAGCCCAACGGGGAGCGTCGCCGGTGACTTCCGCCAGGCCGGTGTCCGCCTCACCCCAGCCGAAAAAGCCAATACAAAGATGGGCGAAGGCCTGGGCAAGCTCAAGTCCCGCATGGCCAACACCCGCGTTAACTACCAGGCCCCATGGCTGCTGTGGAGCCGACGCTGCACGGCCTGGTCCGCGACCATCCCCTCTCTGGCCAAAGACAGCCGCAACCCTGAACTCCTTGCTCCCGGCCAGTCAGAGCACGCATGCGACGCCGTTCGCTACGGGCTCTGTTGGTACGACAGCAAGTTCCGCACCGGCACAACAAACCACCGCATCTGGTGACCAATGCCATTCGACCCCATTAGCGGCAAGCACTTCTCAGGTCCCGACTACACCGAGATGCTTCGCGGGCGTGAGTTGGCAATGCGGGGAATGTTGGACACCAGCCGGAGGCAAGCTGAGGCCGAACGTCTACGGCGAGAGGAAGTGGCTGAGGTGTGGGACGGCTTCATCCCCGGCAGCACTTGCGTCCTGATTAGCAAAACCGCAAGCAGGAAAAACTGGACGTGCGCTGCCACGCGACGCGTTCTAGTAGATCTCGACGGCCTGCTCATCTCCATCTCGCCCAACGGCCACCAAGGCCAGGTGAGGGTGCATTTTGTAAGCCCAAAAAAGGACCAATTAATTGTCTCGGTGATCGTGAACTTTGCGCGAGAGGACCTCTCCCTCCTCGGCCACGGTTTCAGCATTTGGGAACCTCAACACATGGACGAAGTCGCCCAGGCACGAGACAGGCGGAACAATAGAGGAGATGGATGGGCCTCCCGGGGACAAGTCAAACACTGGACAGACGCATAACTTCAAAAGGTCATATTCTTATTCGATGCAGTCATGATTGACTACAGGATTGCACATAGAATTAAAGGAGAATAAGGTGAAAAATGCAGCACGGTTTGGACCAGTGTGGACCAGTATTGAGGAGATTTGCTGCTGCAGTCCCCAACACTCCTCTGCCTTCTGATTGGGGAAAGTTTGCGGCAACTAATCAGACTTTGGCAATGGAAGTCACGGCCAAGGACCCAGAGCTGGTCTCCCTTTTGAGCGGAAATGCTAATGCCGCATTAAAGGCTGATGCACTATCAGGTGCATTCTCGCCCGTACCTCCAGACCAGAAAAAAGAGGCCTCTAAGTTGCTACAGAGACAGGTCTCAGACTTGCTCGAGAAGCTGGATCGTGACCCGGACCAGATGACCTACGCCCTCCAGTTGGCATCTCTCAGTCCCGCGGCCCACTCCAACTGGAAGAAACAACAACAGGCCAAAACTCCTGATGATGACCAGCTGCGACATCAACAGCTTCAGGATGAGGCTGAGCACCGCAGATTGCGGCTCGAAAGCAACATGAAAGGTCAAGTTATGGCCTCTCAATCCTCCCGGAGGTTCCGCTGATGCCGATGGTCACCTATCGCGGGTCCCAGGCCGACCTGTTTGACACCTCCTGGGAAGTCCCAAACGAAATCATCCTTGCTGGCAACGCCGCCCAGTGGATCGAGGACGAGTCGGCTCTGCAACAGGAAGCGAAGGAGAGAGAGGCATGCTTGGCCGAGGAGGCTCGGCAGGAAGCAAAGCGTCGGATGCGCCACTCCGAGGCAGAGGGGCTCCGGGCCGACATCGAAGTGTTGTTAGAGCGGCTGGAAGTGGTCGAGACCCAGCTGGTCACGGACCCACCCGACATGGCGCTGGCGGCACAGGCCTCAGCGAACACTGCAATGGCGATTGACCGCCACCACCGCCTGGCCGAGGAAGCCATGCAACTCACAATAAAAATCGAGGAACCAATCCAGCAGGCAACTGCTCTGGCCTCTTCGGCGCAGTCCACCCTCCACGAGGCCGAGCTGCTGAGGGGTCAGTCCCTCGCTGTTGCGAAGAATGCCGGCGACATGGCCGGTGCTGCAATCGAGAGCCTGACCCCAGTCATCTCTCGTCTAAAGACGCAGGTGAACGAACTAGAGGTTCGCGTCGGGGATTTAAACGCCGAGGCCAGCCGGTCTCGGGAAACGGTGGCAATGGCCGTCAGCATCACTGACTCGGCTGTGGACATCGCCCGCCAAACCGCTCAGGCGGAAGTGGACTCGATGTGGAACCAGTTCGTCGCCTCCGCGAACGCACTGCTTCGGGCCTGTGGCGTAACCCGCTCTGCATTCCTACAGATGCTGAACGCGGGTCAGGTTCAGGGAAAAGATGCCGTGGTCGCTACCCGGGCTGAACTTGCGGCCTACGTGGCCCTCTCGACCAGTTTCGCTGAGACCGAGGCGGACGCTGATGCCAGGACCGACGAGGCCTCTGCCGCCTCCACTCTTGGCCGCATCGCGAGTGGGGGTTGAGCGTGAGGCCTAACCGCACAAACAACAAGCAGTGGGAGATGGGCTGGACCGGTCGATTCGTCTCTGTGGCTGGCTCCATCAGAAGTCTTCAGCTCGATGCGGAAGCCTCAGAACGCTCGGTCGAATCGTCCTCCGACCTCACAAAGCACCGCCTGGCCTGCATCGACCGCTTCATGCAGAACCTGGCGAACGATGAGTCCACTGGTGGGCGCGCGCCTTAGGCGGAGTCCGTGATTCCGCTT
>NYVG01000053.1 GCA_002684495.1 Gammaproteobacteria bacterium | reverse complement strand
GCACATTGCCATCCAGGATCGCAAGGGGGCTATTGAAAGCCGAGGAAAGAATGCCTCCAGCCGTACTAAGGCCAATTCCAGGCAAATCCAGCCAGAAACCTGGCTCCTGGGGCCAGCTCAGAGGATCTTCGCAGGACTGACAGCCGATTCGCTCTAGCAAAGTCTGGGCAGAGCCATGCAAACGACGGGCTCGGGAGTAATAGCCGAGCCCCTGCCAACTCAAAAGGACCATTTGCGCCTCGGCTTCAGCCAACGACTCGAGGGTTGGGAAGGACTCCATCCAGCGCTGCCAGTAAGGCAAAACCACTTGCAGCTGTGTTTGCTGCAGCATCACTTCGGCGATCCAACACTCCAGGACATTGAGATGTTCACGGGGTTCGGGCCACCTGCCCTCCTTGGTGAACATCCACGGCTTGAGCGCAGGGTCCTTCCGACCATGAATTTCCCACCAGGCCAACAGGGATTGACTGAGCTCAGGCGCCAGCGCACTGAGGTCGCGATGTTCGGCGCTGCGTCGTTGACCCATCAGGCAGCGACCCAAGCCTGGTCACTGCCCAGCAGCTTTCCCGACAAACCCAAGCGCTGCAGGATCCGACCGATCTGCGCCGGAGCCAGTGGCTTTCCCGTGCTGCTGAGCTTGCCAACCCCTGCAAGCGCATCAGCCATGGCCCTGTAGCTCAAGCCTGCACGAACCATTGGCTCAAGAACCCCGCGCAGTCCCTCCGCCTCAGCAATGGCCTTCTGCTTGCGCTCCGACGCCTTCTGAGCAGCACCTTCCCGGTCCCCCCCAAGACACACGCCTCGGGCCTTGGCCGCGGCCAACGCTTCTTTAGTTCGCTCGCTGATCCGACGTGCCTCGAACTCAGCAACGCTGGCCATCATCGTGAGAACCATCCGACCAGCACTGGTGGTGGCATCAATGTCTGGCAAGTCGCAGAAGATGAAGCCACCCATCCCGTTCTTTTCTGCCTCGTTGGCGAGTTTCAAGACGAAGCCAGCATCACGAGCCAGACGATCGATCTTGGCAACAGCAATGACAGCCTTCTCCGCGCGAGCCTGAGCCAGAGCCGCGACCAACTGAGGACGATCGTTCTTCCGACCGCTCTCAACCTCCACGAATTCAGCCGCGATCACAGCCCCCCGCTCGGAAGCCATTACTTCAACCTTGGCCCGCTGCGCTTCGAGGCCCAGACCGGAGTTTCCCTGGCGATCTGTACTGACCCGGTAGTAGGCCAACCAACGACCCGGACTAAGAGGACGATCAGGCAAAGACAACGGGAATCCAGTCGGCTGTTCCACAAGTCTACGTGGGTTGAACCTGTAACAGCGAACTCTATCGATGGGTAGTCAGCGCATGCCATGAAGGCCGACGGTGAACTCAATAAAGCCCCGAGTTATCCACCCTCAGAGCTACCGAGTTCTCCAGCACGATTCGTGCTGTCTGCGCATCGATGCCAGCAAGAGCCTGGAACTGGTCTGGACAAAGCTCAACTCGCGATAATGCGGAGCTTGATCTCATTTGTCTCCTAAAGAAATCCATGAAGGCTTCGCGTTTTGCGCACCTGTGTTCAGCTGTCTTGCGACAGAGCTTGGTTGGAGCCTTCGTGGTCGTCTCTCTGCTTTCAGCGAGTCAACCGGTTGAGGCGCATGGTGATGCGAAAGGGGATGGTGAGATGCCCGTCACCAGTGGTGCGACCGGGCCACAGATAACGGTGTATCGATCGGCGAGTTGCGGTTGCTGTACGTCATGGGGATCCCACATCACTTCAGCGGGATATCGCATTGAGGACCATGTCACCGAGGACATGGATGCCGTGAAGAAGGCGCGTGGTGTCAGTCCGCAACAGGCTTCTTGTCACACCGCTGTGGTGGAGGGATACGTGATCGAAGGGCATGTGCCTGCTTCTGCGATCCAACGTCTTTTGGCGGAACGGCCCAACATCCGAGGTCTGGCAGTTCCAGGGATGCCAATGGGCTCTCCTGGGATGGAGGTGGCTGGCGTTGAGGCTGAACGTTTCGACGTGCTTGCTATTGCCCATGACGGAACAACCTCCGTTTTTGCGCGCTACTAAGCGGTTTCAGGGAGACCGCTTCAGGGAATGAGCTGTCATCGCGATGGTTTCAAGAGCATCGCTGCACCCGACGCTGTCACGATGACGGTGAGTCCACCCAAGAGCATTGGATAGACGGGCTGAAGGTTCAGAACACCGAAATTTCCGGTGTGGATCTTGAGCAGCCAGAAGGCATCAATGTCTTGCTCCAAGAGCAAGCTGTAGAGGGATCCCGTGCCTGCGGTGATCAGCAATGGAACAGCGGCTATTGGAACCAGCCAACGGTGAACCTTGCGTGCTCGCCGTGAAAGAGGACGTTGGTTCATTGCTTGCGAAGTTGGCGGTGCAGTTCACGCTCGTCCTCGCAGGGCATCCACTTTCCGTTGTTCTGATGCACCGTCTCGCAACCAATCTCACTGGCACGTTGTTGCGCGTCAGCTTTGGATTGGTAAATGCCTTTGCCGTGCGCATGGCTGGCCAAGGGGCACACAACAAAGACAGCAATGACGGCACATGAGATTGAGATCCAGCCGATCAGTCTTTTGATGGAGGGATTGAAGGCGATGACTTTCACAGGGCAAAGAGGTCGTCAAATTTGTAGTAGTCAGGCTTATTCATTCCTTTGCTTTGCAACATTTTGCGGAGATCAATGATCTCTTTGCGCTGGGCGACGATGATCTCGCGCGCCAGGCGAAGGACGGTGGGGTTGGTGGAGTTTTGCCGAGCCTCATGGGCCATCTGAAGGGCGCCGCCATGGTGCTCAATCATTCCCTCTAAGAACCACTGCACCCTGTTGTCGCGCGTTGGCTTCGTTCCCGACATGCGCATCGCGGCAATCACATCAGGACTCATGCGCACCAGATCTGCCATGGAATTGGGGTCCCCGTTAGGGCGCAATGCCACGGGATAAACCGGTGCATCGGGATACCAGGCTTTGCGCCATTGGCGCATCGCCTTGATCTCACGGGCCTGCTCGTTCCAGATGCTGTTTGCCAACGCCCCCACCCCAGGGGCGCCGATGTTGAAGACGTATTCACTCATTCGCAACGCACCGGCGTGGTGCTCCACCATTCCGTCGATGAAGCGCAGGTCATAGGTGCTGCCTGCGGGGCCCATGCCATGGGCATGGTGCTGATGGTTGCCGGAATGGGCGGGTGCAGCCTCTTTCGTTTTTTCAGGTGCTGGGTGATGCATTCCATGGCCGTGATGGCCATGGTGATGATCCATTTGGGCCAATGCGACTTGAGGGGTCAGTGCCGAGATGGCGGCCAGAGCAAAAGCGATCCGATGCATGGAAAAACATTCACGTCGCTATTGTGGAGTCTCCAGTAGAGGGAGAGTCAACCCTTCATGCCCAAAGCGCCTGGCGATCTACTCAAAATTGGAGCCGTCTCTGCAAGAAGCAACATTTCGGTGAAAACGATTCGTTTTTATTGTGATGAAGGTTTATTGCTTCCAGTATCACGCACCGATTCCAGATATCGGTTGTTTGATGAGTCTGTCTTTGCCGATCTTGGTCTAATTCTTCGTTTGCGGGCCATGGACTTGCCTCTTGATTTGGTGAAACAAGTAATTCAGGCACAGCGATCTGGAATCTGTACTTGCAGTGATCTCAAGGCCACAATGCGCGGAAAACTAAGCGAGATTCATGAGCGCGTGGATGAATTGAAGGTGCTGGAGACTGAGATCAAAACGATGTTGAAAAGCTGGGAGCCTTGTGGCGGGGCTTGATCAGTCGTACGAGTATCAAAGTGTTCAGGCTTCAATCAAAATATTTCCCATCATGCCGAGATCCTCGTGATCAAAAATGTGGCAGTGATAAACACTTTTTCCTGCAAAGTCGTTGAACCGGGTGCGCACTCGCACAGTTTCTCCAGATCGAACGAGCACTACATCGCGCCAGGCCCTGTATGGCTCAGGCCTGCCATTACGACTGATCACCTGCATCGGATTCACATGCAGATGGAAGGGGTGATCCATCACGCCTGTGTTCACCAGCTCCCAGTCTTCTGTTTCTCCCAATCGAACGCGAGTGTCGATACGAGCATGGCTGTATCTCTCTCCGTTGATCAGAAAGGCCATGCCCATGCTTGGCACCATTCCGTGATTCATCACAAATCTGCGGGTACGTACCGGGCTCGAGATCTCCTCCACTCGTAAGAGACGCTGGGGTAAGGGCTGCGGCGTTACAGCACCGTTGGTGCTGACAGTTGCGACGATGTCAGCTTGGTGCTGGTCAGTCACCGGCCTGCGCATCCCCATCCCTGGTCGGCCTAGACGCTTGTAGGGGAGGTTGTTCAAGCGAAACCGACCGCCCTCGGGAGCCACCTGTACCAACACATCGGCACGTTCACCGGGCACTAGCAATAACTCCTGCAGCGGCACCGGTTGTTCGAGGGCACCACCATCGGTGGCGATCAGATGCATGGTGTGACCTTCCAGCGCTAATCGCCAGAAGCGGGCATTGGAGGCGTTAAGGAGGCGCAGCCGCAGCAGACCTCCGGCAGCAACCTGCAGCTCGGGGTTCACCTGGCCGTTCACGCTCAGAATCGAGCCTTCTCGGCCAAGCATCACACCGGAACCGGAACCCTCGTTGGCGGCAAGAAGATCCTTAAGCACCAGCACTTCTTCCTGCGCCGCCTGCACTTCAGGGATGCGATCAAGCTCACCTCTCACCAGCAACGCGCCACCTAAACCGCCAAAAACCTGATCAGCGACAGTCCCATGGTGATGGGGGTGGTAATAGAAAAGACCTGCTGGGTGATTGTCCGGCAATGTGAAGCTGTAGCTCTGCTTCTGGCCAGGAGTCACCCTTAAAAACACATTGTCAGCTGTTCCGTTGGGAGGAATGTGCAGGCCGTGGAAGTGCAGATTCGTCGGATTCTTCAGGCGGTTATGCAGCTCAAGCTGAACTAGATCACCAGGTTCCAGCTCAAGCTGGGGACCTGGGAGTAATCCGTTGTAAGTAAGTGCCCGCCTTGATGTGCCCGGGATGCTGATGGGCATTTCCTGAGCCACGAGGTCCAGCTTCAGCAGACCTGCTTTGGAGCGCACCACCGACGTTGCTGCCGGGTTGATACGCCGCTGTGGACGTGCAGACCACGCATGGCGTAGTTCCCCAGCTGACGCCGCCGCAGCGCCACCGGCTGCCAGAGCGAGAAAGGAGCGCCGGCTGATCACAACGCGCCTCCAGAAGCCTGAGCCATCCCTGACGGGATCAACATGGCCAGCCCCATCAGCCCCATGATCAGATTTTCAGCGAAGCTCACTACGCCCAGCGGTGTGCGTGAGTTGCCGCCTACACAGGCACAGTTCAGAGCCAGGTGATCCACGAACACGGCTTTTCCGACGGACACCATGCCCATCACGCCGAGAACCAGTGCTGTCACTCCAACCAAGGCGTCCAGCCCCATAGCCTCCGCGTGTCGCAGCATCCCAAGACCCACCAAGAGTTCTACGCCGGGATACAGCTTTCCCCAGACCTGCCAACGCTTTGTGAGCAGGTCGTATTTGCGGAAGCTTGCAGCAAATGCCGCAATATCCATCAGTTTGAGCATCGCCAACAGGCAGATCGCCAGGCCCATGAAGCTGCGAATTCCGCCTCCCAGTGCAAGGTTGATCAACACAGCGCTGAGGAACACAGCGATCACCGGTGCGTAGGACACCTCTGCTGTCTCGGCGGCAACCCCAAGCCGTTTCGCCAACTCGCTGTAACCGCCAATCCGCTCAACACCGGCGAACACCTGCGGCGTAGTGGTCACACCGTGAGCATGCTTAAAGGCCTCTACCTCCGCCTGGCTGCGCAGAGGACGGTCCTCAAACGGAATCCCCTCGGCGCGCAGGAGCTGAAGTGCACGACGTCCCCATGGACAGGCGTGCTCAGGCGTCTCCATCCGGTAGAGGCGTACAGAGCTGAGTGCCGGCTCAGCCATCACCCTTCACCTTTCACCGCCTGGAAGGGTTGGGTTCGTCCGGATGCAGTGAACGTGAACACCGTGTAGCTCTCCTTTTTTAAAGGTGACTCCATACCGGGCGAACCAAGCGGCATGCCGGGAACAGCGATTCCGGCGACCTTCGGACGTTCTTTCAGTAGCCGCTGAATTGCTGACACGGGAATGTGCCCCTCAACGGTGTACCCACCAATCCGGGCGGTATGACAGGACTGCATCTGATCTGGCACTCCGTAGCGCTGTTTGACGCTCCCGATGTTGTCCGTCACGTAGTCCTTCACCGTGAAGCCGGCTTTTCTGAGGTGGTCAAGCCAGCCTTTGCAGCATCCACAAGTAGAGGATCGATAGCTAGTGACCACGATCGGTGTGCTTAGTCCTGATGTTGGGGCGGATCGCGCGGGGAGGGAGCCAATGATGCCGCTAGTAACGGCGACCAAAGCAAAAACACTCGAAGCAAACAAAACAGAAGTGCATTTTTTTCAAAAATAAACTCTCCAGTTACTAGAGAGTCAATCCCGAGAGGGCAACTCCCTTGTCGCCTTAACCGATGAGGCTTTAGTTAGAGCTTTACAGCGTTGATTGATTACAGCTGTTTCTGACCCTTGGCCAGTGTCGCGCTGAGTTTGCCGCTGACTATTGCTGTTGCTGCATCTCCTGCTGACGCTTGGCCAGCGATGCGGTGAACTTGGCGTTGGCGGCACCAAAGGCAGCATCTAGGCCAGCCTCATCAATCCATCGCTCGGAAGACCTCAGAGCTGAACGCCGGAGGTTTTCTGGAGCCAGATGGCGCCGACGGGAACCAGCTTCAAGAACCTCTGATGCTGTGTTCACTCCAGCTTCCCGTCAAAGGCCTTCGTTAGTTCGAAAGATCTTCAAGTAGCCCAGCGACCCCAAGAGCCGTCGCCTCGATGTTCATGGCCCCCTCCAAGGCCTTGCAGGCCGCGGCCATTACAGAAGGAAGCTCACGCCCTTGGAGAACAGTGCCGGCTTCCAGGTGATGCCTGACGCTGCGCTCGACCATCGCCAGTAGTTCCTCAGCTCGATCTCCAACGGAGCGAGCTCGTGCGAGCTGCTCTTGACGGAACGTCTCAAGCTGGTGTTTGTAGCGCTCAAGATCCTCCTTCGTTCGTGCTTCTGATGCCTGCTGAAGCATCCCCGAGTCGTAGTCAGCCAGACGCTCGACCCAGTTCCACTGGTCCCCCCGCCGGCGCAGGGTCGATTCAGAGCAGCCCACGACATCCGCTGTCTGACTGAACTGGCGACTGGGGCCAAAGTCTCGATGCAGCAGAAGCTGCTCGAAGGCATCTGCGGGCTCACCAGGGAGCTGTGGGAAAGAGTTCATCGACTTGCGCGCTTTCCAACAGGCTTCCAACGTGCTTCAAGCAGCGTCATCGAGCTTCATCCGGAAGGACCAAACCCTTCGGATCGGTGGTGATTTTGTAGCTGCTCAGAGTGATCTACCGGGCAGCATTCCCAGCGAAGTGGACGTCCTCCAGTCGCCTCCCACTGCTTCTCGATGAAAGCTCTACGCCTTCTCTCCATCCATCCTGAGAATCTATTGAGTTGGCACTTGTAAGAGGAATCAAGATCGGTTCTAAAGGAAGCCAAAAGAGAGAAGTAACTACACCAGGCTTCCGGTTGTTATCGATATTCCGAATGAACCTCAACAAGCCCAGGTAACTTGAAGGGTTGGCTTTTCGAGGTGGTTGCCACTGCTTCGGAACACTGGCAACGAGAACAACAACTGCTCTCTTGCCACTTCTGTGGCGAACTTAAACAACCTCAGGAGTAGCTCCCTGAGCCGGATAGCCACCTCGTTTGGGTTCATTGGCCCTGTGTGTGCGAGGTGGTCGATCCGGACCTTCCTCACACACAAAACCAATGCGCAAAAACTTTCAGGGCCACAGGCCCTACACAACTGAGCAGCTCAGAGCCGAGCTGGCTATCCACCACCTGATCGATCAAGACGATTACGTCCGCGGAACCATCACCCTCGGTGCTGATGAAGGCTGGCGTAAAGCGCTCGACCACAAGGCACGAGAACGTAAAGAAGCGGCCAAGAACAACCCTGAGCTACGCCCTAACGAAGTCGCCTGCGAAGAGCGATCCATCACTCGCAAGACGGACAACAGGTTCCGAGCAACTCCGCCCGAGAACTGGAACATCTACAGCGTCGGGATGACCAACAAAGGCGTGCTTCTGACCGGACTGCACTTCGCAGGTCAACGCAAGCACCCCAGCATCCGCACCCGAGAGAAGGGTGAAGTTCGTTTCGACTGCACCGGCACCCAGGTGAAGGTCTACCTCCCGCCGCTGTCGTGGGAATTCGCCATGCACCTGCTTGATCACCACGGGTTCATCTGCACCCGAGAGGAATACACCCCGGAGATGGCATGGCAGTTCGTCTTCAGCAACCCGGCCGTCCCCATCTGGGTCGAGGAATCAGCGCTCAAGGCGCTCTCCGCGACGTCTCATGGGCAACTCGCGGTCGGCATTAACGGCATCAACTCAGCCGGGCAGAAAACCCGCTCAGATCGCCTCCGTGTGCCCCTGAGGATGCTCGCGAAGGGTGGCCGTCGGATGATTGTCAGGTTTGACAACGGCAGCAACTCAGAGCGCGCTGCGCAGCGAGTAGCAGGGCAGCTGAATCGAGCTGGAGCTGATGCCAACTGGTTCACCTGGACAGATCCAGGCAAGGCCAAGACGGACGACTACTTCGCAGCGAAGGGCAAGGCACTGGTCGCCGGCACGTTTGACCGCTCAGCCGATCAAACCGACAGCTTCAACCTGAACGAGG
>NYVG01000052.1 GCA_002684495.1 Gammaproteobacteria bacterium | reverse complement strand
TTGATCACTCAAAGAAAGGTGCCGTCAGCCGGCATTCTCCGCGATCAGCAGACCCTTAAACAAACAACTAGAACTCATGGACACCTCCTCCTGAAGGGTTGTGAATGCCGGCGACGCATTCGAATTCAGCTATCTCTCCGGAGAGAGAAACCTGAGTTCACGACACTGCATCCTGTACACAAGGACCATACTCAGATTTCTCGGCCTTGTGGAGCACCCATGGGCCCAACCCTCATGACATCGAAGCTTTCCCGGCGGTTGCTCACCATGGGCGAAGGCCATGTTCAGTAGCGCTAAGTTCTCTATCGAAGCGCGCGAAAGGGGCAAGCCTGAATTAGCACGAGTAATAGGCAATTACTCGAAATCGTGGAGACAAGAGACTGCGCCTGAGCGACAAGCACCAGGATCATTGTGAAGTTATGGCCAGACACCAAAAATAGGCTTTGACAGGTTGCGATAAAATGCCTTGAGAAGATTAAAGACATGCCCTACACAACCGAATCAAACGATATCGATATTCAAGGCTTATCGATCATTTTGCCGACATTCAATGAGGTTGGATCTATCGAGACAATAGTGTCCTCGCTTCTGGAACTCACCAATCAATATCGAGTCGAAATTTTAGTTGTTGACGATGATTCCCAGGATGGGACTTCAGATCTAGTGCGAAAGCTCGCAAGACAGGATTCACGCATCAAGCTGATTCAACGCGTAGGGCGTTCAGGGCTAGCCAGCGCCATTAAGGAAGGTCTAATCGCTGCCATTTATCCATTTGCTATTGCCATGGATAGTGACGGACAACATCAACCCTCCTCCGTCTTGGCAGCCGTTGACCATCTACATCACGGCGCTGAACTCGTGATTGGCAGTCGCTTTTTGATCAACTCTGAAATTCACGGACTGAGTGAACGCCGAACCGAGGGTTCCAATCTGGCCAATCGCCTAGCCCGATGGAGCCTGCCCAACAATTACTGCCATCTCACTGATTACATGAGTGGCTTCCTCGCCATGGACCTAGAGCGCTGCAACCAGCTCATCAGGGGAGTTGACGTCAACGGTTTCAAATTCCTGTATGAACTTCTTGCTATCAGCAAAGGGAAGCTAAGAACCACTGAAATCCCATTAAATTTTCAACCACGACTGCACGGAAGTTCCAAGCTGGACTACGCCGTGCTTTGGGATTTTGTTATATCACTGATTCACACTGCCCTATTCAGACTGCTGCCGCGACGAGCGATCAGCTTTGGGCTTGTAGGAGTGTCTGGTGTTGTTGTTCAACTAATCATCACGTCGCTCGTCATGACTCTTGGGTTGAGCTTTCAACAAGCCCTTCCGATTGCTGTGATTTCTGCCGCGAGCTCAAACTATTTAATTAACAACAGCCTGACGTTCAAAGACCGACGTCAGTATGGTCAGCGATTACTCAAAGGTCTTCTAAAATTTTTGATCGTCGCCTCTCTACCTTCATTGGCCAATATTGGCCTGGCAACTGTTTTCTATAACTTGGTGCAGGCCAATGCTGTTGTTGCACAGCTATCAGGAATTTTTGTGGTTTACATCTGGAATTATGCGGCGTCATCCCGCTTTGTCTGGAACACTCCTTAAGTCTCCTTGACAAGTACATCCAAGCCATCTTCTCTGCAAGCGAGAGAAAACTGACCGGCTGAACTTCATGTGAGAAAATGAGTTGGAATCAAGCAGCCTCCACAGAGCTGCAAATTTAAACCAGTTCGTGCAGGGATACATCATCATTCAAGCCATGGACAAGTCTCTAAAGAGTCAGGTCTATGCGATTCAGAGCCACGCCCATCGAGCTTTCGCTGCAACACAACCGTTCCAGCACGACACTGCACCAATTGATAACGATCAGAGTCCGTGAGCTTTTTCAATTCACGACGAATCGACCGCTGCTGATTGTGTTCCCGGTCGAAGACAGGCGAGAGCGGTGAGTAATACCCAGGGAACGCCAGTATCCAATCAACCGTCTGAGGTTCTCCATCTCGATCGCGGTAGCTGATGTGTTTTGGGAAGCGAATGGCCACTTCGCGCTGAGCAAGCAGCGGCAGCAGAGGCGTATCCGCAGAGATGGATGCCTGCTTAGGGATGATGGCCACTGCTTCAAGCGCAGCATCTCTGCGATCAAGCATCTGTGATGGAGGCACATACACCCAGGGAGAAAAACTGTCCGGGATTAAGGCTGAAAGGCTGCGATGTGGATTGCCAACCAGTGTGAGTAGGAGCCCGACAGTGATAGCTCCAGTCCAGCAACGACGAATCCATCGTCTGGACCAAATCGCTGGGTGGGTTTGCCACCAAAGAACCGCTCCCAGGTAGATGCCAGGAACGAGCGCGAGTACATAACGCAGCGTGACCGACAGTGCTGTGCGTCCTTGAGAAACCAGAGCAATAAACAGCGGCACAGCAACAAGCAATGCCGAATCAATGGACAGAAGAGGGATGCATAGCAATGGCAGGCATAGGGCAAGCAAGAAGCCGAGGGTGCTGCCAGGCGGCGACACCATCGCCTGAAGTAACGCCAGAGGCTGTCGAAGCATGCTTACCATCACTGCCAAAGTTCCGCCTGAAACGTCGTCCACGAGATGTCCAAACTTCTCCTGGAGGAAGCGATCAGAAAGCGAAGAGTCCACTGCTGGTTGAATCCAACCCGTGACCAACAGGACCCAGAGAAAGGAGGCCAGCATCAGGCAGGCAGAGATCCAGCGCACACCGGGCCTACGGACCAAACCCCAGAGTCCGAGCGAGAACAACACCAAACCGCTGTCCTCCCGCACCAGCAAAAGCAACAACGCAGCAATGATCAGCTGGCGACGGCGATCTTCAAGAAGTGCCTCCACAACAAGGAATCCGAGTAGTGGCAACCAGATGAGATCGTGGAAATTCTCAAGTGCAGGTCCGATTACCGCCCCGCTCAGGTAGTAGGCGGCAGTGATCCTGATGGAGAGAGACTCTGGCAAGCGCCTTGAAGCAATCCGCCACAACACGAGGCCTGCCGAAGTCAGCACGGACACCTGGGCCAACGGCAGTGCCCAACTGCCGAACAAGACCACCAGAGGAGCAACACACAACGTAAGTGCATTGGCATGCTGACCAAGATGGAGGTAGTCAATCTGTGGCAGCTCGCGGCCGAGCTTTACGGGGCCTGAAAGAACGGAGGAGAGACTGCTTTCAAAAGGTCTCCCCTGAGCTGTCGACCAGAGCTCCTGCAAAAACAGCGCCTGGTCATAGGTAGCGCTGAGACTTTCCAGCCGCCAAATCTGAACAAGCAAACACAGCAGAAAAAAACCAGCGGCCAGCACGATCACAGGACGCGGCAGTGGCCAGCCGACTGACACACCTGTAGCGGAGTGGTCACTCATGCTGCACTGACTTGATGTCCCAGCAGGCTACGGATGAGCTGAATCAGAGCTGAGCGGTTGCTGCTGAGACGAGCCAAGCAAAACACGTGTTCTCAGCAGCAGCAGCAAGCCGGATCCATAAAGAACGAGCTCACCCCATTCCTGATCACGGTTATGGATCAGACCTGAGAATGACTCTGTGGCAACGCAATAGGCCAAACAGACAACTAGCAAAAAGAGTGGCCAGGTGTAAGGAGCAGGCATCAGTGCCCGCAGTAGCGCTTGTTTTTGTGCGGATGAGCGACGCAGGACTCTCCTGGAGATCAATGGCACTAGAACAACCATCGCCAGAACAGCAACAGTGGCAAGAAACGTAAACAGATCTAGGCGGTCCTGAAACCATCCGATGTTGTGGAGAGTCGTCTCCTGCTGAGCGTTGATGGATCGAATCGATTCGGGAGTCTGCCAACCAAAAATGACCTGGCCCCAAGCCAGCTCCTCTAACAGCAACAAACTCAGTAGTACTGCAAAGCCTCGAGCCAATAGGCATGGAGCTGGATACGACAACTGACGCCTGAGGTCATCCCCAATCAGCCATGCCACTCGACAGGCTGCGGCCAGGACAAGCACCTGACTCCACTCCACCAGGCCACCTTCACCGAAAACAAGCCTCTTGTAGGCATCCACATCGGTGGAACTGATCTTCAAAGCGGTAATCAGGAAGATCACAGCCGCCACCAGACCCCAAACAACAAGACGACGGGCACGATGTAACGACGGATCATCATCCGCGAGCAGTCGCGTGAACCAAGGAGAGGAGCGCGCCCAGGCCGTGAGAATCGCCAATGCGATGGCAAGACAAAACCAACCCGGATCAAACTCATTGGCAGCGCTGAACAACAACAGCACCAATTGGATGAAACCGATCAGGACTGCAAGAACCGACGCGGATCCAAGACCGACAATCAACCAATGCGTTAGACGCACTCCCCTGGAATAACGCATTGACAAACGAAATCCTTCAGACGTTAGGAGGGAGCAAGATTCATCAAACCCACCAACAGAGGGATTCTGAGCGACCCCTGGAAGTGACGGTTTGAAGCAAGAGGACCTTCATTCAGAAGGATGTTCTTGGTCGAGAAGGTCTCAATACCGGACATTCCGCAGCGCACTGAGGAGGCCATCACCAGCCCACTGGCCTGAATCCAACCACTGATGTTCAGGCTCAGTTTGATGATCCGGTGCTGTTCACAACACCCCCCACGCCAGGGACTGCTGACTGATCTGAAAGACAGGGAAATGCTGCGGAGGCACCCTGCCAATGACAATCTTGAGGACTTTGGCAGTTGGCAGACAATGGCGTCACTGGCCGATGACCTCACATCACCCTCATAGTTAATTCGGAGATATCAGCCTCTTGGTCTTAATCCAACATCAGAGCTCCGGATTCCGCTCTCGGTCGAAGGGAGTTGTCGTTGCGGCCGTTTTGTTCGCTGTGGTGACTCTGGGACTTCAACTGTGGAGATCTTGGGTTCTGTTAAGTGGGTACGACCAGGGCATTTTCCAACAGGTGGCTTGGAACAGCCTTCACGGTCATTGGTTTGAAAGCTCCCTCTCCTCGCAGCTCTCAACCAACGTTGTCCATGCAGGCCAGCTCCCTTTTGTGGGCTACGAACGGCTGGGCCAACACTTCACGCCCACGCTTCTGCTGTGGGCACCTTTGCTGGGTGTAATCGGCGGCGCTGCCCTGCCAGTTATTCAGGTCGCCTTGATCACCGTGGCTGGTTTGGTCTTCCACCGTCTGGCATCCCGACTCGTTCCTCAGAGAACAGCGAACTGGCTGGCCTACGCCTACTACTCGGGCAATGCCCTGATTGGCCCCACCCTCGGCAACTTTTCCGATCTGTGCCAACTGCCTCTGGTGGTGTTCGTCTTGATGCTCGGTCTCATGGAGCACCGACGAAATCTGGTCCTATTGGGAGCAGTGCTAATGCCACTGATCCGTGAGGACACTGGAGTGGTGCTGGTAGCTGTTGGATTATGGCTGCTGGTGCGAAATCGCGAGCGCTGGCCATTGGCGTTGGTCTTGATGTCATGGGGCGGCGGATGGGTCATCGCCTGCACCAACGTGCTGATGCCGTTCTTTTCCGACGACAACAGCAAACGATTCATGGTGGAGAACTTTGGCCAGTACCTCGGAGCAGATCAGGCGCATGGAAGCAGCAGTCTCGGAGTGATCCAACGTGTGTTCAGCCAACCACTGTTGCTCTTACAGCAACTGATCGATCCACCAGGGAAAACCCTTCTCTATCTGCTCGGCCAGAGCCTCCCCTTTCTATTTGTTCCTCTCATCAGTCTGGATGGTTGGTTGCTCGCAGGACCCAGCCTGTTCGGGCTGTTCCTGGCACAGGGAGCCAACGACCCCCTGTCGATCACCATTCGGTACACCTGGCTCGTGGTGCCTGGTTTTGCCCTAGGAGCTTTGTTCTGGTGGCAGCGTCAAGCAAAACCATCACCAGGGCCACGCACACGCCTAATTTGGAGTGTTGCCCTCACCCTCTCGCTGCTGTTCACCGTCACCAGCAATCCACACCGAAGCTTGTCGTTTGCCATCCCAGACAGCATTCACCCCCTGGTTTACTCATCACCGTGGAAGCAATGGAGCCATGGCCTCGAAGCACGGGAAGCGGTGAGGGTCATTCCCAAAACAGCATCCCTCTCAGCCAACACTCCACTGATTCCCTTGCTGGCACAACGCCGAGCGATCGTGCGTTTTCCTCACGACACCAGCTACCTGAATCAAAACCACGAAGCGCAAAGCGTTGAGTGGGTGGCCGTGGATCTCTCACTGTTGAAGCGCTACAGCGTCGCCTTCTCTAGAGACCGGAGACAACACAGAAAAAGCTTGGCCTGGATTGAAGACAACCGCCAAACCTACGCAGTACAGGCTCTCAGGGATGGCGTGGTCGTCTTACAGCACCACGGGACGTTCAATCCGAACCTGGAACGAGAACTAGAGAATGTCCTGAATCAACCTGTAACGGATTGAGCGTCGCAGCACACTCAATCTCTATCCAAACGATGCCGTCAATCGACATTCTCCGCGATCAGCAAACCCTGCATTCAAAAACTGGAACTGATGATCACCCACTCTTGAATGGGATTGTTAATCGCCGGTGATGCATGCGGAAAAGCCATTGATCCGAAGATCAATGGACATCTCCACAAAACTGTGATCCAGACCCTTGATCGATAACGGAACCCAACGAACGCGGAGTGTTCTGACTCCATTAGCTCTTTGGATGGCGACGCTCGCAACATGGCTTCCCTGGCTGGGCAATGTTCCTTTACGGGACTGGGATGAAGGAATCTTGGCAACCGTGGCGCGCGCCACGTCGCAGCAAACTGGAACCAACTGGCTTCTGGCGCTGAAGGGTGTTGGAGAGCCCTATCTGAACAAACCCCCAGGTCTGCACTGGCTGATCGGAAACAGCATTCAAATCTGGGGAGAAGAGGAGTGGGCGATCCGGATAACGCCTGTCTTGATATCGACGTTTGCGGTACCTCTACTGGTCTTACTACGGAGGGAACTAAGCCACGATGAGCGCGGAGAGCGGTCGGCCCTCTTGGCTGGAGTGGTGCTGATGACCCTGCTGCCTATGGCTCGTCACGGCCGACTCGCGATGCTCGACGGAAGTTTGGTGAGTTGCAGCCTGATGCTTTGGCTTGGCTGGCTAAGCAGCCGGCGGCATGCCTGGTATGCGGTGCTGGCCGGACTAGGCGGCTCCGGCGTGTTGCTGCTCAAGCCTCCAGCACTGATTGGATTTGCTGGGGTCATCCTGGTCATGATCTTGCTGGAGTGGTCCAGCAAGCGACATCTGAGGGCAGACCAGCGACGGGACAAGCTCCATCTGATGATCAAACAACGCGCCTGCTGGCTGCTGATTGGTGGCCTGCCAGGCATGGCCTGGCATCTATGGCATGGCTGGTGGCGCGGCCTTGACGCACTTGTGATGTGGGGCGGTCAGGGCTTCAGCCGAATCACCACCGTGGTAGAAGGCAATCAAGGGAGCTGGTTGGTTCCACTCACCGAAGTGCTGGAGGGCGGATGGCCATGGTTGCTATTGCTTCCAGCCGGATGCCGATGGGCATGGCATCGGCGCCATGAACGCACAGGTCTCTGGGAGCTGGGCTTAATGGCTGGAAGCGCGGCGCTTGTGCTTCCTCTTCAGACTCAACTTCCCTGGTACAGCCATCTACTTTGGCCTGCAATCGCCCTGCTCTGTGGCGAGGGCCTCAATCAGCTTTTGATCAGTGGTCATCCGCGGTGGGTCCCATTCATCTGGACATGGCTCGGAGCGATTGCATTACTGAGCGGCGCGATTGCAGCTCTGGGCTTGTCCAACGCATTTCCCCCGGCTCCTCTGTTGGCCGCGGGCACCGGACTTCTAATAGGGGGAAAGTTACTGAGTGCATCTCAACAGCGAAAGCGATTTCAGGGATTTGTGATCTTGTTGATCGGCTGGGGTCTGGCGTTGCTGAACCTATGGCAAAGCCGTCTTTGGTTATGGGAATTGAATGAAACCTGGGATCCACGACAGATCGCTTCAGTGATCCGTTCCCTTCCTGAAAATGACGCCGTACTCCTGAAGGGCCCAACGCGTCCTTCGTTGGAATGGTATGCAGGTCGTTCGCTGAAGCGCCTCAAAACTAAGCAGCCTTCAGAACGCCACTGGTTGATCACCAGAAAAACGCCTTCATTTTGTACTCAACAAACATTTTCACCAGAACAGGACTGGCAATTGTGGCTTTGCCCTAAACAACCAACAAGCACTCCATAACGTTTCTTCCAGAATTTCGAATAAACAACCTATCTTTCAAAACAAGGAAAATCTTGGCACTAAAAAGGCGCCTGCTATTGCAAGCGCCTGAAAGTATTTGCAAGTGATCGGATCAATCAGAGCGCGTTTCCACGGGGCAGAACCTCTTCAGGGAAGACGAAGTTTTCGTGCGGCTGGTCAGCCGGTGCCATCCAGGCACGCAGACCTTCATTCAGAAGAATTTTCTTGGTGTAGAAGGTCTCAAATTCGGGGTCCTCAGCAGCGCGGATTTCCTGTGACACGAAGTCAT
>NYVG01000002.1 GCA_002684495.1 Gammaproteobacteria bacterium | reverse complement strand
GAAGTCCTCGAGCACCGGTCCATGGGTGCTGTTAAATAATTCCAGCGCCGCGGCGATGACCCGATGTTGAAAATCCGGGTCATTGGCTACGCCCAAGGGGCGACCTAGTGGGAAAGGCACCCATAATGAACGGGGTGGGGCCATGCTGGCGGCATTTTCCCGCACGAGGCTAATGCCTGTTGTTAGGATGTTGTCGCGTTCTAAATAGTAGCTGATCGCACACACGGCACGGGTGCAGTTAGGTCAGACGGGTGTCAGGAATACTGCGTCTACTCGATCTTTTTTTAACATGCCCACAAGTTGCGAGGCGCTTTGTTGGTAGTCCGCTGGCATTAATCCGGCGCCCATAAAACTGTAGTGCACGTTAGCGAGGCTGCCAATGACGCCTTGGGACTCCAGCTCTTTAAAGCGATCAATGGGATAGACTAGATTAACGTCCTCGGCAAAACCTGTGCGATCGAAATTCACCGAGCTATGGGACATGATCAAATCGTCAGCGTTCTCATGGTTAGAGATTGGGCGAAAGGTCGCATCGGCAAATTCAAATGCAGGGTCATTGCGAAAATGTAAGCCTGCGGTAGTAACCAGGGCAATTCGCAATTCGGCAAGGGGTTTTGCGCTGGCAACCCAAGCTGCAGGGCCCAGTGGCGGCATATTCTTTGCGAGTAGATGCTCGCGCTCGTAGTCGGGTAAGTCAGCAAGGCGGACCATAGGCTAGTTCGCGCTGTCTGAGTGAAACTGGGCCATCGCTCTCATTACCGCATTAACCTCGTTATTGTTCGGTCCTGCATTGGTTTTGCACACAGTGCCAATAACAGTTTGGTTGGCTGAAATTTTTTGTATGACAGCGAACTCCAGTGTGCGATCAGTCCAAACAAGTTAACCCACAGTGCCGACGGCTAACCGCCGCTGATCATAGTTTGCTGTAACTAATGTCGCTAAGGATGACAATAGATTTGAAGGGTGTCAATGTTGCAACATGACTTGCTACAGATTTAGTCCTTGCTCAGTACGGGGCGGCATGGCGCTGCACTCACATCGATAATGTTCAATGGTGGGCAATCTAATTGATACCTGCCGCTCGGCAGATCGCTGGGCAAGTTCAATGGAGCCAGTAGCAGCAGCTCTTGGTTTGCTGCAAACAGCTGCCGCACTGGGTCATAAGGATGCTGTTGATTGTCAATGATGGGCGTGTCTACACCTAGAATGTGCAGCGGTAGGCGCGCCAGATGCTGGGTTAGTTCGGCCTGAAACCAAGGTGCCTGTGTTAGGTAGTTTTCCTCTGTATGTTGGCTACCCCAGTGGGTGCCGAGTATCAGGTTGGTTAGTGCAATGCCAGATTCCGCATGAATCCCAAGTGCTGTTTCGAATTCCGTTAGAGTAATGCAGCCGTCGGCATCCGGTGTTACCTGCAGGAGTAATGTGTCCAGTTTAACAAAAGCACTGATGGGCAATTCGTTAAGGTTGCTTTGATTGGCGAGTTTGTGCCCAGCAGATTCAATATAGGTGCCGGTATGGGAGCACAGGTTAAAACGGTAGACGCTGTCACTGTCGCCTTGATTGGTATCACTTAGAGCATAAATGGTGTTTTCCCAACCCGGCTGATAGCGCCACATGTTGTCGCCAATGGGTAACGAGATATCATAACTCGGCATTTGTTTGGTCAGTCTATGCGTTGCATAAAGCGTACATTCATCTGCAGATAGGCGTTGCTGTTAGGGTGCTTTGCCCAGATCTCTCGCCATTCTGGCTGCGACATAATGGTGCCAAATTGTTCATCGCGGACGGCCTTGCTGGGCCAGCGAATGATCCAGCATACGTTAGGCTGACCGTTAACCGGAGGCGCAGGATTGGAGCCTGACATTTCGGCATCGAAACCACCGTCCATCCAGAAATCTACCAGATCAAGATGAGCGCGCAGCCACGGCACCGCCACTTCTGTGGCCCACTGCCGATAGGGTTCGAGCCATTCGGGGTCGATGGTGTAGTCGCGGACCTCGACAATTTCTTGAGTCATTACAATAGCTCCTTTGGTGCGGTCTAGAGAGATTTTGCGAAGCTGTAGAGGGCGCGTGCGCTGTCTTGAAAGATATCCGGAACAATATCCGGCATGGATAAATCGCCTGCGTGGCCGGTGCCCAGTACAACTTTACCCACGGCTGATACCCCGGCAGCTTGGAGTTTGCGTAAAAAGGCGATGCCTTCATCACGCAACGGGTCTAACTCGTTCATAGATACCACATGTGGCGGCAGGCCCTTAAGGTCCTCGATGCTTGCCTGTAACGGCCAGGCCAGAGGATTGTTTGTGTGCTCCAATTCGGGGTCGTATACCTTGACCAGAACCTGCATGCTGCTATTGCTCAGCAGGTAGCCATCATTTTCTTGTAGCGATGGGAGATCAGCCGGCTGCTCCCGATAGGCGCCGGAGATGTATGGGCAAAAAGCATAGACCCCATCAATTAGCTCGCCCCAACCTTCTTGCTTAGCTTTGAGGGTCGTTGCGATTGACAGGTTACCGCCGCCGGATTCACCGGAGATTGTGATGGTTGAAATATCCAGGCTGGCACGGTTTGAATGGGTCCACTGTACTGCACTGGCGCAGTCATTGAGGCCGGCTGGGAACGGGTGATTGCCTAGCTTGCCGCCGCCGTTGCGAAACTCGACGCCGACCACAACCATACCCATGGCCGCCAGAGTATTGCGCCAGCGTACGAA
Organism: Gammaproteobacteria bacterium; assembly: GCA_002684495.1. Classification (GTDB taxonomy): domain Bacteria; phylum Pseudomonadota; class Gammaproteobacteria; order Pseudomonadales; family Azotimanducaceae; genus UBA4421. The sequence goes on along the minus strand of NYVG01000002.1, from coordinate 517,338 downwards.
GCCTGGATCAGCAGCGGTCATTAACACCATGCCGCCGCCGTGGGTGTGCACCAGACAGGGCAAGGCGCCATCGCGTTGCGCTGGTTGATGGATAAATAGAGTGATGTCGTTGCCATCTACGCCTTTTATCACCGTTTCACTGCTGTTAACGGATGGAAAATCCGGCATGGCTTGCCATTCCATTGGGTGCGACAGCGCAGCTGCGTCTTCAAATGCCGCACAATATTTTAGTGCTAGTTCATAGTTGGCATCGGTATCGATTGCATCAACGCCCGGCGCAAGTTCGCCGAGCATGGCCATAGCGTTGGCTATGCGCGGATCAGTTCTTGGATCGCTGACTAAGGTTTCTTCAGGATTGCCTAATCTTCCCGGTTGCTTAGATGTCATAGTATTGTTCCTTCCCAGTAATTTATGGCGTAGTGGCCAACGTCGGATCTCCTCATACGATACGCGACTTGCCATCTCCCCAATATTTGTCCCGCAACAAACGCTTGTACAGTTTGCCCGTGGGCAGTCGCGGCATCTCGTCGATGTAGTCCACAGACCTTGGTATTTTTTGCCGAGACAAGTGTTCACTCAGGTAGCCCAGCAGTTCCTCGGTAAGATCGTTATCTGCGGATACCCCCGTTACTGGTTGTACAACTGCTTTCACTTCTTCACCCAGGTCGGTATTAGGAACACCGAATACCGCCGCGTCCTCAACTTTCGAGTGGGAGATCAGCAGGTCCTCGCACTCTTGCGGATAAATGTTGACGCCGCCGGAAATGATCATGAAAGTTTTACGGTCGGTGAGGTACAAAAAGCCATCGGCATCCACATAACCTACATCGCCCACGGTGGTCATGCTGCCGTCGCTTGAGGTGGACTCGGCGGTTTTTTCTGGATCATTGTGGTAGCTGAACTCGGACGCAGTTTTGAACCATAAGGTGCCTGGCTCACCCATTGGCAGTGGTTGCATTTCATCATCAAGTACCGCCAGTTCACCCAGCACTACTTTGCCTACGGTGCCCTTATGCTTTAGCCATTCTTCGGTATTGCATGCAGCAAAGCCAAGGCCTTCGGTAGCGCCATAGTACTCGTGAATGATTGGTCCCCACCAATCGATCATTTGCTCCTTTACCATGACTGGGCAAGGTGCGGCTGCGTGTACAGCGATATGCAGAGAGGACAAATCGTAGCGGGTTCGGTCCTCCTCGGGCAATTTCAGCATTCTGCTGAACATGGTTGGCACCAGTTGCGAGTGGGTGACCTGATAACGCTCAACTAATGCCAGGTACTCTAATGCGTCGAAACGCTCCATGACTATTACAGTGCCACCAGCACGCAGCGCTAAATTAACCGCGGCCTGGGGCGCTGAGTGATACAAGGGCGCTGGTGACAAATAAACCATGTCCTCTTGATATCCCCAGAGTTGGCTGAGAAATTGAAAAATTGGCAACGGCTCTACGGGCGATTGCGGTGGTAGCGGACGGATGATGCCCTTGGGGCGCCCCGTGGTGCCGGATGAATACAGCATTGAAGTGCCCAATCGCTCGTCGCTTATGGGCGCATCTGAGTGTTCGGCGCAGGCCTCAGCGTAGTCCTGGCAGATGTCGGGAAGACTGTTTGGGTCGCTATCAACCACCAATACCAATTTCAACCTAGGACAGCTTTTGGCTGCGGCCAAGGCCACGTCTTGTTTGGCGGCACTGGTGATGAGTACTTGGGATTCTGAATTTTGAATGATGTATGCGACTTCTTCGGCTGTAAGAAATGAGTTGATACAGGTGTAATACAGCCCTGCTCGTTCGCCGGCAGCGCAAGCCTCCAAATACTGGGCATTGTTTTCCATAAACACTGAGTAGTGGTCTTCGATACCCAAGCCCTCGGCGCGCAGTAGCTGTGCCAGTTTGTTGCTGCGTCCCTCGAATTCGACGTAGCTGACCGCCTCGCCGGTGCTGGCCATAATAAATGCGGCGCGGTCCGGATGTGTGACTGCATACTTGTCTGGATACATAAGCGTTCTCCTCTAAAAGCTGGTGCTCGAGTTTCGAGAAAAATCCAATGGATTTTCCCGAGTACTGATTTTTGTTAAGTGTTGCAAAATTTTCACCGTCGTCGACTCGGCAATGTGTGTTGCTAGCTTTGCTGTGATTCGGCAAATCGCGCTGCACCCCACAGTTCTAGTGCGATATCCCCTATGCCCATGGCGAACAGGTATAACAGATAGACGGGTGGGAACACCATGGCACTGAAAAACACGAATATGCTTAAGCCGAATGCGGCGGGCGCCAACTGAGCATGCCGCGCCATCCAAAAGGCTTGCTGCGCCGGAAAAAGGCGCAATAGGTACTTGTTGCCGTAAACCGCAATAAGCTCACCAAGTGTTCTAGGTGACCCTCAAGATTTGAGCTTTTCGAGAATAGGCTGCATGGTGGATTGACCAATTACCTTGCCATCGTTGGCCAGTGTTTCGGCCAGCAAGCCGTCCTCTGTGTATAAGCTAAACAGCACCAGCGCGCCCTCTGGTCCGCCACGCTCCATATGCACATCGCCCGGCGTTTTGTGAGCATAGTCGCCAACTTGGCGAATACGCGTGCTTAATTCTTCGCCGGTTTCAAGGTCGACGTCAATGACATGCAGCTCTCCCTCCAGCACCACCGATGTGGTGTATGCGCTGTGACGGTGAAAATGGCAGTAGCTGTTGGGCGCCCAGCGATACAATAAGTCGACATGGCCGTCGGCTCTGGCGCCAAGTAAGGCGGACGAAAAATCAATGGGGTAATCGAATTTGTCGCTGCCGCGATGGTGTTTCCAGCGTAGGTTGTCATTAGCAAATAAGTTCATCAAACACTCCCTCCTAGAGAGTCCGCAGGATAGTGGCTATTGGCCGTGGTGAAAACAGGCGCTGCAAAAGTGGCGGATTTAGGTAAAGTGGCGGCAACTTTTAGATCACAGGTGCAGTGTGGCAACAGGCGATATGCAAAACCAACAAGGGGAGAAGAAAAAAGGCGGGACTTTGGGTCGGCTTATCTTTGCCGCGATCACGCTACTGTGCTTCGCCTATCTGTATTTTCGACTCAACGGCGCTGCGATGCGCGAAGGCCTGACCTTAACCGCATATATGGTGCAAGTTTTTGCCAATGTGCAGTGGGGTGCATGGCTGCTGATTATGGTGGGTTACTCGTTGTTCTATTTTGGCATCGATACTCTGGTGGTTAGTCGGGCGCTGAATTGGTTTATTACCGATATTCGTTATCGCGATATTCTGCCTGTCCGCGCCAGTGCTTACATCGTCTCACTGTTTAACGAGCAAGTGGGTAAAGGCGGCATGGCCTGGTACTTGCATCGGCGTCATCAGGTTCCGGGTTGGGAAGTAGGATCGGTGATGTTATTCATCATGTTCTGCGAGGTCTTTTACTTGCTTGTTTGGGCGAGCGTAGGGTTTGTGTTCGCCGGTGACGACCTACCGGCTGCCTTTAGTTTGGTTCCTTGGTTGGGGGCAGGCGGAGCGATCGTGTTGGCGTTATGGATCGCGTTTTTCCGTGGTAAGTTGCTGCCCAATAACACACTCCGCGACAAGCCGATTTTTCACGCCTTCAAAGCTGCACGACCTTGGCATTACGGCGCCTTTTTCTTGCTCAGATCGCCGGCGTTGTTGGCGGCGGTTTTTGTTTATGCCACTGCACTGAATTTGTTTGGTGTGGAAGCGAGTGTGCTCGGTTTGTTGCCGCTACTGCCGGTGATTTTCTTTGCCGCGGCAGTGCCAACTCCTATGCGAGCGGCAGCAATTACCTTTTGGGTGGTGTTGTTTCCAGAGAACGAAGGGCAGATGGCAGCCTTTGGCTTCGTGCAGCATAACTTCTTTATTCTATTTAACGCCGCCATTGGATTATTGTTTTGGCGGCGTACACAGCGCGACTTGTTCGGCACTTGAGCCGTTAGCTAGTTCCAGATTCAGTGTGGTTGCTAGCCGGTGCTGCAGTGCGTAATACATATGAGCATAACGATGAAATTTGATTGGTTAAGGACAATGGCTTTAAGCCTCCTGTGCTTGGGTGGAGCTGGGGTGCAGGCTCAGGCACCACTTCAATCTGCGTCGAGTCAGTTGCCTGAGGACTACCCCGAAAAAATATTATTCGTTGGTAATAGTTTTACCTACTACAACGATGGTCTGCACATGCACTTCGGCAATCTGCTGCGGGCTGCGAATTTGTACGAAGAGGGTCGAAATGAGCTGCGCATGATGACCTACTCGGGTTCTGGTCTGTGGGAGCATGCCGCAGCGTTAGGCAGCGCGGTAACTAATGATCGTTGGGACGCGGTGGTTATGCACGACTATAGCAACGGGCCGCTTACCCAATGGCAGCGATTTGTGGCGTCCTCCGATGAGCTGGGTGAGATTGCTCGAGGCCAAGGTGCGCGGCCGCTGTTGCTGATGACTTGGGCCTATGCCGACCAACCGGAGATGATCATACAGTTGGCGGAAGCGTATACCCGACGGGGTAAAGAATTGGCTGCAACGGTGATTCCGGTAGGCCTAGCGTTCGCTGCAGCATCTAAGACCTTGGCAATTAATTTGTATTCGCCAGACCTGTTGCGGTTTAAAGGGGGCGAGCCGGTTTACGAAAAAATCGTCAAGCATCCAAGTATGGCCGGTACTTACCTAGCCGCGTGTACCGTATTTGCAACGCTGACAGGTCTTAATCCTGAAGGACTGATTTATACCGGCGGTCTAGATGCTAAAGTTGCTCGGGCGTTGCAGCGTGTGGCCTATACAACCGTACAAGGTTATCAGCGCAACCCTTAATCAGTTTTCATGCTACCGATTCGGGCATGGTAATCTTTACGTTTAAGCATTTATTTTCCAAAAGGGGGCGTTATGTCGACGGGCACGGATGATCTGAGGATCGGGTCCATAACAGAGTTGATGGAGCCCGAGGCTTTGATCGCAGAAATGCCACCTTCGGCCGCGGCGATTGCCACGGTGTCAGAGGCGCGCAAAGCGATTCACCAAATAATTGCCAACCAAGATGATCGGCTAGTAGTGGTGGTTGGTCCGTGTTCGATTCATGACACGGATGCAGCGCTCGAGTATGCAGGTCTGCTCAAGTCTGCTGCCGGGGCTTTGGCTGATGATCTTTGCGTGGTTATGCGAGTTTATTTTGAAAAGCCGCGCACGACGGTAGGCTGGAAGGGATTAATTAACGACCCGGATCTGAACAACACGTTTCAAATCAATAAAGGTCTAAAAGTAGCACGCAGTTTGCTTGCGCAGCTGGCGGATCAGGGTTTGGCGGCTGGTACTGAATATCTAGACTTAATCAGTCCGCAATACTTGGCGGATCTCGTATCTTGGGGCGCCATAGGTGCGCGCACTACCGAGAGCCAGACCCATCGTGAGCTGGCTTCCGGCTTGTCCTGTCCGGTAGGATTTAAGAACGCGACAGATGGCGATATTCAAGTGGCCGTGGATGCTATTCGTTCTGCATCTCAGTCCCATCACTTTCTTTCCGTAACCAAGCAGGGGCGCTCGGCTATTTTTCAGACCGCAGGGAATGAGGATTGTCATGTGATTTTGCGCGGCGGCAAGCATGCAAATTACGACATGTTTTCAGTACAAGACACTGCCGCGATGCTCACCAAGGCGGGATTGCCGGCACGCATTATGATTGATGCGAGTCATGCCAACAGCCGCAAAGTGCCGGCGCGACAAATTGATGTGGTCAACGATATTTCCACTCAGATCGGTCGTGGTAACGAAGATATTTTCGGCATTATGATCGAAAGCAATCTGGAAGAAGGCCGCCAGGACGTCCTCGAAGGCCAGTCGCTGAAATATGGGCAAAGTATTACCGATGCTTGCGTGGCATGGCGCGATACCGAGCCATTACTGCACGCCCTTGCTGAGGCGGTACGTCAGCGGCGTGCGCTGCGCGCCTAAATAGCGGGCAGCGCGCTAGCCAATCATAGCGCCCTGCTAGGAGAAGCTGAGGAGTTTTTCGGTACCGCCGCCCTCTGCGCCAAGCAGGTGCTTGAGATAATCTTCGTAGGATTCCATCCACATGCCTTGGCTGCGCTCACGCCCTGCTTTTTGATCGGTCTTAGTCGTCTTCATGTACCAGTTGTTGCAGCGCAACCACACTTTGCCATCAGCGCTGTCCTTGCAGCGCTCTGTCCAGTCTTGAATGGCGGCGGGGGTAGGTTCGACCTCTTGGTGCTGTTCTGCGCTCATTGAGGCGACCAAGTTAGCAATGTACTTGCCCTGTTCTTCGCACAATAGGGTCACGTTAGTGACCGGATTCAAGCTCTGTGGACCAATCATCATATAAAAATTCGGCATGCCAGCGACGTGCATGCCCCATAGTGATTTCGGCCGTGTCATTTGGAAGTTGTTGGCCGCGTTAGCGCCAAACTCGTCCGCCAAGCTCTTGCCGTCGCGCCCGGTCACTGGGAATGGGATATGGTTGCTGTCGAACCCAGTAGCAAAGATGAGCACGTCGACATCATGCTGTGTGCCGTTGGCCATAGTTACGCCGCTCTCGTTAACCGCGACTACGCCACCCGGATCGTTAACAAGAGTCACATGGGCTTTGTTAAAGGTGCTGTAGTAGTCATCAATAAACAGTACGCGCTTACAGAAAAACGGGTAATCGGGGGTCAGCAGTGCGGCAAGATCTGGGTCTTCTACTTCGTTGCGAATGCGTTTAGCGATACCGTCACAAATTGCTGCATTCTGTTTTTCATCGTGCAACATTTCAAAGGTGAACAGTGCATCTGGGTCGGGCGGTAATTCGCCTTTCCAGTCCACATGACGCAACTTTTGACTGTAGCCGCCGGCTTTGAAGGCATCGGTAATCTCTGGTGGTGTAGGTTCGTCGTCGCGCGGCATCGCCCAGGTCGGTGTGCGTTGAAATACGGTTAGTTCGGCTACGTCATCGGCGATCGTGGTAATGACCTGTGCTGCGGAAGCGCCGGTGCCGATTACACCCACGCGTTTGTCTTTTAGCTCTACGCCATAGTCCCATTTAGCGGTATGGAAGCTTGCGCCTACGAACGACTCAACCCCAGCTATCTCCGGCATGCGCGGACTCGAAAGAGGCCCGTTGGCGCAGACGATATGGGCTGCCCGTACTGGCTCGGTGGAACACTCATTTTCGGTATCCCAAATATCGAGCTGCCAGGTTGCGGTATCGACGTAGTTGACAGATAAGACTTTGCGCGAGAAGTGAATATGCTTCCGTATCTGGCAATGGTCGGCGAGCAAATTTGCGTAATCAGCTATCTCACCCTGGTTAACGTATTTTTTAGACGGAATAAAGCCGGTTTGGTCTAGAAACGGCAGGTAGGTGTAAGAGGGCACATCACATGCTGCGCCGGGATAGCCGCCTACACCGCCATGACTCCATACGCCACCCAGTCCTGCGCCCATTTCCAGGATGCAGAAATTATCTATGCCGGCCTCGCGTAAAAAGTTTGCACAGAGCATGCCGGAGAAGCCGCAGCCGATAATTGCAACGTCGAATTTCTGTTCCATGGTGGTTCTCAGATGTCGGTAAAAAACAAGGGCCTACCCTAGTCGTTTCGGCCCTCAAAATTCAACGCCGAATCATCAATGGGTGGAACTTTTTCTTTGACATACCGGGGATCCGCGGGCCTACCATCTCATCGTGGTGCTGAGTATTGCAGTAACCAACCTCGGTAAAGATTGACGTTTACGTTAACGTCAATTAAAAGGTAATTAATATGACGATCCGCTGGGCCGTCCAGCACCCAGACCGTATCAGGAGGTGCCAGATCCATATGTCTGTATCAGCTGTTTCCTATTCTATTCGTGAGTTGTCTCGAGACTTCGGCGTAACCACACGAACTCTGCGTTTTTACGAGGAAAAGGGTTTGCTTGAACCCCAGCGGCAGGGGCACAGGCGCCTCTACAGCGCCGCAGACCGAGTGCGACTTAAGCTCATACTGCGAGGCAAGCGACTAGGCTTTACTTTGGATGAGAGTGCTGAGCTGATCGCCATGTATGACCCAGAATCAAATAATGCTGCGCAGTTGCGAGCGCTGATAGAAAAAATTAGAGAGCAGCAGGGACGGGTAGAAGAACAGCAGAGGCAAATTCAGTTGATGTTAGCGGATCTGCAAGATTGGGAACGGCGATCAGTTCAGGCATTGCATGCCCTGAGCGATTGAACAGCAGTAGACAGGATAAAAACGTAAGAGGAATTCGATGAATACGATCGATAGCGCAGTGAATTCCAGATCTCAGGAATTCATTGAAAATGCCGAGGTTATGCAAGGACTGGTGGATGATTTGCAGCGTCAGGTTGCGCGGGTAATGCAAGGTGGCGGCGAGCGCTACCAGCAACGTCACCAAGCGCGCGGGAAGTTGTTAGTGCGTGATCGCATTGATGCGTTGGTTGATGCGGGTTCGCCGTTCCTAGAGTTTTCGCAACTCGCGGGGTTCAACATGTACGGTCGAGATGAGGTGCCGGCGGCGGGCTTGATCACTGGGATTGGGCGGGTTGCGGGTCAGGAGTGCGTGATTGTTGCCAATGATGCAACGGTAAAGGGCGGCACCTATTACCCAGTGTCGGTGAAAAAGCATTTGCGCGCTCAAGATATCGCGCAACAAAACAATTTGCCGTGTATTTATCTTGTGGATTCTGGTGGTGCCAATTTGCCTAATCAGGATGATGTGTTTCCGGATAAACAGCATTTTGGGCGTATTTTTTTTAATCAGGCCAATATGTCTGCGCAGAATATTCCGCAGATTGCGGTGGTAATGGGTTCGTGTACGGCTGGGGGTGCCTATGTGCCTGCGATGGCTGACGAGGCGATTATTGTGCGTAATCAGGGCACGATTTTTCTCGGTGGGCCGCCGTTGGTGAAAATGGCTACGGGAGAGGAGGTTAGCGCCGAAGAGTTGGGCGGTGCTGATGTGCATGCCCGTCTGTCTGGTGTAGCTGATCATTACGCACGTAATGACCATCATGCGCTGGCGTTAGCGCGCCAAGCAGTGAGCCGCCTGAATCGGCGCAAGCCACAAGAAATGGACGTACAACCGGTGGTTGAGCCGCTTTATCCGACCAGCGATTTGCTTGGCATTGTGCCCAGTAATGTACGCAAACCTTATGACGTGCGGGAGGTGATTGCGCGCATAGTCGATGGTTCTGCCCTTGATGAATTTAAAGCGCTGTTCGGTACGACCTTGGTATGTGGTTTTGCGCGCTTGTACGGGCTGCCTTTAGGTATCGTGGCGAATAATGGAGTGTTGTTCAGCGAATCGGCGCAAAAGGGGGCTCACTTCATAGAGTTGTGTGCGCAACGCAAGATCCCGTTGCTGTTTTTGCAAAACATCACCGGTTTTATGGTGGGGCAGCAATATGAGGCAGACGGTATTGCGAAACATGGCGCTAAGTTGGTGGCGGCGGTGGCCTGCGCAAAAGTGCCGAAATTAACTTTGATCCTGGGTAATTCCTATGGCGCAGGCAACTACGGTATGTGTGGTCGCGCCTACGATCCTAACTTCTTATTTATGTGGCCAAATGCGCGCATTTCGGTGATGGGTGGCGAGCAGGCTGCGGGTGTATTGGCGCAGGTGCGTCGGGGGCAGATCGAAGGTGCCGGCGACACCTGGAGTGATACTGAGGAACAAGCGTTTAAGCAGCCGATTCTGGACGACTTTGCGGCTCAGAGTCATCCCTATTATGCCAGCGCGCGACTGTGGGACGACGGGATTATCGACCCCACCCAAAGCCGCCGAGTTTTGGGTTTGGCGCTGTCGGCAACTTTGAATCGTCCAATTGATGAAACGCGCTTCGGCGTGTTCAGGATGTAGGGGGGCTAATGTTCAGCAAAATACTGATTGCGAATAGGGGTGAAATTGCCTGTCGTGTCATGCGTACGGCCCATAGCTTGGGGATCAAAACTGTGGCGGTATATTCCGACGCAGATGCTAAGGCACAGCATGTGCAGATGGCGGACGAGGCTATCTGGCTTGGTGGCAGTGCACCAGCGGAATCATATTTGGATGGCCAAAAGGTGTTGCAAGCAGCATTGCGCAGTGGTGCCGAAGCGGTGCACCCGGGCTATGGTTTTTTGTCAGAAAACGCGGCATTCGCGGAACTGTGCGCCGAACATGATCTTGTCTTTATTGGTCCGCCGGTTACAGCCATTCAGGTGATGGGTTCTAAGTCTGCAGCTAAGCAGGCGATGCAAGCTGCTCAAGTGCCGATGTTGCCGGGCTACCATGAAGCCGACCAGAGCGATGAGCGGCTGCAGCAGGCGGCCGATACCGTAGGTTATCCGGTGTTGCTTAAAGCAGTGGCGGGGGGTGGCGGCAAGGGCATGCGCGAGGTCCAAGGCGCTGATGAGTTTGCAGAAGCGTTGGCAGCGGCTCGGCGCGAAGCAAAGGCCAGTTTTGGCGATAGCGACATGTTGGTGGAAAAGTTTCTGCGACAGCCTCGACACGTAGAAATGCAAATATTTTGTGACACTCAAGGTAACGGGGTATATCTATTTGAGCGGGATTGCTCCCTGCAGCGGCGTCACCAGAAAGTGATAGAAGAAGCGCCAGCGCCTGGGCTCACAGAGGACTTGCGTACGCGGATGGGGGAAGCAGCGTTACAGGCGGCTCAGGCGGTTGATTATGTGGGCGCCGGCACCGTGGAGTTTCTCCTTGATGAGCAGGGCGACTTCTATTTTATGGAGATGAATACTCGCTTACAGGTGGAGCATCCGGTGACTGAGATGATTACCGGTCAAGATTTGGTGGAATGGCAATTGCGGATTGCTGCTGGGCAGTGCCTGCCGCTGGCGCAAGAGCAACTGACGATTAGCGGCCACAGTTTTGAGGCCCGGATATATGCGGAAAATCCGCGTAACGACTTCTTGCCCACCTCTGGTCAGGTCACTTGGTTACAGCAGCCCTTAGCGACAGCTCATGTGCGTGTTGATAGTGCGGTCGCCGTAGGCGACCAGGTTGGGGTCTTCTATGACCCCATGATTGCCAAATTGATTGTTTGGGGAGAAGACCGCGATACAGCGTTGCAGCGTTTATTTCGTGCTCTGTCCGAATATTACCTAGCCGGGCTGACGACGAATATCGACTTTCTGCGTCAGATTACGCAGCACCCTGGGTTTCGCGACGCGCAGTTGAGTACGCAGTTTATTGAGCACCATAGAGCGTCTTTGCTGCGCTCAGACGACACTGCGCTTGCGCGGTTGGTGGTTTTGACTGCGCTCTATCATGTATTGAGCAAACAACAACTCGCCCATATGCAAGCCGAATCCTCACCTTGGCTTGCGCAAGACCAATGGCGCCTCAACGGCCTGCAACGGTGTACCTTGGATTTGTTGTTGGAGGGCCAGCAATACGCTGCAGAGATCGTGTTTTTGAACGCGCAAGATTTTCTGATCACTGTGGACGGTCATGAATACCGGGTAAGTGGTGAACTCACGGGAAACAAGCTGGCTGCGGTGGTGGATGATCATCTCAGCAATGCTGTGGTCGTAGCCGATGAAAAATCTATCAGCGTATTCGCAGCCTTTGGCAATGCTCAAGTGCAGTACGTGGCTGTTGATTTGGGGATCGAGCAGGTCTTTGACGATGGCAGTCACTATAAGGCGCCTATGAATGGCACGGTCATTGATGTACTCGTAAGTGCTGGTGGCTCGGTAACGGCAGGCGAAACTTTGGTCATCATGGAGGCTATGAAGATGGAGCATGCGGTTACCGCATTAGCCGACGGCACCGTTAGCGAAGTATTTGTAGCCAAGGGTGAATTAGTTGACGGTGGCGCAGATTTACTCGCGTTTGCCCCGGCCAGCTCTCCCGACCCTGCTTAGGTGCGCTCTACGCCAGTGCCTCGGCCACGGCGGCATGACGAATTTTTCCTGTACTGATATTCAATCCTTGAGCAAACCCAGGATCTTCTGCAAATGCGCATTGCCAACCGCGCTCAGCCAGATTCAGCACATATGGAAGGGTTGCATTGTTCAGAGCTTGAGTAGCCGTGCGCGCTACTGCGCCGGGCATATTGGTCACGCAATAGTGGACGATACCGTCCTCTATGAAAGTGGGGGTATCGTGGCAAGTGGGGCGGCTGGATTCAAACGCGCCACCTTGGTCGATGGCGATGTCCACTAAGACCGCGCCGGGCAACATATCTTTCAGTTGGTCGCGGCGGACTAGTTTTGGCGTGCTGGCTCCGGGCACCAGTACAGCGCCGATGACGAGATCCGATTCACAGACCGTATTAGCGATGGTATCCGGTGTTGCCTTCAAGACTTTTATGCGTCCAGAAAATTCACTCGCCAGCGCCCGCAGACGTTCCGTAGATTGATCGATAACCGTAACGTCCGCGTGCAGGCCGATGGCCATTTGGGCGGCATTAGTGCCAGCGATGCCACCACCTAAGATCGTTACCCTAGCGGGTGCGACACCAGGGACGCCGCCGAGCAAGGTGCCCCGTCCGCCATTGGTAACCTGTAATGCGGTTGCGCCGGCTTGCACCGACAGGCGCCCGGCTACTTCGCTCATTGGCGCCAGCAACGGCAAGCGGCCTGTAGAGTCAGTAACCGTCTCGAAGGCGATGGCGGTAACGCCACGTTCAATTAGCGCCTTGGCTTGAGATTTGGCGGTGGCCAAATGTAAATAACAGAACAATATTTGGTCTGCTGACAGTCGTGCGCACTCGTCTAATTGTGGCTCTTTTACCTTTATCACTAGCGGCGCACTGAACGCTTGCTCGGTATCGACGATCTTAGCACCGGCATGGACAAAGGCTTCGTTGCTAAAGCCAATGGCGGATCCTGCCTCTGTCTCTACCCAAACCTCGTGGCCAAGGTGTACCAGTTGTCTAACGCTGCTTGGGGTCAGCCCGACACGATACTCGTGATTTTTCGTTTCCTTTGGTACACCGATACGCATGACGGACGCTCTACTTCGCTTAAAATGCAATTATCTTGTGAATTTTGAGGTGAAATATTGCAAAAAATAGAAAAATCACCCTAACTACACTTGAATCAAGTAGTTTTAGAGATTTTTATGCAAGAATCCGCTAATTTCAGTCGAAGGGATCAAATCGGCCAACTAGACCGCATAGACCGCTTAATTCTGCATCTGCTGCAGGTAGATGGTCGATTGAGTAATGCTCGATTGGCGGCTCAGGTGAACCTTTCGGAGTCAGCATGCTCGCGCAGGGTGGCGGCGTTAGAGCAACGAGGGTATCTGCATGACTACGTGGGCCTTGTAGACCAAGCCATGGCGGGATACCCAGACAATGTATTCGTGCGCATCACCCTGCACAGTCAGCAGCAAGCGGACCTAGCCGCATTCGAGGCCGAGGCGGCGCAATTGCCTGAGGTAATGGAGTGTTATTTGATGAGTGGCGATGCAGACTATCTGTTGCGGGTGATTGTCGCGGATGCACGCGATTACGAGCGGGTGCACAGCCAGTTTCTGACCCGTCTGCCAGGGGTTGCCCGGGTGCATTCGTCATTCGCGTTACGAACTGTGGCGAAAAAGACTGAAGTGCCCATACGTAATCCCTAATGGCAGTTCATCGGGTCATGCACGCAGCACGTCTAGCCAGACTCTTTGGGTATCAGTCAACGCAGCATCGGGGGTGAGTACCGCGCCTGCTAATGACTGGCGAACTTCATCGGGTGTCGGACGAAACGGCTGTTTAAGTAACTCTGCCAGTACCGCCTGAGCTTTGGTTAAGGTGCCTTGGTAAGTGGCAAAGAATTTGTCGACGCTCACATGTTCCGCAGGGTCGTCCATCCAGCAGTCGTAGTCAGTGACTAAACACAGGGTGCAATAGGCGAGTTGGGCTTCGCGGGCCAGAAATACTTCCGGTACGTTGGTCATACCAACCAGGTCGCTTTCGGCGCTGTCGCGCAAAAAAAAGCTCTCGGCGCGAGTGCCGAGTCGCGGTCCCTCTACGCAGGCGTAAGTCTTATCGACATGCAAACGCGCATTAATCCGTGCAGCTGCGTCGGCAATGTCTGCGCCGAGTGCAGGGCAGGTGGGGTAGGCGGTGGAGACGTGTGCCGATACGCCCTCGCCAAAAAAGCTGTAGTTGCGCTTGCCGCGGGTGTGATCGAAGTACTGAGCCGTAAGTGCGAGTTCGCCTGGGCGTATTTCTTTGCGCAGGCTGCCTGCGGCGGAAAAGCCCAGAATGCGGCGGGCCCCCAGTGATTTTAGGGCAAAGATATTTGCCCGATAATTCACCTCGTGGGGCAGAAATTGATGGCCCTCACCGTGCCGTGCCAAAAACAATACACGCTGATCAAGATAGCGACCCTCGGTGATACTGGATGAGGGTTGGCCAAACGGTGTGGTGACTTCGTGCTGCGCCTCCACAGTCAGGCCGTCCAGTTGGTAAAGGCCCGACCCGCCTATTATTGCCAGCATGTGCTCATCCGATTAGTTGATTTTTCGGCTAAGTTTAACAGCCGTTTGGGCTTAACTGATCACGGATAAGGCCTCGTGGTCAGCAATAGCGTCGAATAAACGTATGGAAATGACTTTGAATAGCTCGAAACTTCGCGCGTTGCTGACGTCAAAGTTAGCCCCGCCAATGACTGCAATACTGCATAGTCCCAGTAGCGACCACTTCATATCATGGCGTAACTCGGCTTCGCTGTAATTAACGCCCTGATCGCGCATACAGTCGAGATACAGATCGATATATTGCTGCTCATTGGTACGGCGTTGTTCTGAGGGAATATTGGTTCCAAGAAGATAGGCCAGATCCCAGCCGGCCCTGAGGGCGCCGATGAGTTGCCAATCGATTACTGCAACGGCACTCTCGTCGCTGGAGAAAAACATGTTTTCTACCCGATAATCGTAATGAGTCAGGGTTAAATGACCGTCGCTCAAACCGTCGAGTATTGCTGGCCAAGATTCAATAATCCGATTGAAGTCTGAATTGGAAATAGGCAGTTCTGTACCGAAGCGCTGAAAAAAGATATCGCTACAGGCCGCCATGTCCGAAATGGTTTGCTGCATATAGTCGGTCTGCATAGTGGGTAGCCAGGGCAGGTCTTGGGTGCGGTTCCAATACGGTGCGTTTATGGCCCCTAACTGCTTAACTGCCGTCAGGGTCTGATTATGCGACGCCCCTGTGATTTGATCAGGTGAGTGCCAGCCGTCTAAGAACTCCATCAGTAGGGCAACATTCTCGGTCTCGGGATCATAGTCGGCGTAGTAAACCTCTGGCGTACGAACATCCATATGTGCCGCCAGTTCATTGTAAAAGCGCACCTCTTTTTCATACATTTTGTAGCGCAGAGCGACCGCATGCATACCCTCAATGGGTGCCCGAAGTTTCAAAAACAAGGTGGTTTGCTTGGCCGATTCGGTTGTTACTACAACCTTGTTGAATTCACCCACTTGGCCAATCCCGTCGCCGACGGATTGGCGGTCTACGCTGCTGATTGGATCATCGGCGAAAGCCTGATGGCTACTTAAAATGTCGATTAGCCATTGGTCAGTGACCTCTTGCATGGACGTTGGAATGGTCTTAGTCATATCACTCTCCCGTTGCAGCCTATTTGTTAGCTGTTTATGTTGCGTGAGTCAAAATTTTTTTCTGGATGTGGCACAGTCTGAATTGCGTGAAGCGGGAAGTTTTAGGAGCCTAGGATGAAGCAGATGAAGCAGATGAAGCAGATGAAGCAGATGAAGCAATTGCGATTTTATGGATGGTTGATCTGGATGCTCGCTGCGGTAAGCGCGGTGGCTGCTCCTGGGGTTGATTCCAAACGTCTGGCAGTGCTGGAAAGCACCTTGGATCAATACGTAGAGAATGGACGCTTGGCGGGCGGTGTGTTGTACGTGTCGAGGCATGGAGAAACGGTCTTACACAAGGCATTCGGCTGGCAAGACCGAGAGCGATCTATTCCTATGAATACCCGCAGCTTGCATCGCATTGCCTCCCAGACCAAGGCGTTTACCAGTGTTGCGATTATGTTGCTGCAGGAACGGGGCGCATTGCTTATCTCTGATCCGCTAAGCAAATATTTTCCAGAGTGGGGAGACGTACAGGTGGCAGTTGCGGACAGTGATGCTGACCTAGGTTATCGGCTGGAGGCAGCAACGCGCCCGATTACCATTCGCGATTTGTTGACTCACACCGCTGGTATCAATTACGGCTGGGGTTTAGCTCAGGGGGCTTGGCAGGAGGCAGATATTTTGGGCTGGTACTTTGCCGGGGATCGCGAGTCCATGCGTGACAAGGTGCGACGAATGGCCACACTCCCCCAAGCAGCCCATCCGGGTAGTGAATTTGTTTACGGCTACAACACGGACATTCTTGGGGCGCTGGTGGAACATTTATCCGGCCAAACCCTTGGGGCATTTTTGCAGCAGCAATTATTTGCACCACTGCGGATGCGCGATACCTATTTCTTTGTGCCGCCGGAACATGAAGCTCGGCTTAGCACTGTCTACGCCATGACTAAAGGTGGTCTGCAGCGACAACCGACGGCTGATACCGTGGCTGCGAACCCGCAGAATTTCTATTTTGGCCAGGGTCATTATCTCCAGGGCCAAATTGACGGACCTAGAAGCTACTCTGGCGGCGCTGGTGCGGTATCGACTGCCGCGGACTATGCGCGGTTTCTTGAAATGCTCCGGCGCGGCGGTGAGTTGGATGGCGTGCGTATACTTGGGCGTAAGACAGTGGAGTTGATGACGGCGAATCATTTGCCGCGCGAGATTGCATACTCGCGCCCAGGGTCGGGCTTCGGACTTGGATTCAATGTGTTACTGGATGTTGGCCAAGCTGGACAACTGGGTAGCGCTGGCAGCTACGGGTGGGGTGGTGCCTATCACTCAACGTACTGGGTAGATCCGCGAGAAGGGCTGGTTGTTTCCTATGTGACCCAACTCATACCGGCAACCGGGCTCGACGATCACGCGAAAATCCGTTCGCTACTGTATCAGGCGTTTGTCGATTGATCGGTTGGCAATAAATCTTGCATGCCATCCCACTCGCTCCAGTGATCGCAGAGCCGATCGATACTGGTTTGCCAGGGGTCATAGTGGTCCGGATAGTCGAGGAACTGGCCGAAATAGCCGCGGTCAGGGTGATCGCTTACACCGTGAGCAATCCGTCGGCTGCCCTCATGAGGGTTTTCAGGGCGCAGTCTACGAACTCGAAAATATACGTTTATGCGCGGGTTAGGGCCGAAATTTGGAGTCGGGGTATGGGGCAAACTATGCAGTGCAATCACTGCGTCTCCTGGTTCCATAAGTACCGGCGTCAGTTCCGGCCATGGCCAATCCGCTAGGGCGGGATTAGCTTTACCACGCTCGATGCCGAGTGCGCGTATGCTGTCCGGTAAGCCATTGCAAAATGGGCGTTCGCGGGCGTCGATTTTTATGCGAGGCCAGTCCACGCCTTCGGCGCCGATCACCCCGCCGGAATCTCGTTGTCGTTGAAAAACTGTTTCCACGTCCTTGTGCATACCTTTAAGCACGCCAAATTGGCCATTGCCTGGTTGGGTCTGGTCGCTCAGGCATATGCCCACTAATGCCGTATAGCTACCGTTAGAAATGCGCCGTTGCGGATCCATCCACAGCAGGCCGTCATTGCTGCCGCGCACCTCATCATCGGCGCCATAGTAACGCGCGGCATCTTTGGGTCGGTGAGTCGACGGATCTATTGCATCTGCCCGAGTTGGAATGGCCCCACTCCAGCCGCCATCAACGTGGGTGCCCGGTACGCCGCCCAGATCGTCATGGCCGGGTGTTACGGCGACTTGGCAACTGATTACTGGTGGGAAGGGACCCATGAGTTCGGCAAGGATTGAAGCGACGCTGCTGTCTTGAAATAAGCCGATTATTTGGGGGTGGGTTGCGACCTCTGCCGGTACCAGAAGCCTTCTCTCATGCTTGGGTAGGGCGTCAGTAATAATCGACTTAGCTGCGTCAACCTGGGCTTGGCTCAGCACATTTTGCAAAATCACATAGCCGTGATCGCAAAGCTGTTGCCGCTGCGCCAAGCTCACGGTGGTGGCCTGCATGACGGGTTTCAAGCCCTGCTAGCGCCCGGCTGCGTCGGTGGAAGCTGTTGGCGTAGAACTTGCGGCCACCCGATTGGGGATGTCGCCCACGTAGCGCAGGGTCATAAAGCCAAAGAACATTTCGTGCATGGTCTGCAGGCCATAGAATACCGGCCGCGTTGGATCCGGATTACCCTTGTTCTGTGCCGAGTTATCCATCGCTCCGCGCGCAATAACCTTGCTGCCGGCTGGTAACAGCAACGGTTCCTGCAAACGATAGTTGAACTGCCAATTGAAGTCGTACTTTGGTACCGATAGCAATATTTCTTCACTGCCGTCTGGGTATTCAACGGAGTAGTTCATGTATTTGCCGCGGAAGTGCATGTGCGGGTTCAATTCGTACAGGTAAGCGTCACGTTCGATTTCTTGCACGCCGGTCAGCTTATGCTCTTTCTCTCCCGGCGGAATCATAAAGCGCGTTTGTCCGGCAACAGCTCCTGACATCACATGGGCTGGAGGTTGATCGTGAAAGTACAGTCCGACCCGCGTGGCATCCACGGTCTCGCGTCCGGACGTGGTGTAGTGCATTTGCAACAAAAGGTTCGAGCCCTTGGGTATCAGCCTGCCGCTGTTGTCGGCGAACTCATCGGGCTGCCGGCCGGGCGCAAAGCCGCCAAGATTTTGACCCTGGCCTGCACCACCGTCCTCGGCTGTTTCGCTTTTGTTTGCGGGGCTCGAGAGATAGGTAATGACATGATGCAAGACCTCGTGGTCGCCGGGTATGAACTCGATAGCTCGCAGCCATTTATCCTCGGGCAAATTCAGCGGTACGGGAATGTACCGGTAGTCCACCACGCCAGTTGCGGGTATTTCCTGAGGGGTGACGTCTAGCACGATGTCCGGCTCGCCGAGGGTGAATGCGGCAGCGCCGAATGTCAGTTCAGTAAGGGGGTCAACGCTTGGGTCCTTCGCTGCCCCTTGGTCGATCCAATCTATGAGCATTTGTTGTTCACTCACACTGAGGCCACCAGCATTACTCATGGGTTTGCCAACATGGGCATCTATNCGCCCGGGCGGCATGCGATGAGTCATCACTACTTCGCGCATCATAGGAGACCAGCCCCTAACCATGGCGTGGGATGACATTGACCACGGACCGATGCCGCCATCGCGNTGGCACGAAACACAGTTGCGCTCAAGGATCGGAGCAATATCTGTGCTGTACGACACCGGCTCAGGCGTTCTGAAGGTTATTGCCGAACCTAGAGCAGCACGAGTGGGTGTGACCGAATCGAGGTCAGCAATGCTCTGCAGCGGGGTTGAATCACCCTGATACAAAACGTTCATAGTCTCTGGGTCGATAACAATTACTTCTCCGTACTGGGTCAGGCCCAGAGACTGTGCGACCAATTGGGTTTCATCGATCAGCACCGGTAGTTGGTGTCCGCTGTTGTTAATCGCTGCTTGCAGGTCAGGTCGTCGCTCATCCGCTACAGGACTGAGCAGCATGACTTTGACCTTATCTGTTTGCTCCAGTGCAGTAACATTAGACAACGCCGATCGGCCGCGTTTATCCGCTAGTGTTTGGCTACTCTCGACTAGGATAACTATGGCATCATGGTCGCTGTAATAGCTCGCTTGATGAAATGTGCCCGTGTGATCTAAGAGCGCGAAGTCGCCTACTTGGGTATTGCTCGCAAAACTTGCGACTGCACTTAAAGAAGTTATTAATACACAAAGAAATTTAGCGGTTTGCATAATTGGTCCGGATTTACAAAAACAAGTCCGCATGTATAACAAAAAACCATCCATTCAGCATAAAAATAACGTCGCCAAAATATGACAATTGACTACGCCCACTTGCTCGTCCGGCAGCGCTTTCTGTTCAGCATTATCACTCTAGTGGTTGGTGTTTTCGTCGCCTTCGGGATTTCGAAAACTGTCCAAGATAATTCCACAGAGGCGATCCTTGCCCAGGACGACCCCTACAAAGAAGAAATCGATCAAAATAAGGCTGATTTTCCGTCCTCGCCGTCTATCCTTTTTGCGTTTGAAGGGAAGCCGGATGTTTTCAACGCAGCCGCACTTGGGGCTATGGAAGCGTTGAATGAGCGCTATTTAGAAATCGATTCAGCAGTGGCGGTGGGGTCGTTATTGAATTACCCGCTTAATGATGCGGACAGCGCGGCCGTGGGACGTCGATATTTGATTCCGGAGCTCCAGGGTCTGACGACTCAAGCCTTGGATGAAGTGCGTAAATTGGCGTTGGCCGATGAAGATCTGACGAAACGCATTTTAGCCAAAGACGGATCCATGGCTCTGGCTACGGTTAAATACAATTTGGTCGATGATAGCCAGGCGGCA
Source organism: Gammaproteobacteria bacterium (assembly GCA_002684495.1). GTDB lineage: Bacteria > Pseudomonadota > Gammaproteobacteria > Pseudomonadales > Azotimanducaceae > UBA4421. The sequence goes on along the minus strand of NYVG01000002.1, from coordinate 496,977 downwards.
AATATTACTCTTGCTGACTCTGCCATTCGACTGCGGGACTCACTGCGTGAGGCTCATCCCGAGGTAAATGTGTACGTTATCGGGGGACCGCTGTTCATGCGCGACAGTAAACTGTCTGCCGAGCGTGACAACCGCGTGCTGTTTCCACTGGTCACCATCATCGGTGTGGGGCTGCTGTGGTTTTGTCTCAAATCGTTCTTTGCGTCTGTTTGTCTTTTCTTGCTGACTGCCGCGACCCTTGCGATGACGCTGGGGACTCATGCTTGGTTGGGCATCCCGCTCAATCAGATTTCCCGTCTGGGTCCATTAGTGGTGTTTGTAATCGCACTTGCTGATGGAATTCACGTGGTGTCCATCTATGCCCAAGAGTTAAGTCGGGGCATGACCAAAACGGCGGCAATGATTCGTAGTCTGCAGGTTAATTTACGTCCGGTGACGCTTGCGACAATTACTACCACCATGGGGTTCTTGAGCCTTAACTCCTCCTCGTCGCCAGCGATATTCGGCTTTGGCAACATTATCGCAATCGGTGTGATCTGGGCCTTCGTGCTTACCTTTACATTGCTGCCAACAATGATCCTACTGTTGCCTACGCACAAGGTGCCTAAACCTCTCGGGGTAGGTGGTTTTATTCAATGGATGACGCGCTTAGTGGAGCGGCGTCATCGCTCTCTTTACTGGGGCAGTTGGGTGTTAATTATTGGCACCATCGCTTTGCTGCCCTTGAATAAGCTGGACTTTAATCAATATTCGTTCATTGACGAAGGCTCAGACCTGCATTACGTGTTGGAGGCTCGTCGCGAGCGGATCGGCAATGATCAAGCCTTGGTCTATGTTATTCGCAGTAACGAGTATTACGGCATCACCAAGCCGGAGTTCTTGCAGGACGTAAATGTCTTTACTGAATGGCTAGAGGCGCAACCTGAAGCTAATTTTGTGGCGACCTATACCGATTACCTGCGTGCCCGTAACAAAGCGGATCATGACGACGATGAGGCGTGGGATCGTCTGCCGACAGATCAACTCACCATCATCGATTACCTTGTCGGTTATCAATTAGTGCAGGAGATCGAGCCGAGCTTGCAGCCAATGTTCAATAATGATTATTCGGGCGTGCGCTTGGTGGTGGGCACCTCAAATTTATCCAACAACGACATTTTGGCGTTTGCCAATCGCATTGATGCCTGGGCCGCATCTAATGTATCGCCCGAGTTCCAAATTACCCGGGCAGATGAAACGATCTTGCGAGCACGTATTAATAGCGTTCTCAGTCTGGAGCTGATGCAGGGTTTCGCCATGAGTTTTGCTTTGATTACGCTCACCATGTTGGTGGGGCTTAAGAGCGTGCGCTATGGCCTGTTGAGTCTGTTACCGAATCTGTTTCCAGCGACCATCGTTTTCGGGTTATGGGGGCTCTTTGTCGGAGAATTGGGTCCCTATAACCTAATGTTGTTTTCGATCAGTATTGGCCTAGTCGTGGACGACTCGGTGCACGTGTTGAGCAAGTATATTGCTGCGAAACGTGACGGCAGCAATGTGCAGGAGGCGATGCGCTACGCCATGGATAAAGCAGGTTCAGCAATCACCATCACTACCGCGAGCTTGGCGCTGGGCACCCTTATGTTGGTGTTTTCCAATACCGAGATTTTTCAGAACGTGGCCTTATTGATTACCCCAATTATTGTCGTTGCACTGTTCTTAGACCTGCTGTTTTTGCCACCGTTGCTGATGCGATTTGACCGCTGGCTTGGCCGTTACGAGCCCAAGGCAAAGGCGCAGGCCTAGCCGCACAGGTGGTGTCTCATTTGGGTCGTGGCGTGTTTGGGCTTGCCTAGGTTATGCTGACACAGAGAGGTTTGTGTGTATGCAAGATCAACAGGGTTTAGCGTCAACCGCATTGGTGGAAACCCCGGTCGGTCGGGTTCGTCTGCCAGCGCGCCTACAACAATTCTTACAGCGTAGTCGTGACCATCAGTTCTGGGCCGCTCAAGTGGTTGGCTGGTTNGGGTTGTCACTGGTCAGCTACGCTAGTTTAACCCTGTGGTACAACCAGCCAGAATTCGTCTATATCTTGCATAACCTGCTGCAATCTGTGCTGGGCATATTCGTTAGTTGGCCGATGCGCTGGGTGTTTCGCAGGGTATGGGAAACAAACCTGTTGCCCCGTTTAATCGTTTCACTCATCGCGGCGTTATTGTTCGCGGCGATTTGGTCTGTATTGCGGTTGTGGACGTTTNAAATGATGACTGGTGAAACCAATCTNTGGCAGGATTTTGGTGGCTGGTTGTTTACGTCTATTTTCATATTCGTGTGCTGGATGGCGTCTTATCACGGCGTTAAGTATTACCAGTTGCTGCAGCAAGAGCACGATAGCTTAATGGTCATGTCGAGTGCCCAGAAGGAGGAAAGCCTGCGCCGTGCCCAAGCCGAGTCTATGGCGCGGGAAGCGCAGTTGAAATTGCTTCGCTATCAATTAAACCCGCACTTTCTCTTCAATACCCTGAATGCAATTTCTTCATTGGTAACGCTGAAAGAGGCGGATAAGGCCAACGCCATGTTGGTGCAACTGAGCAAGTTTTTGCGTTATTCCCTGGATAACGGTGGCGATATCAATGTGCCTTTACAACAGGAAGTGGAAGCGCTGCAGTTATATCTCAAAATTGAGCAGGCGCGCTTCGCTGATCGGCTCACTGTTATCATCGACATTGATGATTCGGTGGCCAGTGTTGAGGTGCCGAGCCTGTTGCTACAGCCTCTGGTTGAGAACGCCATTAAGCATGCGATCGCATTAGCTGAAGAGGGCGGTGTGATTCGTGTTCGCGCGGCTCCTGTGGGCGAGCAGTTGCATATCTGGATTGCGGATTCGGGTTCTGGCCAAAACACCCAGTCTGATAGCGGCAGCGGTGTTGGCTTGCAAAATATTCGCGAGCGCTTACGCATGCGTTACGGTGATCGAGCTAGCCTCAGTACAGAGCAAGCAGATTTGGGCGGGCTGGAAGCCTTGTTGCAAATGCCGTTGGATAACACCCAGTAATGCGGTCCATCCGAACAATGGTTGTCGACGATGAGCCGTTAGCGGTTCGGTTGTTGGTGGAAATCCTTGGCCGTTATTCCAATATAGAGGTGATTGCGGAATGCAGCAGCAGTGTTGACGCAATAAAACAAATACAGCGATTGGCTCCTGACTTGGTTTTTCTGGATATTCAGATGCCAACCAATAGTGGTTTTGATGTGGTGCGGGAAATTCAGGCGGATGTAATGCCGCTTGTGGTGTTTGTCACAGCCTATGATGAGTATGCACTGCAGGCTTTTGATGTTTTTGCTGTGGATTACTTGCTCAAGCCGGTCGACCCGGACCGGTTAACAGCGACAATAGAGCACGTCCAGGAGCGTATCGCAGCCAGACAGATGAGTGAAAAATCCGCCGTGCTGGAAGTTGCAGCGCGCAGTCAAAGCGGTACAGCGAACGCCAATGTGACGTCGGTAAATGATACTTCGACCAGTCCCCTGCAGGATAAGTTAGCGATTCGCGATGGTTTGAATACTGATCTCGTGCCATTCGCTGATATCGATTGGATTGATGCCGCGGGAGATTACATGTGTGTGCATGCCACCGGTAAGACCTATGTTATGCGCTGCACTATGAAAGAGCTTCAGCAGCGACTCAGCCNCGGCCCGTTCGCTCGAATCCATCGTTCGACGCTGGTCAATCTAAATAAAGTTCAGTCAATGGAAGCTTTGCCGCGGGGAGAGAGCGTGCTGTTGTTGCCCAATGACGTTCGATTAAAAGTCAGTCGGAACTTCCGGCAAGAAGTACAGGTATTGCAGGCTCAGTAGGCTCCGGGCAACGCCTCTCAAATCACCTCAGCGAGTCAGTTAAGCGTAAGTTGCAGCGGGTCGACGCGGCGGCGGGCTGATGACTGCTTGAGCGTAAAACCGGCGAGCTCCGTCGTCTAAGCCGCTTCATCGCGGGTGGGTGCCGTTTTATCGCAATTGGACTTGCCCTTGCGCGTGTGCACACCGAAAGTGCACGTTGGAGAAGATTGTCAAATTCGCACCAAAATCGCGCACGCGAATGCTAATTAGCTTGGCTGGCAGTGTGAGGACATTAACTCTCTGTGGTGGCGAACCATCGCTGATTCAATACGACATCCCGGGAGGGGGAGTATGCAGGTTACGAAATTTAAGAAAGCACCTCTGGCTGCGGGCATCGCCCTAGCTGTAGGAGTTCCGTTTCCTTATGGTTTTGCTGTGGCTGAAGAAGCCAATGCTGCNGGACAGGTAGAAGAACAAATAGTTTACGGTATCCGCGAAAGTTTGAAGAAGTCGGCTGATATCAAGCGCGACAGTGCGGGTGTTGTGGATGCGATCTCAGCTGAGGATATTGGCGACTTCCCCGACAGTAACTTAGCGGAATCGCTGCAGCGGATTACCGGTGTTGCCATCGACCGTGAACGCGGTGAAGGCAAGGAAGTTACGGTTCGCGGCTTTGGACCTCCGTTTAACCTAGTCACTCTGAACGGGCGTCAAATGCCTACCGCTAGCGGGCTCAATCGCTCGTTTGACTTCGGTAATCTGGCCTCTGAAGGCATCGCTTCTGTGCGCGTTTACAAGAGTGGTAAGGCCGATGTGCCGACAGGTGGTATTGGTTCGACCATAGATATTCGCACCACACGGCCGCTAGAAGCCCCAGGTTACAGGGGCACGATTTCAGCCTCTGTGATGAACGATCAGTCCACCACATTGGGTGATGACTACACACCAGAAGTTTCAGCGCTGTTTTCAAATACTTTTGCCGACGACACAGTAGGTGTTTCTTTAAGCTTGATTCGTCAAGACCGTAATAACGGTGCCAATACTGCAAGCGTTGCCGGTTGGAGAAGCTTTGCGGGTAATGTCGATAACGATTGGGGCAACCCTAACAGCCCCACCGAATGGGGTGGTATACCGAACGACCCAAACACTCAGGTCAACCGAACCACATCAGCGGATGAAGTGTACTCGGTACCGCAAAATACCGGCTATGAGTTAGCCGAGTGGAAGCGCACGCGAACGAATGGCCAGTTGACTCTGCAATGGCGTCCGCTCGAGACGGTTACAGGAACACTCGACTACACATACTCTGAAGTTGAGCTGGAGCGCACCTACAGCAACTATTCAGCTTGGTATAACTTTGGTGGACAAGAGTCCCAGTGGACTGATGGTCCTAATGCCTCACCGCTGTTTTATGCGGAAAACAACGGCGGAGCCGGCGATTTCGCCATGGGCGCGGGATCTGATGCAACCGTTGCTGAGAACAAATCAGTTGGATTTAATCTGGTTTGGGATGTCAGCGAACAGTTGGTGTTGGAGCTGGATCACCATAACTCTATGGCTACCAAGCAACCGGGCAGCGCCTTTGGTGACTCTTCTCAGCTGGCAATTTCTGCATTCAGTCGTGATAAGACCACTACTTATTTTGGCAATGAATTTCCGATTCTATCTCTGGATCTGTCAAATCCGCTCTCGCCAGACGATATGATCGTTACCGGTAGCGTATTTACCAACAACTTCTCGAAGATGGGTATTCAGCAAACCGAACTCAGCGGTACTTTCGAGTTTGATGCAGACCGTTTCGTTGACAGCATCGATTTCGGTGTTCAGGTCACTGAAGTGAACAATCGCTCTGCGGGCTCTGTTGTGCAACGTGACGCTTGGGGTGGTGTAACCCAGGCTAACGCTATTGCAGACCTGTTAAAGCCGGCATCTGCAGCTGGGGCGTTCGATAACTTCTCCGGGGGTGATGATTCACGTTTGACGACAGACTACTACACCTTCAGCATGCCTGAGATGATTGCGCGCACCGAATCGCTAATGGCCTCGGGAGCCGCATCCACGTTCTATGCGAATGATATGGGCGACTGCGGTACGGGTCTTTGTGCGTCCAGCACATTCTCCTCAGATCGTAGGACTCAAGAAGAGTCGACTGCAGCTTATTTGCAGGCTGATGCAAGCACTGAGCTGATGGGTAAGCCGGTTGGTTTGCGCTTTGGACTGCGCTGGGAAGAGACCACAATTAAGTCTCAGGCATTGGCGCCGAACTACAGTGGTATTAACTGGGTAGGCGGTAATGAATTTAGCGCAGTGCAGGATGGTACGGACTTTACCGAACTGACCGGTAAGTATAACTACCTGCTACCAAATCTAGACTTCCGCATGGATGTTACCGATGAAATGGTTGTTCGTGCCTCATTCAGTAAGACGCTGACACGTCCTAACTATGGGGATATTCAAGGCGGTATAACCATTGCTCAATTGCTGCGTATTGATGGCGGTGACGGTAGCCGTGGTAATCCAGAGCTGCTGCCATTTGAGTCCACCAACTACGATCTTTCGTTCGAGTATTACTACGGTGAGGGCAGCTACCTGTCGGCCGGATATTTCCGTAAGGACGTAGATAATTTCATTGGATCAGCCTCTGTAACAGAGCCACTGTTTAATCTTAACCACCCAGGGCAAGGCGCCTACGTGGCAGAAGCCCAGGCAGCCCTAGGCGTTACTGCAACTTCGGGTGAGCTGCGTGATTGGATCTTGGCCAACAAAGATGGTTCGCCGGGTGTAGACGCCGCGGCCAATCTGATAACTGGTATTGCCGGCGATCCGATTGCTGAATTTGATCTGACAGTGCCAGTGAATATTGCTGAGGCGAGCATGAAGGGTTGGGAGCTGAATCTTCAGCACAACTTCGGAGCCACTGGCTTCGGCTTCATCGTCAACGCAACGTTGGTTGAAGCAGACGTGGGTTACGACAATATGGGTCTGGGTCAACAGTTCGTATTAGGCGGGCTAGGTGATACTGCAAACTTCATTGGTTTCTACGACAAGGACGGTTTCCAGGCGAGACTCGCGTACAACTNGCGTGATGATTTCTTGAACGGTACGGGTCAGGCCAATGTCGGTGCAATACCGCCGACCTACGTAGCAGACTACGCCCAGTGGGATATGAGCGTAAGCTATGAAATCAATGATAATGCCAAGGNGTTCTTGGATATCATCAACCTGACTGACGAGACTCGTCACGTTTACGGACGTACGGAGCTGCAAACCTTGTTTGCTTCACAAGACGGAACTCGCTACAACCTAGGAATTCGATACACTTTCTAGTGTCTCGAGGTGCCGCGGCTCGCTGCGGCACTCTTCCAGTAGGTACAATTAAAAGGCTGTCCAGTGGGCGGCCTTTTTTTGCATTTGGCAAAACGCAATTTCGCAGGGTATAAGCCTTTGCGGGGTTGACGTGCAAAAACAGAGTAACAGTGCTACTCAGGGGTGACGGGCAGCAAAATGGAACACGCGATAAAACGCATAGTGGTCGTAGGGGGTGGCAGCGCGGGCTGGATCACTGCGGGCCTGCTGGCGGCGGAGCATGGACATAATTCTGCTGCTGATTTCAGCGTAACTCTGCTGGAATCACCCAATGTGCCGATTATTGGGGTTGGTGAAGGCACTTGGCCGTCTATGCGCAGTACCCTGCAGAAGTTAGGTTTAAGCGAGATTGAGTTTTTGCGTGAATGCGACGCGAGTTTTAAGCAGGGCACCGAGTTTGTAAATTGGAGTAACCAGAAAGCCCCCGAGCGTTATATCCACCCGTTCAGTCTGCCGAGTGAATTTGCCAGTTTAAACCTTGCAAATTACTGGCTCGAGCAACGTCAGCACTGCGATTTCGCGGATTTTGTATCGCCCCAGGCACAGGTTGCGCTATCGGGGCTAGCGCCAAAACAATGCCAGACGCCTGAGTTCGCGTTTAATGTTAATTATGGCTATCACTTTGATGCAGGCAAATTCGCCCAACTCCTGCAACGGCACGTTACCCAAGTTCTAGGTGTTGAACACGTTCTAGGACACTTTGAGCAAGTCATCAGTGACCACCAGGGCGATATTGGGGCGCTTGCCTTAAACGATGGTCGACACATCGAAGGCGATCTTTTTATCGATTGCACTGGCCAGCGCTCATTGCTGATCGGTGAGCATTTCGGGACCCCACTGCAAGCCGTGGACACTATGTTGTTCAACAATCGCGCGCTTGCAGTGCAGGTGCCCTATGCCGACGCGCAGGCGCCCATCGCCTCGACTACCCGCGCCACCGCCCAACAGGTGGGTTGGATATGGGATATTGGTTTACAGTCTCGGCGCGGTATTGGCTATGTCTATTCTGATCAATATCAAGACCTTCAAGGCGCTGAAAGTACGTTGCGAGCATATATTGCCGACACGTCGCCTGGTGTGGAGACGATGTCGCTAGCGCTGCGACCGATTGAATTCCAACCGGGCTTTCGTCAGCAATTTTGGGTGCGAAATTGTGTTGCCGTGGGGTTGTCGGCTGGATTCGTAGAACCCCTAGAGGCGTCGGCGCTGGCGCTGGTTGAGCAATCTGCCAACATCATTAGCGATCATTTGCCGCGTACCCGTCAGGTCATGGATATTGTGGCAAAACGTTTCAACGAAAAAATGCACTACCACTGGCAGGCCATCCTAGAATTTTTGAAACTGCACTATGTGTTGAGCAAACGCTCTGAACCCTACTGGCAGGATAATGCCCGCCGCGAAAGTTGTCCGGACGCGCTGGTTGAAAAGCTGCGGCTGTGGCAGCAGCAGCCACCGTGGCATGAAGATGCGCCGCGCATTGATGAACTGTTTCCATCGGCGAGTTATCAGTACGTACTGTACGGTATGGGTTTTGAGCCCGGCCAAGGCGGCAGAGCTCGGGCAAGCCATTTACGCGAACAGGCTAAGGCCGCTCAGGTGGTGCGCTTGAATAGGGAGCGTACCGAAAAATTGCGTCAGGGACTGCCCAGTAATCGCGAGTTGCTGACTGCATTGGTTGGGCAAACGGGCTAGCAAGGCCTGATTAAAGATAAGGAATAGGATGTGACAAGACTTGCCTTACTGAATAATGAAGCACACCGCGATCTGCGTGTAGCGGTTAATCGCTCCGCAGCACTGGGTGATCAGGTGATGTACGGTATGACTTATCCGGCTGAGTTCCGCGATGTGCAGTGCGAGTACCCGATTTTGTTTTTCAAGAATTCAGAAGAAGAGGGCACTTTACCGNTGGCGTTGTTTGGCTTCCAGCGTGGCGAAAACCTGTTTTTGCAGAACGATCAGTGGCATGCCGACTACGTGCCGGCAAGCATTCGCAGACAACCTTTTCTTATTGGAGCCCAAGGTCAGGGTGACGCGCAAAAGCGGGTGATTTCCATAGACCTAGATCACCCAAGAGTCAGCGCGGTGGAAGGCGAGCGTTTGTTTGAGCCTCTAGGTGGCACATCACCCTATCTCGAGCAGATGGCAAATCTGCTCGAACATTTGCACGCCGGTTTTGAACATGCGCAGAAATATGTTGCCGCGTTAACCGAACTTCAACTGTTAGAAAACGTGTCTTTAGAAATTGAGTTAGCAGACGGCAGCACGAATCAGTTGTTTGGATTTCAAACCATCGACGAAGACCGTCTCGCTGGCCTGTCTGCTGAGCATCTGCGAGAACTGCAGCAGCAGGGGTTTTTGTTGCCTACCTACATGGCGCTGGCATCGACCCCGAATATGGGTCGGTTGGTGCGACGCAAAAATGAATTGCTGGAAGGGCAGAACGGATGAATCTGGCGGATTTGCCAGAGGTGGTAAGGGTTGGTGGTTTTACTCCAACGTCGCCGCCAACTCNCCTGCTTGAGGGCGACAAGCCGGTGGTCTTCAGTGGTTTGGTGCAGTCCTGGCCAGCTGTTTCTGGGTGTCGGGAATCGGCAGCTGATGCATGGGGGTATTTGCAGCAGTTCGCTACCGAAGAGCCGGTTACCGCCTACTTAGGTGATGAGCAATTTGACGGCCGCTTTTTCTACAACCAAGAGTTTAACGGTTTTAACTTTCGCAGCGGGGCGGCACCGCTTGGCGCGGTTTTAGAGCGACTGGCAAACCAGCAGGGGCAGGCTGATGCGCAAACCATTTATGTTGGTTCAACTATGGTGGACAAATGGTTACCTGGGTTTCGTCAGGCCAATGATCTAAAGTTGTCGAGCGAGCAGCCGCTGGTGAGCTTTTGGTTAGGTAATCAATCGCGTATTTCGGCCCACTATGATTATCCTGACAACATNGCCTGTGTGGTTGCAGGCCACCGCCGGTTTACATTGTTTCCTCCTGAGCAGGTAGAAAACCTTTATGTGGGGCCTATGGAGCATACGCCTTCGGGGCAAACCATAAGTTTGGTGGATTTCGCCCAGCCGGATTTGCAGCGATTTCCGAAATTTGCCCAAGCGTTAGAACATGCAGTGGTGGCAGAGCTAGGCCCTGGTGATGCTTTGTTTATTCCGAGCATGTGGTGGCATCATGTGGAATCGTTGAGCGATTTCAACTTGCTGGTTAACTACTGGTGGATTGATTCCCACCAAGCTTTGGGATCACCGGCGGCAGCGTTATTGCACGCGATTTGGGCCATCAGAGATTTGCCTGCCCGACAAAAAGAGGGGTGGCAGGCGTTGTTGCAACACTATGTGTTCGCAAATGATGAATCGACGTATGCGCATATCCCAGAGCATGCGAGAGGCTGCCTAGCGCCGTTAGACGAGGCTGGAGCACAGCAACTGCGAGCGGTATTACTTAATAAGCTGAATAATTGAAATGCTAAACCGATAGATATTGGATCGATTGGTAAGGAGGCAAACGTGCAACACAGCAAAGTGCAAAAGGTAGTGATTGTAGGTGGGGGTACCGCGGGCTGGATGGCGGCCGCGTCTGTAGCTAAGTTGTTAGGCAAGAATCTGCATGTAACCCTTGTTGAGTCTGATGAGATTGGTACCGTTGGAGTGGGTGAAGCGACAATTCCCACATTGCTGACTCTGCACGAGTTGTTAAAAATCAAAGAGCAAGATTTTGTCGCTGCAGTCCAAGGTACTTTTAAATTAGGGATTTCTTTTGAGAACTGGCGCAATGTCGGCGAGGACTATATTCATTCATTCGGCTATACCGGCAAAGATTGTTGGGCTGCAGGATTTCAGCATTTTTGGCTCAAAGGTAAACAGTTAGGGCTTAGCGAAGAGTTCGGCAATTACTGCACTGAGCTTGTTGCAGCAAAAGATAAGCGCTTTGCCGTGCTGCCGAATAATGGCTTGAATTACGCCTATCACTTCGATGCCAGTTTATACGCGAAGTTTTTACGGGGAATCGCCGAGGATAACGGCGCGGTGCGCCAAGAAGGCAAAGTGCGGCAAGTGCTGCAACATCCCAACGACGGATTTATTACGGGTGTTGAGCTAGAGAGTGGTCAGCTGATCGAGGGCGATTTTTTTATTGACTGCTCTGGTTTCCGCGGCCTGTTGATCGAACAGACCTTGCACACCGGCTACGACGATTGGAGTCATTGGTTGCCGGCAGACAGTGCCGTTGCTGTGCAGACTCATAGCGTTGGCGAACCATTGCCCTATACCCGTTCTATTGCCCATGAGTCGGGTTGGCAATGGCGTATTCCACTGCAACACCGAGTCGGTAATGGGCTCGTGTACTGCAGCAAGTTTTGGTCCGATGACGAGGCCACTGCGAAATTGCTCGGTAANCTTGAGGGCGAGCCACTTACTGATCCCAGAGTCATTAAATTCACAACGGGTACGCGTCGTAAGCACTGGAATAAGAATTGTGTGGCGATGGGTCTCGCTAGCGGGTTTATGGAGCCGTTGGAGTCTACCAGTATCCATCTGGCGCAGCGGGCAATCATCCGTTTGATGCAAATGTTCCCCTACGATGGCGTTCGGCAACCGGATATTGACGAGTTCAACGCGCAGATGACCTTCGAGATTGAAAATATTCGAGATTTTATTGTCTTACACTACCATGTGACCGAGCGCGACGATTCGCGCTTCTGGCGGCACTGTCGTAGTGCCCAGATACCTGATTCACTGCAACACCGGATCGATCTGTTTAAGGAAACAGGCCGTGTTTTCAAAGTCCCGACTGAGTTGTTTGGGGAAAACTCCTGGGTGCAAGTAATGCTTGGTCAGGGCCTTTTGCCTGAGCAATATCATCCAATCGTAAATATGATGGACGCCAAAGAGTTGGAAGAATTTCTTACCAGCATCAAGGGGTCCGTAAACAATATGGTCCGTCAATTGCCGCCGCACCAGCGTTTTATTGATCATTACTGCAAGGCGCCGCAACCGCAAATAGCCTAATCAAAAGCTCCATGTTTTGGGGCTGCATCTGTCTCGAACGGCTGATGGGGCGAAATTTTACCGTTTCGCCTCGGCCAGATGCCTACTTGTCGCATTAGGGATTTTGTCTACGCCAAGCATTATCTAAAGTCACGATTGGGGAAAAGAAACAGAGTTTAGGGTGGTGCGTAAATGTGCTCCGCGACAGAGCTCGTTTCTCTAATAGGCAATCGTCTGCAGCAGGAGTTGCGTAGAGATGAGCGCGATACGCATTAGTTTTTTATCCGGGGCTCTCCTGTGGGCATTAGCAGGGTGTGCCTCCAGCGTTGAGGGTATTGTTGTGACACCGGAAACGAAGACCTCAAATTCTGAATCAATCACTAACCCGGCGATGGATGCCCGTGTGCAGCAACTGCTCGGCAGTATGACGCTGGAGCAAAAAGTTGCGCAAATGATTCAGGGCGAGATTAAGCATGTTACTCCAGATGATGTGCGGCGCTACGGTATTGGCAGTGTGCTCAATGGCGGTGGTTCGTTTCCGGACAATAACAAACACGCGACTATTGCCGATTGGGTGAACCTAGCCGATGCGTATCGCGAGGCCTCGCTGGACGCCTCTCAAGGCACAGCAGGTATTCCGTTAATTTGGGGTACAGATGCGGTTCACGGTCATAACAATGTGATAGGAGCGACGTTATTCCCGCACAATATTGGCTTAGGCGCGGCGAACGATCCCCAGCTGATTAACCGCATCGGCGCAGCAACAGCGCAAGAGGTTGCCGCCACTGGCATCGATTGGATCTTTGCACCCACTGTAGCAGTGGTATTAGACGACCGATGGGGTCGCACCTACGAGGGTTACAGCGATCGTCCAGAAATCGTCAAGTCCTACTCTGGGGTCATTGTTGAGGCGTTGCAGGAACAGGGATTGCTGGCGACAGCCAAGCATTTTATCGGTGATGGTGGTACTGCTCAGGGAATTGATCAAGGCGATACCCGCGTAGACCTCGACGAATTACTCGCCACTCATGGCCAGGGTTACTACAGTGCCTTGGAGGTGGGTGTTAAAAGCGTGATGGCGTCTTTCAACAGCTGGAACGGTGACAAAATTCACGGCAATAAGACCCTGTTGACTGATGTATTGAAGGATCAGTTGGGCTTCGACGGATTCGTGATCAGTGATTGGAATGGTGTGGGCCAAGTAGAAGGCTGTACCAACGGCGACTGTGCCCAAGCGATCAATGCCGGAATGGACATGATCATGGCGCCGGAGGATTGGCGTGAACTGCTGCAGAACACCATTGCTCAAGTCCGGGCTGGGGAAATTTCCGAGGCTCGCATTGATGACGCGGTAACTCGAATTCTCCGTACCAAGATTGCGATTGNTCTATTTGAGGCGCCACTACCTTCGGTTCGAGCAGCCAAATATGCAGCAAGCATAGGCTCAAACCCGCATCGCGAAATAGCTCGTGAGGCCGTGCGAAAATCTTTAGTGTTATTGAAAAATAATCAGAGCCTTCTACCGCTCGCACCCAATCAGACCATATTGGTCGCAGGGGCAGGCGCTGACAGCATAGAAATGCAGACCGGGGGTTGGACTATTTCGTGGCAAGGCACGGGAAATAGTAATACTGATTTCCCTGGCGCTGTTTCGATTTTTGGTGGTTTGCAACAGGCAGCAGCGGCGTCTGGGGGCAAGGCGATTCTAAGCGTTGACGGCAGTTTTGCAGAGCAACCTGATGTCGCGGTTGTGGTTTTTGGCGAGACCCCCTATGCCGAGGGTCAGGGCGANGTCCAAACCTTAGCCTGGCAAAGCGACAGCCATGGGGATTTAAAATTAATCCAGCAATTGAAGGCCCAGGGAATCCCGGTGGTTGCTGTGCTTTTGACCGGCCGACCGTTGTGGTTGAACCCGCACATTAATGCCGCGGACGCGTTTGTTGTGGCATGGCTACCCGGTAGTGAGGGCAAGGGTGTTGCGGATGTCCTAATTGCGGATGCCGACGGTAAGCCTCGCTATGACTTTACCGGTCGCTTGTCTTTCGACTGGCCGAATAAGGATCTAAACGCTGATGACCCAGCGTTGCCAGTCAGCGACTTACTATTTGAATATGGCTACGGCCTGGATTATGCGAACCCAGTGGCATCACTCGGGGTGCTTGATGAGACGCCCGTGAGTAAGGCCGTGGATCTCGATCGTAAAATATTCTCCGGTGGTTCAAAAGAACCCTGGCGGGAATATTTGGGTGATGCGGGCAATTGGAAGATCCTAGCAGAAGGATCGATTGCCTCAACGTCAAAGGGTCAACTGGTGATGAAAGCGGTTGATCGGTACGTGCAAGAAGATGCCCGGCAGATTATTTGGAGCGGCGATGGCAGCGTCACCAGCCAGCTCTATTGGCAGTCGAATGCCCCGGTAGATTTATCTGAGTTACACGCTGCGGGCGGCGTATTAAATATGGTTTTGCAATTGGAAGAGGCACCAGCAGGTGCAGTAATGTTGCGCATGGATTGCGAGTACCCTTGCACTGGGGCACTCGACGTCAGCGCGATGTTACGAGACCGCGCGATTGGCGAGTGGCAGAGAGTATCCATCCCCCTAGACTGTTTTGCCGCTGCTGGTGCTGATTTCAAACGTATTACNACGCCATTTTTGCTGGCGACTGACAGCGCGCTGAGCCTGCGCATTAGCGAAATTTCACTGTTGACCCAGGCGCCAGCCATGACGCTGGTGCGTTGCCCAGTGATTGAATAAGAAGTTCGGAGGGAGGAACTGACTTATGCTTGAGACAATCGATATAGCCATAGTCGCTCTGTATGCTGGCGCACTCGTTGTGCTGGCACATTGGGTTTCCAGAGAAAAGACGGGCGCAGAAAAGAATGCCCAAGATTACTTTTTGGCGAGCAAGTCGCTGCCCTGGTGGGCAATCGGTGCTTCGCTGATCGCCGCAAATATCTCCGCAGAACAGATTATCGGCATGTCCGGTTCTGGTTATGCCATTGGTTTGGCAATCGCGTCCTATGAATGGATGGCAGCAATAACGCTGATTCTGGTTGGTAAATATCTGTTGCCGGTATTTCTGCGTGCCGGTATCTACACCATGCCGCAGTTTCTGCAGCAACGTTATGACNACCGTGTGCGTCTGGTCATGGCATTTTTCTGGCTTGGGGTATACGTATTCGTCAATCTGACCTCAATTCTGTGGTTGGGAGCGCTGGCGATCAATACTGTTGCGGGCGTGGATCTAACTCTTGGGTTGGTCGTTTTAGGCGCATTCGCTGCGGGTTATTCCCTCTATGGCGGTCTCAAAGCGGTAGCCCTGACGGATATTATTCAGGTGGTCCTGCTGATTCTTGGTGGTCTATTGATTGTCTGGATATTGTTAAACGAGGTCTCTGCAGGTAACGGTGTGGTGGCTGGTTTCGCGACACTGATGGAGCGTGCTCCGGAAAAATTCGACATGATCCTGAGCGTCGACAATCCCCACTACGCAAGTTTGCCTGGGTTATCGGTTTTGCTCGGTGGTATGTGGGTCATGAATGTGTCCTACTGGGGCTTCAATCAGTACATTATTCAGCGCGCACTGGCTGCAAAAAGTATCGATGAAGCTCAAAAGGGTATAGCGTTTGCGGCTTTTTTGAAGCTTCTCATGCCGGTCATAGTTGTTTTGCCGGGTATTGCTGTATACGTTCTCGGCGCCGATATCAGTGGATCTGACGAGGCCTATCCTCACGCAATGACAATGTTGCCTGTGGGAATAAAGGGCTTGGTTTTTGCTGCATTGCTCGCGGCCATTGTGTCGTCTCTGGCGTCAATGACGAATAGTATTTCGACAATTTTCACTATGGACATTCTGCCCACGGTGGTGCCTTCGGCCGCCGATAAGAACCCGGTGATGGTTGGACGGCTCGTAGCTGTAGCGGCGATGCTGGTGGCCATGGTGGCCGCACAGCCGCTGCTTGGTAACTTTGATCAGGCCTTCCAATACATCCAAGAATTCACCGGTTTCTTCACACCAGGAATCGTTGTGATCTTTTTGCTGGGAATGTTCTATCCGGCAACCACAGCGACCGCGGCTTTGGTCGCAGCTATTAGCTCGGCGGTATTGTCGGCAGCATTCTCGATATGGTGGCCAGAATTGCCATTTATTGATCGCGTTGGGCTGGTGTTCTTGTTGTGTGGCGTCATGGCCATTGGGATTTCTCATCTACGGCCGGTGGCCCAAGCGGGTGCAGTAGATTTGACCGAGGTCAGTTTCAAGACCTCCGGTGGCTTCAATTTTGCTGCGTTACTGGTGACGCTCATCCTTTGCGCCTTCTATATCACTTGGTGGTAATGCCATGCTGTATTTGAGCCGACAGGTCTTCTGCAACACGTCATTCGTGTTGCTGTGCCTATGGGCAGGTAGCGCGATGGCTGCAGGGGGCGCCATTCCAGCGGTTGGCCAATGCGACAAACCCATTTGGCAAGACGAATTTAATGGTAAGGAATTAGATACCAGTCGTTGGCGTCATGTTCCCGGCGACGGCTGTGATCAGAACCTATGTGGGTGGGGTAATGGTGAGGAACAGTGGTACCTGCCCGAGAATGTCAAAGTTGCGGACGGCGTGTTACGTATCTCGGCACAACGCGAAAGGCACCGGGGGCGTAAATACACCTCGGGCAAGATATCTACAGAAGGACGGGTGTCCTTTGTATATGGGCGTATCGAAGCGCGCATGAAACTGCCGAAGGGTGCTGGCTTCTGGCCTGCGTTCTGGGCGATGCCGGCGAGTACTGATCTGCAGTGGCCATTGGCCGGGGAAATCGACATTCTGGAAAATAGCGGCCACACCCCAGAGAAGGTTCTGGGAGCCATACATTTCGGAAATCCGTGGCCGGATAACGTGCATTACAGCGAATCAATTTTGGCACCCAAAGACTGGGGCGATGAGTTCCATGTCTACGGCGTGCAATGGTCGGAAGACGAGATTCGTTGGTACGTAGATGATAAAGAATATGGGGTCGCAACACCGAAGGATGTGGCACCGTACCCTTGGTTGTTCAATGACAGCGCCTTTTATCTCATTCTCAATGTCGCGCTTGGCGGCACCCTAGGTGGTGAGATTGATAAAAGCGTGTTGCCCGGCGAACTGGTTGTGGACTACGTCAGGGTATACGCCGCNGATTGTCCATAACCGTTGGTCTTTACCTAGCTAGCGGTTGTTATGACAAACAATGTCCATCCAGTGGTTGCCGCAGTGACACAGCGGATTGCTCAGCGCAGTCGCGTTCATCGAGCTGACTACCTGAGGCTTATTGATCAGGCTATGGCTGAGCAACCGGCCCGAGAAAAACTCAGCTGCGGTAATCTTGCGCATGGGTTTGCAGCCTGCAGCGAAGACGATAAAACCTCTATCCGGCTTATGAATGCCGCAAACATTGGCATTGTTACGGCCTACAACGATATGTTGTCAGCCCACCAGCCCTATGCCGAATATCCGGAAAAGCTTAAACAATATATTCGAGCCGTTGGCAGCACCGCCCAGGTAGCCGGGGCAGTGCCCGCAATGTGCGATGGCGTTACCCAAGGTCTCGCCGGTATGGAGTTAAGCCTGTTTAGTCGCGACACGATTGCGCAATCTACCGTAGTAGCTCTGTCTCATCAGATGTTTGATGGGGTCATATGTTTGGGTATTTGCGACAAAATTGTGCCTGGACTATTAATGGGCGCGCTGCGTTTTGGCCACCTGCCTATGTTGTTTGTGCCGGCAGGACCAATGCCCTCTGGCATCGCCAACAGTGAAAAGGCAAGAGTGCGTCAGCTGTACGCCCAGGGAAAAATTGGGCGCGAAGAGTTGCTTGCGGCAGAAGCCGCGTCCTATCACGCACCCGGCACCTGCACTTTTTATGGTACTGCCAATAGCAATCAATTACTCATGGAGGCCATGGGGCTGCAGTTGCCTGGAGGCTCCTTTGTTAATCCAGATGCACCGCTGCGCGAAGCGCTAACCCAAGCGGCGGCTGAGCACATTACGCGTATAACTCGCCAAAGCGGTAGGCTGCGCGCCTTAGGTAAGGTGCTGGACGAGCGCTCCTTTGTGAATGCGGTGGTGGCCTTGCTGGCTTCGGGTGGATCGACCAATCACAGCATTCATTTGGTCGCGATGGCGCGGGCGGCAGGACTCATTATAAATTGGGACGATTTTGATGAATTGTCTGGGGTGGTGCCGCTATTGTGTCGCATCTACCCTAACGGGCAAGCCGACATCAACCACTTTCAGGCCGCCGGTGGCACCAGCTATTTGTTCGCGCAATTGTTTGAGCATGGTTTGATGCATGCCGATGCGCAGGCTATGTGGGGTGATTCGTTAGCGGACTACATCCAGGAACCCAAGCTAGAGGCAGCCGAGCTAAGTTGGTCCCAGGGTTGTGATAAGAGTTTAGATACACAAGTGCTTACCAACGTTGAACAGCCGTTTGATCCAGAAGGCGGCCTAAAATTGCTGCAGGGTAATCTTGGTCGTGGGGTGATCAAGGTATCGGCGGTTGCAGCCAAGCACCGTTCGCTATGTGCCCCTGCGGTGGTTGTTGATGACCAGGATCAACTCAAAGCCAAATTTGACGCTGGCGAGTTAGATCGGGACTGTGTCGTGGTGGTGCGATTTCAAGGGCCAAGTGCCAACGGTATGCCCGAGCTGCATAAGTTGACGCCAATTTTAGGCAGCTTGCAGGACCGTGGCTTCGCTGTGGCACTGGTTACCGATGGTCGCATGTCCGGAGCGTCGGGAAAGATTCCCGCAGCAATACATGTCAGTCCTGAAGCTGCTGCGGGTGGGCCGTTGGCGTATTTAGAAGATGGTGACGTGATTGTGCTGGATGCGGGTAGCGGACGGCTTGAGTGCCAGGTGGCGCCGGAAATATGGTCGTCTAGACAATTGCAGTCTGCCGCTATGGATTCATCGTCCGGTATAGGCCGAGAGTATTTTGGGGTCTTTCGTCAAGCGGTGACCGGAGCAGAAGAAGGCGCGAGCGTACTTTTCCCGGCGCTGGCAGGCGCTGACTAGGGGTGCTCTGATGCTGGCAGACTGGCNGTTGGTAGCAGACGTTGGGGGCACAAATGCGCGTTTCGGCGTGATTGACTGCGCCACTCAAAAGCTCGTGCATACACAGCGGTTTAGTGTTGCTGAGTACGCTGTATTTACGGACGCGTTAGAGCACTTTCTGCAGGCCCTAAAGACTTCACATCAATTAACCAAGTTGCCTAGCGCAGTTTGTCTGGCCGTAGCTGGCCCGGTAGAGGGCGATGTATTGCAATTTACTAACAGTTCTTGGTCGCTGCGCCGATCTGATATTGAGTGTTTTTTTCAGGGTGCACCTTTACACATCATTAATGACTTTGCGGCAGTGGGGCATGGTGTGCTGGCTCTCGAAGAGCGTGACTCCCATCAAATTGGTGGTGGTCGCAGTGTGCAAGGGAGACCAATTGCGGTCCTGGGTCCTGGGACCGGACTTGGTGTATGTAGTTTAGTAGCAGTGAATGGTCGCTATGAGGTGGTGGTTGGCGAAGGCGGTCATGCTGATTTTGCTCCTGTCGACCCGCAAGAGATCGCGGTTTATGAAATTCTCAAAGCGCGGTTCGGCCGGGTTTCCTCAGAGCGGCTATTGTCTGGTGCCGGGCTGTTGCATATCTATCGTGCTCTGGCGCAGCTCGCAAATAAACCGGTATTGCATGAACAGCCCGAACAAGTACACAAAGCAGCAGCCCAAGGCGTGGAAACCCTCGCGGTCAACAGCATGCAGATGTTTTGTCGGGTATTGGGATCATTCGCTGGAAATTTGACCCTGACCCTTGGGGCTCTCGGCGGTGTATACATTGCCGGTGGNATTGCACCGCAATTAATCAGTTTTCTTGAGAGTAGTGAGTTTCGTTACCGGTTTGAATCTAAAGGTCGTTTCCGCTCCTATCTGACTGATGTACCTGTACGGGTAGTAACGCGTGCCGACCTAGGTTTGCACGGTGCAGCGCAATTCTTGGCAAACCAATCATGAATAGGCCCACTGCTGGTGGATAATCCAGTGCCGGGTCNTAAAAGCATAGAGGTGTGATTTTGAACAGTAGAGATCTTCTGCAACTAACGCCGGTGTTGCCGGTGGTAGCGATCGCTGATCTGGCTTGGGCGGTGCCCTCGGCAAAAGCGCTTAAACGTGGCGGTATTGGTGTAATCGAAGTTGTCTTGCGAACACCCGTCAGCTTGCAAGCGATTCAGGCGATTAAAGAACAGGTTCCCGAAGTCATCGTTGGTGCCGGTACGGTATTGAATGAAGAACAACTGGTGGCGGCAATTGATGCGGGCGCTGAGTTTATCGTTACACCTGGACTTACCCCCGAGCTTTTACGTGCTGGCCTAAATGCTTCTGTACCGATGATCCCAGGTGTGGCAACGGCAAGTGAAGTCATGGTGGGTATGCAGGCAGGGGTGTCGACATTTAAGTTCTTCCCGGCAGCAACGTCTGGTGGTGTTGCCGCAGTGCAGGCCCTTAGCGCCCCATTTGCCGACGTGAGCTTTTGTCCCACGGGTGGGGTCAGTCCGAGCAATATGCAAAGTTATTTGGACATCGAGTCTGTGGTCTGTGTTGGCGGATCGTGGATTACCCCACACGCACTGATGCGCACGCGGGATTGGGGCGCGATTACTGAGCTTGCTAGTGCCGCAGTGACGCTCGCTGGCGATATTGATTTAGCGGTAAAGTCATAACGCCATGGGTAAGCCGATAGACCTAGTCATCTTTGGCGCTCAAGGCGATTTGGCCGGGCGCAAGCTGTTTCCGGCGCTTTGGCATCTAGATTCCTGTGATCTGCTAGAAGACGATATTCGGATTTTGGCGCTAGCTCGGGAGCCTGCAAATACCGATGCATTTTTATTAGATCTCGGTCAGTCGTTGCAGAAATATATTGATCCGCAACGCTGGAGTGAGGAGCTATGGGCGCGTTTCGCTCAGCGTTGCCAATATATAGCGATTGATTTTACTAATGCGGCCGACTACCAGTTGCTGCGCGAGGGTTTGTCTGAGCAACGTCAGCCGATCTTNTACTTTGCCACGCCGCCCAGTCTATTTGAGGTCATTTGTACCAATCTGGGCAACACCCAATGTTTGTTTAATGAGCCGCGAGTGGTGTTAGAAAAGCCCATTGGTCGGGATTTAGCCAGTTCTCGAGAAGTTAATGAAACGGTGGCGAGATTTTTTCCTGAACGTAACATCTACCGTATCGATCACTATCTGGGTAAGGAAACCGTACAGAATTTATTGGTGATGCGTTTTGCGAACCGCTTCATTAATGCCCAGTGGGACTCTAGCTGCATCGATCATGTACAGATTACCGTTGCTGAAACTGTCGGCATCGAGGGCCGTTGGTCGTATTACGATCAGGTTGGGCAGCTCCGTGACATGCTGCAAAATCACCTGATGCAGCTCGTGTGCTTGGTGGCGATGGAGCCGCCAAATACTATGACAGCTGAAGATATCCGTGACGAGAAGATAAAAATCGTTAGGGCTCTACGCGCCATTGACGAAAGCAACGTCGCGGATAGTGTNGTGCGGGGGCAATACAGCGCCGGCTGGCGCCAGGGCCAGGAACTGCTTGGCTATCAAGACGAACCCGGTGCCGGCGCGCAAGCCAGTGATACTGAAACCTTTGTCGCGGTTAAAGCCTATATCGACAATTGGCGTTGGGCAGGGGTGCCTTTTTACCTGCGTACGGGTAAGCGTATGTCGGACAAGGTTACAGAAATCGTTATTAGCTACAAAAGCCTGCCGCACAACATTTTTTCTGCCGGTGAAAATATCCCCAACAAGTTGGTGATTCGATTGCAGCCTGATGAGGGCATCGAAATGCACATGGTTTCGAAGCTGCATAGTTTAAAAAATCGTATGACGCTCGCGCGCCAAACCCTGCAGTTAGATTTCCTAAACTCTTCCAGTATGGAGCGGATTCCGGATGCCTACGAGCGGCTCTTTTTGGATGTGATTCGAGGCGATCAATCGCTGTTTGTGGGGCGTGAGGAGGTCGAAGAATCCTGGCGCTGGTGCGATACCTTAATTCAAGCGTGGCGCACTCAGGGTGTTGAGGTCAAAGGCTATCGAGCCGGCTCTAATGGACCGACGCGGGCGGAACTACTAATTGAGAACGACGGTCGGAGCTGGCATGAAAGCTAGTGTGCCGGTATCGCGACCGCAGATTCGTACCTTTGCTCAGGCCACGGATCTGGACAGGGCCTTGTGCCAGTTCGTCAGCGAGAGTCTCGAGCAGGCGATAGAGCTTCGGGGTAAGGCAACGCTGGTGGTTTCCGGCGGCAGTACGCCTTTGGGATTTTTGCGCCTGATGGCCCAGCAGCAATTACCCTGGTCTCAGGTGCTCGTCACCTTGGCTGATGAGCGCTGGGTGCCGGTGCAACACGCAGACAGTAATGAACGCATGGTGCGCGAGCACCTAGTTGACCACACGGGTGCACAGTTCCTATCCCTGCGGGGTGTCGAGTCGTCGCCCAGCGAGGCGCAGCAGCGCTTGCAAGCGCAAATGCTGGGCAATGATCAGTTTGACGTTGTCATACTTGGCATGGGCGCCGACGGTCATACGGCGTCGTTATTTCCGCAAGCGGCAGACCTGGTGACGCTATTGGATGTGCACAACCCAAATTGCTGTGCATTAGTCGATCCGGTTACCGCACCCCATCAGCGGCTTAGTTTAACGCTGGCGAGGCTGTTGAATACACGCTCTATCATTCTTCATGTAACAGGTAGCAACAAGCGTGAGGTTTTGGAGCAGGCCTGGGCTACTCAGTCATTGCCTATCGCCTCGGTATTGCGGCAGGAGCTAGTGCCACTGGAGATATACATCGACCAACCGCTTGAGCTTGCCTAGGTAAAGAAAATAGTCCTCGGGTCTCGAGATGCGGGCGCATTCTCCGGTCCAGTAACTAACTTAGCAAATTTCCTGTGGGCCCGAGTGTTCAAGCACAAAGTTAAACCCATGACACTTTGAACAAGCGTATACTTGGCCCTGATCTAACGCGGAATCCATCCAGCGATGTCTGTTTTACTGCACCAGAAGTATGCAACTTGTTCGTCTCATGAAAGAGCAAGATTGATCCTGCCAGTGCACCCAGTGGCGGGAGTAGTTTAAAGATCGTGTCTGAATCGGTGTTGGACAGCGAGCATGAGCGCTGGATGCTAAGAGCCTTGGAACTCGCCCAGCGTGCCGGCTGCGCCCAAGAGGTGCCTGTTGGCGCGGTAGTGGTTCGTGGTCAAGAAATCATCGGCGCAGGATGGAATCAGAGTATTGGACTCGATGATCCAACCGCCCACGCAGAGATTATGGCCCTGCGCGATGCTGGGCGTGCAACAGGCAATTATCGGCTACCAGACACTACCCTCTACGTCACAGTAGAACCGTGCATGATGTGCCTAGGAGCGAGTATTCATGCACGGGTAGCGCGTATTTGTTATGGCGCGCCAGAGCCCAAGGCGGGTGCGTTAGTCAGTCAGCCCACCAATCAGCGTCAGCACTTTAATCATTTTCCGCAAGTCACCGGTGGCGTGCTGGCCGAGGCATGTAGCGAGTTAATGAGCACTTTCTTTGCGGCTCGTCGTAACCAACAACGGCGCGCAAAAACCCCGCGTGATGATAGCGTTCTGTGAGGGCGCAGTGGGTGGACGTTCAGTCTCGAAGGGTCGTTACTTTGTTGGATTTAGTTAGGGAAATAAATGAGTAATACAAAAGGTNCCGAGGCGCTTACTGTTCAAGTGCTTGCTGGGCCGCCCGCGTTGAGTCAATTCGCCTTGCAGCGTATGCAAAGGCGGGTGCCGAGTATCGCCTACGCTGAATTTGTACATATTCTGCAGATGCGCACGCCATTAGTTGGCGAGGCGCTGGCGCGTGCGGAGCGGCTACTGCGTTATGGTCCGCAACAGCTCATGCCAGAGCGTGCAGGCATGCGCAGTCATACCGTATTGCCGCGGCGTGGCACCATTTCTCCATGGTCTAGTAAGGCCACGGATATTTTCGCGTTGTCGGGCTTGTCCGAAGTTGTTCGTGTAGAGCGGGGCATACGTTGGTTTACTCAGCAAGATTCGGGCTTTGCTGCGGATGCTGCTGCCCACCTATTCGATCGAATGACTGAAGAATGTTGGCGCGAAGAGGACTTTGAGGGCATTTTTGCCCAGTCTAAACCCGCCCCGGTCAGCCATGTCCCACTGTGGTCACAGGGCATACAGGCCCTTGTAGAAGCTAATACAGCGCTTGGGCTGGCNTTGTCTGAGGACGAGATTGAATACCTACAAGCAGCCTACAAGCAGCTTGAGCGAGACCCGACCGACGTAGAGTTGATGATGTTTGCTCAGGCAAATTCCGAGCATTGCCGGCACAAGATTTTTAATGCGGATTGGGTGGTCGACGGATCGCCACAATTGAAATCTCTATTTGCGATGATCCGCAACACCTATCAGCAGATCAATGGCCAAGGCATTCTCAGTGCCTACAGCGATAATGCCGCTGTGATCGAAGGGCATTCGGTGGCTCGATTGTCCGTGCAGGAGTCAAAAGACTACGTCTTCGAGACCGCACCGGCGCACATATTGATGAAGGTGGAGACCCATAACCATCCGACAGCGATCGCGCCGTTCGCCGGTGCCGCGACGGGTTCCGGTGGTGAAATTCGTGACGAAGGCGCGGTGGGGCGAGGCTCTAAGCCAAAGGCTGGACTCAGTGGCTTTACCACATCGCATCTAAACATTCCCGATGCGCCGCAACCTTGGGAGCTAACCACTGGCAAGCCGGAACATATGGCTTCGGCGCTGGAGATTATGCTTGAGGGCCCGATTGGTGCCGCCAGTTTTAACAATGAGTATGGACGCCCGGCGATTTGTGGCTATTTCCGTAGCTTTGAAATGTCTGATCCAATTGTGCAAGCCGACGCCAGCGAGGTTGTGCGCGGTTACCACAAACCGGTAATGATCGCCGGCGGTGTGGGTTCGGTGCGCACTGAGCATGTGCAGGCACAACCATTTCCACAGGGCACTGCGTTGGTGGTGTTAGGCGGCCCGGCCATGTTGATCGGTTTGGGCGGTGGTGCCGCATCCAGTATGGCCTCCGGCGCCAGTTCCTCAGATCTAGATTTCGCTTCGGTGCAACGTGGCAACCCCGAAATGGAGCGGCGCTGTCAGGAGGTTATCGATGGTTGCTGTGCGATGGGTGAAGCTAACCCGATCTTGTTGATTCATGACGTTGGTGCCGGCGGTCTGTCCAATGCGTTGCCAGAACTCATCGACGATGCAAAGTCAGGTGGGCGCATCCGTCTGCGCGATGTGCTTAATGCGGACCTGGGGATGTCGCCATTAGAAATTTGGTGCAACGAGGCTCAAGAGCGCTATGTACTTGGTATCGAGCAAACTCAGCTCGAGCAATTCGCGGCGTTATGTGAGCGCGAACGATGCCCCTATGCGGTTGTGGGTGAGTCTACTGACGACGGCCAACTAGTAGTCGCAGATGCGTGGTTTGATAACAATCCGGTGGATCTGCCATTAGAGGTCTTGCTCGGCAAAGTGCCGAAGACCCAGCGGCAATTTCAGCGCGATACCCAGAATTGGCCGATCCTAGACTTGACTGCGGTGACCCTAGCAGAGGCGCTGCCGAGAGTGTTGCGCTTTCCAACAGTGGCCAGCAAGAAATTTCTCATAACCATTGGCGATCGCAGCATCACCGGACTGGTGGCGTGCCAACCGATGGTCGGCCCCTGGCAAGAACCGGTGGCGGATGTGGCGGTGACGCTAAGCGGCTACCAAACTTTTGCCGGCGAAGCCTTTGCCATGGGTGAGCGTAGTCCGTTGGCCCTGATTAACCCTGCGGCTGCAGCACGTATGACCGTTGCGGAGACCCTAACAAACTTGGTTGCTGCAGATCTTAGTGCCTTAGATCACGTGGTGTTGTCGGCAAATTGGATGGCCGCTGCGGGTAGCGATGCCGAGGATCAAGCATTGTTTGATGCAGTGACCGCGGTTGGAGAAGAGTTTTGCCCGGCATTAGGTATTGCCATACCAGTAGGCAAAGACTCTTTATCCATGCAGACACGCTGGCAGCAGGCTGGGGTGGATAAGCGGGTGGTTTCGCCACTTACGCTAATTGTTTCTGGGTTTGCGCCGGTGCAGGATGTGCGTAAGACGCTGACTCCGGTTTTACAGCCACGCAGGGATACTGTGTTGGTGCTTTTGCAGTTTGGACAGCAGCGTCTTGGCGGCAGCTGTTTGGCCCAGGTTTATGGTCAGTTGGGCGATACCGCACCCGATGTTGATGATGCTGGGGCCTTTAAAGCATTGCTTGAATGGTTAATGGATATGAAGCTGCGGGGATTAATCCATGCCTTACATGACCGTTCCGACGGTGGCTTGATCACCACGCTGCTGGAGATGGCATTTGCCAGCCGCATGGGATTGGATGTGGATATAGCGGCCGCAGAAAATTTGCTTACGGCGTTATTTAACGAAGAAATAGGCTTTGTTGCACAAGTGGACACGGCTCAGTTGCAAGAGTTGCAAGCCGCAGCGCCGTGTTTATGTGCACCCATAGCCCGCCTTAGAGACGATGAAAGGGTGCTCATTAATCACGGTAATGACCTCGTGGGGGAATTCAGCCGTCAGGAACTACAGCAGTTATGGGCCGAGACCAGTTACCGAATGCAGCGTTTGCGCGATAGTGAGGCGTGCGCGGATGAGGAGTTTGCGGACATCTTGCAGGGTCGCAATGATGACCCTGGATTAAGTTCAAAGCTCACCTTCGATCCGGCACAGCGGTCAGCGCCCGAGCGCTTGTATATCAACACAGGGGCGAAACCCACTATGGCTGTNCTGCGGGAGCAGGGCGTGAATGGCCATATAGAAATGGCCGCGGCCTTTGATACGGCGGGTTTTCGCTGTGTTGACGTGCATATGTCGGATCTTATTCGCGGTCATCGCACTCTTAGCGAGTTCGATAGCCTAGTCGCCTGTGGCGGATTTTCTTACGGTGACGTTCTTGGCGGCGGTGGCGGTTGGGCTAAGACCGCCCTCTTCAATGAGCAAGTGCGCCAGCAATTTGCAGATTATTTTCGCAGCGATGCGCTGGTTCTCGGGGTTTGTAATGGCTGCCAAATGCTTGCGCAAATGGCAGAGCTGATCCCTGGGGCCGAGCACTGGCCGCGCTTTGTGCGCAATCGCAGCGAGCAATTTGAAGGTCGTACGGTCATGGTGAACGTGGCGACGAATGCCTCGCCTTGGTTAGAGGGCATGCAGGGCAGTGTCATCCCGGTGGCGGTAGCCCATGGCGAAGGCCGTGCTGAGTTTTCTGAACCTGAGGATTTAGCTTGGTTGGCTGCACAGGGGCAGATCGCGCTNAATTACGTGGATGGGCAGCATCAAATCACCGAGCGCTATCCGCATAATCCGAATGGCGCTAGCCAGGGTCTGGCCGGTCTTACCGGCGCCGATGGTCGGGTACTGTTGATGATGCCGCATCCGGAGCGGGTGTTCCGTAGCTGTCAAAATGTGGTCGCAGAACCCAGCTGGGGTGAGTATGGCCCCTGGATGCGCCTCTTTGATAACGCGCGTAAAGCCCTTTAGGCGTCATCGATCGTCAGGACTTTGGGCGCTTGAACAATAAGTCTTGGTAATGGGTCGGATATACGTCAGCTTTACGGTCAGCAAAATAGTGTTGTAGCGTTTGCGTAATCACTGGAAACGCTAACTGATCCCAAGGGATGTCTTGTTCGTAAAATAACTCGACCTCTAAGGATTCAGGCCCGCTACTGTACTCTGGTCCTTCCAGAGCGGCGCGAAAAAACGTATAGACTTGAGAAATGTGCGGCAGGCTGAAGACGGTATACAGTTGCAGATCGCTGACTCGTGCATTTGCCTCCTCCATTGTCTCGCGCGCAGCGCCCTCAGCAATGGTCTCAGAATTTTCCAGAAAGCCGGCTGGCAGAGTCCAGTAGCCCTCGCGCGGTGCGATCGCGCGTTTGCATAGCAATACCTGGTCCTGCCAAATTGGCAGGGTGCCTGCGATGATGCGCGGGTTTTGATAATGAATGGTATGGCACGCAGTGCACACTGAGCGTGGCAGGCTGTCGCCTTCGGGAACCTTAATTTCGGTGCGGGCACCGCACAAGCTGCAATAATTCATCGGCAGAGTATACCGTTAATAGCCGTGCACAGGCGCGGTGGTACTCGAGCAGGGGCTTCATTACCATGGGATAAAAGGAGGGCTAAATGTTGTATCAACTTGATGATCTGCAGGTGCAGGCAGAGGGTGACTATTGGGTCGCTGATAACGCTGTGGTGTTGGGTAATGTGCTGTTGTGCCAAGATGCCAGCGTCTGGTTTAACGCGGTGTTGCGTGGCGATACGGAATTAATCACGGTGGGTGAGGGATCCAATGTGCAGGATGGCTCAGTACTGCATACCGATCTTGGTTNCCCNATTAATATCGGTGCCCATGTCACCATTGGCCACAAGGTCATGCTGCATGGTTGTGACATTGGCGAGGGGTCGCTTATCGGCATTAATGCTGTGGTGTTGAACGGAGCAAAGATTGGCAAAAATTGCATTATTGGGGCTAACGCGTTGATTACAGAAGGCAAGGTGATCCCGGACAACTCCATGGTTATGGGTTCGCCCGGTAAGGTAGTTAAAACGCTGAGCGAGGAGCAGGGTGCAGCAATCCGTATGGGCGCAAAACACTATGTTGAAAACTCCCGGCGTTTTCGTGACGGACTGGTGCCTCAGGCTAGTGCGGTGACGAATTAGGGCGTGTTGCTATGAGCAATCAACAAACGCGTATAGGTACAGCGCTGGCGGCTACCGCCACCCGGGTGATGTTGTTAGGCAGTGGCGAACTCGGCAAAGAAGTAGCTCTTGAACTGCAGCGACTTGGTGTGGAAGTCATCGCTGTGGATCGCTACCCGAATGCGCCGGCGATGCAAGTTGCCCACAGCAGTCATGTCATTGATATGCTTGACGAGTCAGCCTTGCGTGGACTGATCAACCAAGAACGGCCGGATCTTATCGTGCCAGAAATCGAAGCCATTGCGACCTCGGTGCTGGTGGAATTGGAGGCCCAGGGACAGCGGGTAATTCCCACTGCCATGGCGGCGCGTCTGACCATGGATCGGGAAGGCATTCGTAACCTAGCGGCGCAAACTCTAGAGGTGCCGACTTCGCCATTTCGATTTGCAGAAACTTACGAAGAGTATCAGCAAGCGATTACAGACATAGGCCTGCCCTGTGTGGTCAAACCAGTGATGTCCAGTTCCGGCAAAGGGCAGTCGACACTGCATGCCCAGGATGATGTCGATCCTGCGTGGCGTTATGCCCAAGAGGGCGCCCGCGGAGCCGCAGGAAAGGTGATCGTAGAGGGATTCGTAGATTTCGATTATGAAATTACTCTGCTTACTGTCCGCCATGTCGGCGGCACGAGTTTCTGTGAGCCGATCGGCCATCGACAGGTGGGTGGTGACTATCAAGAATCATGGCAGCCTCAGCCCATGAGTCCCATCGCGTTAGAACAATGCCAGCGTATTGCTGAGCAGGTCACCACAGCCTTGGGTGGTTGGGGGCTATTTGGCGTGGANTTTTTTATCAAGGGCGACCAAGTCTATTTTTCTGAGGTCAGTCCGCGACCGCACGATACCGGTATGGTGACTCTAATCAGTCAAGATCTCAGCGAATTTGCTCTACATGTTCGCGCTATTTTGGGCCTGCCTGTGCCGAATATCCGCGCCCGTGGGGCCGCCGCATCAGCAGTGATTTTGGCTCATGGAAAATCCACTACGCTGAGCTACAGCGGCGTGACACAGGCGCTCGCCGCCACAGATACTCAGGTGCGGTTATTCGGCAAGCCAGAGGTGGACGGTGAGCGCAGAGTAGGCGTTGCCTTGGCTCTGGACGACGACATAGAAAGTGCGCGGCAACGGGCTATGAACGCTGCAGCCCAAGTGACTGTGCATTACAGCTAGCACCCCTTGGCAAGTTAACAGGGTAGCGTTATAGTCCGCCCATGAGTTTAGTTAGACGCCCAGTTCAATGCTACGTTGCCGCGACAGCGGTGCGGCGGGCTGTGCGTGACCAAAACCGGTTCGGCTATGCCAACAGTAATTCGGCAGTGAACGCCAAGAACTCTGGTCTGTTATCCCTTCTGGCGCTGCTCGCGTTAAACCTGCTGCCGGTTGCACCGGCAAAATAATCAAACCCTAGCGCAGTATTAGCGCACCCAGAAACAAACAAGCAGTCACCACAGGACCTGTGGAGTGATGTATATTGCAACCGCCTGTGCCTTTTGCGCCGGCGAATACGTGGACCGACGATATGTCCAAGGGCATTAAAATGAATCATCAACCGCAAGGTGGTCGCGCTCGAGGCGCGATGCCATTTCAGAAGTACAGAGGGTTTCAACCCATCGACCTGCCGGATCGGCAATGGCCGAGTAAGGTGCTGCAACAGGCGCCGCGCTGGTGCAGTGTGGATTTGCGCGATGGTAATCAAGCGCTGATCGACCCGATGAATGTGGATGAGAAGCTGCGCCTTTGGGATCTGCTATTGGAAATCGGCTTTGCTGAAATTGAGGTAGGATTCCCAGCTGCATCCCAGCCCGATTTCGATTTCATTCGCCGCATTATCGATGAAGGCCGCATTCCGGCAGATGTCAGTATTCAGGTTTTGTGTCAGGCCCGTGAAGAATTGATTACGCGTTCGGTAGAAGCGTTGGAAGGCGCGCCAAATGTTATTTTTCACCTCTATAACTCGACTTCTGAGCTGCAGCGGCGGGTGGTCTTTGGTATGGATCGCCAGGGCATTATCGATTTGGCGGTTCAGGGTACGGAGCTGGTGCGTCAAGGCCTAGAGGGTTTTGCGTCCAATGTAACCTTTGAATATTCGCCAGAAAGCTTTACCGGCACGGAGCTGGACTTCGCCGCCGAGATTTGTACCGCTGTGGCGGATACCTGGGGGGCGACGCCCGAGGATCCGATGATCATCAATTTGCCGAGCACGGTGGAAATGGCGACACCGAATATTTATGCCGATCAAATCGAGTGGTTTTGTCGAAACTTTCCGCGACGTGACAGTGCTGTGATCAGTTTGCATACCCACAATGATCGAGGCACAGGTGTTGCGGCTACCGAACTAGGCCTTATGGCCGGCGCCCAGCGGGTCGAGGGTACATTGTTTGGTAATGGTGAGCGCACTGGTAACTGTGATTTGGTTACTGTGGCAATGAATATGTTCAGTCAGGGTGTGGATCCCACTCTAGATTTGCGGCATATGCCGAAAATCCGTGAAGTGTCCGAAGCGGTGACCAAGCTTGCGGTGCACGAACGTCATCCCTATGCGGGAGAGCTGGTGTTTACCGCGTTTTCCGGTTCGCATCAGGATGCAATCAAGAAAGGCATGTCCCAAGTCGACCGCAGCAGTTGGGAAGTACCATATTTGCCCATCGATCCAGAAGATGTTGGCAGTTCTTACAAAGAAACGGTGCGAGTGAACAGTCAGTCCGGGAAAGGCGGTGTGGGATTTTTGCTCGAGGAACACCACGGACTAGCATTGCCGCGTGATCTGCTGGTTGAATTCAGTACCCATGTGCAGCAGCTCACAGAACAGCTGGATCGTGAAGTTAAGCCAGATGAAATTTATCAGGCGCTACTGGATACCTATGGCAGCGACAGCGGTCCGTATCGGTTAATGGACTACGATCTGTTAACCGGGCGTAATGAGGATCAGCGTTGTGTCGCGCGGGTAGAAGTATCTGACAATGTGGTCACCATTGATGGTGAAGGGTCGGGTCCTATTGAAGCATTCGTCAATGCAATGGTAGAAACCCTGAATGAGCCGCTAACAGTGTTAGGGTACCAAGAGAATGCCCTGGGCACGGGATCAGATGCTCAAGCAATTTGNATTCTCGCCATAGACGATCCAGAAACTGGGAGTAGATGCTATGGCCTTGGTGTCAGTCGTAATACGATAACGGCGAGTCTGAATGCGATTGTTAGTGCGTTGAACCGGCGTTGGGCTAAGAGCTAGCCGTTATCCGTGCCGCCTGGGGTAGCAGGCTATCACTCGTCCAGTGAACTGTCGTCTTCAGCCGGGCCATCATCTTCGATGCGGCGAATGCGTAGAGATTTAATAATATTGTCCTTTATTTGCAGGGTCTCAATCTGGTACTCGTTAATTTGAATACACAGGTTGAACTCTGGAATCGTCTCTAGGTGTTCGAGGACGAAACCATTCAATGTCTTTGGCCCGTTGGTTGGCAGGTTCCAGCGCAGGGCGCGGTTGATGTCGCGCAGCACAGCCATGCCGTCGATCAGGAACGCACCGTCTGCTTCGGGTGATATGTCGGCAATGTTCGCAGCAAAGTCGCTGGTGAATTCGCCAACAATTTCTTCCAATATATCTTCCAGTGTGACGATGCCCTGAATGTCGCCATATTCGTCCACAACTAAGGCGAAGCGCTGTTTTTNCTTCTGGAAATTAAGCAGNTGTGTATGCAATGGCGTGGCCTCAGGTACATAGTAGGGATCACGGGCCAACTGTAGTAGATCTGCTTTGGTAAACTCCTCAGTCTGCAACAAGCGGGCAAGACGGCGGAGATGCAGAACGCCCAGCATGTTGTTGAAGTTGTCTTTGTAAACCGGCAGTAGGGTGTACTGGCTTGCAGCGGCACCGGCCAAGATATCAGGCATGTCGTCATCGATATCGAGGCCGACGATTTCTGTTCTCGGAACCATAATGTCGTTAACCGTGACCGTTTCTAGGTCCAAGAGGCGCGTCATCATGGTTTGGCGTTCGCCGACCGAGTGGGCGCCCTCGCTGACCACGGTGATTAATTCGTCCTTGGTCAGCTGATCATCACCCTCGCTGCGCTCGCTCAGAAAAGGTTTTACCAGCGCGTTACTGAAGCCATTAATAAGCAGTACTACAGGGTGCAGGAGTTTTGCTAAAGGCGCGAGCACGAATACAGCTTTCAGAGCCCAGGCGTCGGGTCGTTCGGCCGCCAGAGTTTTCGGCGCGACTTCGGCGAAAATAAGAAAGGTGATTGTCAGCACCCAAGGGGCAAGCAGTACACCGGTGTCGCCCAATAAGTTATAGCCGATGATCGTTGCAATGGTGGCCGCGCTGAAATTGACCAGATTGTTGCCAACTAGGATAACCCCGAGCAAGCGGTCTTGCCGTTTCAACATGCGGTCGGCTTTGCGCGCTCCTCTATGGCCGCGCTTCACCAGATGCCGTAAGCGGTAACGATTAAGCGCCATCATTGCTGTTTCAGTGCCCGAGAAATACGCAGACAGACAGATCAGTAATGCGATGCTGAGCAGCAAATAAAGGGTTGGGGTTTCTGCGCTGATCATGACTGCAGTAAATATTCCAACACGAACTTACTGCCAACATAACCCAGTAGGAGTAATCCGAACGCAGTGAGATTCCAGCGTACAGCCGTGATTCCGCGCCAGCCCATTAGGTGATGGCCGACTAAAAAGCCAACATAGATTAGCCATGACAGGGTGGTTAGCACGGTGTGATGTGCAACCCGCTGGGCAAACATATCGTCCAAGAACATTAGGCCGGTGAAAATTGCCAGGCTGAGCAATACCGTGCCAATCCACAACATGGCGATCAGCAGCCGCTCCATGGTCTCAAGTGCCGGCAGCATGCGGTAAAAACCCGTGTCCAAGCGTTGCAGCTGTTGTTCCTGGAAGGCCAACAATATGGATTGTAAGGCGGCAGTCATAAGGCCTGCATAGGCGGTCAATGACAGAATAATGTGCGCACTCTGGGTGCTATCGATTGCCAGTTGGGTGCTGTTGCCCGGTTTAACGATCAGCAACGCCAAGGCGTTGATCACTGCAATGGGGAATAACAGCAGGTTAACGCTGATGACCGGCAGACGGCTATTGGCCAATGCAACGACTGCCACCATAACCACAGCGATATAGTTACATACATGCACCAGTGCCAGGTCGATGCCGGCATCGGTGACTAAGGTGGAGAACGTCGCCCAGCCGTGGCTTAGAACAGCC
The DNA here is from genome assembly GCA_002684495.1 of Gammaproteobacteria bacterium. GTDB lineage: Bacteria > Pseudomonadota > Gammaproteobacteria > Pseudomonadales > Azotimanducaceae > UBA4421. The sequence goes on along the minus strand of NYVG01000002.1, from coordinate 462,733 downwards.
GCCAGTCCCAGCAATGCAACCCGCCTCTGCGTACCGATAGCGGCTGCCATCGTTTCAGCGGTCTGCCTTTGCGCGGTTATAAGCTGTGCGAAACCGAGGGCATAAAACACTATGGCTGCGGCAGCAGCAATTGATGCGGATTCGTTCATGAAGTGCGACGCGGGTTCGCGCTTGTAAGCTGGGTATTTATGATGAATTGTCGATATCTAGGTTGCTGAAGTTTGGCATAAGCCAGCGTTGTCGTGAAGTCGCCTTAGTGAAAGGGATAAACGGTACTAATTGGATTAACTAGTTGGGGAGGAAGGTCTTTTCTATTGCGGTTATACGGTTCACTATCTGTATAAACTTATAAATAGAGTTAGTTTCAATGCATTCCTCAACACCAGTACTTCAGACTGAAATCATGTCGTGGGCGTTGACGGCGCTATTGCTAGGAATACCGCTGTTGTTGCTGGCGCTGTATTTGATTGATCGTAATCAAACCCGCCACGCGCTGCGTCGTAACTACCCATTGTTGGCTCGTTTCAGGTATTTGTTTGAGCACTTAGGTGAATTTTTTCGCCAGTATTTTTTTGCCATGGATCGCGAGGAAATGCCTTTCAACCGGGCGGAGCGCTCCTGGGTCTATCGCGCAGCAAAAAAAGTAGATTCCACTATTGCATTTGGCTCAACTCGAGACCTCAAGCCTGCGGGCACTGTGCTGTTCGCTAATTGCGCGTTTCCAAAGCTAGCGGAAGAAGGGCGCGAAACTGGTGCGGTGACAATCGGGCCCCACAGCCGCAAGCCTTATCAGGTGACCTCAGTCTTTCATATTTCTGCAATGAGTTATGGCGCGATCTCTGCTCCGGCGATATTGGCTCTGTCCCGCGGGGCCAAGTCCGCAGGGGTATGGATGAATACGGGAGAGGGAGGTTTGAGTGCAGAGCACCTTGAGGGCGGCGCTGATCTAGTTTTCCAAATTGGTACCGCCAAATATGGTGTGCGCGATGCAAACGGCGGGTTGTGCCCTGACCGTCTCAGCGAAGTTGCGGCTCACGATCAGGTGAAGATGTTTGAAATTAAACTCAGCCAGGGCGCCAAGCCGGGTAAGGGCGGGGTCCTGCCCGGCTCGAAAGTGAATGCCGAAATTGCCCGGGTGCGGGGGATTCCGCTGGGTGAGGATTCTTTCAGTCCGAATCGACACCCAGAAGTATCCAGTGCGGAAGATCTTTTGGATTTAATCGAAAACGTGCGCACGGTTAGCGGCAAGCCAGTGGGCATCAAAGCTGTCATTGGCGACCACAGATGGCTGCATGAGTTGTGCACGGCTATCAAGGAGCGAGGTGTGGTCAGTGCCCCAGATTTCATCACGGTTGATGGCGCGGAAGGAGGCACCGGTGCAGCGCCCGCCAGTTTGATTGATTACATGGGACTGCCCTTGCGGGAAAGTTTGCCCATAGTTGTAGATATTTTGCACAAATTTTCCCTGCGCCAGCGTATTCGAGTGGTCGCCAGTGGCAAGCTGATCAATCCCGCGCAAATAGCCTGGGCGCTGTGTGTGGGTGCGGATTTTGCGACCACAGCGCGGGGGTTCATGTTTTCGTTAGGCTGTATTCAGGCCATGCAGTGCAACAAAAATACCTGCCCCACCGGCATAACGACTCATGATAAGAGGCTGCAGCGGGGCTTAGTGGTGGCGAACAAACGTAAGCGGGTGGCGAATTATGCGCGCTCGGTGCGAGCGGAAGTTGCGGTTATCGCCCATGCGTGTGGTGTTCAAGAGCCACGACAACTGCAGCGGCAACATTGTCGTATTGTGCAAGCCGACGGCAGTTCTCGAGNTTTGGACACGCTCTACCCTGGAGTTGAGAAGGGTTAAGGGCGGCGGCAATGGCTAAAAAATAGGCCGCACAGCAGGCGGTTCACGCTATAATTGCCAGTTCCGCGTAATAGCCTCCTAATATGTTTGAAAACCTATCAGAAAGACTGTCGGCGAGCCTGAAGCAGATCAGCGGTAAGGCGCGCTTGAACGAAAACAACATCAGCGATGCTTTGCGTGATGTGCGTGTGGCCTTGCTAGAAGCCGATGTGGCATTACCGGTTGTAAAAGACTTTATAGAGCGGGTGCGCGGCAAGGCGCTTGGTCAAACCGTTATGACGGCGCTGAATCCGAGCGAAGCATTTATCAAGATCGTGCACGAAGAACTCGTGACGGTCATGGGTGCCGAAGACAATAGTCTTAATCTAGCAACCTCACCGCCCGCGGTGATTCTAATGGCTGGCTTGCAGGGTGCGGGTAAAACAACAACGGTAGCGAAGCTCGCGCGGTTGCTCAAAGAGCAACAGAAAAAGCGTGTTGCTGTGGTCAGTGCCGACGTTTACCGACCCGCGGCGATTGAACAGCTGCAGACCCTGGCAGCTGAAGTTGGGGTGACCTTTATCGAATCGTCGCCCGATCAAGCGCCGGTAGCAATAGCGACCGCCGCCGTACAGAGCGCGAAGCAGCAATTGGCCGATGTATTGCTTGTGGATACCGCCGGGCGCTTAGCGGTGGACGAAGCCATGATGGCTGAGATCAAACAACTGCATGCCAGCATCAAGCCTGTAGAGACATTGTTTGTGGTGGATGCCATGACCGGTCAGGATGCCGCAAACACCGCCAAGGCCTTCAATGACGCGCTGCCGCTCACCGGGATTGTGCTGGCGAAGACCGATGGCGATGCCCGGGGTGGTGCGGCCTTAAGTGTCCGCACCATTACTGGCAAGCCGATCAAATTTTTGGGTAGCGGGGAAAAAACTGACGCACTCGAGGTCTTTCATGCGGATCGTATTGCCTCGCGAATCTTGGGTATGGGTGATGTTCTGTCGCTCATTGAAGAAGCCGAGCGAAAGGTCGATAAAACCAAGGCTCAGCGATTCGCGCGCAAGATGCAGCAGGGTCAAAAATTTGACCTAGAAGATTTTCGTGATCAGTTGCAACAGATGGCCAATATGGGTGGTCTGAGCAGCATGCTGGATAAATTGCCGGGTATGGGTCAATTGCCTGCTAGTGCGCAAGCGCAGTTAGACGATGGCCAGTTTAAACGCATGGGCGTAATCATAGATTCCATGACGGTAAAAGAGCGTCGTTTCCCGGATCTTCTCAATGGTTCACGCAAGCAGCGTATTGCCGCTGGTAGCGGTACCCAGATTGCGGATATCAATCGTTTGTTAAAGCAGCACAAGCAAATGCAAAAGATGATGAAGAAAGTGGGGAAGAAAGGCGGCGTGCAAAAAATGATGCGTGGCATGCAGGGCATGAAGTTTCCGGGAGGCGGTATGCCGCCAGGTATGCCACCGGGTATGCGCCGCCGTTAGCACAGTGCGCCCGCTGCTGCTAGGAGTTGCTGTTGCAGGTGTANTGGCCGGATGGCAGTTACGCGGCTTAGCGGTTGATGGTGGCGTTACGCCTGAGGTAGCCACCGCGTTATTGCAAAAGCAGCCACTGCCAGAGCCTATTCTGCGCCTACCCACACAGAAGGCTGTTGCCGCGGCTGCAGTAAGCCCTGCTGAATCATCCCCCACCGTGGATACGGTGCCTTCCTTGGAGGCGCTTTATGCAGCACTGGCAAGCGCAGATGTGTCTCGCGAAGGTGCGATCCGTGGGCAACTTCAGGAATACATCAGTCAGCGCACGGCGCAACTGACGAGTCAGCAGCGCTGGACGGAATTGTTGGGGTTTTATCAGCGTTTAGTGAATCTAGATCCCCACGTTGCCGAGTATTACTTCCGTCTTGCCGAAGTGCAGGTGCAGTTGCAACTCTACGATCAAGCACTGTATTCGCTGTATTTCATACTGCAGGACAGGGTAATGGGGGCCAAGGCCCAAGCATTAGAGCAGCGCATCAATAGGCGCCTGCAGTTCAGCGAGGGTATAACCGTGCCGTTGCTCAAATACGGTAGTCATCATGTGGTGGAGGCGCGGTTGCCGTCGGGCGGGTTGCGACTGTTATTGGATACCGGAGCATCGATTACAACGCTGACTCCAGAAGCCGCGCGCCGCCTGAACCTTAGCTATGATCTAAATCGTTCGATTAGCTTGGCCACGGCGGGTGGTTTGGTGGCAGCGCCAATAATGGAAGTCTCGGATTTCAGCGTCGGCGCGGCTCAGGTGAAACGCTTACAAGTGGGTATCCTGCCGTTACTAGGAGACGATGGTTTCGATGGCTTACTTGGTATGAATTTTCTCCAGCAGTTTGCCAGTTCGATTAATCAGCAGGACGGCATCCTGCACCTGCAAGATAAGAGTGAAGATCCAAGCGGCTGATATATGAGGAGTGATGATGACGGCGTATGTAATTGCCACAATAAATATTCATGATCGAGAGCGGTACGCGGAGTATGAAGCGGGTTTTATGGCCATCTTTATAAATTACGGTGGCGCAATGCTCAGTGTCGATGAAGCGCCTCGGGTGCTGGAGGGGGACTGGTCATATACGCGTACCGTATTAATTGGCTTTGACTCGGTGGAAGCCGCGGAAAAATGGTTTTTCAGTCCGGAATATCAAGATTTGGCGCGGCATCGACATGCAGCAGCCGAAACCCAGTGTGTGATTGTTAACGGCCTGCAGGGGTGATCTAGATCATATAAGACTTATCCTAAGCTATTTGCATGTGTGCGAGGTTACTATAGAATACGCGGCCTTCGAATTCTGACCTTTGGTAAACAGAGAACATTATGGTAACGATCCGTCTTGCCCGTCATGGCGCAAAGAAGAGTCCCTTTTATCACTTAACAGTGGCAGACCAAGCGCGCGCCCGTGACGGCCGTTTCGTGGAACGCGTAGGGTTCTATAACCCAGTGGCCAAGGGTCAGGCGGAAGCATTACGCTTGGATTTGGATCGTATCGATTACTGGGTTGGCGTTGGTGCTCAGCCGAGCGATCGGGTAAAGCAACTGATTGCAACTGCGCGCAAGCAACAGACTGCAGAAGCAGTCGCGGCTCCCGCGGAGTAGTCTTTCGCGCATCAACTCGATGCGCGTCGTAAAAAGCGTTTAAGGTTGCCCGATGTCCCAAGACAACGTCATAGTTGGTCGTCTGGGGCGTGCCTTCGGCGTCAAAGGCTGGCAACACCTGCAGTCTTTCACTTCCCCCGCAGACAATCTATTGTCCTACCAGCCGTTGTTCGCGCGCGGGCAAAACAGCGATCGCTGGCAACTCATTGAAGATTACGAAATCCAAAACCACAACGACGGTTATCTGGTTCGGCTTGCTGGGGTAGACCAACGCGAAGCTGCTCAGCAATACAGCGGCAGTTTGCTCGGTGTTCCATCGGCTATCCTGGCAGAAACCGCAGATGATGAATTTTATTGGCATCAGTTGATCGGTTGTGCCGTGATTAACGAGCAGGGGCAGCGCTTAGGTCAAGTCAGCGGATTACTCGAAACCGGTGCACACGATGTGTTGCAGATCGCGCAGAGCGGTCAGCCGTTATTGGTGCCATTTACTGACCCCTACATCATTGACGTCAACGTATCAGAACAGCGGATTGTGGTGATGTGGCCCTCGGAATGGAACGATTGAAGCGATGTGGTTAGGTGTCATTACGTTGTTTCCCGACATGTTCGAGGCGGTAACCCGCGCGGGCGTATTCGGTCGTGCTGTGGCATCTGAGATTGTGAGCATTGAATTCTTTAACCCCCGGGACTACACCACGGACCGTCATCGCACGGTGGACGACAGACCCTATGGCGGTGGTGCTGGAATGGTCATGAAGGTAGAGCCGCTGCAACAAGCTGTGGCGGCGGCGAAAGAGCGTGCTCCGGCCGATACCCCAGTGGTGTTGATGAGCCCCCAAGGGCAAAGGTTTAGCCAAACTCAGGTCAGCGCGCACCGCGATAGTGCTGGTCTGATTTTAGTCTGCGGCCGCTACGAAGGAATTGATGAGCGGTTTATTAACCGTTGGGTAGATATTGAGTGGTCGGTAGGCGATTACGTGCTCAGTGGTGGTGAATTGCCTGCAATGGTGGTGATGGATGCGATTGCCAGGCATCTACCGGGCACATTAGGCAATCAAATGTCCGCGATAGATGAATCTTACCTTGATGCAACGCTCGATTACCCTCACTATACNCGCCCCGANACTTTGGCTTCGGAAAAGATACCGCCACAGTTGCTCAGTGGAGACCATGGGCAGGTGGCGAAGTACCGACGCCGTGAGGCGTTAAAACGCACTCTTAATCGGCGCCCTGAGTTATTGACCACAATGACATTTGGTGACCAGGATCGAGAGTTGTTGTTAGAAATTTTTGCCGACCGTCAGCCAGATTAGGCGATGAATTGGAGATAAACATGCGCAGAAATAAAGTAATCCAAGAAATTGAAGACCGCCAATTAGCCGAAGTGCCCGAGTTCAGCCCTGGCGACACGGTAAGCGTGCAGGTGCGCGTCAAAGAAGGTAGCCGAGAGCGCTTACAGGCCTTCGAAGGTGTGGTTATTGGCATCAAGAACCGGGGTATCAATTCGGCATTTGTGGTGCGCAAAATTTCCCATGGCGTTGGTGTGGAGCGAACCTTCCAAACTCACAGCCCGTTGATCAATCAGATCGAAGTAAAGCGGCGTGGAGATGTGCGGCAGGCGAAGCTTTACTACTTGCGCGAGCGCTCTGGACGTTCTGCGCGTATCAAGGAAAAAATCAACAAGTAGACGCCCTCGAAGGGTTAGCTATAGTGGCGGCTTGAATCCAAGGTCGCCCCATCCATGCCCAAGCACGATTACAGCCCTAGCGTCGAGGTTTTAGAATACCTAGACGCACTGTGGCTGCAGCGCGGTTTGAGCGAAAACACTTTGGCGGCCTATCGCCGCGATCTCATCCAGACAGAAAGCTGGCTGCAGCAAACCAAGCGGGCTGCCAAGTTGATGAGCGCCAGCGCCGAGGACCTCGGTGCCTACAATGAAATGCGTAATGGCAAGAACATCGCGCGGCGTTCAGCTGCGCGGTGGCTCAGTACGGTGCGCGGATTTTTTCGGCATTGGCTGGCTGAACAACGTCTGCAAGACGATCCCACACAATACCTCGAACATCCCAAGCAGACGCGCGCGTTGCCCAGCAGTTTGGGCGGCCAAGACGTCGAGAATCTGCTTAGCGCACCTGATGTAACAACAGCGATCGGAATGCGCGACCGGGCGATGCTAGAATTACTTTATGCCTGTGGCTTGCGGGTATCCGAGCTTGTGACCTTGCAATTGGCCAGCGTCAACCTGCGCCAGGGCGTTGTCCGGGTAACAGGCAAAGGCAGCAAGGANCGGATTGTGCCCGCCGGGGAAGCAGCTTTGGACTGGATACAGCAGTATTTGCGTGAGGCGCGCCAACAACTGATTCCAGCGGGAGGTAACGTATTATTCCCCAGCCGCTTAGGACGGGCGATGACACGTCAGACTTTTTGGCACGCTATAAAACGTTATGCGTTAGTGGCAGGGATTGAAAAAGATATCTCGCCCCATACCCTGCGTCATGCATTTGCGACTCATCTCGTGGATAATGGCGCAGACCTGCGCGCCGTGCAGATGATGCTTGGGCACAGCGATTTGTCTACGACCCAAATCTACACCCATGTTGCGCAGCAGCGTCTGCAATCGTTGTTACGAAAACACCATCCGCGGGGATAAACAGTGCAGCGCGTATGCCATTGGTGAACGGAAAGGACATTGTGCATGTTAGTTAAAAAATTTATGGCTGGGGTTCTACATGCTGTGACTGCAGCCGCGTTGGCGCTGTCGCCAGCAGCCATTGCGGAAACCGGCGACGCACTGGAGACTGGGCGCAAGCTTGCGGAAAAATTACAGCAGTTGCGCCCCGGAATTCCAATTGAAGCGGTGGTACCCATCGATATTCCTGGAATGTATGCGATCGAATTGTCTGGTGGTACGACTCTTTATGGCACAGCGGATGGACAACACTTCTTTAGCGGTGACCTTTTCGCCGTGCAAGACGATCTGGTCAACTTGTCGGAGCTACGGCGTGACAAAAAGCGTCAGCAATTGATGGCGCAGCAGCCCCTTGAAGACATGATTGTATTTCCGGCGGTTGGCGAGCGCCGTGGCTATGTCCAAGTGTTTACCGATGTAGATTGCGGCTATTGTCGAAAATTACATAAGGAGATGGCGCAAATTAATGAGCTTGGCATAGAGGTTCGATATCTGGCATATCCGCGCGCAGGTGTTGATTCTGACACCCACGACAAGATGGTGTCGGCCTGGTGCGCGAAAGATCGTCAAAGCGCTATCACCGAGCTTAAGGGCGGTGCCAGCGTTCCTGCAAAGACTTGTCAGAATGCGATAAGCGATCACTATGGTTTGGGGCAGCAATTGGGCATCAGTGGCACCCCGGCCATCGTACTGGCAGATGGAAGGTTGTTGCCAGGATACCTGCCCGCGGAACGCTTGGCTGCGGCCGTCCTCGGTGAATAGTCGGATCGGCCAGTAGGCACAAGGAGCAATAGTTTGAAAACCCTTTCGATAGGTATTGCCGGTCTGGGCACGGTAGCTCAGGGTGTCTTGACGCTACTTGCCAGCAACCGCGGGCTGATTGAGCAGCGCAGTGGTGTCAGCGTCAACGTGGTGCGTGTGGCCAGTCGCAGCGCTAAGCCAGAGGTAGACCTCCACGGGGCAGATTTTTCCACTGACGTGATGGATCTACTGTCCGATCCGCGGGTTGACGTGATTGTTGAGTTGATTGGCGGCGAGACGCTAGCAAAGCAACTGATTGTTGCAGCGTTAAACAGTGGCAAAGCGGTTGTGACAGCGAATAAGGCAGTTATCGCATTACATGGTAATGAACTATCACGGCAGCGGTTGCGTTTTGAGGCGGCAGTTGCTGGAGCAATTCCAATCATCCAGGCACTGCAGTACGGCTTGGTGGCGAATCAGTTCAGTGCCCTGAGTGGCATTATCAATGGCACCTGCAATTACATGCTGTCTGCCATGGAGTCTGAGGGTGTGGATTTCGATGAAATCCTAGAGCGCGCCCAGGCCTTAGGTTATGCCGAGGCGGATCCATCTTTCGATGTGGATGGGGTCGACGCGGCGCATAAGCTAACTATTCTTATGGCGCTGGCCTTTGGTACAGATTTCGAGTTTGACAAAGTTTATGTCGAAGGCATCCGCGCGATCACTCCCAAGGACATAAGCTATGCCACTGAGTTGGGCTATCGTATTAAGCATTTGGGCATTTTGCGCAGTAATGCTGATGGTATCGAGGCGCGGGTGCATCCCACATTAGTTGCCCAGAGCGAGCTGGTAGCGCACGTCAATGGGGTTCTGAATGCTGTGCAAGTGGTGTCCGATGCAGCAGGTAAGACGCTCTTCAGTGGCCCTGGGGCTGGCGGTGCAGCTACGGCCTCTGCGGTAGTGGCAGACATTATCGGAACCGCGCTGCATTCCGAACAGGCCGTGGCGGATTCAGGTGCTAGCCGGTCCATACCCATACAGCCGATCGAAGGAATCAGCAGTGCTTACTATTTACGGATTCCCACCCGTGATGAACCAGGGGTTTTTGCTGAAGTCACGCAAATACTCTCAAGCCATAACATCAATCTCGATGCGGTAATTCAAAAAGATAGCCATGCCCAAGGTGGTTCTGTAGATATCGTCATCCTCACCGAGGATATTCGAGAAGCGCAAATGAATGAGGCGCTTGNGCAGCTTGAGGCTTTGGCGACAGTGACGGCTCCAGTGATGCGAATCCGCGTGGCGCCCCAGGACTAATTACGCCGATGCAGATCATTACGCGAGCGGTTGGCGATGGCGCGCTTGATTTAGACGATCCGCTGATTGAGCGCTTATATCTGAGTCGTGGACTGACCCGTGCAGAAGAAGCCGACAAAGGCCTAAAGTCCTTGGTGTCGCCGCTGGGCTTGATGGATATAAATAAGGCCGCCCAGCGTGTGGCCGAAGCGGTAGTGGCGCAGCAAAAGATCCTGATTATCGGCGACTATGATGCAGACGGTGCCACGTCAGTAGCTTTATGCAAGTTAGCGCTGGCTGCCATGGGAGCTGAGGCGGTCGAATTTCTCGTACCTGATCGCTTTCAATTTGGTTATGGCCTATCGGAGGCCATCGTGGCCATTGCCCACAGCCTTAAACCCGATTTAATTATTACCGTCGACAATGGTATTTCTAGCGTTGGCGGGGTGGCTGCGGCGAACGCTGCGGGTATTGATGTCATTGTCACTGACCATCATCTCCCGGGCACAGAGTTGCCGGCAGCCTATGCCATTGTTAACCCGAATCGCCATGACTGTGGTTTCCCAAGTAAATCCATCGCCGGTGTAGGTGTTGCCTATTATCTGCTCAGTTGGGTACGTCACNCCTTGCGCCAGCGCCAGTGGTTCGACGCGGCCCAGCGTCCTGAACCTAATCTGGGTCAGTTTTTAGACCTGGTTGCGTTGGGCACAGTCGCCGATGTGGTGCCCCTAGACCGCAATAATCGAATATTGGTCCACCAAGGTCTGTTACGCATGCGTCAGGGCCATACCCGTCCAGGAATTCGTGCNTTGGCGGAAGTAGGTAAGCGTGATCTAACGCAACTCAGTGCCCAAGATCTTGGCTTCGCCATTGGCCCGCGTCTCAACGCCGCCGGAAGGCTGCGAGATATGAGCGTGGGTATTCGCTGTCTGTTGGCCGACAATGTCGTCACCGCGCGATCTTTAGCTCAGGAGTTAGACGGCCTAAACAAGGATCGACGTGAGATAGAGCAAGGTATGGTGGCCGAAGCGGAATTACTTCTTGCTCAAGTATCGAAGATGGATGACGCCAAGGGCATCGCGGTGTATCACGAGCGATTTCATNAGGGCGTGNTGGGCATTGTGGCGGGGCGGTTGCGCGAGCGCTTGCATCGCCCGGCTATTGTTTTTGCGGACTCCTCAGAAGGTGCTGTGGGTGAAATAAAAGGCTCAGCGCGCAGCATTGATGGCCTAAACATCCGCGATGTACTCGACACCATAGCCACCCGCTATCCGGGTATATTAATAAAGTTTGGTGGCCATGCTATGGCCGCGGGTTTAAGTCTCAAGCGTGTTCACTTTGAGCGCTTCCGCAGTATATTTGACCAAGTTGTAGCTGAACTGGTTAGCGAAGACGCCCTGAGTGCCAAATGCTTTGTGGATGGTGGATTATCTGAGCAGGAACTTAGCCTCGATACAGTACATACGCTGTTCAATGCGGGTCCTTGGGGCAACGGTTTTCCGGAGCCGGCGTTTTGTGATGATTTTGATCTTATCAGTCAACGCGTGGTTGGCGAGCAGCACTTGAAATTGGTGCTGCGCAAAGACACGCGTCTGATTGACGCCATAGCATTCCGACAACCGGCATTGGCTCAGGAGACAAAGCGTCTGCGGGTGGTGTATCGCCCTGCACGTAATGACTATGGCAATACCGCAACATTGCAGTTGATAGTGGAGTACGTCCAGCCTTTGGCTTAGACTCCGCGCTGCTTAAAAAACAGCTAAAACGCTGTATAACACCGATAGAGACCTATGCCAGAAATTACCTCGGTTCGTGAACGCATCAAGGATCTGAATGAGCGCGATCTAGCGCTTCGGGGGTATCTTTGACTTCGCTGAAAAACGCGAGCGGCTGCAGGAGGTCGAGCTAGAGCTTGCTGACGCTGACGTATGGAGCGATCCCGCGCGGGCGCAATTGCTTGGGCGCGAGCGCTCAGAACTGGAACATATTGTCGGTGTGTTGGCGTCTTTTACTGAATCCCTCAGCGATCTTGCTGATCTGGCAGAAATGGCCAGTGATGAACAAGATGAAGATACCTTGGACGAGGTTGGGGGCGAGCTCGACGCACTAGAGGAGCGTCTGGCCGCTTTGGAATTCAGGCGCATGTTCCAAGGTGAGATGGATAATGCGAACTGCTTTTTAGAAATTCAGTCGGGATCCGGCGGCACCGAAGCCCAAGACTGGGCTGATATGTTGTTACGTATGTATCTACGATGGGCAGAAAAACGCCAGTTTTCAGCACGAGTAACAGAGTTGTCACCTGGTGACGTGGCCGGCGTTAAAAGTGCCACGGTGCAAATCGTAGGCGAATATGCCTATGGCTGGCTGCGTACCGAAACCGGCGTACACAGACTTGTGCGCAAGTCGCCGTTTGATTCGGGCAACCGCCGGCATACTTCTTTTGCCTCGGTTTTTATCGCGCCGGAAATTGACGACGACATCGAAATTGATATCAATCCAGCCGACGTCCGGGTGGATACCTATCGTGCCAGCGGTGCCGGCGGTCAGCACGTTAACCGCACAGACTCGGCGGTGCGCCTTACCCATCTACCAACAAATACGGTAGTGCAGTGCCAAAGTGAACGCTCGCAGCATCAAAACAAAGACAATGCTTATAAGCAGTTGCGCGCCAAGTTGTATGAATTAGAGCTGCAAGAACGGCGCGCGGAACAGCAGGCGATTGAAGATTCCAAGGCGGATATTGGCTGGGGTAGTCAAATCCGTTCCTATGTACTCGATCAGTCTCGAGTAAAGGATTTACGCACGCAAATTGAGCGCACTGACCCAGGCTCCGTGTTGGATGGCGATATTGATGGATTCATTGAGGCCAATCTCAAAGCGGGATTGTAGAGAATAGAATAGGGAGCAACGAGGTCCAGTATGAGTGAAGAGCGAGATATTCTGGCGGCACGCAGAGCAAAAATGCAGAGCTGGCAAGCCGCTGCCGGTACCTATCCTAATGATTTTCGGCGCCAAGACTTGGCGTCGGACCTATTGGCCCGTCATGTGGACGACGACAAGACTGCACTTGCTGAAGCGCAGGTAGCCACTGCAGTTGCCGGGCGCATTATGTTACGCCGGGTTATGGGTAAGGCCAGTTTTATAACCCTGCAGGACGTTTCCGGACAGATTCAATGTTATCTAGCGAAGGATAATCTCAGCGAAGAGGCCTACGCAGGTTTTACTCAACATTGGGAGATGGGCGATATTGTCGGAGTGCGCGGCGTACTGATGCGCACCAATAAGGGCGAGCTTTCAGTGCAGGCGCAAGAGATCGCTCTGCTCAATAAGACGCTGCAGCCGCTGCCTGAAAAATTTCATGGACTGACCGATCAGGAAGCCCGCTATCGGCAGCGCTATGTCGATCTGATGACCAATGCAGACAGCCGTAAGATATTCCAAGCGCGGTCGCAGATTGTGCACAACATACGTCAGTACTTCGTCGAGCATGATTATCTTGAAGTAGAAACACCCATGATGCACAGCATTCCCGGTGGTGCTACTGCGCGACCCTTTATTACCCATCACAATACTCTGGATATGCCGCTGTATTTGCGAGTCGCCCCAGAGTTATTCCTTAAGCGATTGGTGGTTGGCGGGTTCGAGCGAGTGTTCGAGATTAATCGTAATTTTCGTAACGAGGGACTTTCGACTCGGCATAACCCAGAGTTCACGATGCTGGAGTTCTATCAGGCCTATGCAGACTATGAGGACCTGATGAACCTGACGGACGAATTGCTGGCCATGTTGGCCACTAATGTAGTGGGTAGTGCCCAATTCGCCTATCAGGGGATTGAGCTGGATCTGAGTAAGCCGGCATTGCGGCTTAGTATGGAAGAATCACTGGTGCGATTCGGTGGTGTGTCTGAAGCTTCTGCAAGTAATGAATCGGACTTGCGTGATTTGTTAGATCGCGCGGGTGTTGGCCCCAAGGATGAGTGGGGCTTGGGCAAGTTGCAAATGGAAGTGTTTGAGGCGCGGGTCGAAGCGCAACTAGAGCAACCCACTTATATAACGGAATATCCAGCGGAGGTATCACCGCTGGCGCGTCGTAACGACAAAAATCCGGCGATCACCGATCGTTTTGAGTTATTTATTGGTGGCCGCGAATACGCTAACGGTTTTTCCGAACTCAATGATCCGATTGATCAGGCTGAACGGTTTAAAGCTCAAGCTGATCTAAAGTCTGCGGGGGATCATGAGGCCATGCACTTTGACGACGACTACATCAAGGCGTTGGAATATGGCTTGCCTCCCACTGCGGGTGAGGGTGTTGGCATTGATCGCTTGGTGATGTTGCTGACTAATTCGCCCACCATACGTGATGTGTTACTGTTTCCNCTGATGCGAAAAGTTTAGCGGGGAATCTATGCGTACCGTGCAGTTGCAAGACNCTTGGCGGGCGTTGTTGGCAGATCAATTTGAGCAGCCGTACATGCAGCAGTTGCGGGAATTTCTGCTTGCCGAAAAGCGCGCTGGGCACCAAGTTTATCCGGCGGGCAGGGATATGTTTGCTGCGCTGAATCTTGTGCCTATGGAGCAAACTAAGGTCGTTATTATCGGTCAGGATCCATACCATGGTCCCGGCCAGGCCCATGGTCTAAGTTTTTCGGTGCCCCGTGGCGTGGCGTTACCGCCGTCGTTGCGCAATATTTTTGCCGAAATAGAGAGTGACTTAGGTTGTGAGACACTGGCAGCGGCGGGCACTGGTGACCTTTCGCTTTGGGCGCAGCAGGGCGTACTGTTACTTAATGCTGTGCTCAGCGTCAGAGCCAGAGCCGCGGGCTCCCATCAAAGCCGTGGTTGGGAGCAGTTCACTGATGTATTGGTGCAACGTTTAGCCGCGCAGCGCTCAGGCTTAGTGTTTTTGTTGTGGGGCAGTTACGCACAGAAAAAAGCCTCGGTTGTAGACGGTTCGCGCCATTGCCTGTTAAAAGCGCCTCATCCATCGCCGCTTTCGGCGCATCGTGGATTCCTTGGCTGCCGGCATTTTTCCCAAGCGAACCAATATCTGGAATCCCAGGGGCTCGCGCCCATAGATTGGACGCGCGTAGGTTAGGAGAGAGGTATGCACGCAGCAGATACGCCATTGGTTGTTGCCGAACTGCCAACTGTTAGTGGTTGTGTACTAGGTACGCTTACACTGAACGTTGAGTCGAGTCTTAACTCGCTGACATTAGAGATGATTCGAGCTATGACCGCAGCGCTCGACGGTTGGCGTTCGCGAGACGACATAGCGGCAATTGTGCTGACCGGCCGAGGGCCGAAAGCGTTTTGTGCCGGCGGTGACATACAGGCGCTGTATCGCTCATGTGTTGCCAATCAGCAGGCAGGGTCAGAGGTAGATGACTACGCCCGATTTTTTTTCACCGAGGAATATCAACTCAACTTGCTTATGCACCAATACCCGAAACCGATCATGACGCTAGGGCATGGTGTGGTAATGGGGGGTGGCTTTGGCTTGCTGTCAGCCTCGGCTTTTCGAGTGCTCACCGAGCGTTCGCGGTTGGCATTTCCTGAGATCACAATTGGTCTCTTTCCCGATGCCGGCGGCAGTTGGGTACTAAGACAACTACCGTTGGCGGTGGCGGCGTTCCTAGGCCTTACAGGTAGTCAGTTGAATGCCCGAGACGCATTAGAACTTGGTATTGGTTCCCATGTTATTGAGCATGAGACTCGCGATGAGCTAGTGCCGCAACTTGCTGAACTGCCCTGGAGCGTGGGTGTTAACAAAGCAAATATAGCGCTGTTGCAAAACTTCTTGGCAACCTTGCATAAACAACCGTCGCAACTGCCCAGTGAGATAGACGCTATCCCCGATTGGTCAGTGCGATTGGATGATCTTGCGGCAACTACCAGCGCACTATTTGCCTTGCAGGGCCAGTCAGATTGGATCGATCGTGGTCTGGAGAACTTGCGCAAAGGCTGTCCAACCACCGCTGCAATTGTGCTCGAGCAGCTACGCCGGGTACAGCATATGACTTTGGCAGAAAGTTTCGCTATGGAGCTCAGTATTGCCACGCGCTGCGCGCAATTACTGGATTTTCCAGAAGGGGTGCGAGCACTGTTGATTGACAAAGATGGGCAGCCGGACTGGCAGTACAAACAGCTAACCGATGTGCCCAGCGCTCACGTGCTAAGTCACTTCACTGCACCCTGATGTCGCGCGGTTAGAGTCGCGTTACCCAGAGGCCTTGCTTTTCACCCAGCATGACCACTGCGCCCTTGCCATCGCCATTCTCATAAGTAGAACCCACTTCTAGCGTTGTGGCGTTGGCAGTAGCAAAGCTTGCAAGACCACGTTTAACGGCGCCTCGGAAACTGGCTCGCGCGACCACCTCCTGACCCAGGTAACAGCCTTTGTCGAAGTCGATAGCGCCGTGTTCCTGCAAAGCGAGCATTTGCGGTAGGTGGTGCCCGCTGGTCCGATCTTCGATCAGCACCTGGCGCCGCTCAATAAGCTGTTCGTTAATGTGCGACGATGCGTCCGGTAGCCCTGCAAGTTCTTGCTGTGGCTTGGTAGTGTCGCGAACCAAGTGCCAGTCCGGTATAAAATCTGCGGTGGTGTCGTCAGCGGATGTGGTGACATAAACGAAATCTTCACCACCTTCGAGCGTACACTTAGAGAATCGAAGATACGGTTCTAAATAATCTCTAAACGTTTGGGTGATGGTTCGGTGCATAACGAGGCCAATGGCATCGGTTAATTGCAGCGCCCAGCCATTGGCAACAACCCGGCCCTGCAAAGAGCAGGCAGCGAAGGGTAAACAGGTGAGCTCGGATATCCTATCAGTATTACAGGTCACGTAGCCTTGCAGGAAATCGCGCGCTGTAAAGCCGGTGAGCTTGAGCATCCGTACATCTTGCCAATTGTTCAAAGGTCGTACTCGTACAAGGAAAGAGGAAATAGACTGCCTGATTGACGGCAGTAATTGCAATAAGGTAAGGCGCAAAGGCAGTTATGGCAGTAACGGATTTGAAACATATTTATTGGCGTAGTCGTAGGGGCATGCTGGAACTCGAGTTGCAGTTGATTCCTTTTGCTAGAGATCACTACGCGAGCTTAAGCGCTGCAGAACAGCGCTGTTATGAGCAAATGTTGGATCTTGAAGATTGGCAGTTGTTCGACTGGGTGCAGGGACGAGAGGTGCCTACTGATCCGCTGATAAAACAGGTAGTGGATAAGATCATTGCGACCCCGGCTGCGCCGGCCACCATCTCCTAGCGATGTTGGAGCGCGGTGCCGATAGCGAGGGGCAAATTTCGGTACCGCTGCAGTTGGGCAGATTACGTTGCTGTGTGGCGCTGCTAGGGGTTGTTGTTCTCGAATGTACTGGCGCAAAGTTATTGGGAATCACTGGCAGTGGATTGTTCATACCGTTGTCTCAGCGCATGGTCATGTCTGCACGGCCGGGCCGATTGAGCAGTATAAAACTACCCACTGNCGACGCTGTCCACCTAGACGCTACTCGACTGCAGCAATTCTGGCAGATGCCCTGGGCCGTGTGCTTTTGTATTGCTGGCGCGCGCCCGCAGTGGTTGTTCTACGATGAGGTGAGTCGCGAGATCTTCGCTTGGTGCTGTCGNGAGGCGAACTTGGCATTACGTATGCCAAGAGCTTAAAGAGCGCGAAGCGGATAATGTGGGCAAGCGGCTGATGCTAGCTAGTTGGTCGTGGTCGCTCCCATCACGTTTAAGTCGTCAAGGCCGCCCGGAAACAAAATTGTATCTTGAGCCTGGGCACTTTGTTGCGGGTGGTCTAAGGTGAAGTGCAGGCCGCGACTTTCCCGACGCTGCAAGGCTGAACGTACGATAAGGTCAGCCACATGCAATAAATTACGCAGCTCAATTAGATCGCTGGTAATGGTGTAATTAGCATAATAATCAGCGACCTCTTGTTTCAGTAGATCGATCCGATGTTGCGCCCGTTGCAAACGTTTGTCAGTACGCACGATACCGACAAAATCCCACATGAAGCGCCGTAATTCATCCCAGTTATGCGCGATGATGACNCTTTCGTCAGAGTCGCGAACGCGCGATTCATCCCATTTAGGAATGTACGGGACAGTCAGTGGGCGCTCAAGCTGGGTTTGGATTTTGTTGGCGGCGCGGCGTGCAAACACCAAGCATTCAAGCAATGAGTTGCTGGCGAGGCGGTTGGCGCCATGCAAACCTGTGCAACTGGCTTCGCCAATAACATATAGATGCGCCAGATCAGAGCGGCTGTGTTGGTCTACCACGACGCCGCCACAGGAATAGTGTGCGGCCGGGACCACTGGGATGGCGTCGCGNGTGATATTGATGCCAAGCGACGCGCATTTCTCTGCAATATTTGGGAAGTGCCCGTGAATGAATTCAGCTGAGCGGTGGGAGATATCCAGGTACACGCAATCTGCGCCGATACGTTTCATTTCGTGGTCGATTGCGCGGGCAACAATATCTCGGGGTGCCAGTTCCGCGCGTTCGTCGAAACGTTGCATAAAGCGTTCGCCGTTGGGTAGCCGCAGAATGCCGCCTTCGCCGCGCACTGCCTCAGAGATTAAGAAAGAGCCTGCATGGGGGTGATATAGGCAAGTAGGATGGAACTGGTTGAATTCCATATTCGCAACGCGACAACCTGCCCGCCATGCCATAGCGATGCCATCGCCGGTGGAGCCGTCTGGGTTGCTGGTATAGAGATAAACTTTGCTGGCGCNGCCGGTTGCTAGAATTACGAAGTTCGACTGGAACACTTCGACTCGGCCGGTGTTGCGATTCAATACGTGAGCGCCAGCACAGCGATTTGGGTAGCGGCCAAGTTTTGACAGGTTAATAAGGTCGATGGCAATACGGTCGTTGAATAATTCAATATTCGGATGGTCGAGTGCTTTTTCGGTCAAGGTTTGGGTAATTGCCTTGCCGGTGGCGTCGGCGACGTGCACAACTCTGCGGTGCGAGTGACCGCCTTCGCGAGTGAGATGCAGTGCGTTATCTTCCACATCAAAGTTAACTCCCCAACCGGATAGTTGGGCGATTATGTCTGGAGCGTCTGCGACCGTAGCCTTGACGACCTTGGGGTCGCATAAGCCGGCACCGGCTTCCATCGTATCTGTNATGTGTGCCGCATAGCTGTCTTCGGGGTCCATTACTGCAGCCACGCCGCCCTGTGCCCAATGGGAGGAGCCGGTGGTAATGTCGCCCTTGCTTAATACGGTAACTCTTGCCGCGTCGGCAAGTTGCAGCGCGGCTGCGAGGCCGGCGGCCCCTCCACCAATAATGAGAACGTCAGTTGCGAATCGTTGTGACATGATCTTGTCAGCTTGGCATGTTGCCCCCAGTATAACGACTTCCGGGGGGTTCGGGGGGAACTCGACCATGATCCAAGGGCAGTGCGAGAGTTGAGATGATTGAACGGCACATACTGCTGCAAAAAACCTCTGCAGGTCTAAGCTTCGTCTCGAATGAAGAGGCATGCTCAACATGCCCCGGTATGTGTTTTAGCCCGAAGAATTCGGGGCCGGTTGTTCGACACGAAGGGATTCCGGCGACCTTAGCCATCAGTGGATCGACACTGAACAGCATCGTTTTACGCTTGTTTGCAGTTCCTTTGGCGGGTCTTGTCGCAGCAATCACATTGTCGGATGCTGTAACCAATGCTTACCCTCTGTTACAGGTATTACCTGTGCAATTGAGTATATTGGCGCTATTCGTAGCGTTGTTGATGGGTTGGACTCGGGTTTTACGTCGTCGATGGTCGGCTATTGACGATGGCTTGAAAGAACCAAGGAGTGGACCCACTATTTTGTCTAAGCCGAACGAAAGTGTACAAAGACGAATAATTGTGTCAGAACACAATGACTGCGGACCCGTATAGGATCGCATAACGTTCTGCGGCATAAGGGTGGATGGCGTTGCCGAAGAAACAACCTTCAGCTTTGCTGTTATCAAGACTGAATCTTTCATCGAAGCAGCTGGCGTGGACATCCATTCGCTCGAAGGCATAGTAAGCTGTAATAAAAAGGGATCAATTAAATGCTGAACACGACCGCAAATCCGTTGTCACTGCGCACTGTATGCATGAGGGTTTTTAGCTATTCAGGTCTAATGGTGTTGTGGGGAATTTTAGCATCCAGTGTGCAGGCGGCAGGGTTGCCCGACTTTACTGAGTTGGTAAAGGATAATGAGGCAGCCGTAGTGAATATCAGTACGGTTGGTGAAGCGCCGAGCCGCATGAATCGAAGAGGGCCGCGTAACGATCAACTAGAAGAATTTTTCCGCCGCTTTGGACCGCCGCAGCAGCGCGAAAATCAGCCGCGTTTGCGTCCTCGCTCCCTTGGCAGCGGCTTTATCATCGAGTCCGACGGATACATCCTAACCAATAATCATGTGGTAGATGGCGCCGAGAAAATTATGGTGCGTCTGAGTAACCGCGAGGAATATGAAGCGGAATTAGTGGGTACAGACGCGCGCTCAGATTTGGCGTTATTAAAAGTATCTGCAGACAAAAGATTGCCAGCCTTGACGATAGGGGACTCAGACGAACTGGAAGTAGGCGAGTGGGTGCTGGCGATCGGTTCGCCCTTTGGTTTCGACTACTCGGTAACCGCCGGCATAGTCAGTGCAAAGGGCCGCAGTCTATCGAATCCACAAACGGGTAATTACGTTCCCTTCATACAGACGGACGTTGCTATTAATCCAGGAAACTCTGGCGGGCCGTTATTTAATTTAGACGGGGAAGTGGTTGGCATTAATTCCCAGATCTATTCGAACTCAGGTGGCTTTATGGGGGTGAGTTTCGCGATTCCCATTGAAATGGCTGTGGACGTTGTAAAGCAGCTCAAAGATAAGGGGCGGGTTTCGCGGGGCTGGCTGGGAGTGGAAATTCTCGAGGTCAGCCGTGATTTGGCTCTCAGCTACGGCTTGGAGCGGCCGCGAGGTGCGCTGGTGGCGCGAGTTATGGAGGGCAGCCCGGCTGCTGATGCGGGTTTGCAGGAAGAAGACATTATTGTCGAGTTCAATGGCCAAGATATCGAGCGTTCTGGCGAGCTGCCCCAATATGTTGGTCGTGCTCCGGTGGGCGAGCCTTCGCGTTTGACTGTTGTACGTAGTGGCAAGAAGAAAAAATTATCGGTCACTATTGGCGAACTGCCCGATCAGGCTGGGCTAACCAGAGGACCGAAGCAATCGTCCCAAGATAACAAGATCGGTCTCACGGTTCGTGATCTGTCAGAGCAGACAATGGAGCAGCTTGGTATTGATGGCGGAGTTGAAGTCGTTGCTGCAAGAGGTCTAGCCGGCGAGGCGGGATTGATGCCCCGCGATGTTATTTTGCGGATGCGCACCAAACCGGTAGTCGATTCTGAGGCGCTAGACGACATCATTGCGGACGTTAAGCCGGGCAGCATTGTGCCAGTGTTGGTATTGCGTCAGCAGCGCCGTATTTTTCTGACCCTCAAAGTCCCTGAAGACGATTAGACGATGGCAGTGGCAGCGCTCGCTGTGGTGACTTTACTCTGTGCTGCATTGTGTTTTCGCATGGCTAAACGTAAGAACCGAAGTGTGCGGTTTTGGGTGGCAATGGGCGTACTCTCGGGACCTCTCGCTCCAATCCTCCTGTGGCCATTGGGTCGCATTGAGACTACTAATTTGGATTCTACAGTTTGAACAAAAGCGTACCGATTGGTTTTGCGTAATGGCTAGATGCAAGTTGCCCAGTACTGTGCTTCATCGCCTGTCTCGGATGAGCTAAACTGCGCTCCCTTTTGTGCAGCGACCAGCCGTGTCTATAAATCAGCGCATCCGCAATTTCTCTATCATCGCCCATATCGACCATGGAAAGTCGACCCTGGCCGATCGTTTTATTCAAATGTGCGGTGGTTTGAGTGACCGTGAAATGGCGGAGCAAGTGCTGGATTCTATGGATCTTGAGCGTGAGCGAGGCATCACAATCAAGGCGCAATGTGTCACTTTGGAATATGTCCACAGCGACGGCGAAAAGTATCAGCTGAACTTCATCGATACTCCGGGCCACGTGGACTTCAGTTATGAAGTGTCCCGGTCTCTGGCTGCGTGTGAAGGCGCATTGTTAGTAGTGGACGCCGCCCAGGGTGTGGAAGCTCAATCCGTGGCCAATTGTTATACCGCCATTGAGCAGGGTTTAGAGGTCATTCCGGTACTGAATAAGATTGATCTGCCCCAGGCAGAGCCCGAACGAGTAGCCGGCGAGATCGAAGACATTATTGGCCTAGACGTCACTGATATACATCAGGTGAGCGCTAAAACNGGACTCGGGGTAGAAGGGGTGCTGGGGCTTTTAGTGGACGCGGTGCCACCACCCGAGGGCGACGACGAAGCCGAGTTACAGGCGCTGATTATTGATTCTTGGTTTGATAATTATCTCGGTATCGTGTCGCTGGTACGAGTAGTTCAGGGCCGTTTGAATAAGGGCGACAAGATTATTGTTAAATCCACCGGCAAGGCTCACTCCGTTGATCAGCTGGGCCGATTCACGCCTAAACGTATGCCAGATAAAAGTTTGGGCGCGGGCGAAGTTGGTTACGTGGTCGCTGGTATAAAAGAGATTACCGGGGCGCCTGTTGGAGATACCTTGGTGGCTGCAAAGACACCTGATGTACCTCAGCTGCCTGGCTTCAGTAGGGTTAAGCCCCAGGTCTACGCTGGGCTGTTCCCAGTAACGTCTGACGATTTTGAATCGTTTCGCGAAGCGTTAGAGAAGCTCGTATTGAATGACGCATCGTTATTTTATGAGCCTGAATCTTCTGATGCCCTTGGCTTCGGCTTTCGTTGCGGCTTCCTCGGCATGTTACATATGGAGATCGTGCAGGAGCGCCTAGAGCGAGAGTATGGTCTTGACCTCATTACTTCTGCGCCAACAGTGGTGTACGAAGTTGAGCTAAATGACGGTTCTATAAAGCAAGTGGATAATCCATCGCGACTCCCTACGAACTACCGTCAGATGCGTGAGCCGATTGCTGAGGTGAATATCCTTACGCCCCAAGATTACGTTGGCAGCATCATGTCATTGTGCGTTGAACGTCGGGGTGTGCAAAAGAATATGCACTTTTCTCAGGGGCAGGTATCCATGCACTGGGAGATGCCTATGAACGAGGTGGTGATGGACTTTTTCGACCGGCTGAAGTCGGTGAGTCGTGGTTTTGCCTCGCTGGACTACGCTTTTTCGCGCTTTGAGCCGGCAAATCTGGTGAAACTCGATATTTTAATAAACGGTGACCGTGTAGATGCCTTGGCGAGCATCGTGCATCGCAATCAAGCCCAGACTCGTGGTCGCAGCCTNGCAGAGAAGATGAAAGAACTGATTCCGAGGCAGATGTTCGATGTTGCTTTGCAGGCGGCTATCGGCGGACAAGTGATTGCTCGGCAAACAGTGAAAGCGCTGCGCAAAAATGTCACTGCTAAGTGCTATGGCGGCGATATTACGCGCAAGAAAAAGCTCTTAGAAAAACAAAAAGAGGGCAAAAAGCGCATGAAGCAGTTAGGCCAGGTAGAGATCCCGCAAGAAGCTTTCTTGGCAGCATTGAAAGTAGACCGCTAGTGGATATTGATCTGCCCTACATACTGTTTTGGGCCGTTTTAGGCAGTGGCGCGATCATTGTCTGCCACAAGGCATGGGTCCTTGTTGGGCCAGCGGGCACCCCTTCTGAGCAACCTGAAGAAGACGCCTCAGTGCCTGCAGTGGTTGAATTTGCGCAGTCATTTTTCCCAGTGTTATTGTTGGTTTTTGTGCTACGTGGGTTCGTTGCTGAGCCTTACCAGATTCCCTCTGAATCTATGGTCCCAACGCTTCAGGTTGGTGATTTTATTTTGGTCAATAAATTTGCCTACGGCCTACGATTTCCAGTGCTGGGCGGAAAGTTTGTGGATGTTGATGACCCCGAGCGCGGCGACATTATGGTATTCGTCCCACCTCATGATCCGCGCTACTTCATTAAGCGCGTGATGGGTATCCCAGGAGACCGCGTGCGCTACGTTAACAAGACGCTTTTCGTAAACGGCAAGCGTTTGCAGTACGAATTCGTTCGAGAATTCACCGACCCTGGCTTACGTCTGCAGGTACAAGAATACACAGAAGAAATCGATGGTAAGCGCTACCCGATTTATAAATCAGCGGGTTATGAGCGGGTCCAGGAATGGACGATTGGTCCAGGTCAGTATCTGATGATTGGTGATAATCGCGATCGCTCAGCGGACTCGCGTACCTGGGGGCTCGCCTCAGCGGATAATATCGTGGGCAAGGCCGTAGCGATTTGGGCCAACAAGCCTCCAGGCTGGCACTGGCCTAGTTTTCAGCGCAATCGCTGGCTATCTGAAGCACCGGACTAGGGGCGGTTATGGCTAAGTCCTTAAGGCAGTCCGACTTCGGGCCATTGCAGCAGCGGTTGGGTTATGAGTTCCACAATATACAGCTGCTGCAGCAGGCACTCACGCATAAAAGTTATGCCAAGGAAAATAACGAACGCCTGGAATTTGTGGGCGATGCAGTACTGGGCTATCTCGTGGGCAGCGTGCTTTATCGCAAATATCCGCAAGTGCAAGAAGATGCCCTGTCGCTGATGCGGGCCGAACTGGTGCGGGGCCAGACTCTGGCGATACTCGCCAAAGAGCTTGATTTGGCGCCCTTGCTGCGTTTGGGCAGTGGCGAGTTGAAGAGCGGTGGGCGTCAACGCGATTCGATTTTAGCCAATGCTGTAGAAGCGATCATTGGTGCGACCCATGAAGATGGTGGCATTCAGCCCTGTGTTGGCCTAGTAGACATNCTCTATGCGGAACGGCTTGAAAATNTGGATGCTGAGTCGCTCAAAGACGCGAAAACTCAGCTGCAGGAATTATTGCAAGGGCAGGGTCTGGAACTGCCAGTATATGAAATTCAAGACATTACCGGGGCGGATCATCAGCGTCAGTATTGCGTAAGCTGCTCGGTGGCGGCGCTTAATAAATCAGCATCTGCCTCTGCAAGCTCACGTCGTGGTGCAGAGAAAGCAGCGGCGCGGTTGGTGCTTGCACAGGTGCGCAGCAAAGGTATCGAGCATGAATGAGAGCATTCAGTCGCGTTGTGGCTATGTTGCGCTAATCGGCCGGCCGAATGTGGGCAAGTCGACACTGCTTAATCATGTGCTGGGTCAAAAGATAAGTATTACCTCGCGCAAGCCGCAAACCACACGTCGCAATTTAATTGGGGTTGATACTGAGGGTGCGCATCAGGCGATTTTTGTCGACACGCCCGGGATACACCAAAATACCGAGCGAGCACTCAATCGATATATGGTAAATCACGCCACATCGACGCTCAGCGGAGTGGATGTGTTGGTGTTGCTACTAGAAGGCGCAAAAATCGTAGACGAAGATGAACATATCTTAAAGCTGCTGCAAGGCGCACGAGTACCGTGTTTTGCGGTGTTGTCGAAAATCGATCTCATCAGAGATAAAGCGGCACTGTTGCCGCAGATTCAGCGGCTTGATGCCACCAAATTATTTC
Source organism: Gammaproteobacteria bacterium (assembly GCA_002684495.1). Lineage (GTDB taxonomy): Bacteria > Pseudomonadota > Gammaproteobacteria > Pseudomonadales > Azotimanducaceae > UBA4421. The sequence goes on along the minus strand of NYVG01000002.1, from coordinate 437,497 downwards.
AGCAGATATTGCCCCTTAGTGCACTTAGACAAGAGGGCTTGGAAGCGTTCCGTCAGCAAATTTTTAAGACGTTGCCGGAAGCGCCGCACNTGTTTGCCGACGATGAAGTAACAGATAAGCCCGAGCGTTTTTTAGTCGCAGAGATTGTGCGGGAAAAACTTATGCGGCAACTTGGCGACGAAATCCCCCATGCCGCTACCGTGGTAATCGAGTCTTTCAAAGTAGAAGAAAAGATTGTCAGAATTCATGCTGATATCTACGTAGAGCGCGAGGGTCAAAAGCGCATTGTGATCGGTAAACAGGGTGCCCGCTTAAAGTTAATTGGCACCGAGGCACGCAAAGATATAGAGGGCATGCTTGAACAAAAGGTGATGTTGCACTTGTGGGTCAAGGTTCGCAAAGGCTGGACTAATAGCGCTGGGGACATGCGGCGCTTGGGCTATGATTGAAGCATAGCCCGCTTGCGTACTGATGATGCAACAACAATCGGCCTTGGTTTTACACGTGCGACCCTACCGGGAGACCAGTGCGATCGTGCAATTTATGACCAAGGATCAGGGTCGCATAACTGGTGTGGCGCGCGGCGTTCGAGGTGCGCGCAAACGCATCAGTCCGATGCAGCCCTTTAGTTTGGGTACACTCAGCTACTTTGGGCGCAATAACCTGGTAAACGTAAGTAAATTTGACGTCGCCCATGGATTTGATTTGCGGGGCGATGCGCTATTCAGTGGTTTTTATGTATTGGAGTTGCTCAGTCGGTTGGTCGCCGAGCGGCAAAAAGAGCCGGAAATCTTTGCAGGTGCGGTGAGCGCGCTTACCGCTATGGAAGCAGGTCACGAATTGCAGGCCGCTTTACGCTGCTTTGAATTAGATTTACTCGGGCAGCTCGGGTACGAGGTAGTGCTTGATCAAGATGTTGATGCTGGCGCTGGAATTAACTCAGACGCCTACTATCGGTATCAGCCCCAAATCGGTTTTGCTCGGGTAGCGGACGTGACAGAGACAGCGACGGATCTAGCTGTGATTCAGGGCCAGTGGCTGCAATGTATTCAGCGGCGAGACTTTACCGAGCCCCAGACCCGGCGCGCGGCGAAATACATAACGCGCCAAGCGCTGCAGGAGATACTAGGCGACAAACCATTGATCAGTCGCAAGATGTTGGGGTCTCGTTGATCCTGATGGTAAGCAACCAATGAAGATACGGATGTATTGGCGAAAGTGGCAAAAAAAATACCTGTAGAACAAGAAGTGCAAATTACAGCGCTATCCGAGGAGGGTTTGGGTGCGGCGACACTCAATGAGCGCCCGCTCTGGGTGCGCAACGCTTTACCAGGTGAACAGGTGCAGGCGCGCATTTTGAAGCGGCGGGGCGGTCAGCGTTTTGCTGATGGTCAGCCTCTCGCCGATCTCAACCCCAATCGGGTTGCATCAGCCTGTACATACTTCCCGCGCTGCGCAGGCTGTAGCTTGCATCATCTGGCGTACAGTGAGCAGTTGCTGTTGAAACAGGCCCATCTAGCCCAGGAATTGCAGCGAGTCGACGTCGCCGCCGCGAGCTGGCGCGAGCCTACTGGGCTCACGCGGTTGGGATATCGCCGCAAAGCGCGACTTGGCGTGCGCGTTGTTGGTGAGCAGGTGTTGGTTGGGTTTCGTGAATCGTTCAGTAATCGGGTGGCACGTCTAGATGCTTGCATGACTTTGACCCCGAAATTGTCCGCATTATTGCACCCGTTGAAAAAACTCATAGCGAATCTCAGCCAACCGCGAACTATTGCGCAAATTGAAATGGCCGAAGGCGACAGTGAATGCGCCATTTTGGTTCGTCATCTCGATGTTTTGACCGACTCTGACCTCGAGCAGTGGCAGCAGCTGGCAGTAGCCTTCGACGTGCAGGTGATCTTGCAGCCCGGTGGCTACGATAGCTTGCAGCCGCTGCCGGGGCAGGCTTCGGTGCGGCCATTATCCTATGGCATAGCGGAACACGGGCTCAGTTTGCAGTTTTATGCACATCAATTTACCCAAGTGAACGCAGTGATGAATCGAGAGTTGATTCGGACGGCAATAGGATATTTGGGTGATGTGCGTGATCGATCGGTAGCAGATTTGTTTTGTGGCATCGGAAATTTCAGCCTACCCCTAGCGCGCCAAGGTGCTCGTGTTTTCGGTTTAGAAGCCAGTGCTGAGGCGATCGCCATGGCCCAGGTGAATGCACGTCGCAACGGACTTTCTGAACGCTGTGATTTTGCAGTCGCAGATCTATACCAAGCTGGCGGCTCTACCAATGTTCTTGGCGCTGACGGACAGACAGCGGGCTCTGGACGCTACCCTGAGGCTTTGATTATTGACCCACCCAGAAGTGGTGCCGGGGTCAATCTCGAAGGTTGGGTGGGGCATAGCGCGTTGCAGCAGATTGTCTATGTATCTTGCAATCCGCGCAGTTTTGCGGATGATGCGCTGCGCCTAAAACATGCAGGCTTCCGTTTGTGTGAAGTGGGTATTTACGACATGTTTCCACAGACTGCACATGTGGAAACAATAGGGCACTTTGTACGCCACCAGTGAGGACCTAGTGATCACCAATAGGACAAACGGCTGTGGTTAACGTTCGTCAGGCGGTACCGACAACAGCAGACGGCACGTTGGATTGGGCAGCATGGGTGGCTCGCATGGTTGCTGAGTACCCGCAGTTGACTGCCCAGCCGCTGATGGATTGTTGTGCATGGATTCAGCAGCAGCATGCTGATCAACTCGCTGTGTCATTAGAGCTAGGAGAGTTGGTAGCAGAGCTGCGTCTGGATACTGCCTCGGTGCTGGCCGCATTGGCGTACCGATTGGTGCGCACAGAGCGCGTTAGCAAAGCTGATTTGCTGACCCAGATAGGTGCTGAAGCGACGGAACTGGTTTTCAGTGTTGCGGCTATGGCAACAACCAGTCTGCTGGAAATGTCGGATTCACCGATGCTGGCGAAAGAACAGCAGAGCCAGGTGGAAAACGTCAAGCGCATGCTCGCATCCATGATTGATGATGCGCGGGTTGCAGCCATAAAGCTTGCAGAGCGCGTATTAGCCCTGCGGCAGGCCAAGGATTATGAGCCCCAACGGCGGCAGCGTATCGCTCAAGAAGCTGGATCCATCTTTTCGCCGCTGGCAAATCGGCTAGGTATCTGGCAATTGAAGTGGGAGCTTGAGGATCTGTCGCTGCGTTATCTCCGCGAGGACATATATCTAGGTATCGCCAAACAGCTGAGCCAGAAACGGCAGCAACGCGAACAGCAAGTTGCCACGATGACCGAGCGTGTGCTCGCTTTGCTCGCTGATACAGGTATTAGCGCAGATGTGGATGGTCGAGCGAAAAATATTTTTAGTATCTGGCGCAAGATGCAGGCAAAAAATATCCCAATAGAAGAAGTCTACGATGTGCGCGCTGTGCGTATCATTGTTGATTCACTCGCAGATTGTTATGCAGCCCTCGGTGTCATTCATACCACATGGCAGCACCTGCCCGGAGAATTCGACGACTACATCGCCGTGCCTAAGGAAAATGGCTATCAGAGTATTCATACAGCGGTAACTGCGGATGATGGCCACACCCTAGAAGTGCAAATCCGTACACGCCAAATGCATGAAGACGCCGAGCTGGGGGTCTGTGCACACTGGGCATATAAATCTGGAGCCCGGCAGGCAGCAGATGAAGATGAGAGCTTTGCTGCAAAAATGGATTGGTTGCGTCAGGTCATTGAGTGGCATGATGAATTGGGAGGTGCAGCAAACCTAAATGCTCTACTGGATCAGCAGACCAGCCAGCAACGGGTTTTTATCACCACACCTAAGGGTCATGTGCTTGATCTTGCTAGTGGTGCTACTGTTTTAGACTTTGCCTACCGGGTGCATACGGATCTTGGTGAGCGATGCGTTGGCGGCGTTATCAACGGGGTTCAGGTGCCCGTGCAAATGTGTCTGCAGACCGGGCAGCAGCTTGAGGTGCTGGTAGATGCGCAACAGCGGCCGAAGCGCCAATGGCTAGAGCCCTCCTTAAATATTTTGTTTACCCATCGTGCGCGAGCCAAAGTAGCAGGCTATTTTCGCGCGCGCGATACGGCTGACTTAGTTTTGTCGGGTCGAGTCCTGTTAATTGATTTCAAACGCAAGCTTGGCGTGCCCCATAGTGATGCTGAATTTATAGATCACTGCATGAGTTACTCTAACCATGCTGAAGAGGCGCCGTTTTTGTGTGCTGTTGCGACTGGGGAACTCAGCTATATAGACTTGTTAACGCGGGTACTGGAGTCTCAGGACTCATCAAGCACAGTAGTTCCGCAACCAGGCTTGCCAGGGATAGAAACCCCAGAATCTACCAGGGCTGCGACTCTGCAGGTGGTGGCGGCAAATCGTGCTGGACTGTTGAATGACATCACACAATTGCTTGCTGCATGGAAGGTATCGCTCATGGGGGCCTCTGCCAGGGTGAGTAATTCCTCTGGGCAAGCTATCATCACGTTAGAGGCTGAGCTTCACGATAATCGACAACTGCTACAGGTCATGAGCCTGATCATGCTGCTGAAAGATGTGGAGGATGTGACTCGCTTGGCGGCGGACGCGCCATAACGCAAGAAAAAGAATTGATTCTGTATCGGCCCTAGGAGCACGGGTCGATCAGAGATTTATGGGAAGATTGGAGAGCAACGAATGAAAATTATTCTTTTGGGACCCCCGGGTGCCGGAAAAGGCACCCAGGCGCAATTTATTCAGGAACGCCTGAATATTCCGCAGATCTCCACCGGGGATATGTTGCGGGCGGCAGTGAGTTCCGGCAGTGCATTGGGTCAACGTGTCAAAGCTGTGATGGATTCGGGGGCGCTGGTATCGGATGACATTATCATTGAACTGGTGAAAGAGCGCATTGCCCAGCCGGATTGTGCCGCCGGCTTTTTGTTCGATGGTTTCCCGCGAACAATACCCCAAGCCGAAGCGATGCGAGAGGCTGGCGTGCCTATAGACGCGGTGCTAGAAATTCAGGTCAACGATGAAGAACTGGTAGCCCGGATTACCGGCCGTCGCGTGCATCCTGGCTCTGGGCGCGTATACCACGTAATTTATAATCCGCCGCAACAGGAAGGCGTCGACGATGTCACCGGTGAGCCGCTGCGGCAGCGACCGGACGATACAGAGGCTACTGTTCGCGAACGTTTGTCCGTATATGCCGAGCAGACACAGCCGCTTATAGCCTACTATCGAGGTCAGGATGGTATTCGCTACGTCGAGATTGATGGTCAGGGTGAGGTATCTGCGATCCAAGATGCGATCGCCCAAAGCCTAGCGGATTAGCACTGCCACGGGCTTTGCTTCGGCATCACTGCGGTAATTACCGTTGTAAGTTAATGCAATAGATTAGTCAGCGGCAGAATCAGCACCGGGTCGCCAATGTGCATATCGCCCTGAGCTTTGTCGATTTCAATTAAACAATTGGCATGACGAAAGCTGCTCAGGCGATTCGATCCTTGCTCTCCGGTGTGGCTTACCGTGTAACCATTGCCGTCAAACTTAAACTGGCCACGCTGATACTCGGTGCGCCCTGTCGTATGAGTTATAGAATTTCCCAGTGTCGCTGGAATCTTCATTGGGGTGGGCATGACTGTGCCGGCAAGATGAGCGATTGCGGGCTTGGCTAAGAGTAATGCGGTAATAATGGTGGAAATTGGATTGCCGGGCAGGCCGAATATCCAGCGCCCACGAATTTCGCCAAAGGCTAATGGCTTGCCCGGTTTAAGATTGAGGCGCCAAAAGGCGAGTTCGCCATGCTGGCGAATGCGCTCAACAATATAGTCTGCGTCTCCGACCGATACGCCGCCACTGGTAATCAGCACGTCGCATGCATCGGTGGCGTGCCGTAACGCGTCATCGATCTTGTTAGGGTCATCAGGCAGGCAGCCAAGGTCAATGCAATGAATGGGTAAATCATCAAGAAGCTTCGCCAAGGTCAGGCGGTTGGAGTCGTATATTTGCCCGTAAGCTAATTCCTCTACTGGCGTTCCAGGGTCGCGTAACTCATCACCGCTAGAGAAGATGCCAACTCGGACTCGTGGAAATACCTGTAGCGTACTGATTCCTGCAGCCGCGAACTGGCCGAGCATAAAAGGCGTGATGCGCTCTCCGGACTCCGCCAGACGCTGGCCTTTATCGACATCGTTACCGATCTCGCGGATGTGACCCTCATGTGTTGTATGTGGCACAAAGGTGACCTGGTCGCCCGATTGGGCTGCAACATTTTCCTGCACTATGACTAAGTCGGCTTCTTTAGGCACCGGTGCGCCGGTAAATATGCGTACACAGTGTCCCGGTTCGATAGGGTCAGGATACGGATGCCCTGCGAAACTGCTCCCAACTTCCCGCAGTGTATAAGTGCTGTGGGCATTGACGTCAGCGCTGCGTAGGGCATAGCCGTCCATGGCTGAGGCCACGAAGGGAGGCAGTGGCAGTGCGGCATCAATGGGCTGGGCCAGGACACGGCCAAGGGCCTCATCGAGGACGCAAGTTTCTTGCTCACGAGGCGAAGGTAATTGCTGCCTAATAGCGGTCAGCGCTTCCTCCAGATCTAATGCTTGGCTATGCTGGGCCAATGACGATTACTCTTTGTATTGATACTTCTACATCCCATTGTAGCGTGGCGCTGGCGATTGGCGATGACGTTTTTGCTGATACTCAGCGGTTAGAACGGCGACACAATCAAGAAATTATTCCCATGCTGGATGGCCTATACCAGCGTGCCGGCTTGGCTGTTCGCGACACTGAATTGGTAAGTTTTAGTGCTGGTCCCGGAGGCTTCACAGGTGTCCGTATTGCCGCTTCGGTGGCACAGGGTGTTGCTATGGCCTGCAGTTGCCCTGTGGTGCCACAGCGTTGCTCGGATATTTTGGTGCGTTCCTGGGCCCAGTGTCCGCCGAGTGTAGAGCGCGTGATTTGTGTCGTGCCGAGTCGCGCTCAGTCATTCTATGTCTCTGCGCATGCTGGTGGTCTTGGGTTGTGGTCACAGCAGCATACGGATCAACTCTGTGATGCCGCACCCGAGTGGCTACTGGATATCGCGGCATCCGCTGATCTGCAGCCAACAGCGGTTGCAATAATCGGCGCCATGCCAGATTGGCTGCCGAATGAACTCAGGGCTTGCAGTCGCGGCGAAGTGATTCCTGATGCCCAGGCAATGATCAGTATAGCGCGCTCGACCCATGCAGAAGGGCGCAGCGTCAGTGCTGAATTTGCATTGCCGATCTATGTTCAGGGCGATTCCCCTTGGCGTAAGCGTCAGAGCGGCGCGACATCGTAGCGACAATCTTGGTTCCACTGTTTTATTTGCCCCAGCAAGATGAGCGCGCGCGGACGCTTGCGCCTTGGTGTCAGGCAATAGAAGTCGACCCCTCTGGTCTAGCCCAAGTGCTGCTGTCGCCGCGTGCCGAGGCTGCTTTAGTGTTAGACGAACTGGGTTTGGGGCTGTTGATGCCGGGTCATCAACATCCGTATCGACTGCCGCAGCAGCACATTCAAAGACGGTCTAAGGCCGGACATTTGACTGAGTTGAGTAAAGCCTGTGGTGTGCCCCAGGGCCAAAGGCGGATTCTTGATGCGTGCGCTGGATTCGGCACTGACGGCATGACCCTGGCAGCCCAAGGCTGCACAGTCACAATGGTGGAACGCAACACGCTGATCTGGTTGCTGTTGCGTGAGCATGACCAAGCTTTCGGCCGTGTCACTGTTGAGCATGGAGACTGCATGGATTTTATGGGTGATCCCCAGGGTTGGGATGTAATTTATTTGGATCCCATGTTCCCGCCGCGACGTAAAACCGCTTTGCCAAATCTTGGCTTGCAGCATTTAAGGGAGCTGAGTGCTCATAATTGGTCAGGCGATGGTGACGATCTTCAGCGACAGATTGCATTAGCACGCAGCTGTGCAGCAGCTCGAGTGGTGGTTAAACGGCGTCTAAAAGACCCCAAGGACGTGCTTTCTGCTTTTCAAATCAAAGGCAAGAGCATCCGCTTTGATGTTTATCTACCGATATAAACCCAAGATCTAAATGACTACCCATTCAGCAGCGGTGTCAGCGCAAATCTAATTTTGTCGTCGATGACCGTACTGGCGTTATGTAACGTCTCTGCAATTGTCGAATTGGTCACAAGTAATTTCTCATCATCTGTTTGCAGATGCTGATTTGCCAGCAGCGAATCTATCAATCGATCGAATAGGCCTTGATCAAAGAATTCTGGTGCGTTGATCCCATGCAGCCGCGCCATTTGCTGTGCTGCAAGCTGGCTGCGTTGGCACAAACTCTCACGGGTGTATTGACCATGGTGCGCAAGGCTAAGCACGATGTACATGCGCTCGAGAGTTTCATTAACCAATTTGGACAATTGCAACAGTGGTAAGCGTTGCTCGCTGTGCTGTGCCGCCGGCAAGATAGTATCTGCGTCTCTGCGCACTAGGCCTAATCTGGCCATAGAGGTCAATGTCGCCTCAGTGTTGGCGTTCTGGTTGGCACTCAGCTCTTCGGCTATGTAGGGATAAATGAGATCAATACCGGACTTCAGGCGTTCCATGGATATGCCGCGTCCGCGATTAACAATCAGACAGGCGACTAAGGAGGGTAGTGCCAGCAGATGCATTATATTGTTGCGATACCAGGTTAACATGACCGCGTTCACGGGTTGCAATGATAAAACGTCGCCGAATGGCTGAGTTTCTCGATGCAGCCATCCCAAATTTTCCGCCGACTGAACTAATTGGGCCGGGCTAATGTTCGGATCGGTAAGATGTTGATCGCCGCCGAGATCGCGGATTAACTGCTGATGGTGCTGTAGCTGTACCAGCAGTTGCTGTTCTGGCATGGCTTGTTTGTCAGCGGTGAGAATTGTGCTGGCAATCAGGTTGATCGGATTGGCGCTGGCTTGGCGGTTAATCGCCTGCATCAGGTCGCTACCAAGATGTGGCAAAAGCTGAGCATCGTCTGAGTGGCTATCTTGGTATTGCTTAAGCCACTCGTCGAGTTTTATCGGTGTGCCGAAGTTGACGTGTAATTCACCGAAGTTTTTGCGGATCAGCTTGAGGCTGCGCACGATGTCTAGGGGGCTCTCGCGCTTCTTATCCGCGCCCCGTAGCTCGGATAAGTAGCTACTGCCTTCAAGGACGATCTCATAACCGAAATAAACAGGCACGAAGGCCAATGGCTTGGGGAGGCCGCGTTGTTGGCTGTCAACGCACATTTTAAGCAGGCCAAATTTTGCCGGTAGCAAACGCCCCGTGCGCGATCGTCCACCTTCAGGGAAGAATTCCAAGCAATGACCGCGCTGTGCTAACTGATACACGTACTCGGCAAAAACGCTAGCGTAGAGGGGGTCTTCGCGAAAACTCCGACGCATGAAAAACGCCCCGCCGCCGCGCAGAAAGCGCCCAACTAGCGGCATATTTAAATTGTCCCCGGCGGCGATGTGAGGAATCATCAAACCCTGTAGGTACAGGGTATAGCTCAGCACCAAGTAGTCCACATGACTACGATGGGACGGCACATAGACAAGGGTGTGGGTATCACTGGTCTGTGCCAGCGTAGCGACTTCACCAACATTAACGCCGCTGTAGAGACGGTTCCAAAACCAGGTGAGTAAGGACAAGAACACACGAATCTTGCCGTGGGACATGTTCGCGGCAATAGATTTCGCGTGGCGTCGTGCCAGGCGCTCGAGCTTCTGGGTTGATTGCCCAGTAAGCTCCAGTTCGCGCATGGTTGTGCGCACCTGCTCGCTGACGATAAGAGTCTCGATAAGCGCGTTGCGGTGGGTGAACTCCGGACCCAGAGTAGCTTCCCGCTGCTGGCGGTGTTTTACCCGTAAATATCGGGCTGTGCGTCGGATCGCTATATCGCGCCCCTTGGACAGATTGGCGATCTCTGCCAAAGCAATAGGGTCGCCGCAGCGCACATGGATATCATGCCGATTAATGAGTAGAGAGACGGTGCGTTTGAAGCGTCCGGAAAGTTCTCCGCTCTCGCTGGTCAGTGCATGCAACCAGCTGCCCTTGGGCGCTAAGGAGCGGCCCCAAAATACCGTAAACGGGACGATTACGATATTGCGCTTTACCGAGTCTGGAGCATCAACAAGGCTGAGCATGCGCTCTGAGTAGGTTTGCATGGTCATTCGACCGGCTACCGGCCGTCGCAAGGCAAAGGTGCGTCGGGTTAATTTCCAGTTGTTTAATTCCAGTGGACTCAGTGGCGACGGGTAGTCACTGCCATGGATTGCGTGGTCGAGAATGAATAGGTCCGAGAGCACCCGTTGCGACTGCACGTAAACGACTTCGCTGTGCGGATCCAAATCTATCTGGCCACTCAAGGTGGGCTGTGTTAGCCAACGAATCGCCCGATAATATAAGCCAAAGAGCACTCTCATGATGACGTCAATCGTTGCGGCTGAGAGCTTGGGTTATTCCGGCCTTTGACCGCTGTACAAGCCATCTAAATCGTTAACCGAGGCAGGTTGGGTATTCTTGGGCTGATCCAATTCCCAGATTTGCTGGTATCGCTCGAGGCTTAGTTGGGTGGAATTTTCGGTGCTTTGTAGGATCGTTGGCCGTAAAAAAACCAATAAGTTGGTTTTCGTTCGGTCTTGGGTAGTTGATCGGAACAGGGCGCCGAGTAATGGGATCTTGCCCAAAACAGGTACCCTTACATTGGTGCTGTTGATGTCGTCTTGGATCAGACCACCGAGTACGATGGTTTGGCCGTCGGCTGCGAGTACGGTGGTTTCAATCGTACGCTTTGATGTCACGACATCCGCGAAAGCGGAGCCGCCCACTGGTGTGTTAATCACGTTAGTAATTTTTTGCAAAATCTCCATCCGCACGTCGTTGTTCTCGAAGACATGGGGTGTGACCACTAACTCAATCCCCACATCTTGTCGATTCACTGTTGTGAATGGATTGCTGGTGCCGTCACCGGTTGTTGAAAATGAGCCGGTGCGAAAGGGCACTTCACGACCGACCAAGATTTTTGCTTCTTGATTGTCCAGAGTCAGAATGCTGGGTGTTGACAGCAGGTTAGCATCGGAATTATTGGCTAGAGCGTTAACGACGGCACCGAATGATACGCCCTCGGTATCTATTTTCGCGCCGGCTAAGGTCGGTGAGGTAATCGATGACAAGCCGTTGATTACCGAGATTTGGCTGTTGTCTGGGCTGATCGTGCCTGCCAGAAGGGTGCTGATCACGCCATTTAAGCTGGTGCTGACGAGGGGCACGCTGTCGCCGCCTTCATCGCCTGCGGCCATTTCCACACCCAGAGAACTGCCTTCATCAATGGCTACCTCGACAATGGCAGCCTCGATCATCACCTGAGCACGCGGTGTATCAAGTTTTTCCAGCAGCGACAGGATCTCGCTCATGGTGCCTGGATCTGCTTTCACCACAATCGCGTTGAGGGTTGTGTCAGCAGCAATGGTGACATCTTGATTGGCCTCTTTACTCGCCTTGGAAGACTGCCCCACAACGCTGGTTAATATTTTGCTTATGTTTTCGGCATCCGCATGACTGAGTAGAACCACTTGGGTAGAGTCAGTAGTGGTAGCGGGTCGATCCAGTTTGTCGATGATCTTCATTACCTCGGCGATGGGCCTAGGTTTGCCGCGCAGCACTAGGGAGTTGTTGCGCTCATTAGCAATTACCTGGACCTTGGTCGGCCCCTTGGCGGCACTACCGATTTGGTCAGGCGCGACTTTTTCCAAGATTGCCGCGACGTTACCTACCCAGGCTTCCTGCAATGGCACCATGACTACTTCATCTTCGTCGGCCACATCTATCTCACGAATAAGCTTTTTCAGACGCAGAATATTGTCGGCATGGTCGGAAATGATCACTACATTGGGATTGGTAACACTGCCAATGTGGCCATACTGCGGGATTAGTGGCCGTAATAGCTTCAGTAGTTCATCTGAAGCGGTGTTTTGCACCGCGATCACCTCGGTCATTAACTCCTCTGGGGCTGCGGCTTCTGGCCGACCCAATACCCCCGGTGTCTGTTTACCGGTGGCACTCTGCTGGATTCTAATCACATCACCAGAAGGCACTGCAGTGTAGTTTTGCAGTCTCAGCACACTAAGAAACAATGCGTAAACGCCGTCCTTGCCTAAGGGCGTGTCTGAGATCACTGTGACCTGGCCCTTTAACTTTGGATCAACGATAAAAGTCTTACCGGTAATTCTTGCGACCTGAGCGACAAACTCCTGAATATTCGCGCCCTTGGTGGCCATCTGCCAGGTTTCTTGGCCCGCGTCTTCCGCCATCGGGAGTTGCGTGGGCCAAACAGCCATGCTCAAAAGTAATAGGGTCGTTAACGCGGTGCGATGGTGCATTAGAGGAATACTCACGAATTATCTGGTTGTTGGAAGTGAAGCGGTAATGACGAATCGCTGATTATTGCGCATCACCTCTATTCGGGCTCTGCCACTGGCCATAAGCTCAGTAAGTAACGTTTTGTTATTATTAACATTACTCATCGGCGTGCCGTTGATGGAGAAGATGATGTCGCCAGCCTTAAGGCCGGCGGTTTGCAAATAGGGAGAGTTGGCAACCCCACCGACTTTATAGCCGCCACCCGACTGTGCAGTAAGTCCTAGCTGCTCTATGGCTGCTCCCGGGTCGGCCATAAGCTGCTGAGTCGCTGATGCCAACTCATTGGTGACCTTGGTCGGTGCCGGTAAATCCCGGTCGACCACCGGTTCCGCTGATGGCTCGCCATTCGTCTGTTTTTTGCCGTTTGTCACCGGGGTGTTCGCTGCAAACGCGGTCGCCGGAGATTTGCTACGGGCTTTGTAAGTGCTTGCTGGAAAGGCCAGTGACTCCAGTTTGCCTGCGCGCCGTAACAGTACTTGTTGTGAGTAGACTTCTGCGAGCACGGCATTGCCGGGTACACTCTCGCCGACGGTATACAAACGCGCACGTTGACCTTTTTGTCCGATAATTGCGGCTGACAAGGTATTTTCTGATGCCGCAAAAACAGCCTTCAGCTCCAGTGGTAACCGGGTCGCCTGGGCATTGGCAACACTTTGCGGCACGACGCGTTGCTCGCGAGCGGGCTTACCGAAAAGGTGCAGGTTTACCAATGCGTTTATATCCACAGCCTTAGATGGGCTAGTGGCCTTGGTAGGGGCACTACCTTGGGTTGCATTAGTAATTGGCGCTTCTGGTAGGTAGAGCAGATTTCGAGCTGTGTTTAGGACGGTCGCGACGATGCCAAGGATCAAAATCCAGCGTACGGGTGCTGCAAGTTTTACGGCGTATTCATGTATCGGCATGACGTTTTCTTAACATTTATTCCGCGACTTTTGACTCAGAGCGAATGCCGTGCATTGTCCGAGTTCAGCGCATAATACCACCGAAAACACGCAGTTAGAGGTTAGTCTAAGCACTATAAAACTTGCCGTTCAATCTCCATAACGATTTCATCGGCGGCTTGATTGCCGGGCCATGGTTGGGCGACCAGGTCAAAAAATCGCCGGCGCAGGCGAATATGCACCCAACCGTTGGTGCGTAGCGTTAAATCCAGGTACTCGGTTTGGTCTGATTGCGGGGTTATTGTCGCCCTAGCATCACCGTTGGTGTCGACGCTCAAACGCCCTTGAAGACTCGGTAAGGCAACTTGGTTGAACCGATCCGATAGGATATAGCTGACTTGGCCGCCGCTCCAAGTCAACTCAATAGGTCGAGCCAACTTAAGCTGTGTTAGCGATTGTCCGTTATAAGGCACACTTACTGCGCTAGGGGCCAATGAAAAGTTACCGCTGAGAAAAATATCGAATTGATTCAGCAGCGGCGCAATAGCCGTACTTTCGATGGCGCCTTCGGTTTGCAGTACGGCACTTGCTGGCCCGAGGCCAACGCTGCCTTCGACTTTGATTTCTGCATTAGCAAAAGACCAATTGAAAGTTGGCTGCAAATTGAATGGAGCTGCGCTGACCGGGTCGCGCAGTTTACTCAGATGCCATTGCAGCACGCCTGTTGGGCCACCGCGGATAATCAGTGTGGTCTGACCATTCCAAGCTGAGCCGTTGTAGCGAATAGCGTCAACACCAGGAAGCCGAGCGACCGCGTGTTTCAGCAGGCTTGCCGGTAGAGTTGCGATCGCTACTGGTGCACCAAGCAGCAGCACCAAGGCAGAAATCGTCGCGAATCGCCTCACCGTTCGCTCTGGGCGTCTGCAAATATATTGTTAATGATTTCTTTGTAGATGCGTGTCAGTGGTTGCAGATCGTCGATGCGCACCGATTCGTTGACTTTGTGTATGGTGGCGTTGATGTGTCCCAGTTCTATCACCTCTACCGGACCCTCGGGATGACGAGCCCAGGGCGCAATAAAGCGTCCGTCAGAAGTCCCACCTGAAGTGCTCATCTCAGTTGTTAGGCCGGTCTCATCCTGTATTGCCTTATCGACCGCCGCACTGAGTTGTCCCGGTCGAGTAAGGAACGGTTCGCCGGAAAGTCGCCAATCGATACTGAAGTTTAGTCCCGAGGTGCGAAAAATTTCTTCGATCTTCGCTTGCAGTCCCTCGGCAGTCTGTTCGGTATTAAACCTAAGATTAAAGTCTGCACTCAGGCTACCAGGGATAACATTGCTGGCACCGGTCCCCGCTTGGATGTTTGAGATCTGCAGGGAGGTGGGCGGGTAGAACTCGTTGCCCTGGTCCCAAGTTGTGCCGGCAAGGGTCGCCAGCACCGGCATAGCCGTATGTATTGGGTTGTCTGCATCATCCGGGTAGGCCACATGGCCTTGGATGCCGTGCACAGTGAGGATGGCATTAAGGGAGCCGCGTCTACCGCAGCGGACCACATCACCTAATTGTTTGTGCGAACTGGGTTCTCCGACGATACAAAAATCTGGCCGAATGCCCTCGGCGTTTAGTTCGCGAATGGCGTGGGCGGTGCCATGAATGGCTTCTCCCTCTTCATCGCTGGTGATCAGAAAGCTCAAAGTTCCCGGCAGGTTGGGGTGCTGCTGAATATGGTCCTCTACGGCTATGAGCATGGATGCAAGGCTAGACTTCATATCCGCAGCCCCGCGGCCAACTAATAGACCGTTTTCAAGGGTTGGCTCAAAGGGTGGGCTTTGCCAGTCTTCTACGGGTCCAGAGGGTACGACATCAGTATGCCCAGCGAACATTAAGTGCGGACCGCGATCGCCATAACTGGCCCATAAGTTGTGGACGCCATGGGCATTTAGCTGACGCACAGAAAACCCTAATTTGTGTAGACGGTCACCGATAATTTCTTGGCAACCAGCGTCTTCTGGGGTTACTGAAACGCGCCGAATGAGTTCGCAAGTGAGATCTAGAATGGAGTTATCGGAGTTCATTGGTGCTGTCAATTGTGTTGGTGCAGTTGGTCATTAAGTTCGATTGCTTGACGGTTAGTGCGACAAATTATGTTGCCATTTTGGCTATCGCGAATGAACAACATATCTGATTTACCGGCCAGTTCTCTAGCTTTCACGTTGCCCATGACGTCACCGGACTCGTCGACCAAGGAGATCCGCATACCAGCGGTAATGTACAGACCCGCTTCGATGGTGCAGCGGTCGCCGAGTGGGATACCGGTACCTGCATTAGCGCCGATTAGACAGTTTTCACCAATGCTGATGGTGATATTACCACCGCCTGAGAGGGTGCCCATGGTACTGGCGCTACCACCGAGGTCAGTCCCTGACCCCAGGGTCACACCTTGAGAAATTCTGCCTTCCACCATATTTGGCCCAAGTGCTCCGGCATTAAAGTTAATAAAGCCTTCATGCATGACTGTGGTGCCGTCGCCTAGGTATGCGCCCAAGCGGATTCTGCTAGCATCGGCGATACGAACACCGGCAGGGACGACGTAATTCACCATTTTCGGGAATTTATCTACAGCAAATACTTCCAGTTGAGTGTTCTCCAGATGTGCCTGAGAGATTGCCTCGGGCAAATCTTCCACGGCGATAGGGCCTGCTGACGTCCAGGCAATATTTGGCAGATGTGCGAATATGCCGTCCAGATCAAGGCTGTTTGGCAGACATAAACGATGGGACAGCAAGTGCAGTTTCAGATATGCCTCGGCAGTGCTCGCGATCGCGGTGTCGGTATCAAGGCGAACGGCGATTAGGTGTTGGGCTGAGTCGGTTAATTTTTTGGAAAGCAAATCACCGCCAGAAGCCTGATTTAATGCGTGAGCTTGGTTGGCGCTGATCTCGCTAGCACCCGTGGGGAGTTCGGTAATGGCCTGTGCAAGCTCACCCTTAGGCTTTAGTAGCGGCTGGGGGAAAAAGCAGTCCAACATGGTGCCGCTGGCACTGTATCGGGCTATGCCAAGGCCGAAAGCAAAAATATCTGTCATGATTCCTTCACGTTAAATAGTTGTTAGATTTGTGCCTAGGGCGCAACAAGGTCGACGGAGAATAATACTACAGCTACGGAGCATTTAGCTGGTGCGTCGCTATGGTCTTTAATCGTTATGCACTTAATTGGCAAATTCAGCCAGTCGTTGGGCAGCTTCCACGCAGTCTGCTAATGGCGCCACCCAAGCCACGCGTACGTGGTTGGCTCCGGGGTTACCCAAACTGGGTTGATTGCGGCCTAAGAATGATCCGGGCATCACGGTGATGTGCTGTTGCGCGAACAAAGACTGGCAAAAGCTTAGATCATCCACTGGGGTTGGCAGCCAATGATAAAAGCCGCCATCCGGTTGATGCAGGTCGTAATGGGGCTGCAAAATATTAGTCACCGCCTCGAACTTCTCTTGGTAACGCGCACGATTCTCCTGGACGTGGGCCTCATCCTGCCATGCCAGAGTGCTGGCATGCTGCTGGTGTGTGCCCATTGCGCAGCCATGGTAGGTCCGGTAATGCAGGAATTTCTCGATGATACTGGCGTCGCCAGCGACAAAACCGCTGCGCAAGCCCGGCAGGTTAGAGCGCTTAGATAAGCTATGGAATACCACGCATCGAGCAAAGTCCGGGTTGCCCATAGCGTCGCTTGCGGCCAACAGACTGCTGGGCCGTGTCTGTTCGGCAAAGTAAATCTCTGAATAACACTCGTCGGCAGCAATGATGAAGTCGTGGCGATGGGCGAGATCGATCAAGCGTTGCATCTGCGCGTCGCTGATTAAATGTCCGGTTGGGTTGCCCGGGGAGCAGATGTATAGCAACTCCATGGCGTCCCAAGTTGCTGCAGCGACGTTGTCGAAATCGGCTTGGTAATCGCTCGAGGCAGTATTGGCAAGAAAAAATGGCGTTGCGCCCGCCAGCAATACTGCACCCTCATAGATTTGGTAGAACGGATTAGGCATGCCGACAAGACTTGACCCTTGTCCGCTGAGCACTGCTTGGGCAAATGCAAACAGCGCTTCCCGGGTACCGTTCACTGGCAGAATATGGCGCTCGCTCGAAGCGCTCACCGCGAAACGTTTACGCAACCAGTCAGCGATGGCCTGACGTAAGGCATCGCTACCGCGTGTTGCTGGATAGGTGGCTAGATGTTGGGCCATGGCGCTGCTATTGCATAGCGCGTCTATGACAAACTGCGGGGGCGGATGTTTGGGCTCACCAATGGATAAAGGGATTGGCGCAAGATCGCCTTGATAGGCGCTATGTGTCAGTGCCGCTCTAAGTTTCTCGAACGGGTAGGACTGCAGTAGGTCGAGTTTTGGGTTGGTTGCCAAGGCGCTTATGCTCCGATTGTTTTGCCTAGTTCGCTATCGAGTCTCTGTCTTAAGGTATGCTTTAAAGTGTAAATTTCTTCAGTGTCGTAGAGGCCCTCGCCGCGCTCGTTTTGCACGATAAAAATGTCTTCTACCCGTTCTCCAAGGGTAGTAATTCGCGCCGAGCGCAGGGTTAGTTTCATTTCCATGAACAATAACCCAAGGTGTGCCAGCAGCCCCGGGCGGTCTGCAGCGAGAATGCTGATTGTAGTCAAATTGTCTTCGGTGGTGACCTCGACCTCGGTTGGCCAGGGAAGCTCCCTAAGCTGACGCGGTATTCTGCGCTCTTGGCCGGCAGTATCTAGAGTTTCGTCGTTGAGGCTTTTGCGTAACGAATCACAGATACGCTGTCTGAGACTGTCTTGCTCGGCAATTGCTTCGCCTACGTGGTTTAGCACGGTTAGGGTGTTAAAGCATTGGCCCGATGCACTGGTATGAATGCTGGCGTCAACGATTGACAGATTCAGCTTGCTGAGGCTGGTAACGATCGCAGCGAATGCCCCGGGCCGGTCCGCTAGCATCAGATAAATCAGGGTAGCACCTTCGCTCGCGGACTGAGTTGGGGTGTCTTCAAGGTGCACAAAGACTCCATCGGCACTGTTGTGCGTGAGTAAGTGCACGGTCAGTTGCGCGATTTGCGCTGGCGGATGGCGCAAAAATAAATCCTCCCCTAGGTCCTGCCATAGCGCAGTAATTTGTTGCGGCGGGGTATCGGTGTCTTCCTGTAAGCGTTCCAGAGCGCTTTCTTGGCAGGCTTTGATCGCATCGGCGCGATCAGGCAAGGACGCTAGGCCGTTCTTCAAAGCTTTGCGGGTTTCGTTAAATAAATGGCGCAACAGACTTGCGCGCCAGTTGTTCCAAAGCGTCGGATTGGTCGCGTTTATGTCCGCCACGGTTAATGCATAAAGATAATTTAGGCGCATTTCAGAGCGCACTTCGCGGGCGAAGTCCTGGACTACTTCAGGGTCATAAATGTCCTGATGCTGGGAGACGCTGGACATAAACAAGTGCCGCTCTACCAGCCAGCATACGGTGTCGGTATCCGCAGAATTCAGTTGATGACGCTGGCAGAACAGCCGTGCATCAATTGCTCCCAGCTCTGAGTGGTCGCCACCGCGCCCCTTGCCAATGTCGTGATAGAGCCCAGCGATGTACAGTAACTCAGGTTTGGGTATTGCTTGCACACACTGATGGGCGACCGGCGCATGCTGCATTGCCTCTGGATAGCGAAACCGGCGCATGTTGCCGATCACCATCATCGTGTGGGCATCTACGGTGTAGATATGAAAAAGGTCGTGCTGCATCTGCCCGACGATTTGCCCAAACTCTGGTATGTAGCGCGCCAGCACACCATATCGACGCATCCGCGTGAGCTGGGTGACAATGTTAAATGGCGCTTTTAACAAGCGCATAAACAGTTGCGTATGTTCAGGATTGTTGCGAAAACCGTCGTCGATTAGATGCAAAGACTCGCGGATCAGGCGGATGGTAGCAGCGCTCACCCCTTCAACATCCTCGCGGTGTGCGATGATGACAAACATTTCTAATAACGCCGCTGGATTATTGCGAAATACATCATCGCCTTGGGTCTGCATGTGCTTGTTGCGCAGCACAAAGTCGTTGTTGATCGTTTCCAGTTTGTCGCGTCTTGGTTTGTCTGAGCGCTCGCGGAAAAATTGGATGATGATGTCATTGACTTCGGTCAGTGCGAGCACGTGGCGGTAATAGTGGTGCATGAAGCGCTCTACACCTGACTTCGCGTCGGTATCCACGAACCCCAGCCGCTGTGCCAACTCGCGTTGGTGTGCGAACCGCAATTGGTCTTCCTTGCGCCCTGCGACCAGATGTAGGCCATAGCGTACCCACCACAAGAAACGCCGGCCGTCCTCGAGCCAGCGGCGTTCTAGGTCGGTCAGAACCCCAAGGGCAACTAACTCTTCCGTATCTGTGATCGCGAATTGCCGCAGACAGATCCACAGTGCCGTATGAATATCGCGTAGGCCGCCGGGGGATGTTTTTATATTGGGCTCGAGGTTGTAGTCGGTGTCCAAGTAATTGTCGTGGCGCTGTGTTTGTTCCTCATGCTTGGCGCGAAAAAATTCATCGGCAGAGCCAACACGTTCGGGTTTTAATTTTTCATCGAGTTTGCGTACCAAGGCCATATCACCGGCCATTACGCGGCGTTCAAGCAACGCGGTTGCTACCGTGATGTCCGCGCGAGCTTGTTGCAGACAGCCTTTAACGTCGCGAACGCTGTGGCCAACCTCGAGGTTTAAGTCGAAGACATCGCGCAGAAAATTCTCGATGGGTGCACGCAGTTTTTCGGGTCGTTTAGCCAGTACCAGCAGATCGATATCGGAGCCGGGATGTAATTCTCGTCGGCCATAGCCGCCTACAGCGAAGAGTGCTACACCCGTGTGTTCGCCAAGATGTTGCTGCCAAGCGTCAAGGACCAGCTCATCGACCAGGCTTGTCAGATCGTCCATAAGTTCTTCGACAGGATGATTTTCCCAGTAACGCTCAGCTAGAGCTGCGGTGACCTCGGCAAGGCGCTGCCGACGCGCCGCGGTGGTAGAAGCGAGATTCATGCAGTGCTACAGCCGCTCTTCTTCGCGCAGGGTGAAGATCTCGCTGCCCTCAGCGGTGACCATAAGGGTATGTTCCCACTGTGCAGAAAGTTTGTGATCTTTAGTCACTGCAGTCCACTGATCGGGCAATATCTTTATATGGCGCTTGCCCGCATTGATCATGGGTTCGATAGTGAAACACATCCCTTCTTCTAACACTTGCCCAGTCCCGGGCCGTCCGTAGTGCAATATTTGCGGCTCGTCATGGAAGACTTTGGCAATGCCGTGGCCGCAAAACTCCCGTACGACGCTGAATCGCTGGGCCTCGGCGTAACTTTGAATAGCGTGTCCAATGTCGCCTAGACGCGCGCCTGGACGGACTACGTCTATGCCCCGATAGAGGCAGTCCTGGGTGACCTTAGCCAAGCGTTTTGCCATAACGCTGGCTTCGCCGGCAAAAAACATTTTGCTGGTATCGCCGTGATAGCCGTCATCGATTACTGTGATGTCGATGTTAAGGACGTCACCATTTTTTAGTTTTTTGCTCGGCGACGGAATGCCATGGCAGACGACGTGATTTATCGATGTGCAAATAGATTTAGGAAACGGTGTCTGGCCCCCACCTCCACCGTAATTCAGGGGCGCAGGAATGCATGCCAGCTCATCGACAATATAGTCGTGGCAGAGCTGGTTTAAGTAATCGGTTGTAACGCCGGGTTGTACATATGGACCAATCATGTCGAGTACTGCCGCCGCTTTTTTTCCAGCACTGCGCATGCCTGCCAGATCGGTCGCGTTGTCGATCCGTGCCACCATATCAAAACTCATTTCTATAGCTGAGCGGTTATGGTATAAAGCGCGCCGTCCAGAGTCCATGACATTAGCCGTTTCGGTGTCGATTGCATGGTCATGGAATACAAATAAGATGGAAAAGCAGCACCATGGTCATTGGCGCCAAGGATTTACGCAGCACATTGCTGTGGGGAGAGAGGGCAAGAAAAACCTAACGCTGCGGCAAAACGAGCGCTCGCCAAGCGAGGGTAAACAACATTGCTGGTTTCGTCACAGACTCACGGGTGCTTGAGGCTTCGGTCGCGGGTTAGAGTTTGGGAAATCGAGCAATAAACCAACCCGGAGAGAGAAGTTATGAGTGTAAGCATGCGCGATATGCTTGCGGCTGGTGTGCATTTCGGCCATCAGACGCGGTTCTGGAATCCCAAGATGGCGCCGTTCATCTTTGGTGCTCGCAACAAGATTCACATTGTTAATCTTGAAAAAACCCTACCGGCTTTCAATGATGCGCTCGTCGAAATGCGCAATATGGCCTCACGTGGGCAAAAAATTCTTTTCGTTGGCACCAAGCGCGCCGCTGCGAAAGTTATTCAGGAGCAGGCAAGCCGAGTGGGTATGCCATTTGTCGACCAGCGGTGGTTAGGTGGCATGTTGACCAACTACAAGACCATACGCCAATCCATTCGCCGACTGCAGGATCTAGAGACTCAGTCGTCTGATGGAACCTTTGATTTGCTGTCGAAAAAAGAAGCTCTACAGCGTACTCGCATGATGAACAAGCTGCACAGCAGTCTGGGCGGCATCAAGGAGATGGGTGGTCTGCCAGATGCATTATTTGTTGTTGACGTTCAGCACGAGCGTATCGCTGTGGCTGAAGCCAATAAATTAGGCATACCTGTATTCGGAATTGTTGATACCAATAGTGATCCGGCAGGGGTTGATTATGTTATCCCAGGCAATGACGACGCCATTCGAGCGATCCGGCTGTATGTATCAGCGGTAGCCGATAGCATTGCAGAGGGTAAGGCCAACGCTCAAGTGACGGTCAGTGCAGACGAATTTGTAGAGGTTGATGAAAGCGAAGTGGCGCCTCCGGTGGCTGAAATATCTGAAGCCGTTGCCGCCAGTGTTAATCAAACCTTCGCCGCAGAAGACGAGGAAAAAGCCGCGCAGGAAGCCGCAGAGCAGGCTGCCGCCGCAGCAGACGCAGACAAGGAGTAAGAAATGGCAATTTCTGCAGCAATGGTCAAAGAACTGAGAGAGCGCACTGGCCTTGGAATGATGGATTGCAAACGTGCGCTGACTGAGGCGGACGGCGACATGGAAAAAGCTATTGAAGAGCTGCGCAAGAAAAGTGCACTTAAGGCTGCGAAAAAAGCCGGTCGCACTACCGCTAATGGTCTTTTGGGTATGCACGTAGCTGCAGACGGAACTCGAGGTGCCATCGTTGAAATCAATATTGAGACCGACTTTGCCGCAAAAAACGAAAAGTTCATCGCCTTTGTGGCGAAAGTAACCGAGCAACTTTTCGAGTCGGCGGATGGTGATTTGACGGCGCTCGCAGCGGGCGCTTTGAACGCCGAGCGCGAAACATTGGTGCAAGAGATTGGTGAAAACATCACCATTCGTCGTGGCCAAGTGGTGGAATCTGCAGCCGGCGGCATAAGCGAGTATATGCATGGCGACCAACGTCGCGGCGCGCTGGTAAATCTAGGCCAGGCGAATGCCGAATTGGGTCGGGACATCGCAATGCATGTCGTTGCTATCAATCCTATGGTTGTGCGCAGTGAAGATGTGGCGCCCGATGTGTTAGCGAAAGAGCGTGAAATTTTTGCGTCTCAGGCAGCGGAGAGTGGCAAGCCTGAAGAGATCGTCGTCAAGATGGTTGAGGGGCGGGTTAAGAAATTCCTATCGGAAGTAAGTTTGTTAGACCAACCCTTCGTTAAAGATGGGGACACCAAGGTCGGTAAGCTGGTCGCTGATGCAGGTACGGAAGTTCTGTCTTTCGTCCGCTATGAGGTAGGCGAGGGTATCGAGGTTGAGGAAACAGACTTTGCTGCCGAAGTTGCTGCTCAGGTAGCTGGTAACGACTAGTTTGACTCGTTACCTGCTCAAACTCAGCGGTGAAGCGCTTGGCGGCGATGCCGGCAATGGGATCGAACCCCAGATCCTGAAGCATTACTGTGATGAGATTGAAGCAGCGGTCCGCGAGGGCATTCATTTGGCCGTGGTGCTTGGCGGGGGTAACCTGTTCCGCGGCGCGCATCTGGCGCAAGCGGGAATGGATAGAGTGGTCGGTGACCGCATGGGGATGCTGGCGACCATAATGAACGGCTTGGCATTAAACGATTTTTTGCGACGCCGTGGCATTGCCAGCCGTTTGTTTAGTGCCGTTGCTATGTCGGGAATGGTAGAGGGCTACCAGCGAGATACAGCTCAGGCTGCCATGGATAGCGGCGAGGTGGTAATTCTCACCGGCGGTACCGGCAATCCCTTTTTTACTACCGATACGGCGGCGTGTTTACGCGCGGTCGAGCTAGGCGTGGACGCTATTCTTAAGGCCACTAACGTTGACGGGGTTTATTCCGCCGATCCCAAAAAGGATCCGACGGCCGAGCGTTTTCAGCATATTACCTATCAGCAGGTACTCGAGCAGGAACTGGCAGTGATGGATTTAACTGCCATTGTATTGTGTAAAGAAAATGCGCTGCCGTTAATTGTGTTCGATGCCTCTGATTCCAGAACTCTGACCCGCTTAGCGGCGGGAGAGCAGTTAGGGACACGGGTCGATGATGTAGAGGCGGTTGGTTAGCGCATAAGGTTCGCCCGAGCTACTGGCGTAAACAAGGTTTTGGCGCATAATGCGCTGCATGCACAGCGGATTGGCGTGCACAACACTCTGGAATGAAGACCATGATCGACGAAATTCTTGATGATGCCAAAGAGCGTATGGGTAAAACCCTTGATGCCCTGCAAGGCGCTTTCGCGAAAATCCGCACGGGACGGGCAAATCCGGCGCTATTAGACGGCATTACGGTAGATTACTACGGTGCGCCAACGCCGCTTAACCAGGTTGCGTCGATCTCGGTAGAAGATGCGCGAACCCTGGTGTTATCACCATGGGAAAAACCGCTGTTGCCGGAAATCGAGAAAGCTATTTTACGCAGTGACCTCGGTATCACACCGATTGGCAGTGGTGATGTAGTGCGTGTGCCGTTACCGCCGTTAACCGAGGAAAATAGGCGCGACCTTGCCAAACAGGCCCGAGCCGAGGCGGAAACAAGCAGAGTATCCATTCGTAACATTAGACGCGATGCGATTGCAGATATTCGTGATCTGGTGAAAGAAAAAATGGCGGCAGAGGACGACGCGCGCCGGGGCGAAGAGCGTGCTCAAGGGCTGACAGACCAGCACGTTGGTGACGTCGATAAAGCGCTGGCGGCTAAAGAAGCCGAGTTAATGGAAATCTAAATCCGCGACCTCGGTCATGACCCCCGAAACAACAGCCCAAACCCAACAAGACATCGTTATTGCTGATGGTGCCGAGACTGTGCCCAAGCATGTGGGCATTATCATGGACGGCAACCATCGGTGGGCCAAAAAACGCCATCTGCCCGGAGCGGCGGGGCATAGAGCGGGGGCCAAGGGTGTGCGGGTTATTAGCGAGGCCTGTGTCGAGTTAGGTATCGAAAGCCTAACTCTGTTCGCCTTCAGTACCGAAAATTGGTACCGCCCAGAGGGCGAGGTCAGCATGCTTATGGATCTTATGCGCTATGTCATGCGTACTGATTTGGAGGATCTGCATGCCCAAGGCGTAAAGCTGCGCATTATCGGCGATCGCAGCCGGTTCGCCCCGGACATTGCCGCCATGATGGACGAATGTGAGGCGCTTACTCAGCACAACCTACGGCTCAATCTCAACGTTGCAGTAAATTATGGTGGGCGCTGGGATATCGTTGAGGCTGCGAAAAAGCTGGCGGCGCAAGTGCAAAGTGGCGAAATCGCTTCAGCCGACATTGATGAAAGTATGCTGCACCAGCATATGTCCTTGGGCGATTTGCCTGAACCCGACTTGCTTATCCGTACCGGCGGCGACTTTCGAGTCAGCAACTTTCTGCTCTGGGATATTGCTTACACTGAGTTGTATTTTACTGAGGCGTTTTGGCCGGAATTTGACGGCGGTCACCTACGTCGGGCTGTGGATACCTTTTCTGCGCGCCTACGCCGCTTTGGGCGTCGTCCATAGGAGTCGTGATGTTGCTGCGAAGAGTGATCACGGCATTGTGTCTGGCAGCTTTCGCTCTGGCAGTGATCTTTTTGTTGCCGGTCTGGGGCTTTGCCGCGATGTTTGGGATTGCCGCCGGTGCTGGTGTTTATGAATGGTCTGGTTTTTTGCACGCTCCGACTAGGGCGAAACGTATTGGCTACGTTAGTATTTATGCGTTTCTGATCTGCGTTGTTTTTGCAAACCAGTGGCTTGCTGAGGAGCTAGTCCGAGTCGTTGGAGTCATTTGGCTCGGGGTTCTAATCTTGGTTCTGGCTTATCCTAAAGGCCGTAGTCTGTACACGCGCTCATGGCTAATTGGGCTTGTTGGTCAGCTGCTTATGGTGGGAGCCTGGAGTGGTTTGGTGACCATTCGCCAAATGCCAGACGGTGACTACTGGTTAATGTGGCTGTTAGTGCTCACCACAGCCACAGATGTCGGAGCTTTTTTCAGTGGTCGCAGATTTGGGCGCCGTAAACTTGCGCCTGCGCTGAGCCCGGGGAAAACTTGGGAGGGCGCTTTTGGTGGAATGATATTGGCGTCGAGTATTTGTCTCGCTGGTCTGTTTGTATTCAGTAGCTGGTCGATATTCAATGCCGCGATCCTAACGTTTGGATTAATCGTAATGGCGATATTCGGTGACTTGTTTGAGAGCCTGTTAAAGCGCGCAACGGGGCTTAAAGATTCTGGCGGACTGCTGCCTGGACATGGAGGTGTGCTCGATCGCATCGACTCGATCATCGCCGTTGCACCGCTGCTGGCATGGGCGCTTTTAGCATGATGGACTGGTTATTATATCCACTGGCGTTCGCGGGTCTGCTAGGCGTGCTGGTTGTAGTTCATGAGTTTGGCCACTTCATTGTGGCGCGCCTTGCAGGCGTGCACGTTCTTAGTTTTTCAGTTGGTTTCGGTAAGGCATTGCTTAGTCGGGTTGATAAGAACGGCACCACTTTCATGCTCTCAATGATCCCCCTTGGTGGCTATGTGCGCATGTACGATACCCGTGATGACTTGGCGAGCCTGGAAGGTATGGCTGCGGTCCCAGCTGATGCTGTGGCACATTCGAGTTTGTCAGCATGGTGGAAAATCGCGATTGCCGTTGCCGGGCCGCTGGCAAATTTTGCGCTGGCAGCAGTAGTCTATGCCTTGCTCTTTGTTGCAGGCACTACGGAATATGCGCCAACCACCCAAGCCCCGAAAGCGGATACGCACCTTGCCTTGGCAGGGCTCGACGCGCCGGCACAGGTTTTGCGGGTTGACGGCCGGGAAATTGCCGGCTGGCAAAGCGTGCTTATGGCCCTTAGTGATCGTCTAGGGGAGAGCGGTACCATTGCGTTGGAGGTGCAAAATCTGCGCAGCGGCCGTGAGCAAACGCTGCAAGTGCCAATCAATACCTGGTTGCAAGGCGAGGTCCAGCCTGATGTGCTGGGGTCTCTGGGTCTGCAGCCGGCGTTGTTGAGTGTTGTTGGCGAGGTCGTAGAAGGTTCTCCCGCCAGTCGTGCAGGCCTGCGAGCTAAAGACTGGGTGGTGGGGGTCAATGATCGTGAGATTGTTAGTTGGCGACAATGGGTTGACGAAATTGTCGAGCATCCACGGACTCCTCTGATAGTATCTGTTGTGCGTACGGGACAGGTGCTGCAATTGTCAGTGACCCCCGAAGCGCGCACGACTGCAGCGGGTGAGACCATCGGTTTTCTCGGTGTTAGCCCGGATGTTATTGAGGTGCGATTTACACCCCTGCAGGCGTTTTGGAAGGGCTGCGTCGAGACCGTCGACAAGACGGTAATGACGCTGAGCATGCTGAAAAAGATGATTGTCGGCCTCCTATCCGTGCAAAACCTGGTCGGTCCGGTAGGTATTGCGCAGATCGCCGGGGATACGGTGAAAACCAGCTGGCAGATGTTTTTTGGTGTTATGGCGCTTATGAGTATTTCATTGGGTGTTTTGAATCTACTCCCCGTGCCATTATTAGATGGTGGTCAGGTGGTATTTATCGTGATCGAAGCGATAAAGGGTTCTCCAGTCTCCGATGGTTTGCAGCAGGGCGCGGCGCAGCTGGGACTATTGCTGGTGGGAATAATGTTCGTGCTGGTCACATTTAACGATTTAACGCGGCTATTTGGCTAACCGTTCGCTCTGCGAACTAAAACGGGAAATAATTTTGCACACTTTGACCTTGGTGTTTTGCCGACAGATCTCACTCAGGGTAACGCTGTTGATAATGGCGTTGTTCGGCGCCGGCACAGCGACCGCTGCCAATCAGGCCGCTGCAGATTTCCAGATGGATGGGCCATTTGTGGTGGAGGATGTGCGCTTGCAGGGCCTTCAAAGGGTGTCAGCAGGTACGGTTTTTAACCTGATTCCCGTCACTGTCAGTGATGCACTAGACAGCTTGGCGATTCGTTCGACCATGCGTTCGTTATTTCGCTCGGGCTATTTCAAAGACATCCAGTTAGCACGGGACGGTGGGGTCTTAATCGTCACACTGGTAGAGCGGCCAGCGATTGAGTCGATCGTATTAGACGGTAATAAGGCCATCGAGTCGGAAGCCTTACTCGGGGGGCTTGCAGAGCAAGGCCTGAAAGAGGGGGAAATCTTCAAACAGGTCACGCTAGAACGTATGGGTCTGGAGTTGGAGCGGCAATACGTTGCTCAAGGGCGCTATGGCGCAAGTATCGAAACCGACATTGAGGATCTGCCGCGTAATCGGGTCAACGTTAAAATCATTATTGAAGAGGGTAAAAGCTCAGGGATTCGCCACATCAATTTAGTAGGCGCGGAGTTATTTTCCCAGGAGGAGCTATTAGATGCGTTAGAGCTTAAGCATCCGAGCTTATTGTCGTTTTATAAAAACGACGACAAATACTCCCGCGAGAAGTTATCAGGCGACTTAGAGTCATTGGAGGCTTTTTACAAGGACCGTGGCTATGCCGACTTTGACATCAAATCCACTCAGGTCAGCATCACCCCAGATCGGCAGCAGGTATATATCAGCATTGCCGTGAATGAAGGTGACATCTATGAGGTCAACAAGGTTAATTTGGTGGGCGAACTCGGCGACGTTAAAGCTGAGGATTTGCGCCGGTTAATCATCGTGCAAGAAGGCCAGACCTTCTCCCAAGCATTGATTACGGCCACTGAAGAGCGCCTGACTAATGCTCTGGGTAATGGTGGCTTTACTTTTGCTACTGCCAGTGGCGTACCGAAACTGAATGACGATCAGACGGTGGATGTTGAGTTTTTCGTGGATTCAGGCAAACGCGCCTATGTGCGAAGGATTTCGTTTACAGGTAATGCCTTGACTCAGGACGAGGTCATGCGGCGCGAGTCTCGGCAAATGGAGGGCGGCTGGGCGTCCACTGCGCAAATTGATTTGACCAAGTTGCGCTTGGAGCGGTTGGGCTACTTTAAAGGGGTTGAGGTTGAAACGCCTCAGGTGCCAGGTAAGGACGACCAAATCGACGTAAACTTCAGCGTCGAGGAGCAGCCGTCTGGATCCATTTCCGGAACCCTTGCGTACTCTCAGGGCTATGGCCTGATTATCGGTGGCAACTACCAACAGTCCAATCTGCAGGGCTCTGGTAACAGCCTCAATGTAGGCTTGAGCTTGTCGCAATTCCAAGAGTCAGTGAATTTCAATTACTTTGATCCGTACTTCACAATGGACGGCATCAGTCGTGGCTACAATGCGTTTCTCCGCCGCCTCGACTACGACGCGCGCAATATTGCAAGCTACAGCACTGATGCAGCAGGCGTTGGGGTGAACTTCGGCCTGCCCATCAGTGAGACACAGCGAATAAACTTCGGTGTGCTGGCGGAATTTACGGAGATTACCGAGGGCAGCTACGCGGCCCAGGAAATTTCAGAATTTATTGAAATCAACGGCTCCACTTCGGTGAATCTAAAAGCGAATGTTTCGTGGAGTCGGTCAACGTTAAACCGCGGAATTTTTGCTGATCGTGGCACCTCCCAATCTATTGCCGCGGAGTTCGCTATCCCCGGTAGTGATCTGCAGTTTTACAAATTCATTTACAACGGTGAGCGCTATTTCCCGATCACCAACAGTTGGACGCTGCGGTTGCGCACCGAGTTGGGGTACGGTGGTGGCTACGGCGATACGCCGGCATTGCCGTTTTACGAACATTTTTACGGTGGCGGCTTTGGGTCCATCCGCGGTTTCGAAAATTCAACATTGGGTCCGCGAAGCACCTGTCCGGTAATCGATGGCAACCCCGCCTGTTTACGTGACAGGAATGGTGACCCCTTTGGTGGAAATTTATTGGTTGAAGCAACTGCTGAGTTGATTTTTCCTATGCCCTTTGTGGACGACAACAGGCAATTCCGGCCGGCGGTATTTGTGGATGCGGGTAATGTTTTCAATACCAATTGCCCAACGGTGAGTGTTAATTGCTTTGATTTTGATGCGGATAATATGCGCTATTCGGTGGGTATTGGCGTCAGCTGGTTGAGTGGAATGGGGCCGTTGAGCTTCAGCTTTGCAAAGCCGTTCCAGACACAACCTTATGATGAAAAAGAAATGTTTCAATTTGAACTCGGGCGCACATTCTAGCCGAGCTGGTATAGAATGCGCCGCTCGTTGGCTGACAATGTGTAATTAGGAGAGATCAATGATCAAGAATGTAATGGCAATGCTGGTGTTGGCAAGCATGGCAATGGCCCCAGCTGCCGTCGCGGAAATGAAGATCGTAGTGCTGGATCCCGTTCGCGCGATTCTTGAAAGCGATGAGGGTAAGGTCCTCGTGGATGCTGCCAATAAAGAGATGGAGTCTGAGCAAAACGAATTGCGTAGCATGGCGGAACAGATCCAAGAGCAGCAAACCAAGCTGCAAAAGGATGGCGAAATATTAAGCGATAGCGACAAGCGCAAAATCGTCAAAGATATCGAGAGCATGCAGGCAGATCTGCAGTTTGGGTCGCAAAAGCTACAAAAGACAGCCCAAGATAAGCGTCAAGAAATCCTTCAAACTTTGGCGCCGAAGTACGATCGCGTGCTGAAAGATCTAATCCAAATCGACCAGATCGATATGATTTTGGCGCCAAATTCGCTGCAATACGCCAACGACAAGCACGATATCACGCGGCGCGTAGTAGAAAAGCTTAACGAAGCCAGCGACTAAGCTGGGCGCGACTCGCCCGGGATTGAGTCGCCGTTGATGGCAACATCACTCGAACTAGGGGAAATTGCTGAGCATCTGGGCGCGCAAATAGCAGTTGCAGATGCGTTAGCACAGAAGGTCGATATTGCGGCGCTGGCGGCGACCCCCATTAGTGGGTTGGCGTCGCTAGGCAATGCCCAGGCCGGGCAACTCAGTCACCTTTCTAGTGCCGCCTACCGGTCGCTACTCCCGAATACCAGGGCCAGCGCGGTTATTATGTCGGCGCAAGACCTGCAGCAATGCCCAAGCGTTGGCCTGCTAGTAGAGCAGCCTTATTTGGCCTTTGCTCGAGCAACGACATTATTTGCAACGCCGTTGGCGATAGATCCAGGCATACATCCAACGGCTGTCGTGCACCCTACCGCGTCTGTAGCGCCCTCAGCATGCCTTGGCCCGCACGTTGTCATTGGTGCCAACTCGGTAATTGGTGCTGGGGTAACAGTGCATGGGAATGTCAGCATCAGTGACCGCGTTACGGTGGGCGATGATGTGGTGATTATGAGCAATGTTAGCCTCTATGCGAATGTCAGCATTGGCCCCCGCTCAGTCATTCACAGTGGTGCGGTTCTTGGATCGTCAGGATTTGGCTATACCCCCGACCAAAATGGGCATCTGCAGCCGATAGAACAGTTAGGAGGTGTTGTGATAGGCGCTAATGTGCGAATCGGCGCTGGTACCACTATAGACTGCGGCGCGATAGACGATACGGTGATTGAAGACGGTGTGAAGATAGACGATCAAGTGCATATTGGGCACAACTGTCGGGTTGGGGCGCATAGCATCATTTGCGGTTGCGCGGGTATGGCAGGCAGTACGACCATTGGTAAGCACTGCGTGATTGCTGGGGGCGTCGGTATCGGCGGCAAAAACCCCATTACCTTGTGCGATGGCGTTACCATTAGCGTGATGACGACAATTACTCAATCCATTGACAAGCCCGGCGTATACTCGAGCGGGGTAGTAGCTAGTGAGCATAGTCAATGGTTACGTAACGCCGCGCGTTTCGGCAAGTTGAGTGACTTATTCAAACGAGTAAAAGCGTTAGAGGAGCGGGAGCAAGGGCAATGAGCGACGTTAAAACAATCACGGATCTATTTGAATATTTGCCCCATCGATATCCGTTTCTTCTGCTGGACCGGGTGACCGAAGTTGTAAAAGGCGAATTCATTCGAGGCTATAAGAACGTTACCTTCAACGAGCCCATGTTCACCGGACACTTCCCGCAGCAACCCATCATGCCCGGTGTTCTGATACTTGAAGCCATGGCGCAGATTTCCGGAGTTTTGGCGTTTGAGACAATGGGGACACGCCCTACAGATGGTCGTAATTATCTATTTGGTGGGTTGGATAAAACCCGCTTTCGCCGGCCGGTCGTGCCGGGTGATCGGTTAGAACTGCATAGTCGGTTAGTTGCACATAGGGCGATGATGGTTAAATTCGAGTGCGAGGCCCATGTTGATGGGGATCTTGCCTGTTCCGCCAGTTTGTCGGTAGTGGAGCAAATTACTGACGGAGCTGCGGCGTCATGATCCACGCCAGCGCGATAGTCGATCCGAGTGCCAAACTCGGCGGGGGTGTGCGCATCGGAGCGTGGTCAATTATCGGCCCTGGGGTCGAATTGGCGGACAACGTGGATGTTAGTTCACACGCCATCATTAAAGGGCCGTGCAGAATAGGTGAGGGGGTAAAAATCTATCAATTCGCCAGTGTCGGTGAAGATACGCCAGCGTTAGCCTACGCTGGAGAAGCGTCCACTCTTGAGATTGGTGCGCATACGATCATTCGTGAAGGGGTCACCATTCATCGGGGTATGGACAAAGGCGGTATCGGTCGCACCGAAGTGGGCAGTCATTGCCTGCTTATGGCTTACGTTCATGTTGGCCACGACTGTGTTGTCGGAGATCATGTCATTATGGCCAATAACGCCTCATTGGCAGGTCATGTAGAGGTCGGCGATTATGCAAATTTTGGCGGCTATGTTGGGGTGCCACAGTTTCGCAAGATAGGCGCCTATACCCACATTGCTGCAATGAGTATGGTAACCAAGGATGTGCCAGCTTATCTGACGGTGTCCGGAAATCCGGCTTTTGCGGTGGGTATGAATACCGAGGGTATGAAGCGCAGAGGCTACAGTAGTGAAACCATTGATCTGCTTAAGCAGGCCTATAGAACAGTCTATAGAAAAGGTTTGCGCGTCAGCGAAGCCATAGACGAACTCGCGCTGCCGCGCCAGCAATCTGGGGAAGTAGAGCGCTTTGTAGCATCAGTTGAGGCCTCGGCGAAGGGTATTATTCGCGGCCGGAGCAACCACTAAGTAGGCTGATCCCAGTCATGACCATCAAGATAGGCCTGCTGGCCGGTGAACCCTCTGGCGACAATTTAGCCGCTGGTCTTATGTCGGCTTTGCGCCAGCAGCGTGGATCTGCAGAACAGATCGAGTTTGTCGGCGTTGGCGGTCCTGCAATGACTGCTCAGGGCTTGCGTTCTCTGGCGGCCTTCGATTCGTTAGCTGTCAACGGATTTAAAGAACCCCTGTTGCGATTGCCCCAGCTGTGGCGTCTCTACCGGCGGCTTGCACAATCGTTCAAAGACGAAGGCGTCGACGCCTTCATCGGTATCGATTTCAATGTGTTCAATTTTTTGTTGGAAAAGCGCCTGCGCAACATGGGTATCGCCACAGCGCACTATGTAAGCCCTTCGGTTTACGCTTGGCGCAAGGGGCGCACAAAGAAAGTAGCCCAGTGTGCCGATTTACTGTTTTGTTTGTATCCCTTTGAGCCGAAATTCTATGCTGGCCTGCCGCTGCGTGCGGTGTTTGTGGGTCACCCCTTAGCCGCAGCGATTGAACCTGACGCAGGCAGTGCCGTCGCGCGCCAGCGTTGTCGGCAGAAGCTACAAATGGATTCCCAAGATTTGGTTATTGCGGTACTCCCAGGCAGCCGTAGCAGCGAAGTAGCGTTGATGCTCGAACCCTTTTTGATGGCTATGCGGGTGTTGTGCGAAGAACTTCCCCAGCGCCGGATCAGTGCGGTGATTCCGTGTGTAAATGCCGCTCGCCGCAGTCAGATAGAGGCGCTGTTGCCCCAGTTTGCTGACCTGTCCATAAACCTGATCGACAACGACGCACGTGCCGCATTAATCGCGGCAGATGCGGCGCTTATCAAGTCCGGAACCAGCACCCTAGAGGCGATGTTGCTGGGACGTCCGATGGTGGTGAGTTACAAGCTGGGGACACTTAGCTATGCGATTGCCAGTCGGCTTGTCAGTACGCCCTACATTGGGCTACCAAATATTTTGGCGGGCACAGAGCTTGTGCCAGAACTGATACAAAATGCGGCGACGCCTGCAGCACTTGCTCGAGCGCTGTTGTCACAGCTCGACGAAACAACGACCGCCAGCGATCGCAAAGGTGTCTTCGCTGAAATGCATCAGCAGTTGCGCAGTGGTGCGTCAGGTCGCGGTGCGAGTGCTACCGCGGCCCAAGAAATTTTGCAGCTGTTAGAGTCGCGCAAGGGTTAAATTACCCTACAAATGAAACGGCGGTGTGCGCTAAGCTTGATCGCCTAAACCCAAGTACTAGCGGAGGAGCGTTGTCCCAGCGACAGCAAAAATTGGAGCCGATTGACGTGTCACCTTATGGGGTAGTCGCCGGTGTCGATGAAGTGGGGATTGGGCCGCTGGCGGGAGATGTAGTGGCCTGCGCGGTAATTCTGGATCCCAATGCTCCGATCAGTGGTTTGCGAGATTCCAAGCGTTTATCGGACAAAGCCCGGGAGCGATTGGCGGAGAGCATTTGCGCTCATGCGCTCAGTTGGTCACTGGGCAGCGCCAGTGTGGCAGAAGTCGACAGTCTTAACGTGCTGGTGGCGAGTCATCTGGCTATGCAGCGCGCGGTGGCGGGTTTGTCTGTTGTGCCGGATACTGTGCTGGTCGATGGTAATAAAACTCCTGACTTTGGTTTGCCCACCCACGCAATCGTCAAAGGCGATCAACGGGTTGCCGCAATAAGTGCTGGCTCAATAGTTGCGAAGGTGACGCGAGATCGACAGCTCGTGGAACTCGCCGCGCGGTTTCCCGGCTATGGCTTTGAACAACACAAAGGCTATCCAACTAAATATCATTTGCAGGTGCTCGCTGAGCTTGGGCCTTGCGAGGTCCATAGACGCAGTTTTGCGCCAGTACAAAGGGCATTTGCTGGAGGCGGCGGAGTATGAGTTTAGCGTCAACTGAATTCGTGCACCTACATGTGCATAGCGAGTACTCCCTCGCGGACGGTCTATTTAAAGTAAAAGACTTGGTTAATCGGGCGGCAGCAGGCGGGATGCCAGCGGTGGCTCTGACTGACCGCAATAATTTGTTTGCCTTGGTTAAGTTCTTTGAAGCCTGCATGGGACAGGGCGTGAAGCCCATTATGGGTGCAGAGGTTCTGGTTCAGGAGACGTCACAGGACAGTGCTGAGCGGGTGCTGCTGCTGGCTCGAGATCTGCAAGGCTACCGTAACTTGTTGGCGCTGATCTCAGCCAGCTATACCACCACCGCCCAGCGTGGCGTGTTACGAGAACAAGAAATTTTTGCAGCTAAATCGGGCCTAATTGTCTTATCCGGTGGGGTGCGCGGGCATCTGTGGTCGTTGCTGAATAACGGCGATTTAGCCCAAGCAGAAGAGCGTGCAAAACGCTGGCAAGGCGAGTTCGGCGATGCTTATTACCTTGAAGTAACGCGCTGTGGCCGGGCGGACGAAGAGCAAAATTTGCGGCACCTGCTGGCTATTGCCGCGTCCACTGGCATCGGCGTGGTTGCTACAAATGACGTATGTTTCGCCGAGGCGGACGATTTCGAAGCCCACGAGACCCGAGTATGTATTCACGAGGGCCGGACCCTCAACGACGGGCGTCGCGAACGGCGCTACAGCGAGCGCCAGTACCTGCGTTCGCCGCAAGAAATGGCGGAATTATTCCAGGATGTTCCTTCGGCTCTCGCGAATGCGGTGGAAATCGCCAAACGTTGTAATGTAGAGGTTGCCCTAGGCACTTATTACCTTCCCGATTACCCGATCCCAGACCAGCAAACCCCGGAACAATACCTTTTGCAGGTATCCACTGAGGGGCTGAGCAAGCGTTTAGCCGCAGGCGGGCCAGCAGATCAGTGGACTGAAACCGACTATCAAGAGCGCTTGCAGTTCGAACTCGATGTCATCAATCAAATGGGTTTTGCTGGTTACTTTTTGATTGTTATGGAATTCATTGCCTGGGCGAAACAAAACAATATTCCTGTGGGGCCTGGCCGCGGCTCAGGTGGAGGTTCTCTGGTTGCCTATGCGTTGGGCATTACTGACTTAGATCCTTTGCAATATGACCTGCTTTTTGAGCGCTTTCTTAATCCTGAACGGGTGTCGATGCCGGACTTCGATGTGGACTTCTGCATGGAGGGGCGAGATCGAGTGATTCAGCATGTCAGTGACATGTACGGTGTTGAAGCGGTGAGTCAGATTATTACCTTCGGCACTATGGCAGCGAAAGCCGTGGTGCGTGATGTTGCGCGTGTTCAGGGCAAGCCTTATAGCCTGGCTGACAAATTATCTAAGCTGATTCCGTTCGAGGTCGGTATAACCCTCACGAAGGCAATGCAAGAAAGTCAGGAGATGGCCGACTTCGTTGCTGCTAATGAGGAAGTCAGTGAAATTATGGACATGGCCTATAAGCTCGAAGGCATTGTCCGCAATGTTGGTCGGCATGCAGGCGGCGTGGTTATTGCACCTTCGGCCCTAACAGACTTTGTACCGCTCTACACAGAAGATTCGGGCAGTGGTTTAGTTTCTCAGTACGATAAAGACGACGTTGAGCGCGCCGGTCTGGTGAAGTTTGACTTCCTTGGTTTGAAGACCCTGACAATCGTAGATTGGACCTTAGAGTTAGTGAACCAGCATCGACAACTGCAGGGCGAGTCTGCGCTCGAAGTTGAAGACATTCCGATTGATGATCCCGCCGCGTTCAAGTTGTTGCGTGCGGCTGAAACCACTGGGGTATTCCAGCTGGAATCCAGAGGTATGAAAGATCTTATTCGGCGTTTGCTGCCGGATGGTATCAACGATGTTATTGCCTTGGTGGCGCTGTTTCGCCCCGGACCGCTGCAGTCGGGCGCTGTGGATGACTACATTGACCGCAAGCATGGTAAGGCGGCGGTGGCTTATCCCCATCCAAGTTTGCAACCGGTGTTGGAATCCACTTATGGCGTGGTCTTGTATCAGGAGCAGGTGATGCAGATCGCCCAGGTGCTGGCCGGCTTTTCGTTGGGGCAAGCCGACTTGTTACGCCGAGCGATGGGTAAGAAGAAAGCCGAGGAAATGGCCAAAGTGCGTGAGCAGTTTCTGCACGGCACGGGTGAGCATGCTATCGCGCCGAAACTGGCGAACGAAATTTTCGACCTCATGGAGAAATTTGCAGGCTATGCCTTTAACAAATCCCACTCGGCGACTTATGCCTTGGTCAGTGTGCATACGGCCTGGCTCAAGGCACGCTACCCGGCACAATTTATGGCGGCTAACCTGTCTGCTGATATGCAGAATATCGATCGCGTTGTAGTGCTGATTGAGGAAGTGCGCCGTATGCAGTTGCCGCTGCGACCACCGAGTGTCAACGACAGCGATCATCGCTTTACAGTAAAAGAAGGCGCTGTAGTTTATGGACTAGGGGCTGTTCGAGGTGTTGGCGAAGGGCCAGTGGCCGCAATTATGGAGGCTCGTAAAGAACGACCCTTTGAAGATTTAGATGACTTTTGCCACCGTGTCGACAGTAAAAAAGCCAATAAACGAGTACTCGAGGCNCTGGTTTGCGCAGGTGCTATGGATGATTTTGCGCTGGCTGGCGAGGATCTTAATCAGACCCGGGCACGGTTATTAGAACAGGTACCGAGGTCTGTTCAAGGCGCAGAGCAAACAGCGCGTGATCAAGCCGCGGGCATTGTGGATTTGTTTGGCGGTATGCAACAAGGCGGGTCGCAAAATTGTGCGCCTGTCGAGAATGCCGCGACTATGGCCGCCCTTGAGCGGCTCAATGGCGAGAAAGAAACCTTGGGTTTGTTTCTTACCGGGCACCCGATACAAGAATATGAGCAGGAGTTACGACAATTTTGCCGCCGCCGTCTTAATGATTTAAAGGCAGCCAAAGATCCGCAATGGATTGCGGGAATGGTGGTAAATGTGCGCATGACGAAAAGTCGTCGGGGTGTACCCATGTGCTTTGTGCAATTGGACGATCGCAGTGCGCGCATTGAGGTGTCGCTGATGGGTGAGACCTTTGATAACTACGCGGCCAAGGTCAACAAAGACAAACTGCTGGTGATCGAAGGAGAAGTGCAGTTTAACGAGTTCAGCGGTGGCCTCGCTGTACGCGGCAGCCGTGTGCTCAATATTGATGAGGCGCGGCAGCGCTTTAGTAGAGGGCTAGAGATTGATTTCNGTGATGTTGAAACTCCGGCGGATCTGCCAACGCGGCTGAAAACGTTACTTGGCCCTTACCGGCAGACGGGAGAGGCCTGTCCGGTGCATGTGCTGTATCAGGGTCATAGCGCGGTAGGTCGGATTAGTCTCGGAGCCGATTGGCGGGTGTCGGTTAGTGACGAATTGCTGCAATCCTTGCGCACGGCCTTCGGTGACAGCTACGTNCGAGTTCAGTATGCGGGCGGAGCGGACAGCTCCTCATGAGCTTGGATGGTAGGCAGCTGCATCCTTTTGAGCAGCAGCTCCAAAGCCAGCTACAAGAATTAATACTTGCCCACCGGCCGGATCAAAAATTCTGCGTGGGGTTAAGTGGTGGGGCTGATTCAACCGCATTGCTGGTGGCTGCATGCCGAGTTGTTGGTGCGGTGAATGTGCGGGCATTGCATGGCAATCATAGACTCTACCCTCGATCCTCGGAATGGGTAGAGCATTGCCAACACCTGTGTAAGCAATTGGGGGCTGGGCTGGTTGTAGGCAGTTTAGATTTAGTGTCGGGTAATGTTGAAGCCGCGGCGCGCCAGGCAAGGTATGACTTTTTTGCCAGCCAATTACAGACTGACGAAACGTTATTGCTCGGCCATCACAGTCAAGATCAGCTCGAGACCGTCTTTATGCGCTTGCTTCAAGGCCGCAGTTTGTTACCCATGNGGGTCAGTGGCCGCCTCGGTGAAGCCGATTTTCTGCGACCCTTATTGGCCCTTACGCGGCAGCAAGTGCTCGATTATTTGCACCAACAAGAGATTGCCTGGATCGAGGATCCGAGTAATCGCGATGAGGGGCTGACACGCAATTTTTTGCGGCACCGGATTATGCCGTTGTTGATGCAGCGTTGGCCATCCCTCGACCAAGCTGTACAGAGAGTGACGTTATGGCAGCAGGGGCAAAATGCCCTATTGCATGAGTTGTTGCAAAAATACGGCGATAAGGTGAGCTTTGCCGAACTGCCAGAGTCTGAGATTAGCCGGCGGGCCTGGTTGCGCGTTTTTCTTGAATTGCGTGGCCATTTTAAGATCACTGATAAAGCNCTTGATGAGTTTTGTCGTCAAAGTCAGCAAGGTGCAGTCAGTCGGCTGGACTTAGCCGCTGACTGTGTGCTGTTGGGCTGGCGTGACCATTTCTATTACGAAGCCGACCTGTCGGTCTACGCACGTACAGCAGACGCGCTGCCGGCGTCCTTACCAGCCGGCGAGAGCATCGAGTTTGGGGGTCAGCTTTGGACCCTGAAAAAAGTTGCTGCGGGTCATGAGGGCGGTTTTTATAGCCCAGGCAAGTTGTGTCTCAGTACTCGACGCAAGGATCTGACTATACGCTGGCGCGGGCGCCAGGCCGATATTAAAGAGGTATTGCGCGATCTCGATGTGCCGCCCTGGCGTCGGCGAGCAATACCACTGCTGATTTGGCAAGACGAAGTCGTTGCCGTATCGACCCTCGCTATTAGTGAACGCTTTCGTGATCCAACTGACGCTGGAGCTACAGATTACTGCCGATTGCTAACTGTCAAATGAGGCTGATCGCGTGGGTTGTTTCAGCNCGGTCATGCCCAGATAAAATAGTGCCTAGAATCATGGTAATGATTGTGGTTGAGGGGCGCTTTTGCTATCTTGCAACTCCATCTTCCCAAGCACCTTTGTGATCGATACGCGACCATATTTGTGATGCTTGGAGTCAGGATGGAGTCCTATGACACGTTTTATTTTTGTGACCGGTGGTGTGGTTTCCTCGCTGGGGAAAGGAATATTGACTTCCTCTCTCGCAGCGCAACTTGAAGCCCGAGACCTACGTGTCAATGTTTTGAAAATGGATCCGTATATCAACGTTGATCCAGGAACCATGAGCCCAGTGCAGCACGGTGAGGTTTTCGTTACCACAGATGGTGCCGAGACCGACCTCGATCTTGGCAACTACGAGCGCTTTTCCCGGGCACGGATGACCCGTAACAACAACATTACCACCGGCAGCATATACGCTGAGGTGATTCGTCGTGAACGGCGTGGCGATTATTTGGGTGGCACAGTCCAGGTTATTCCCCATATCACCGATGAGATCAAGCGACGCATTATGCTGGTCACCGAAGGTGTGGATGTTTTGATTGTCGAAACCGGCGGTACCGTGGGTGATATCGAATCGCAACCGTTTCTTGAAGCGATTCGTCAGCTACGCATGGAAGTTGGCCGCAGCCGTGCGCTATTGATTCATCTGACGCTAGTCCCGTACCTGCGCACGGCGGGTGAAATAAAAACTAAACCGACCCAGCACTCGGTGAAAGAGCTTCGCTCTATTGGCCTGCAGCCAGATATTTTGGTCTGTCGCTCCGAGGCGCGAATTCCGCAGTCCCAGCGCAATAAGATAGGCCTTTTCACAAATGTTGAAGAACGCGCTGTTATCCCCTTGGTTGATATTGACACCATTTATCAGGGCCCCTTAGAGCTGCATAAGCAGGGGTTGGATGATTACGTTGTTGAGCAGTTGCAGCTCGACTGCCCGCCTGCGGATCTGAGCAGTTGGGAGCGGGTTGTGGACGCGCAACTAAATCCTCAGAAAGACTTACAGATCACCTTTGTTGGAAAATATTTAGAGCTCCTCGATGCCTATAAATCTTTGATCGAGGCCTTGACCCATGCGGGGATTCAAACTCGCACTAAAATAGACATCCGGTATTTGGACGCTGAAACCCTAGAGCGCGAAGGTGTAGGTTTGCTTGAGGGCGCTGATGCGATCTTGGTACCCGGCGGTTTCGGTGAGCGGGGTTTTGAAGGCAAGATCCTCGCTGCGGGCTATGCAAGAGCGCAAAAAATTCCTTATTTGGGTATTTGTTATGGCATGCACGCAGCCGTGATCGATGTTGCACGCAATTGCGCCGACCTAAGTGGTGCGCACAGTACCGAGATTAATATAGACACAGATCATCCGGTTATTGGTTTGATTACCGAGTGGACTGATGAAAGTGGCCAGGTGGAACAGCGCAGTGAAGCCAGCGATCTGGGCGGCACGATGCGTTTGGGTGAACAAGTGTGTGTGCTAAACCAGGGCTGTTTAGCAGAGCAGGTTTATGGTGACCGCATCATTCGCGAAAGGCACCGGCATCGCTATGAAGTCAATAACCGCTATCTGGACCAACTGACTGCTAATGGCTTAGTCGTTGCTGGTAAGTCCGAGGACGGAGAATTGGTGGAGATGATCGAGCTGCAGGACCATCCATGGTTTGTTGCATGCCAGTTCCACCCCGAATTTACTTCGTCGCCGCGAGATGGGCATCCGTTATTTACAGGCTTTGTAGAAGCAGGCTTGGCCCATGCAGACGCGGCAAAGTAACGCATTAAACCTGGAGGTTTAGCCATGCAATTATGCGATTTTGCGGTTGGAGATGAGGCGCCGCTGTTTTTTATAGCTGGGCCTTGTGTCATTGAAACCGAAACGCTGATTTTGGACACCGCCAGCGAGCTGAAGAAAATCGGTGACGAACTCGGCGTGCCGGTAATTTTTAAAAGCTCCTTTGATAAAGCTAATCGCTCATCAATCGACAGTTATCGCGGGCCTGGGATTGAAGAGGGCCTGCGCATCTTGCAGCGGGTAAAGGACGAGCTCGGGATGCCGGTGTTAACCGATGTTCACGAAGATACGCCATTAAATGAGGTCGCCAGCGTTGTGGACGTCTTGCAGACACCGGCATTTCTGTCCCGGCAGACCAATTTTATTGTCAATGTTTGCTCTCAGGGTGTGCCAGTCAATATCAAGAAAGGCCAGTTTTTGGCGCCATTAGATATGTTNCAGGTAGCGAATAAGGCGAAGTCGACGGGTAACCAGCAGATTAT
This sequence comes from Gammaproteobacteria bacterium, assembly GCA_002684495.1. Lineage (GTDB taxonomy): Bacteria > Pseudomonadota > Gammaproteobacteria > Pseudomonadales > Azotimanducaceae > UBA4421. The sequence goes on along the minus strand of NYVG01000002.1, from coordinate 395,634 downwards.
GGTGTGCGAACGCGGTGCCAGTTTTGGCTACAACAATCTGGTATCCGATATGCGCTCCTTATCNTTGATGCGGCAAACGGGTTGTCCGGTGGTATACGACGCGACCCATTCGGTACAAATGCCTGGGGGTCTGGGTAATGCCTCAGGTGGGCAGCGAGAAATGGTGCCAGTGCTGGCGCGGGCCGCTGTGGCCGCCGGTGTTGCTGGGGTATTTATGGAATGCCATCCCGATCCAGCTAAGGCAATGTCTGATGGCCCTAATTCTTGGCCGCTGAGTAAGGTCAAAGCACTCATGCAGCAACTTATGGACATTGATAGTGTGGTGAAAAGTCAGCCCCGTCTCGAAGATCAAGTGGCTGATCTGACGAAATAAATTCAACCTCGGCTTCTGGAGGAGCACGATGAGCAAAATAGTTTCGGTTACGGCGCGGGAAATCCTTGATTCCCGAGGTAATCCGACGGTAGAGGCAGATGTTCTAACGGACAGCGGCCATATTGGGCGCGCGGCCGCGCCCTCCGGAGCTTCGACTGGTAGCCGTGAAGCCCTTGAGTTACGCGATGGTGATGCTGGGCGCTATATGGGCAAGGGCGTTAGTCAGGCGGTCGCATTCGTTAATGGCGAAATCAACGCCCGGCTTGTAGGTCATGATAGTCACGAGCAACAAGCACTCGATGAAGCACTCGTGGCGCTGGATGGCACCGACAACAAAGGACGACTTGGAGCCAATGCGACCTTGGCGGTGTCCTTGGCTGCCTGTAAGGCCGCTGCATCAGCATCCCAGCAACAGTTGTTTAAACATATCAATACCTTGGCTGGTAAGCCCACGATGCGCATGCCGGTACCAATGATGAATATCCTTAATGGCGGTGAGCATGCGGACAATAACGTCGACATTCAGGAGTTTATGGTTCAGCCCGTAGGGTTGGGTACGTTTTCCGAGGCATTGCGCTGTGGTACGGAAATATTCCACCATCTGAAAAAACATCTGCAAAAGTTAGGGNTGTCTACGGCGGTTGGTGACGAAGGTGGTTTTGCGCCTAACCTGGAATCCAATGCCCAGGCGTTAGAGGTCATTACTCAGGCGGTTACCGCAGCGGGTTATGAGATTGGCCGCGACGTTACCTTGGCCTTGGATTGCGCGGCGTCCGAGTTCTATACCGCAGGCGAGTATCGTCTAAGTGGTGAGAACAAAGCCTTTGATGCCAATGGCTTCGTTGACTACTTAGCAAAGCTTTGCAGCGAGCATGCCATAGTGTCAATTGAAGACGGTATGGATGAGAGCGATTGGGCGGGCTGGAAAGCACTGACTGAGAAATTGGGGGCAAGTACCCAACTCGTGGGCGATGACCTATTCGTAACCAACACACGAATCCTCCAGCGCGGCATCGAGGAAGGTGTTGCGAACTCAATCCTTATTAAATTTAATCAAATTGGTACGCTCACCGAGACGCTACAGGCGATTGATATGGCGAATACCGCTGGCTTTACCAGTGTCATCTCGCATCGTTCCGGAGAAACTGAAGACACCACAATCGCTGACTTGGCCGTTGCGACGGGTGCAGGGCAAATCAAAACCGGTTCGTTATGCCGATCTGACCGAGTCGCAAAATATAACCAGTTGTTGCGGATAGAAGCTTATCTGGGAGACCAGGCGCTATATCCAGGGCGCGGAGCGATTTACGGCCAAACCAACTAAGGCTGCTGAGAGGGCTGGGGATGAAAACTTTATCCGCTGTGTTGCTGATACTTTTAGCNGGTTTGCAGTATCAAATCTGGTTTGGTCAGTCCGGCGCTATGGCTCAGCAAAGGCTCGCCAGCCAGGTGGCTGAGCAAAAAGTGCGCATGGAGCAACTGCAGCAGCGCAACCGCAAAATGATTGCCGAAGTCGTGGCCCTGCAGTCCGGCAAGGCTGCGTTCGAGGCGCGTGCGCGCAGTGAATTGGGCTTGGTGAAAAAAGGCGAAGTGTTCTACTTGATACCCGATGAAGCCAGCCCTTAGGAATATGGTGGCGGACTCAGGCGCCGAATTTCTGCGCGCAACGATCAAAGCGCGGCCGGAGGATTGGCGGGTTAATGAAAGCTTAGGTTGGACCTTTACCGGCTCTGGGGAACACCGCTATCTCTATATAGAAAAGCGCAACATGAATACGGCTGCGGTAGCCGCTGAGTTAGCGCGGTGTTACTCGGTGCGGCCGCAAGACGTCGGCTATGCGGGCCTCAAGGATAAATGTGCGATCACCCGCCAGTGGTTCAGTATCGTCACACCCAACGATGCCATCGAGGCGGAATTCAAGCAGCCGCAAATAGCTGCGAATGATCAATACTTCCGCTGCCTCGACAGCGGGCGTCATATGCGTAAGCTGCGACGTGGTGAACATCACCATAATGATTTCATCATCCGTTTGGGCTGCGATTTGAACCATGCGCTGCCGTTAATGCCAAAGTTGGCACAACCGTTTGCTAATTACTTTGGTCCTCAGCGCTTCGGTAACAATAACCTAGCTGCTGCAAAGCGTTGGTTGGTGGATCGACAGCCGCGACGAGTGAACAAAGCACGCAGGGGGCTGTATTTATCAGTAGCCCGCAGTTATTTGTTCAATCTGATTCTGGCAGCACGCGAACATCAGGGATGCCTGACTACCCCGGTAGCCGGCGATTTACAGGAGCAATTGGTGGCATCGTTGTGGGGGCGTGGCCGCTCGCCGTTTACTGATCAAGCCCTGGCAATAGAGAGTGCTGCAGTGCATGGCGAGCAGGCGCTCTGTCATGGCTTAGAGATGGCTGGGGTCAATCGTGGATTGCGTTCGCTGCTGGCAGCGCCGTCCAACTTTAGCTTTGCACAATATCCAGCCGAGGCTATTCTTGAGCTTAGTTTTGGCCTGCCACCTGGCGCATATGCAACAGTGATGTTGCAACACTGTTTTGAACTCAAGGATCACAGTCGGTGACAGAATTCGACCTGCAGGGTATTGGTATGACCTCTCAACGAACCCGGGACCGATTGGTTGCGCGGCTGCGTGAGCAGGGGATCGACAATACTGAAGTGTTAGCGCGCATGGGTAGCGTGCCTCGGCACATTTTTGTCGATGAAGCGATGGCGCATCGTGCTTACGAAGATACCGCACTGCCGATTGGCCATAATCAAACGATTTCGCAACCATTTATCGTTGCGCTGATGAGCCAGCTGCTGAGCGAGGTAAAGCCTCAGCAAGTACTCGAGGTGGGCACCGGTTCTGGCTATCAAACCGCGGTTTTAGCACAACTGTGTAAACGCCTGTACAGCATAGAACGAATTTCTGCGCTTACCACCAGAGCGAAACGTAGGCTTGCTGCAATGTCGATTAAGAATGTCTCGCTTAAGCATGGTGATGGCTATGGCGGATGGCAGGTCCATGCGCCGTTCGATGGAATTATGGTAACCGCTGCACCGCCGGCGGTACCTGCGGCGCTACAGGATCAGCTTGCGGTTGGCGGACGACTGATCGTGCCGGTTGGCGATGATACGATTCAAGAGCTAATCGTTATCGACCGAACTCCAGAGGGTTTTGAAGAGCGCGTGCATGATCGGGTGAAATTTGTGCCGCTATTGTCAGGAACCTCTGTACGCTGAGCGCCTATGCGAGATTCTGATATTTCCACATCAACATCCCAGGCGACGCAAACGACGCGTATTGGCGTCGTACTGCGTGGAGTTTGTATGGGCTTGGCTGAACTTGTGCCCGGCATATCTGGCGGTACCATTGCNTTTGTTACCGGAATCTACAGTGAATTGGTTATCGCGCTGGCAAGCTTTGGTCCGCAGTCCATCGGCTTACTGCGTCATCCCCAAGCATTTTGGCAACATCATAATCTTGGCTTTCTTCTCAGCCTAGCCGCAGGTATGGGTGCAGGGATCATTGCTCTGGCGCCGGTGGTGAGGATGCTGCTGGCCCAAGCAGCACCCTTGTTGTGGGCGTTCTTTTTTGGGTTGATCTTGGCTTCCGTGGTATTTATCGGGCGTGCCCGCGCGCCATTAACGTTACTGCGCTACGGAACACTGGGTGCAATTCTTGGGGTGGCGTTTTTATCCTTGCCCATCGGCCAGATGCAGGGCTCGTGGCTTGCCTTGTTCATTGGTGGTGCCATTGCAGTATGCGCGTGGATACTGCCGGCGGTATCGGGCAGCTTTGTGTTGTTACTGCTCGGCTTGTATGACGATGTCATCGTTGCAATCACCGACCTGGATTTTATAAAGCTCTCGGCTGTTGCCCTAGGGTGCGCGGTGGGTCTCGCATCCTTTGTGCGCATGCTGTCGTGGCTGATCGCGCATCATGAAGATCGTCTATTGTCGTTGCTGACCGGTTTTATGGCCGTGGCATTGGTGAAGTTATGGCCATGGCAAAATAGCGATGCGGGAACTCTTCTCGAGAGTCTCTTATGGCCGGCTCAATATGTGTCTTTGACTGGGCAATCGGCATACCTGATGGGTGTGTTGCCTGCAGTTGCCTTGGGTGTAATCGCATTGTGGTTAATGCAGCGCGTCACGCATCCGGCCTAGGCTGGATCGCACTGCTGATGTGTTTAGCGGGTTGTATACCGCTGGGCACACCGGTGGTCAGCGAAGTCTCACCAGCGCAAGCTGAAGCGATTAATGGCGATGTCTTTGTCGTTCGTAAGGGCGATACGCTCTACTCTATTGCTTGGCGTGCTGGTAAAGATTACAAAACATTGGCGCAAATCAACGGTATCAAGACCCCCTTCGTAATCTATCCAGGTCAACGGTTGCGGCTTGAAGCCGCGCCGGAGACAAAAGTCGCGCCACCGCCGGCATCAGTCCAGTCCTCTACCGGGCGAAGTGGGAGCGCCAAAGGCACCGAAACTCGGACCACAACTGTAGCCCCCGCCGCGCAAGTAAAAACCAAGCCTAAACCCAAGGCCCAAGTGAGCACTGCCGCTGTCACTGGGAAAAAGCCGCCTCGGCAACCGGCGAAATCCAGCAAACGCACGCCCCTGGTCTGGGTGCGGCCGATAAAACAAAATCCCAGTGTTGGCTTTGGCAACGGTAGCAAAGGCTGGGACTATCAGGTGCGGGGCAAGATACGCATGCGCAGCGCATCAGCCGGGCAGGTCGTGTATGCGGGAAATGGCATTGCCGGTTATGAACGCCTAGTTATCGTTAAGCATTCAGGTAACTTGCTTAGCGCCTACAGTTTTAACGGTCGTATTCTGGTTAATGAGCAGCAGTTAGTTCGCACCGGACAGTCGCTAGCGGAGTTAACGTCGCGCAACAGCAATAACCAAAAAGTGCATTTCGAGCTGCGCCGCGACGGTGAGCCGATTAATCCAAAGAGTCTAATCAAGCCCGGATAGTTGGCGGCCTAGCGGCCGTGAGGTGAGAATGAACGTAGCTCGGGCAGGTATTAGCGTTCCAGCAGAGCAAGCTTGCCGGGCTTGCCGTTCCACTCTTCGGCATCCGTAGGTGCGTCCTTAATTTCGGTGATATTTGGCCAGATTTCGGCCAACTCAGCATTCAATTCGAAGAATTGTTGCTGATCCTCGGGAACTTCGTCTTCTGAAAAAATTGCATCAACGGGGCATTCGGGTTCGCATAGCGCGCAGTCGATGCATTCGTCAGGATGAATTACGAGCATGTTGGGGCCTTCGTAAAAACAGTCGACAGGACATACCTCAACGCAGTCGGTGTGTTTACACTTGATGCAGTTTTCGCCGACGATGAAGGTCACAGGGGCTCCTTGGCTCAAAAGCCGCGTAGTTTAACGAATGTGCGATAGCAGTCCAGCACTCCGGCAACTGTCCTTGCAGCAATACAGGCATTGTCTAGTAGGGTTGTTGCCAATGCTGGTAAACCAAGGAGCGGCGGCGATGTTCTTGGCCTGCTTGCCGCTTAATTGCCGAGTTGCGACGCCGCATCATGCAGCTCTTGAATCAGAGCCAGCGCCTGCATGGGCGTCATGTCATTGGGCTTGGCTTGGCGCAATTGTTCCAACAATTTTTCCGATTTGGGATCTGTAGTGGCTGGTGGTGCATAGTCCACTGCAAATAAATCGTTTTGCTGTGGTTGCAGATTGGCCTGTTCAAAACTGGACAGGCGTTGACGTGCGACAGTTAATACGGCCTCAGGCAGGCCAGCCAGTTTTGCTACCTCGATGCCATAGCTCTGGCTCGCGGGTCCAGATTTGACCTGATACAAAAATACGATGTCGCCAGCGTGTTCCTGGGCGTTCAAATGTAGATTGCTTACATTAGCGCATAAGGCTGGCAGCGTTGTGAGTTCAAAATAGTGGGTCGCGAACAACGTCAGCGCGTTGGCATTTTGTGCTAGGTGCTGAGCACATGCCCATGCTAGTGCGAGACCGTCGTAGGTGCTGGTGCCGCGGCCAATTTCGTCCAGTAGCACCAAACTATTGGCACTGGCCTGATGCAGAATTTGCGCAGTTTCGGTCATCTCTACCATAAAGGTTGAACGCCCGCTGGTGAGATCATCTGCAGCGCCGATACGCGTAAATATACGATCGATTGGGCCGAGGGTAACGGCTTGGGCAGGGGTATAGCTGCCACAGTAGGCGAGTAAGCAAATAAGCGCTGTTTGACGCATAAATGTTGATTTACCGCCCATATTCGGACCAGTNATGATCGCCATACTGGAGACGCTGCTCAAATCGAGGTCGTTGGCGATGAAGGCCTCAGTGGAAGCGGCGCGCACTACCGGATGCCAGCCCTGGCGGATTTGAATGGTCGTTTCGTCGGTGAATGTGGGGCGGCAGAAATCAAGAGTCTTGGCACGTTCTGCGAAGCATGCGAGTACGTCGCTTTCGGCTAGCGCGTTGGCGGCGTTGCGTAGCCTTTTCGAGTGGCTGGCGAGTTCTATTAATAGGTCGCCGAATAGGGTGCGCTCTAATTGCATCGACTTGCTTTGACTGCTTAACGCTTCCTCCTCAAACGCTTTCAGCTCTGGAGTAATGTAGCGCTCAGCATTTTTTAGTGTCTGCCGTCTTATATAGTCTTCTGGTACGTCGCCTTGGGCAGCTTTCGATGTTTCGATGTAGTAGCCGTGCACCCGGTTGTAGCCTACTTTCAGCGAACTGATGCCGGTTCGCTCGCGCTCCTGCAATTCCATATTTGCCAGCCAATCTGTGGAGTGGCTTGTGAGTTCGCGTAAGCGGTCGAGTTCAGCACTGTAGCCGCCGGCGATAACGCCGCCCTCGCGCAGTGTTACCGGCGGATTTTCGACCACCGCATGACTCAGTAATTTGGCGAGATCATCGAAATCCAGTAATTGTGCAGCTAGATGTTGGCTGTGGGGGTTGTCGATGCGCCGCAGCACGGCTTCCACGGTGGGCAGTTGTTGCAGTGTTTCCCGCAGTCGCGCGAGGTCGCGGGGTAAGGCTGAACCTAAATCAATGCGGGTCAAAATTCGCTGCAAATCGCCCATAGGTTGCAGACTTTCGCGCACTGCTGAGAAGGCGTTATCGGCCAGTGCTTGGGTGACCCAGTGCTGTCGCTGAGAGATCGTTTCTAAGTTTCGGCTTGGTTCGTGCAGCCATCGCTGCAGTAACCTGCTGCCCATGGCAGTGACACAACTGTCCATAAGGCTGAGTAACGTATGGTCGGTGGCGCCGTTGCTGCGGACGTCAATTTCCAGATTGCGGCGTGAGTGCGCGTCCAAGCCAATAATCTGCTGAGACTCTCGGAAAACGATGTGCTGGAGAAACTGCAGATCCTGGCACTGGGTCGACTTAGCGTAATGCAGGGCCGCTGCACCAGCCCCGAGGCAGGGTGCGTCGGCGAGTAATCCAGTGCGCGTAAGCACATTGTCACCAAAGTGCTGTCGCAAATCAGCCAAGGCAGCACGTTGGCTAAATCGGGCGTCGTCAATGGGTCTGGTACTGAGTTCCGGTACCATAGACGAGAGCTCTGGGCTCCGAGATTCCGGCATCAACAGTTCGCTGGGCCGTAACTGCTGAATGTAATCGGTAAGGTGCTCTACCTGAGCGATNTGCAGCAGCTCGAGTTGACCATTGGAAAGATCCAGTAGTGCCAGCCCCACTCCGTCTGTGGTTGGGTTAATGGCAAGAATCGCGCTGCGTTGATGACCCGCGAGCAGACCCTCGTCAGTAAGGGTGCCTGGTGTAATCACACGCTGTACCTNGCGAGCGACGGGTCCCTTAGTGGTCGTTGGATCGCCAACCTGTTCGCATACTGCGACTGAGCGTCCAAGGCCGACCAGTTTCGCCAGGTAGCTTTCTGCTGCGTGGTAGGGCACGCCACACATCGGGATCGGCTGCCCATCACTTTGGCCGCGTGCGGTAAGGGTTATATCCAACAGATTAGCCGCAGTTTTGGCGTCATCAAAAAATAACTCGTAGAAGTCGCCCATGCGATAAAACAGCAGATCTGCCGGATAATCGGCTTTTATCGCCAGATACTGCTGCATCATTGGCGTGTGGTTATGCAGCGATGCCGCTTTTTTGGCAGGAGACGGTTCAGCCATGACAATAAGAGACGCTAAGAATTGGTGGCGAACGGCTAGTGAACACAGGCCGACCAGTTTCGTCAACCGCGATCTAGATTAAGAGCCGAATGAGGGCCAATTATCCGATTTATGGTAGGAAATCGACGCGTCGTTGCCGAAACAAGCGAAAAAGCGTTGCACAAAACTACTGAATGCTTATACAGTAGTGGTGCTGGATGTTGGGAATATTTAGCGAGTAATTTTTTGTAAATTGGGCTAGATAGTTAGGACTAGACAGTTACAAGCGCGCAACCCGGCATCAAGAACGATTTCAATGCAAGCGAGGCACTGACCATGGCACAGAAAAAACAAGACTCTTCACAAGGCACAGATAACAATCCGGAGAAAGAACGCGCCTTGTCTGCTGCTTTGGCGCAAATTGAGCGGCAGTTTGGCAAGGGCTCGATGATGCGCCTTGGCGATCAAGAACAGATCGCGATACCCTCTATTTCAACGGGTTCTCTTGGGCTGGATGTTGCGTTGGGCATAGGCGGCCTGCCGAAGGGGCGAGTGGTGGAAATTTATGGCCCGGAGTCTTCGGGTAAAACCACATTGACCCTGCAAGTCATTGCGGAAGCACAAAAGGTTGGTGGCACCTGTGCCTTTATAGACGCTGAGCACGCTCTGGATCCTCAATATGCCCAAGCGCTGGGGGTGGACACTGACAACTTGTTGGTTTCCCAGCCCGATACAGGTGAACAGGCACTGGAAATCTGCGACATGCTGGTGCGCTCAGCTGCGGTTGATGTGATTGTCGTGGATTCGGTGGCAGCACTCACGCCAAAAGCGGAAATCGAAGGCGAGATGGGCGATACCCACGTGGGTCTGCAGGCGCGCTTGATGAGTCAGGCCCTGCGCAAAATGACGGGTAATATCAAACAAGCCAATACCATGGTCATTTTCATTAACCAAATTCGTATGAAAATTGGTGTCATGTTCGGGTCTCCAGAGACCACTACTGGCGGTAATGCGCTGAAATTTTACTCCTCCGTGCGCTTGGATATTCGCCGTATTGGTGCGGTTAAGAATGGCGATGAGGTTGTAGGTAACGAAACCCGGGTCAAAGTCGTTAAGAACAAAGTGGCGCCGCCATTTCGGCAAAGTGAATTCCAAATTTTATACGGCGAGGGCATTCATCGTACTGGTGAAATACTGGAGTTGGGTGTGCAGCAAGGCGTGGTTGAGAAGGCAGGGGCCTGGTATTCCTACAAGGGTGATCGCATTGGTCAGGGCCGCAAGAACGCGGCAGATTTCCTCGACGACAACCCTGAGATGAAAGAGGAAATCGAGACCACCATTCGGCAACAGTTGATGCCCCGTTTAGAGGGTTCCGAAGATACCGCTGAAGTTTTGATTCCTGAGGCTTCACAAGAGGGTTTGAGCTAACAGAGTCCGATAACCAGCGCGCCGCTTGCCTTAATGAAAGCTCAGGAGATTCAGCGAGCGGCGGCAAAACAAGATGCTGCCAGAGTGTATAACGCCGGGTTAAACCTGCTGGCGCGCAGAGAGCATAGTAGTAAAGAGCTCAAGCAAAAGTTAGGCCGGCGTTTTGCTGATGCTCTGGTAGACGAAGCGTGCGCTGAGCTTGAACACAATGGTCTGTTGAGTGACGAACGATTTACTGAAGCGGTGATTCATTCCCGCAGCGCAAAAGGTTACGGTCCGCGCCATATTGCTCAGGAGTTAGCTCAGAAAGGCGTATCCAAGGAGTTAATAAAAGAATTCTTGGACGAAAGAGACGCCCATTGGGTTAGCCACGCACGTGATGCAGCCCTAAAGAAATTACGTACAACCTCGCGCCTCGCCGAGGCCTTGCGTGACCTGCAAGATGATGCAGCCGGTGCTGAGGAAGTTCGNGAGCATCAGCAACAAAGGACCTTGGCGCGGCAGAAACTCTCAGCATTTTTAGCGCGTCGCGGTTTTTCCTCGGAAATTGTGCGTGCTGTCTTAGCGGATGAATTGTCTCTTGGCTGACCACAGCCGCACGTTTTCCNGCAGATTCCGCATACCCTCTGAGTATGCAGAGGAGCAAATAGCGCCGAGGGCTGGTTTCTCCACTATAATTCGCGCCGTTTTATTGTCTAAGTCCGTAGTTATATGAATACCGCCGAGTTGCGCGCTGCGAAAGCAGCGTTGTGGTGGTTTCTCCTCTATAATTTGCGCCGTTTTATTGTCTAAGTCCGTAGTTATATGAATACCGCCGAGTTGCGCGCTGCTTACTTGTCCTTCTTTGAATCCAAAGGCCACAAAGTCGTGGCTTCGAGTTCACTGGTTCCGCATAACGACCCGACGCTACTTTTTACCAATGCGGGTATGAACCAGTTCAAAGATCCGCTGCTGGGAAAGGTAGATCCTGGCTATTCCACAGCGACGTCTGCGCAGCGTTGCGTGCGCGCGGGTGGTAAGCACAATGACCTAGAAAACGTCGGCTATACGGCGCGGCACCATACGTTTTTCGAAATGATGGGTAACTTCAGCTTCGGCGATTACTTTAAGGAAGAAACCATCAGCTGGGCTTGGGAGTTCACTACTGATGTTCTGGGTTTAGACAAAGATAAGATTACCGTAACTGTGCATCCTACGGACGATGAATCCAGAACCATTTGGCGCGACAAAATAGGCGTTCCGGCAGATCGCATCATCGATCTGGAGGAAAATTTCTGGACCATGGGTGACACGGGGCCGTGCGGTCCGTGTACGGAGTTGTTTTACGATCATGGTCCAGAGGTCGCCGGTGGTCCGCCAGGCTCGCCGGACGAGGACGGCGATCGTTACATCGAATTTTGGAACTTGGTTTTCCCGCAGTTTGACCGCTCTGCCGAGGGCGACTTGGCGCCCTTGCCGCAAGCAGGGGTGGATACCGGCATGGGCCTTGAACGAATGGCGGCCATTTTGCAGGGCGTTCATAGCAACTACGAAATAGATTTGTTTAGAAAAATCATGTTGGCCGCGGGCGCCCATGCAGGGGTACACGAGCTCGAGGATGTATTGTCTACTGCGTCCTTGCGGGTGATTGCTGACCATATTCGAAGCAGTGCATTTTTGATTGCCGATGGCGTTAAACCGGGTAATGAAGATAGAGCCTATGTGTTGCGCAGAATCATCCGTCGCGCATTACGGCACGGTTACAAGTTAAATATTCGAGAACCCTTCTTTCACAAACTGGTGCCAGTACTGGTAGAGGAAATGGGTGAGGCGTATCCGATCTTAGTCGAGCACCAAGCCGCTATCTCTGCTGCGCTTGCAGATGAAGAAGCGCGCTTCAGTGAGACGCTCAACCAGGGTATGGAACTGCTGAAAGGTGAGCTGGGTCAGTTGCAGGGCGATACCTTGCCCGGAGACACGGCGTTTAAGTTATACGATACCTATGGTTTCCCGGTGGACCTCACTGCGGATGTTGCACGTGAATTAGGTCTCAAGGTGGATCAGGAAGGGTTCGACAAGGCTATGGAGGCCCAGCGTGAGCGGGGCCGAGCGGCCACCAGCTTCAGCACGAATCTTGGACAGAAAGTGCATGTGAGCGAGCCTGTTGAGTTTATTGGTTACGAGAACCTTGATGGCGCTGCGCAGGTCATTGCGGTGTTTAACGAGCAGGGTGATGGTGTGGCCCAACTGCAATCTGGCGAAGCGGGCATTGTGGTTACCGATAAGACGCCCTTTTATGCCGAATCTGGTGGTCAGGTCGGCGACATNGGGCGAATTCTTGGCGATGCTTTTGAATTCCATGTAACAGATACACAAGTAAGTGCGGCTCAACATTTACATATCGGTACGGTTGTGAGCGGCGGAATTGAACCCGGGAGCTCAGGCGTTGCTGAGGTGGCGGCGACAGAGCGCGAGCGAACACGTGCGAATCACTCGGCTACGCATTTGTTGCATGCTGCCTTACGCTCGGTGTTAGGTCCCCATGTTCAGCAGAAGGGATCATTGGTCAATGCGGAAAAATTACGTTTCGATTTTTCCCATGAAGGTGGCGTGAGCAGAGACCAACTCGCACAAATTGAAGACCAGGTCTGTGAGCAGATTCGCGGCAATACAGCTGTCGATACGCAGTTAATGCCTTTCGAGGAGGCTGTTGCCAGCGGCGCGATGGCATTGTTTGGCGAAAAATACGCGGAAGAGGTTCGCGTATTGACTATGGGCAGTGGTTACTCCGTGGAACTTTGTGGTGGTACTCATGTTCAGCGCACCGGTGATATAGGAGGCTTCAAGATTCAATTTGAAACCGGAATTGCCGCGGGGGTCAGACGTATTGAAGCTGTTACCGGTCAGGCCGCTGTGGATCACTCGCGTGCCCTCGAGCAGCGGTTATTCATGGCAAGCGAACAGTTAAAAACAAATCCGGCGGAACTTGTTGATCGAATTTCACACGTGGTGGGAGAAAACAAGGCGCTGGCGAAAGAGATCGAAGCCTTAAACCAAAAGGTGGCGACTGCTCAAAGCAGTGATCTGGGCGCCGCCATGGAGGACATCAATGGTGTCGCCGTTCTGGTGGCGAGTGTGCAAGGTGACAGTAAAACTGTCATGCAAACGCTGGATACCCTGCGTTCGAAGACAGCGAACGACAGCGTATTTGTTCTAGCAAACGTTGCCGGCGGTAAGGTTGGATTGGTTGTGGCGGTGAGTAAGGCGTTGAGTGCGCGCATTCCAGCACCAGACCTGCTTAACAGTATTGGCCCCCTGGTTGGTGCAAAAGGTGGCGGCCGACCGGATCTGGCTCGGGCAGGCGGTGGTAATAACCCTGATGGCATAGAGGCCTTGGTTAGCGCAGCAAAAGAATGGCTGCAAGAGCGATTGAATTAATATGGCACTAATCGTTCAAAAATATGGTGGTACCAGTGTCGGCGATGTTGAGCGCATTCAAGGTGTCGCTCAGCGAGTGGCTCGGTATAAGCAGGCAGGCCATGATGTTGTTGTGGTGGTGTCTGCAATGTCGGGGGAAACCAATCGCTTGATGGCTTTGGGGCAGGCGGCAGGTGGTGAAAAGCCGGAGGCTCGGGAGCTCGATGTGCTACTCGCTTCGGGAGAGCAGGTCAGCATAGCGTTACTTAGTATGGCCCTTGGGCAAATCGGTATTTCCGCACGCTCTTTTCTCGGCGATCAAGTTGCTGTGCAAACGGATTATGCCTTCGGTAAGGCCCGTATCGAGCATATCGATACGCAGAAAATTTTGTCGACCTTAGAGCAGGGTGCGGTACCGGTAGTTGCAGGTTTTCAAGGCGTTAACGTAGACGGCGATATCACCACCCTTGGCCGCGGCGGTTCCGATACTTCTGCTGTTGCGCTGGCCGCTGCACTGCAGGCAGATGAATGTGAAATTTGTACAGATGTGGATGGGGTATATACCGCGGATCCGCGCATCATCAGTAATGCGCGCCGTCTTGGGCAAATAACCTTTGAAGAAATGCTTGAACTGGCAAGTCTTGGGTCGAAAGTTTTACACCCTCGGTCGGTAGAATTCGCCGGTCGCTACAAGGTCCCACTCCGAGTCCTTTCGACTTTTCAAGAGGGGCCGGGCACGCTGATTACTATGGAGACGGATAACATGGAACAAGCGACTGTTTCTGGCATCGCACATGCCCTTGATGAAGCTAAGATCACTGTTGCGGGGGTTCCTGACGTGCCAGGTATTGCATCGAAGATACTTGGGCCGATCGGGCGCAAAAATATCGAAGTGGACATGATTCTGCAGAACACTGGAGCGGATGGGCTTACGGACTTTACCTTCACCGTGAAGCGGCAAGATTTTGCGGAGGCGCTTGGGACGCTTGAGCGTGTCGCCAAGGANATCGATGCGCGTGAAGTCAGCGGCGATGATGCCATAGCAAAGGTGTCGATCGTCGGTGTCGGTATGCGTTCCCATGCGGGTGTGGCAACGCGTATGTTTGATGCACTCGCTGAAGAGAATATTAATATCCAGATGATCTCAACATCAGAAATTAAAATTTCGGTAGTCGTGGCTGAGCGCTATATGGAGTTAGCTGTTAGGACTTTGCATGCTGAGTTCGATCTGCATGATCAAGCAGCTGCAGCGGCTGACGCTTAATCGCAAAAGCCTTCACGAGGGGTGACGATGAACTGGCATAAAGACGACTTAGTGCAGCACTTTGTCGGCGCGTTGGATAACGCAGAAATTGAACATGCACCCTTTTCGCACCTTTTTGCGGTGGATCTATTCCCCGGGGACGTCTATACCCACTTAGTTAAGCTGCTGCCCCATGTGCAGGGTTATAAGTCGCTGAATCACCGTGATGCCATGCGCAGCGACGGTACCAGCACCCGTGAAGTATTGCCTTTTAACGAAACCTTCCTAGAGCCATTGCCGGCAGAACAACGAGATTTTTTCGAACTTTTGAAATCTGTCCTTGATGACCGTCGCATTGGCGAGAAATATTTCGAATTGTTGGCGCCAGACCTTGCCAAGAGGACTGCAGCAAAGATTCCATCCGACGTTGAGGCCTATCCAAAATCCGGGCTCTTTCGTGACGCATCGGGTTATAAAATCCAGCCCCATAAAGACATCAATACCAAGATTGTAACGACGCAGCTGTACTTGCCGGCAGATGAGCAGCAGCGGGATTTCGGGACCACGTTGTACAAGCGCTCGCTGAAGGGCAGAGTGATTCGTGAGCTGAACAAAATCAGTAGCACCAAGCGGCGCGAGTTTGATCAGTTTAAGACGTTTCCCTTCCTGCCGAATTCGGGATACGCGTTCATCGTTGGAAAAAAGAGCTGGCATGGTCGAGAGACAGTGCCTGAGGGCTTGGGCGAGCGCTACTCGCTTATGAACATCTACTACAATCGTGCTGACGTGCCGTTTTACGATAAATAGCGCGCCGTCTCTCTTACTTTTACGTCCTTCTTTTCTTGTTAAGCTGCAGCATCGAGCCCTTTGCGGCTTGATTTTGGTGCTAAAGCATTTAACTGCAGCTGGGGCGATTGCNGCCCAAAAATTGATGCTTAGGTGTATCAGTTTGCTCCTATGATTTTCGATTATGCTAGAGGGGGCTGATGCCGGAGAAGATAATGGGGAAGTCTGCTAGTAATTTTGCGCACTCAGAGGCGCTAGAAGAGCATCGATTAGGCAGTGCTCACATAGCGAGCTGGCGCGATAAAGGATTCGCACTGGTCCACGATTTATTGCCTGATACGCTGTTGCAAAGGTTAAAGGCGGATGCACTGGACTTTTATCCGGCTCCGGGCACCGAGGCAGCAACACACTTTAATAATTTTGGCAGCGGTCAGAAATTTGTGTTTCCTGCGGAATCAACGGCGTGTAACGCGGTGACCCTGCACCCGCTGTTGCTCCAAGCGGTGGCGGATCTCCTCGGTGTTAGCACGTTTGAATTACGGCTCACCCAGTCGGATCTTTGGCCGAAGTACGGGAACGGCGATTCCGATGATGCGTTGGATAATACCGATCAACGCATTCACTGTGATTATCCGAATCACTCGTTAGTGCATCCACCGGCATGGGAAAATCCTGAAGCGGTAGAGATCATCATTTATCTCAATGACTATGACGAGTGTGAGGGGGCGACTGCGGTTGTGCCAAGAACAGGGCCTGATGATCCTGCCTATCCATGGCCAATTATCCAAACTCCCGGTGTTGCTGGTCTGGACTATGTAAACGATCGAGATAAAGCAGAAGCCTATATGGTTGAGCATAATCCCGATGCAGCGAACTTCCGCCAACAGCATTTATACGCTAGAGAGCTGGTGGCCCGTTATCAGTTTGGCTCTGTGCTTTTTTATCGCCATGATACGTGGCATCGAGGTCGGCCGGTAAAAGCTCAGGCCCTGCGGTTGGTGCACAATCTGACTTTCACGAAAGTTGGTTGTGATTGGTTGAACGTGCTGCACCCAGGCTGGAGCTGGTCCATGTACCGACGTGACAAGTTGATGGAAAAGTTAGTTGCTGAAGCGACAGTAGAGCAGCGCAGTGTCCTTGGGTTTCCACCCCCAGGGCACANCTATTGGACGCCCCAAACACTGCTTGCTGTGGAGGCCCGGTACCAGGCTTTCGGTATTGATATGTCACCCTATCGTGCAGCTTTAAGCTAATTCAAATAAGACCCATTGAGCACATTTCTATGAAGTCCAAAATTATGGCGGCAGATTATGTAATCGTTGGCGCGGGCTCGGCGGGATGTGTGCTCGCCAGTCGCCTGTCTGAAGATGAAAATTGTTCGGTAATACTTGTTGAGGCGGGTGGTACGGATCAGCGCTTGATTGTCAAAATGCCTTCGGCCTTTTATTTGCCTATGCAAAGTAAAACGCTGAACTGGGGCTATCGCAGTGAGCCAGAGCCGCATATGCACAATCGGAGGCTGGACTGTCCTCGTGGTCGAGGATTGGGCGGATCATCATCGATCAACGGTATGGTCTATGCCCGTGGACACGCTCAGGACTTCGCCCGCTGGGAGGCGCTGGGTGCACAGGGTTGGGGCTATGATGCGGTGTTACCGTACTTTAAGAAAGCCCAAGGCTCGCGTTCGGGAAGCCGCGCAGAGCGAGCCCGAGGCTTTGATGGCCCGCTGACAACCACTGATGGGGTAATGACAAATCCACTTTATGGGCACTTTATTGAAGCGGCGCAGCAGGCGGGCTACCGCTATCGTGCAGATCTCAACGACGGCGAGCAAGAGGGCTTTGGTCCATTACCGATGACCGTGGCGGACGGTATTCGGCAGTCCAGTGCCCGAGCCTACTTGCCGAAGTCACGACCGAATTTACACATCTTAAAGAACAGTTTCGTCACCAAAATCGATATACAAGGGGGNGCAGCCTGTGCCATTGAATTAAAGAATCGTCGGCAAAGATTGCGCGTTGAGGCGGCACAAGAAGTTATTCTCTCAGCTGGAGCGATCAACTCACCTCAGTTACTGATGCTATCCGGGGTTGGTGAAGCCGATCAGCTGGGCCTACTCGGCATAAATACCATCGTTGATTCGCCAAATGTCGGGAAAAATTTGATGGATCATCTAGAGGTCTATGTGCAGCAGGCATGTACCCAGCCTTTATCACTGTATAAGGATCTAGGGCTTATGGGGCGCGCCAAGATTGGCTTGCGCTGGCTTTATGATCAAAGTGGACTAGGTGCCACAAATCACTTTGAAGCGGGCGGTTTTATTCGCAGTAGCGAGAATCAGCCCTACCCAGACATTCAGTTTCATTTTCTGCCTGCGGCGATGTCCTATGATGGCAGTAGCAAGGCACAACAGCATGGCTTTCAGGCCCACGTTGGGCCCATGCTGCCCCGTAGCCGTGGTGCTGTGACGCTGCGCAGCTCTAACCCTCTGCAAGCGCCGAGAATAGCGTTTAACTATCTCAGTGAAGCAGAGGATTGGCGGGTTTTTCGTGAGGCGATCCGCGCCACCCGGCGTATTTTTTCCCAACCCGCCTTGGCCACGGTCGCCGGTATTGAACTCAGTCCCGGTGCCAAGGCACAAGGTGATGCGCAGCTGGATGAGTTTATTCGCAATCATGCAGAGAGTGCCTATCATCCCTGCGGAACCTGTCGGATGGGCAGTGATTCAGGCGCAGTGGTCGATCCGCTTGGGCGGGTAAGGGGCGTAGACCGGTTGCGCGTAGTGGACTCTTCGATATTTCCGCACATTACCAACGGTAATCTCAATGCCCCCACCATTATGCTCGCGGAGAAACTTGCTGACGCGATCAAGGTCGGTGCGGGTAAAGATCAGATAGGATCATCTAGCGACGGTATTGAAAGGTAGATTGTGTTGAGCGGTCTATTCGCTACAGATGAAGAATAAAGGGGCATAGCGTGGAAGATACAATTGAGGTTATACCGCTCAACCCAAGTATCGGCGCTGAGGTTACTGGTGTTGATCTTGCCCGGGCCAATTCTTCCCAGATTGAAGATATAAAAGCAGCGTTCTCGCGGCACAAGGTGCTCGTTTTTCGTGACCAGAGCTTGAATGCCGAGCAGCACAAGGTTTTTGCTAGGCATTTTGGGTCGTTGCATATTCACCCGCGCTACAGTCATCTCGGCGCTGAGGGTGATCCTGAGTTGTTTATTATCAACACCCATGCCGACTCAAAGTACAGTAACGGTGAGGCATGGCATTCCGACGTATCTTGTGACCCTGTACCGCCGATGGCGTCATTGCTTTACGTCGAGCAGCCGCCGCCGGATGGTGGTGGAGATACATTGTTTGCCAATATGTGTGAGGCCTATGCGGCGCTCTCACCGTCCATGAAACAATGGTTGATAGGGTTACAGGCAGAGCATGATGGGCGCAAGGATCTGGCTGCTTATAACGTACGGTTGGGCCCCGAGCAAAGCTACCCCCGGGCGGTCCACCCGGTGATAACCAAGCACCCAGAAACCGGGGCGCCGATCCTATTTGTTAACGGCAGCTTTACCAGCAAAATTCTAGGCTTAGACCGAGGGGAGAGTGATGCCACTCTGAAGATGCTTTGTGCCCATATTGAGAGCAATCCGCGCTGGCAGTGCCGGGTACATTGGTCACCAAGAACGCTGGTGATGTGGGATAACCGCTGTACTCAACATCATGCAGTCTGGGATTATTACCCACACAGCCGCAACGCACGCCGGGTCACTGTGAGCTGCGCCTACGCGCCCACAGCGTATTAAGCCCTGTTAGTTACGCCTGATACCTAGGTTAGTTATGCTCGCAATCACAGGCGCGACATGCGCGGTAGTTGAGCACATGTGCAGATGCCACAACCAACGCGCCTAAGACAGTCAGCACGGTTTCGCCAATTTCCCCAAGGCCCAGGCCCTCTGAGAACGCGGCGGTGCCAAGTAATGCGAGGCCAGTTAAACCGATTACGACGACACCCCAGCCCCGATGTTTGCGGCAACCCAATCCGAGTGCCAGCGCACTGGTGGGTACTACTAAGGCAATAAGTGCTATGTGAAAGCTTTCGTCTGCGAACGCAAAGGTGGCCACTACCGGTGTCATGCTGATCAATAGCGGTATTGCTAGGCAGTGCAACAAACACAGGGCCGAGAGGCCTATTGAAAATCGATCTAGAAGTCCAACCAACATTATTTGTTTCCTTATGCTGTTGCGGAGCAGTTGTTGCAGACGCACTCGAGCTCGACCTGATCGTTCATGAGTCGAAAACCCAGAGAATCTAATGTTTTCGCAAGACCCTCGCTAAGGGAGTTGGTGATTCCTACTTCCTCCACTCGGTTGCACTCCTTACAAATCAAGAATTGTAGTGTGTTATCCGCGTGATCACAGGGAATATGCGCGCATGCAATAAATTTGTTGGTGGTTTTTAGTTGGTGCACAAGTCCAACTGTTTGCAGAAATTCCAGAATTCGATAAATGGACATCGGAAATAGCCTGACTCCGTAGGCATCCTTGCACTTATCGGCCAAGTCGTAGGCCGACATAGCTTTGTCTGAAGCGATCAAGCTTGCGAGCACCTGGCGGCGTTTAATGGTCAGTTTGCCGCCGCGTTCTGCACAAACCTGAGCCGCACCTTGTAAAACAGCTTCGGTATCCAATGTTTAATCTCTGATCATGCTTAGATAGTTGATGCGATAGTTAAGGTGTTAATTTCGAATGTGTACTTAAGTCGTTACCCGGAACTATAAGAGCGTGCGACTGCGTACGCTTTCCAGGCCGGAACTAAACTCAAGATTAGCGTTGTCAGGTAAATCAAGCCTAAGGCGATCATGCTGGACGGATAAAATATCTGCAAAGACAGCGCCAGACCTAGTTCGCTGGCTAACAAATTGTTGGCCAGCGCAATTGCGCAGAGCAGGCCGGTGACAGCCAATATAATCCCTACTGTAACGATCAGCATTGATTCAATAATCAACAACGCAACAATGAAGCGCGACGGTGCTCCGATACTGCGAAGAATTTCAATCTCTCTTTTTCGTTCACGCATAGATGCAAGCATCATTGCGTTCAACCCGAAGAGAGCGGAAAGAAACACCAATATTGATATGCCGCGCAGCACGTTCTCGACGCCGCCCACGAGGCTCCACAACTGTGCCAGCGCAAAACCCGGCAAAATTGCCAGTAGCGCCTCATCCGCAAACTCATTTATCCAACGTTGAACCTGCAAAGTAAACGCCGCTGAGTCTAGGCCGACTAATACCGCCGTAACCGTGCCGATTGGCGGATGGTCATGTTGGTGATGGTGTTCAGTAGCAGCCTGTTGCCGATGCTCCTTGTGATCTGCATGTTCGTCATGGTGCTCAGCATCTTCGTGCTGTGCATGCTGCTCGTGGTCTGCATGTTCGTCATGGTGCTCAGCATCTTCGTGCTGTGCATGCTGCTCGTGGTCTGCATGTTCGTCATGGTGCGCAGCATCTTCGTGGTGTGCATGCTCCTCGTGGTCTGCATGCTCGTCATGGTGCTCAGATTCTTCATGATGCGCATGCTCCTCGTGGTCTGCATGTTCGTCATGGTGCTCAGCATCTTCGTGGTGCGCATGCTCCTCGTGGTCTGCATGTTCGTCATGGTGCTCGGCGTCTTCGTGCTGCGCATGATCTTCATGTTCGTCATGGTGCTCAGAGCCNTCTTCTGCGTGGATGGCTTCTATCGCCTCTAAGCTTACGAATAACGCGTTGTCCACAGGCGTGCCCGTAGTCGCAAGTACGCCGCTGACTTTAAAGGTTACTTGATCATGGTGGGTGAAACTGGTGTCGGCCATGCCATGACTTAAGACCAGTTCATCGCCTAGGCCATAGGCTAAATCTGTTGCAACGTGAGCGCCAACCACCACATCGAGAGTTTTCTTGAAACGCTCACCGTTCGTGAAGACTAAGGGTTTGCTTTGGCCGTAT
The DNA here is from genome assembly GCA_002684495.1 of Gammaproteobacteria bacterium. Taxonomy (GTDB): domain Bacteria; phylum Pseudomonadota; class Gammaproteobacteria; order Pseudomonadales; family Azotimanducaceae; genus UBA4421. The sequence goes on along the minus strand of NYVG01000002.1, from coordinate 374,323 downwards.
TTGTAACGATCAAAGAATTCGGCCGAAGTTCCGACAACACGGAAATTTTTGTGCGAATCGCCAAGGGAAATAGGCACAACCCACTCGACGTTTCGCTGTTCGCTGATCTCCTCTACTGACTCCCAAGAGATATTCGCTGTTGGATTGCCGATGCGAAAAATAGACAACAGCAGAAGGTTGATCTCACCGGTGCGCGCACCAACGATGAGATCTACGTTGGATACCGTGCTGGCGAAACTCGATCGGGCCTCGTTGCGTACGTGCTCGACGCTGAGAAGTACGAAAACACTGATAGCTACAGCAGCGATGGCAAGAGCCACACCGCTTAGACGATAGAGTAGGCTTTGATAAGCCACACCAAATAATGCGCGTAGTGTGCCCATTAGTTCGCGCCCACAGGTTGATTCAAATCTTTGAGTGCTACCCGATGATCAAACATATTGCCAATCGATGGGTCGTGGCTGACAAACACCATTGCGCAGTTGGTATCGTCGAGCACCTCGTTGAGCAGAGTCAGGAATGACTCTTTGTTGGCGTGATCCAAAGCTGAGGTGGGTTCGTCTACTAGCAGTAGTGCTGGTGAGTTTATCAGTGCGCGCACGATGGCGACCCGCTGTTGTTGGCCAATACTCAGCTGTTCTGCTTTACGAGAACCTAAACCACTGTCCAGGTTAACCCTCTCAAGCAGTTCCTTAGCTCGGGCTTTGAGCGCTGTGGATGAACTGCTACCAAATTGCGCGGCAAGCAAAACGTTATCTAGTACCGACAAGAAAGGGATCAAGTTGAATTGCTGAAAAACCACGCCGATGTTTTGGGCGCGGAAAGCGTCCCTTTTGCGGCCACTGAGCGCTGAAATCTGTGTATCCAGAATATTCACGACACCAGCGGTCGGTGTGCGAAGTCCAGCAAGTAGCCCTAGTAGCGTGGACTTGCCGCTACCAGAATTTCCTTGCAAAAAAACCCGCTGATTTGCTGCTACGCTCCATGCCGGAATGTTCAGAACCGGCTCTAAATCTGGACCAAAGCGAAAAACGAGTTCTTTGATATCAATCGCTGCTGTTGTATTTTCTTGGGTTGCCAATGGAAGATCTGCTCGCGAAATCCACAATGATACAATTTAACATTTTTTGGGGCGCTCACAATGCATAAGCTCTTGTTCTTGGTGAAAGTTTTGTTAATCAGTAATGTATTGTTGACGCCTTCTGTGATGGCGGATGCAAAAATGCTGTCTTGGCAGGACTTACTGCCCGAGTTGGACGATAACTTTAGCCTCGATGATGGAATAAACTGGGGTGAGCGCGTGCGTACCGATCTGAACGAACAGGACGTGCGCATACCCGGTTTCATGGTGCCGCTAGAATACAAAGAGACAGAGGTGGTCACGCGTTTCCTTTTAGTGCCGTACTTTGGGGCGTGCTATCACGAGCCGCCACCGCCGCCGAATCAAACCATCTACGCGGTATATGAACCTGGCTATGAAATGGGGGAGATTTGGCAGCCGGTATGGATTGAAGGCAGGATTTCCGCGAGTCGGGTTGAGGAAGATTTGGCAACAGCACTGTACTCGGTCAGTGCTACGACTATTGAGCCATATGATTAACTTGAGGCCTCCATCACACATCGGCTAAGTATTCATAACACCCTAATATCATTACGATTTATTCGTAACAGGGTCGAAATATGCTCGCGCTGTTTGCAGTGCATTGCGCTATTGCACAACCTGGGTAACACTTGGAGGGCCACGATTATCGACACTGGTCTGAAAGGCATGCAGCACCCGATTTTTTCGCTGGGAGCGTCGATCAAATACTTACTCTTTTGAGATTTATACCGTGCACTCACAAGCGCTAGCCAACAAACCCAAATTTGCCATAGACCCTATTGTTCCGATCATTGTGGTGGCAGTCCTATTCCTAGCAAGCCCCTTTGTCGCTGCAGACGATCTCATCGCTCGGGCGCAAGAAATCCACAAGCGTGTGATTACCCTCGATACCCACGTTGATATCTCCACAGATACGTTCACGGACAAGGTTAACTATCTAACGGCACCTAAAACTCAGGTTGACCTTCCGCGGATGGAGGCCGGTGGGCTAGATGCCGCATTCTTCATTGTTTACGTGGGGCAGGGGCCGCTAACTGATGAGGGCTATGCAATAGCCTACGAGGCNGCAGTTGCCAAGTTTGATGCGATCCATTGGATGACTAACGAGTTAGCACCAGAACGGATTGGTTTGGCCCTTACACCAGACGACGTCAGACAAATTGCCAAGAGTGGGCGCAAAGTCGCATTGATAGGTGTAGAAAACGCGTATCCGGTGGGATTAGACATCGAGAATATTGCCCGCTTTGCTGATCGAGGTGCGCGCTATATGTCCCTAGCACACAATGGCCACAGTCAGTTTTCCGATTCCAATACAGGTGAGATTCGTGAGGGTGGTATGCGTCATGGCGGCTTGTCCGATTTGGGACGCCAGGCCGTAGCGGAGATGAATCGNCTAGGGATTATGATTGACTTGTCGCACCCGTCGAAGGCCGCGACAATGCAAACGATTGCGCTTAGTCGGGCTCCTGTGATTGCCTCGCATTCTTCCGCGCGGGGTTTGGAAGATAATCCACGCAATATGGACGACGAGCAGTTGCTGGCCTTGCAGGCAAATGGTGGTGTTATTCAGACCGTCGCTTTTCGCAGTTATCTAGATAGTAAGAAACATGCGGTATGGCGTGGCGAATACGATGCGTTGATGCGCAAAGTTGGAGCCGAGATGGGTATCGAGGTGCTCGTAGATTGGCGTCAGGTATATATGTTGGCCCCNNNAGACAGGGCAGAGTACCTAGCGAGTATCGGCAGAGTACTTAGCGAGTATCGAGCCGGTGCAGGCTCGGGTCGCGCAGATGAGCAATGCGATCTCTGCGCCACCGGTTGATGTAGCCGACTTTGTTGATCATATCGATTACCTCGTTGGCAAAATCGGCATCGATCATGTCGGTATATCCTCTGACTTTGACGGCGGCGGGGGTGTTCAGGGTTGGAATGATGCCGACGAAACTTTCAATGTCACGCTGGAGCTGGTGAGGCGAGGCTATAGTGAGGCCGAAATCGATAAGCTCTGGAGTGGCAACTTATTGCGCGTTTTTGCCCAAGTGCAAGCGGTTGCAAAGCTGATCCAACGCGAAGCTGTGTCGTTGGCAGCGGCCCAGGGCTAATCAAGTCCCGCAGCAAGTGGAGCAACAGGCGAAGAAGCCAGACATAGCTATGGCACTAGCCAGCTTTTTTTGTTGCTGGTTTGAACGTTTTCGAGGCGCTGGCGCGCAGCTGCCGCGCCAGCCTCGATTGCAGATCTTAGGCAAGTGCCTTTTCGAATAACTCTTCATACTCAGCGGCTGAGCAAGGTCGAGGATTGGTAAACGTACAAACATCCTTGGCTGCATGCGCCGCCAGGGCCGGGATGGCATCTGCCTGCACGCCCATCTCAGACAAGTTTGCCGGCAGGCCAAGTTCGGCGTTCAAGTTGCGGACAAAGTCAGCAGGATCACTGTCCGCACCGATTCCCATCGCTGCATTCAACCGCGCATATTTATCACCGACATGATCGCGGTTGAAGTCGAGGATGGTTGGGAGGATGACCGCATTTAGGGTGCCGTGATGCAGTCGTAACGACTGATCGGCGCCACAGGCGTGACTCATGGAATGAACGCTNCCCAAACCCTTACTAAAGGCCATAGCGCCCTCTGTTGCGGCCATCATCATGTGCCAACGTGCATCCTCGTCGCTGCCGTCTTGCACTGCCTTAAGCAGATTCCCTTCTCGAATCCCCCGTTCAATGCCGTCGCATGCTACCGCCTCCGCAGGTGGATTAACCTGCGGTGATAGTAAGGCCTCAACGCAGTGAGTCATCGCGTCCATGCCAGTGGCTGCGGTCAGGTGGGGTGGCAATCCCAAGGTCAGGGATGGGTCGCAAATTGCGGTGCGTGGCACCAGCTCGCGGCTCGCGAGAATAAGCTTCTCGCCNTTGTTCATAATGATCACGGCACCACTGGATACTTCACTGCCTGTGCCCGAGGTTGTAGGTATTGCGATTAAGGGTGCAACTTGTCCAATCTTGGCCGCACCGCCAAGCCCCGCAGTGAACTCGATCAGGTCGCCCTCATGGGTAACCGCGAGCGCCACGGCTTTGGCCAGATCCATGGATGAGCCGCCTCCGAGCGCAACCACGCCGTCGCAGTCNGCTTCTCGATACTTTGCCACGGCTTCTTCCACCGCCATCTGAGTCGGGTTTTCCGGTGTGCCGTCGAATATGCTCAGGGCAGCATCATTGCCCAGTCCGGCCGCCAAGTCGTCGACCATACCAAGACTGACAAGTCCGCGGTCGGTGCATAAAAGTGGTCGGCGAATACCATGCTGGGCCAGCACTTGGCCTAATTGCGCACTGGCTCCATGGTCGAAGATGGTATGGGTCATAAAAGTCAGTGTGGCCATGAAAGTTCCTTTGTTTATTTAANGTTTATTGAAGTTGATCTCGGAGTTGCTAACGGTATGTTGTAAAATGTTACAACATAACAAATCGATATTAGGGGGATAAAGAAGCAACCGCCCCCCACGAGCATCTTACAAGACATTGCTATGAAAACTAACGATCCCACAGAATTGAAGAATACTGTCCCTCCCGCGGTTGCGCAGTTTGCCCAGCAACTTGTGGAGCAGCGTCGTCTCGGCAAAAACCTAGAGGCAGAATTTACTGTGGTAAATGGTCGGCTTGGCGGTTGGGATACTAGCGTACTGAGTTATGCGGACCTCAATGGGTATGCTGACTTTTGCCATTGGGTCGACTCTTGGGCGACGGAATTTGCCCGCCGAGCCGAGGCCGCTGTTGTGCAAGTGTCTATGAGTCATTCGCGTCGGCCTACATGTNCGNGCTTTCATGTGGATAATGTGCCAATGCGTTTTATTTCGACATTGTATGGTCCCGGCACCCAGTGGNTGCGCGAAGGTGATGTCGAGCGCCGTGCTGATAATGCAATCAAGCAAAACGTAGATCCGCAGATAATTCAGCAAATGCCATCGGGTAGCGTAGGGTTCTTCCGTGGAGCCTGTGGTGAGTCCGCGTCTGTTGGTGGAATCGTACACAGGTCCCCACCCAACGAAGAAGATCGAGTGGTCTTGAAAATTGATAAGATCAGCTAAGTTGNGATTCTAAGGTCTTTACGCGAAATACTATGCCGAACTCAGCTATTCCAATTACCGTTCTCACAGGCTTTCTAGGCAGCGGTAAGACAACGGTCTTGCGTTATCTTGGTGACCTTGGCGTACTCGACCGGACGCTTGTTTTAGTTAACGAGTTTGGAGAAGTTGGCTTAGACCATGAACTGCTGGCGCCGATAGATGACGATACGTTGGTAGCGGTAGAGAGTGGGTGTATTTGCTGCACCATTCGTGCGGATTTGGTGCAAACCCTTAGCGAGGCACCTTGGCGCTATGCGCGTGGCGGCTCGCGTTGGTTTGATCGAGTCATCATTGAGACCACGGGTATTGCCGATCCAGCACCAATATTGCAGACAATCCTGGGCGACGAAAAAGTGTCGGCGCAATACGCGTTGGCAGCGGTTCTAACCGCGGTCGATGCGGTTAATGGCTTACAAACACTGGATCGGCATTACGAAGCAGTAAAGCAAGTTGCTGTAGCTGACCGTATTTTATTGACCAAGGTGGATTTGCTTGACACTACTGACCCGAAGCTGGAGGACGTTCTGCGGAAACTCGCGCCCTCTGCTCCGGTCAGTCGCATTGTTGATGGTGCTGCAACCGCAGAGTGGTTTTTCAGTTCCGGCGTTTACTCCGCCGATGGTAAGGCGACTGATGTAGAAGCATGGCTTGCTGCGGAATTAGATCAGGCTGACGCCCATCATGGGCATGATCACCACAGCCACGATTTGAATCGACATGGCCAGATCGAGGCGAGTTGCATCACATTTGAGCAGCCTGTTGATGCTGCGCTGTTTGAATCTTGTTTGACNATGTTGATGGAATTCAGAGGTGCAGATTTATTGCGGGTAAAGGGCATCGTAAATGTTGCNGGNATGGATCGGCCGATTGTCATTCACGGCGTCCAGCATGTTTTTCACCCACCGGAAATTCTTGCGCAGTGGCCAAGCGCAGACAGAAGAACAAAGATTGTCATTATNGCCCGGGACCTTGCTAAAGACGATATNCGAAACTGTTTNGCNGCACTTGGNTTGGANGCNCANTAACANGCGNAGCAANCNCCGTCNAGGAAATNCNTCTTTNGNTTGAGNGAAACCTNTGGTTTGCCCCNGTCNGTCCTCTTGTTCTGGGCGCGGTAGCTCAAGTAGNTCTCTNTATCGGGCACTTTTTCNGCGTTTATTGGTTATTCGCGACAAAGATATTGGCCCGCTTTTTTTCTAAATCTCGGGTTCGGCCTAGTCGTTGGGTCCAAGAGCTTAATCATAGNTAATGGCCAATGCAGAATGGCCATCGCCGGTGGGTAGAACGAAGGGTGAGCGNGTCAGGCGCATNCCNTCNACNGCATAAACNGAGATNTGGTTTGCAACCGTTGATCCCAAAAATAGTTGTTCGCCNTCNCTNGAAAATTCGATCCCCTCAGGCAGCGCCTCGACTGGGAGGCTGTATAAGTGTTGGGCNGATGGGCCGGTTAGNGANACGACTGCNAGNTGGCTGGTGACTGACCACGGCATAGCATCGAGGCAAGAAATCACCGCAAAATCGCCCGAGGGGTGAATGGCGACGCTTTCCAAACCGTCACCGACCTGAGCGATACGCTCAATAATGCGGCCACTGTCCATATTAANGATCAGAGCATCGTCAAGAACACCATCAGATATGCCCCAACTGTTAAGTACTATGGCGCTTTGACCATCCGGTGTGATTCTCGGTGAAAAAGGGCCATCGACGAGAAAGTTGCCTTCGTCGATACGCTTTTGGAACTGCACTTGTGATTTGGCATCGANGATGAATTTTGCCAGCCAGCGTTCTCCAGAGTCAGATTGCAAGGCGGCAATGATGTCTTCGCCGTTGGTACTGATATCAAAAGAGTAGATCGAGTGTGGAAAGCTGGTTCGCACCATTTCGTCTAGCGAACCTTGATTATTTATCCGCGCAACCAGCCAGCCGTCTGCCATTGCAAGAATGACTCTTATGCCATCGGGATGGGATTTCGATAGCCAAGGGCTGGAGTCGAGGGCGAGTTGTTGGGTGATTTCCAGCGACCGCATATCTATAACGGTGACCTGATTGCTGCCGGCAGAGGTGGCCTCGACATCCACCAGTGCCATTTCTTGGTCTAGTCGCAGACTATGGTTGGTTACCACCCCATAGTGGCCAACGATCGCGGTATGGGGTGATCCAATAAGTGTAGCAAGACCAGTTTCATAAACTGTGCGGATCCGTGGTGCTGATTGCGGTGACAAATCGATAACGGTTATGGAGTCTTTAACGGCTGTTCCTCTATTTGAGAGTAGTGGGCCGGCTTCGCCGTCATTCACGCTCAGTAAGCGGGTAGGTACGGAGGTGGTTATGAAAGTTGATTGCAAAGGTTCGGCGATGCTTGGGGTGCTCAGTGTCGAAAACAGAGCCAGTGCAGAAAAGGAAATTTTTGTGTTTGGCATCAGCAGATTCTCGCGTTAGCTATGTTGGGTGTGGAAACGAGTGTAGCAAGAACCTTTGGGTTGTCCTTCGCACAGTACAGTTACTAAACTTGANGGTAGGTGGAGAGGAGTTAAAATTTGATCATCCGAAACGTTATGTTGATTCTTGTGGGGGTTGCTGTTGTTTCTTGCGGTGGTGGGTCCTCTGGGGGTGGCGATCAAAACCCAGCTGCCGGTTCGAGTGGATCTACAAACAGTGCTTCCTCATCCAGTGCAACTGATAATGACACTTTGCTAAATGCCAAAGTCATCGACGGTTATATCCAAGGCGCAAATGTATATATCGATTTCAATTGGAATCTTCAGCAAGATGAGGGTGAACCATCGGCGATTGATAAAGGCAATGGCGATTACGAGTTTCCCTATGAAAATGGTGAGTTCGACGCGATAAGTGATGTGTCTTTTGCCTGTGCTCGCAATCGGATACAAGTGGCTGAAGTTCCAGTTGGAGCTACTGATGCGGATCTTGGAACGGTTACCGAAGCTTTTACGATGTATTTCGTACCGTCGAGCTTTTCTAATTCGGGGCTAGTAAACATATCTCCTTTCACTGGTCTCTTTTTGGACGTTGTAAGGGAGGTTAAAGATCGGCTTGGGCTTGATGGTATTTCAGTAAGTGATGGTTGTGGTGCTGACGCGGAGGCTATAGCAAGCGAGGTAATACAATCCATCGATGATTTTGTGGAGGAGCTAAGAGACCGCTATCAAGTGACGCTCGCTGATCTTTATGACGACTATATTGCTTCCAATGATGCGGAGAGACGAGCGAAAGCCGAAAAAATTGTAGTTTTTTTGCAGGCGGCTAGTGGCCTGAGACAAGCGCTAAAGGTTCAATTTTCTGACGATCTGCCCGCGGGTTATGAGCCTTTTGTTGGGTTATCTCAGGCCTCGAGTGAACAGTTGTTTGGCACGGCCACTGAAGATATGGAGGTCGTAGAAGTGTCGGTGGGGATAAATTTTAGTGGTGACGACGACGCAGATGGTTGGGCCGTCACCAATAATTTACATACCCAGGGATTGAAGGTTCTCGGGAATGGTAAAATTCTGGCATATGACTGTTCATTTCTGACTGCCATCGAGTCTTGTGAGTCTTATGAGCCGACCTACTCCAACATCCTAGATCAGCTCACGGCTTATTTGAGCTATGGCGGGCATGTCAACGGCTCTCTCATTCCTAACGTAAACGTTACATCTCAATATCGAGAAGAGAAGACGCGGAGTGAGAGCGCAACCCAATGCAGTTTTAGGGCGTATTTGATCTTTGACGAAGTCCGAGAGTGTGCAGGCGCGGGGTGTCCAGACCTAGTGGAAGTCCAAGAACAGATCATGCACAACATTGGATTTGAGTATCCGGCAGATTGCGCGAACCGGACCGAGCCGTATTTGCATACGTATAATGACCGGAAAAATATTTGGAATAACAGGATCAACGATCGCGGTAATAGCGAAGAGCTGTTTGCCGTTCAATATCAGCTTGGCGCGACCAGCACCCTTTTTTCAAATCCACCCCGCGAATTTTTAGGCAGTGATCGATCGCAGATTGACTACCCCACTACCTATCAAAAGCTGAAAGATCTATTCATAGACACTGAAACCTTTCAGTCCGCGCAGGCAGCCTTAAAAGAAGATGAATTCGTGGCGATATCCTATACAACTTACGGAGAGAGTCGTGTCCGCAACGAGCGAGTGGTATACGTTGTAAGGAGTGGGGACGATACAACTAATGATTGCACTATCTATACCGGCGCGGAATCAGGTTGGGTAAGAGCGTCGACGTCCATGGGCGAGGCCGCTAAAGAATTGTGTTTCGAAAAAATTCAAGCCTTTACCTTTTACTAGAAAGCAAGAGTTTAATTAGACGGCGTTGACTTGGATTGGATTAAAGGACCTGAAGATTGTGAACATAGCTTTTTTGCTAGGTTGAACTGCGTAGAGTGCAACTCAAGCTTGCCTAGCCTGGATGCGCACTGGCAAATTCGGGAAGCTGCTGGCAGCGCTCACTAATACGATTCACGCGGGGATAATGCTTTAGATCTAAGCCGAAGCGCCGGGCGTTGTAATGCTGGGGCACAAGNCAGATGTCCGCTAGGGTCGGCTGGTTGCCGCAACAAAAGTTTGTATGGCTCGTAAGTTGAGCTTCCAGGGCCGCAAAGCCCAGGCCTATCCAGTACTGTATCCACCGGGTGATTGCCGTGTCGTCGGCATCAAATTGATCTCGGAGGTAACGCTGTACACGTAAGTTGGCAATGGGATGAATATCGCAGGCGATTGTGCCCGCCATATTGCGCACCCGAGCGCGCTGCAAAGGGCTACCGGGCAGCAGGGGACGATCAGCAATGGTTTCGTCAAGATATTCGCAGATCGCAAGAGACTGGCTGAGGATTTCATTGCCGGCTGTGATCAGTGTGGGCACCAGCATCTGCGGATTGATCTCTGCATAAGCGGGTGTGGACTGAGCATTTTCTAGCAGGTTTATCGGTACTCGGTCATATTCCACGCCCTTCAGATTCAGTGCGATGCGCACCCGGTAGGCGGCGGATGACCGGAAGTAGTCGTACAGTTGGACGTTGCTCATGACATTGCAGGCAGTACGGTGCCGACTGCTTCGCCAAAGCCAATGCTAACAGCCCCTGGCCGGAAGCAGCGGGCGCGCAGATATATTGTGTCACCGTCCTGCAGAAACGNTCGGGTTTCGCCGCTGGTGAGTTTAATTGGGTTGTTGCCGCCCTCTGTGATTTCAATCAAGGCGCCCTGAGAGCCTGGGCGGGCACCTGACATCGTGCCACTGCCCAACAGATCGCCTGGCTTGAGGTTACAGCCGTTGACCGTGTGATGGGTGACCATCTGAGCGATGGTCCAGTAAGCGTCTGTAAAATTGCTTTGAGACAGTAATTGTGGCGCCAGATTTTTTTTGCGCATCTGGTCGCTCTGGATCAGTACTTCCAAACGCATGTCGACGGCGCCTGCAGCAGAATTCATATCTGCGTCAAGGTAGGGGAGGGCAGCAGGCTGACCTTTGTCCCTTGCCCAAGGCGCGCGAAACGGCGCTAGCGCTTCCATGGTGACGATCCAAGGCGATACCGTGGAGGCAAAGTTCTTCGCCAGAAAGGGCCCCAATGGTTGGTATTCCCAGGCTTGAATATCCCGTGCCGACCAGTCGTTGAGTAGGCATAGACCGAATACATGTTGTTCGGCCTCTTCCATGGCGACTGCTGTGCCCATGGTATTTGCAGGGCCGATGAAAATGCCGATTTCAAGTTCGTAGTCGAGGCGGGCGCAGGGCGCCAATATTGGGGATTCCGCATCCGGCGGTTTGAGCTGGCCCTTGGGGCGCGGGAAATTAGTGCCGGATATGCAGATCGAAGAGCTACGACCGTGATAGCCAATGGGTATCCACTGATAGTTCGGTAGTAATGGATTGTCGGGCCGAAATAGGCGGCCAATATTAGTGGCGTGATGGATTGACGTATAGAAGTCGGTGTAATCGCCTATGCTGGCAGGCACGGTATATTCCACTTGGTTAAGGGGGATTAGGCAAGGCCTGACAGTCTCGGCGTGCTTTGAGTCAATGGCTAACAACTCACTTAGCTCGCTGCGCAGTGCTGACCAAATGTGTGAACCTTGAGCCATGAAGGCGTTCAGAGTATTACTTCGGCAAGCGCTCAGCAGATTTGGGTCAACGAGGCCTGTATCATCCAGTGCCCGCAGATCCAGTGCGTAGTCCCCAATGGCAACAGCGCAGTGAAACTCCTGATTCGTGCCTGCACGGCGCACGACGGCAAAAGGTAGGTTTTGGATAGGAAACTGGGCGTCGTCATCATTAGCGCCGTTGACCCATGAGCGTAGTTGCGGGTCGTGGGTGTGATTCATCATGGGTTTAATGTTCCCTCGTGTAGCCATGCTGCTTGGCGCGGCGCGCGCTTGGTGCGACTCCACTCTTCAAGCATTTCGTCGGCTACGGCTCGGGCACGATCTCGATCTGCTGTTGTGCCTTTATCTACCGCGAACTCAAGCCGATGTCCGTTCGGATCGAAGAAGTAGATCGAGTCGAACAGGCCGTGATCGACGGGTCCCAGCACGTCTAATCCATGTCCTTCTAAGTGAGCTTTGGCGTCGTTGAGTTCTTCCATGGTATCCAGCGCAAAGGCAATGTGCTGTACCCATTCAGGCGTATTGGGGTCGCGGCTCATCTGCGGCGAGTTAGGTAGCTCAAAGAAGGCCATGACATTGTCGTTACCAGCATCGAGAAAGACATGCATATAGGGGTCTGGCTCCTTCGTCGACGGCACCTCGTTTTCAGCGAAGGCCAGCAAATAGTCCATGCCCAAAACGTCGCGATAGAACGCTACTGTCTCCTTCGCGTCGTTGCAGCGANAAGCCACGTGATGGATCTGTTTGACTTTCATGCAGCCTCCTTGGGTTTGGCTTAGGCGGTGCNTTCCAGCACGCCGCGACGTAGCTGATCTCGTTCTATGGATTCAAACAGGGCCTGGAAATTGCCCTCGCCAAAACCCTCGTCCTGCTTGCGCTGGATAAATTCGAAGAAGATGGGTCCTACCAGTGTTTCCGAGAATATTTGCAGTAGTAGCCGTGGCTGGGCGTCCTCGGTTGTACCATCCAGCAGAATTCCCCGGGACTTGAGTTCATCGATCNGTTCGCCATGCCCCCGAAGCCGCTCTTCGAGCATCTCGTAATAGGTCTCTGGCGGTGCGGTCATGAAGGGCACACCTTGGGCTTTCAACTTATCCCAGCAGCCGAGTAGGTTGTCACAGGAAAAGGCGATGTGCTGAATGCCCTCACCATTGTACTGAAGGAGGTATTCCTCGATTTGGCCACCAGAGCCGCCCTCTTCATTGAGAGGAATGCGAATTTTGCCGTCCGGTGCGGTCATGGCTCGTGACTTAAGGCCTGTGTGTTCGCCCTTGATGTCGAAAAAGCGGATCTCGCGGAAATTGAATAGACGTTCGTAGTAGTTGGCCCAATAGTCCATGCGGCCGCGATAAACATTGTGGGTCAGGTGATCAATGACATTGAACCCGCATCCAGCGGGTTTTCGATCCACACCGGGCAGAAATTCGAAGTCGATGTCATAGATTGAAGCGCCTTCGTCGTAGCGATCGATCAGGTAGAGAATTGCCCCGCCGATACCTTTGATGGCTGGCAGCTTAAGTTCCATGGGGCCAGCAGTGATATCCACAGGCTGAGCACCCAATTGAATCGCCCGCTCATACGCCATTTTTGCGTTGCTTACCCGAAAGGCCATGCCGCACGCCGATGCCCCGTGCTCTTCTGCATAAAAATAAGCGGGGGATGCAGATTCGTAGTTGATGATGAAGTTGATATCGCCTTGCCGCCACAACGCTACGTCCTTGGAGCGATGGTTGGCCACATGGGTAAAGCCCATCATTGCGAACACAGGTTCTAGCACACCACGTTCCTTGGCGGCGTATTCAACAAACTCGAAGCCATCTAGGCCCATCGGATTTTCAAACTGATCGGTCACAAGCGCGCTCCTTATCTTTCGGGTATATCCGGCATTCAAGCCAACTTAANTTACACAACAGATCCGAAAGAACTTTTCCTAATTCTTTGTTATAAACGCTGATAAAAGACCAAATTGTTCTGAAAAATAAAATCTAACGGAGAAAATATAAGTTGAAGCTAGATAAACAGGAGAAAAGCGTTTTAAGGATTCTGCAGGCGCAAGGCCGAATCTCGAATGTGGAACTGGCCGAGCAAATAGGGTTATCAGAATCTCCTTGTTATAGACGAGTTCGTNGACTTGAGGAGGCAGGGGTGATCGCCGGTTATGCGGCTAAAGTGGACCGGAGGAAACTAGGCCTGCAGGTGATCGCTTTCGTAATGGTTACGGTTGAGAATCAAGAGGATGGTATGTTGGGAGACTTCTTTGCTGCCATAGCTGATGAACCGCATATTGTTGAGTGTCATGCGATGAGCGGTTCCCAGGATTTTTTGCTTAAGGCTGTTGCCAAAAGCATGGATCATTTTTCAGATCTGGTAATGAAACGCATATTGAAGATTCCGGGCGTAAAAAACGTCGAATCAAATTTCAGTTTACGGGCTCTAAAGGAAGGCGCACCGCTGCCGGTTGATTAAGATTTTGGCCGATTAAAATCCGTCCTTCCCGATAGGGTATTGCCAAGTGCGGATCTTGCTATGAGCTGCCGTTAGAGCAGNAACTTTTTGAGGTTGATAAGCCGCATAAATGCACTCGCACTCACTTGGGCTTGGCCCTTGCACAGTTCTTGGACCGGGCTGGCATTTCCAAAGCCGGCTATCTAAACTTTTGAATTAACTAGGGAGAAAAATCATGCAAATGGATCAATATGAAACGCTGTCTGTCGAGCGAGACGGATCAATCGATACTCTGTGGCTGAATCGACCTGAGCATCTCAATGCCATCACCACACAAATGGTGACGGAACTGCGGCATTACTTTGACCACCTTTATGAGAACGATCAAACCCGAGTGGTGCTTATGGGCGGGCGGGGTAAGGCCTTCTGTGCGGGCCTGGATATAAAGTCTGNCAGTGATCCATCTGTGCCCAGACCCTTTGGTGCGGGTATGGGATTTCAAGGGTATTTGGCCGAGGTCTACATCAAAATGCGCCGCTGTCCCCAGCCGATTATCAGCATGATTCAAGGACCGGCCTGTGGTGGTGGCTTTGCCTTTGCCCTGGCCAGCGATGTTCGTATTGCTGCGGACACGGCGAAAATGAATGCAGCTTTCATTAAGTTAGGGTTGTCGGCCTGCGATATGGGGACAAGCTATTTCCTACCGCGATTAGTGGGCACCTCTATAGCCTCNGAGCTAATGCTAACCGGTAAGTTCATTCATGCAGANCGATGCCTGAGTACTAANTTAGTGTCGGAAGTGGTGCCAGAGGATGCATTGCTTGAAACCGCAACTCGCTATGCCAAGGAGATGCTACTGGCCTCACCAATGGGGTTACGTTTAACCAAGGAGGGTTTGAATGTGGCTATAGATGCGCCAGGCCTGGAGGCAGCTATTGCGGTAGAAAATCGGAATCAGGTGTTATGTTCCCGTACTAAAGACGCGCAAGAGGGTATGCGAGCATTTATAGAGAAAAGNCCGCCGGTGTANCAGGGGCGGTAGTAGAAATTCAGCTGGCGGNAGCACTTTGAGTGAGGCAATTGCCAAGCTGTTTTAGANNAAGGAGGTAGCNGTGCGANTAGGAACGATTTTTTACAACGATTTTGAGCTTCTGGACGCCTATGGCCCGTTGGAAATGTTTGGCGCACTGGGTGACAAGATGGAACTGGTCACTATTGCTGAAAAGGTTGGCAACGTCAGATCTTCGGTAGGTCCGCAAACGGTGGCAGATTACGATTTTACTAACGCACCGGCGTTGGATTTGATTTTGATACCTGGAGGAATCGGCACTATTCCCGAGCTGGAGAACCAGGCCTTGATCGGTTTTCTGCAACAACGCTGCCCGCAAAGCCAGATCACTATGAGCGTCTGCACTGGTTCAGCATTGTTGGCCAAAGCAGGGCTACTCGACGGTTTGGCGGCGACGTCTAACAAAATGTTTTTCGAACTGGCGCGTAGTCAGGGTGCTAATGTGGATTGGCGCGAATCCGCTCGCTGGGTGGACGCCGGCCAATACGTCACTTCATCAGGCGTATCGGCAGGCACCGACATGGCATTGGCTGTCATTCAGCGTATCTTCGGGGCAGAGCTGGCAGAAATGNTTGTGAATTACACCGAGTACCAGTGGCACCGTGACGCCGATCACGACCCTTTCGCCCAGCTGCTCAACCAAGGTGCATTGCCAGGATAGACCGGCACTACCCACATCGACATGCCGCATTAATTCCGCGAGACTGCTGCTATTGGCGTTATACGCGTGCTCGTCTGCACGTGGATAAGGTAAATACTGTTGCAGGTTGTTAATTTTAGGAGGGCAAATGAGCGATCTACTGTACGAAGTAAATAACCATGTCGGCGTCATTACTCTGAACCGGCCCGATGCCATGAATTCGTTAACCTATCAATTGTATGCTGAACTGGAAGATACGGTGCGCTCCAGTGAGGCGAGAGTCTTGGTGATTACCGGCAATGGGCGCGCCTTCTGCGCCGGTGACGATATGAAACAAATACTCGGTAGCGGCAAACCAGCGCCTGCGGAATTTCGTGATCGAGCGAAGCAAACCGGTGGCCTTACCCCTGCAGCAGATGCCCTCCTGTATACCGACATTCCAGTCATCGCCGCTATCAATGGGCCGGCGGTAGGCTGGGGGATGGAGCTTGCGCTGATGGCAGATATTCGTGTGGCATCTGAGCGGGCCAAGTTTGGCGAACTTTTCGTCGTGCGTGGCTTATGCTGCGATGCGCCGGGCCTTGGTCGTTTAGCTCAATTGGTGGGCAGAGAGACTGCCGCCGAGTTGCTGTTCACAGGCGATGTGATCGATGCTCACCAAGCTAAAGTTCTGGGTCTAGTGGGACGCGTGGTGCCCCACGGTGATTTGCTGCCGACCGCGATGGAGATAGCGCATAAAATTGCCCGGAATCCTCCCTTGGCAGTCCAGGCTTTAAAGGCCGGACTGCGACGTACCACCGAACCCGATTGGCGCGACACTGGTCGGTGGGCGATTGAGCAAATTACTCGATTGCGCGGAACAGAAGATTCCAAAGAGGGTGTNGCTGCTTTTCTAGAAAAGCGCGAACCGGTTTATCAAGGCCGCTGAAAGGCCAGCAGACACTATAGCCTTCACTAAAAATTACTCTCGCCAAAGGCCTAATCGAGCACCCCGAAACGACAACCTGTGAGAACAGATCAATGAACATCGTTTGCTGCCAGACATTCGGACCGCCACAGAACCTCGAACGTATTGAAATCGATGCGCCGGTTCCCAGTGCGGAGGAAGTTCTGGTTAATGTGAGCGCCGCAGGAGTGGGCTTTGTCGATGGTTTGATGGTTCAGGGGCTGTACCAAGTAAAACCGCCACTGCCCTATTTTCCGGGTAGCGAGTTTGCGGGTGTAGTCGAACAGATAGGCTCCGATGTCAAAGACATGGCTGTTGGCGACCGAGTTCTGGGCATTGTCAATAACGGAGCCTTTGCGGACCAACTCACCATCGCCAGCCATAAGCTCGTAAAAATACCGGATAATCTGTCCGCAGAGGTTGCGGCAGGATTTTTTATAAACTACGCAACCGCGCTTTACGGTCTGCGCGATTGCGGCAAGCTTCAAGCAGGCGAGAACATCCTGATCTTAGGCGCAGCCGGCGGGGTTGGTAGCTCTGCCATCTGCGTCGCCAAGGCTATGGGAGCGACCGTTATTGCGGCGGCATCAAGTTCGGAAAAGAGACAGGCGACGCTATCCTTCGGTGCAGATCATTGCGTCGACTACACNGATCCGAATTGGCGACAGGAATTGAAGGCTCTTACCGGAGANCAGGGCCTAAATGTAGTGTACGACCCAGTTGGTGGCGATAAGGCCGAGCCCGCGTTCCGCTCACTGGCACCCGGCGGGCGATTCCTCGTCGTCGGCTTCGCTGCCGGCGAAATCCCAAAGATCCCTCTCAACTTGACCCTGCTCAAACGCTCGGCCATTGTCGGTGTCGATTGGGGTGGAGAAATGCGCGCCAACCCTGCCATCAATCAGAATTTGATGACGACGCTAATGCAGTGGATTAGTGACGGCAAGCTAAAACCTGCGCCGGTACAAAGCCGTCCGATGAGCGATTATCAACATGGTTTGATTGATCAATTAGCTGGTCGAATTGTTGGTAAATTGGTTTTAACAAACGCCTAGTCTGGCACTCCTTCAGCCGCGATATTGCTCTAGCGCAACAGTCGAAAACCGCGCAATATCTGGTGGTATAGATCACCATATCTCGTTGAATTGGAGGGGCCTTGCAATGTCTGTAGAACGACCAACCACGCAACAGTGGGCAAAAAGCTGTGCCGAGGACGGCGAATTCATGCTGGCAGCACGATATTGGGATGGCGGGCTCAGACTCGTTATCGGCGCACAGACCCTCGAACTGTCCGTTAGGTCAGGTGTCCCAGAACCGGACGCAGACTTGAGTGGTGGTGTCATCGAACTCGCTGCCGAGCCATCGGTTTGGGAAAAAATTCTCGCTGCGGTTCCCGAGCGATTTCATAACGATGTAATGGCCAATGTGATGCAGAGCCAAGGAATTCAGCGCAACGCTGATCCGGTGGTGTTCGCCCAGTACTTTGCGGCAGCGGCCCGTGCCATAGAGCTACTCCGGCCCGCCGCAGATGCGGGAGAAGCCATGGCCCATGATCTACAGCCTGAGGGCGCCTTTAGTGCTCCGATCGGTCGCTATGTACAGCTTGAACTGGCCGGAGTGAGACACCGCATTTACTTTGAAGAAGCCGGCACCGGCATTCCGATCTTGCTGCAGCACACGGCTGGATGCCATAGCAGTCAATGGCGACACTTGTTTGAAACACCAGAAATTACTGATCGCTTTCGCCTCATCGCCTACGACCTGCCATACCATGGCAAGTCNCTGCCTCCAGTCGAGGAAGACTGGTGGGATCAGCAGTACTTACTCAAGGGTGAGTTCTTGCGCTCGATTCCCTTGGCTCTGAGTAGGGTACTCGGATTGGAGCGTCCGATTTTCATCGGCTGCTCAGTAGGCGGCTTACTCGCACTGGATTTGGCGCATAAGCACCCTGACGATTTCCGTGCGGTCATTTCGCTGGAGGGCGCGCTGGAGATTCCCGGCAAGCTCGAACACAACACCGAATTGTGGCACCCCCAGGTCAACAACGAGTACAAGGCACGGCTAATGGACGCATTGATGTCCCCAACGTCTCCGAAGCGTTATCGCAAGGAAACTGCCTACGTCTATTCCTGCGGTTGGCCGCCGGTCTTTTTAGGAGATTTGAACTACTACCTTGAAGAGTACGACCTCACCGCGGTGGCCCGCGAGATCGACACCAATCGCTGTGGTGTGCATATTTTGTCCGCGGAATACGACTGCAGCGGCACCACCGAGCTGGGACAAGCGGCCCACGAGGTCATCGCGGGTTCAAGCTTTCAAGAAATGAAAAACGTCGGCCACTTTCCCATGAGCGAAAACCCTAAGACCTTTCTAAAGTACCTGTTGCCTACCTTAGACCAAGTGGCCAACGGTTGATCGACTTAACTCACAAGCGAGAACAGATTGAAAAAGCTCATTTTTCGATATGTTCTCTTATCGCCAGTGTTGTAACGACCGGGATCGCTGACGAGCGAGTGAAATGGCTGGGTCATTCCTCAAAGCGCTTCTAAACGTAAAAAAGAGCAGAATGCTCGTATGAATCAAGAACTAGGGGGTATTCAAAAATTGTATCCTTACCACCCATTAGTGATCGAAGGCATGGGTGGATATGACACTAGAGATCCTTCTTGGGTAACTGGGACTATTCTCCATCAACTCAATGCTCGCTGGGCTATCGATCCACCCAAGAAACCGTTAGTGCTTGTCACCCAAGGTGATCCCTACGAAGCAACAGGAATAGCGGCGATAACAAGGCTTGTAGCGGATAGGCTTGCCATCCAGAGGGGGATGATTTTTCTCGATCCAGACATCGCGGACTACCACGCTCCAAATGCGGATCGCTACAAAGTGATCTTCGAGTTCCCTTTCACGACATTGACCAACGTGTTGAAGACAGAGCGGCCTGAAGTGCTGGCTCAGATCATCGATAGTGTTGAGGCGCATTTGCGGCGGAAAAACGCGAGACGCCGAAGAGAAGACAAGAGAGCATTACAAGATTACTACCGAGACTTTGCATTGCTGCAAGAAGTCACCAAGATAGGGTGCAAGCATATTTGTGGCGGGATCACGGTGGTCCATACCAGCGCCAATCTAAATGATTATTCGGTGTCGAGCTTTTATCGTGTGGGGTTGGAGTTGGGGCTCATCGATGTCGCCGACATGGTGCCGTTTCCCGTACTCCATGACTCTGGATCAGGATAAAACCAGACACTAAGTGCTGAATCGCATCTAGATAGTCCAGTTTCCGCGCGCTTCTCGTGCCTGTTCCAGTGGCGCNCGTGCTTGGTCTTTGCGCCTGAGATTACGGCGTTTCCCTTAGCCCTCCGAGAGCCTTTGCTGAAGCCACCATATAGCGAAATTTACGCTTATTAATCACGTCATAACTGTCGTGGGACGTTCTGTGAGCGCACAGCCCGNGTCTTCGTAGGTAACAGAGTGAGCACTCTCGCCGTCAAATGGATTTGGCGCTAGTCGACACCGCCGATTTTAAAAGGTTTCTGAAATCATATGGCGGAGAGAGAGGGATTCGAACCCTCGATAGGGGATTAACCTATACTCCCTTAGCAGGGGAGCGCCTTCAGCCACTCGGCCACCTCTCCGGAGTAAACATCGTAACGTTAAAAGTCCGATGTCAGCGTTAGTATTGCTAACTCAAGAGCGCGCATTGTAACGTGAAAGTACCGGTCGTTGTCGATGAGATTTGGGTTCTCAGCGGAGATTTATGCGGAAAAATTTAGTCGTCTGGTGTTTCTTGTTCCGCCCCTCGCTCGCCAACCAGTCCGTACTTTTTTAGATAACCGCGTAATTGATGGTAGGTGAGTTGCAGGTTGTCTGCTGCATCGCGCTGGTTGTATTTTGCCGCCTCCAGTGAAGCTTCTATAATTTGGATTTCGCGCTCGCGGGTGTCTTGCTTTAGGTTGATAGGAAACGTTAGTGGTGCGGTGGTATCGCCTACATTCTTATCTTTTTGGGTTTTTTTTGTGGGGCGATAGGGTGACGCGAATGGGTCGAGGGTAATCTCGCTGATGGCTTTATCCTCGGTCATTCGATAGACCGCGCGCTCAACGGCATTTTTCAATTCACGGACATTGCCGGGCCAGGGGTACTCTTGCAGGGTCTTTTGGGCCTCTGGGCTGAAGCCAGGGAAAACCGCGCGCTCCAGTTCCTTGGTCATGGTGATCGCGAAGTGCTCGGCAAGCAATAAAATGTCGTCTGTTCTATGCCGTAACGGGGGAATAGTCAGTACATCGAAGGCTAGGCGGTCCAGTAGATCGGCCCGGAATTTTCCTTGCCGAGCGAGTTCTGGGAGGTCTTCGTTAGTAGCCGCGACCAGTCGCACATCACACTTAATGGTTTTGCTGCCGCCTACTCGTTCAAATTCGCCGTACTCGATAACCCGCAGTATTTTTTCTTGTACGAGTACAGACGTATTGGCGAGTTCGTCTAGGAACAGTGTGCCGCCATGGGCGCGTTCGAACCTGCCATGATGGACTTTGTTGGCGCCGGTGAAGGCTCCCGCTTCATGGCCGAAGAGTTCGCTCTCCAATAGTGAGTCGGATATTGCGGCACAATTGAGCTTTATAAATTGCCCCTCCCAGCGATTCGACAGAAAGTGTAGGCGGCTGGCGATCCCTTCTTTGCCGGTGCCGCGCTCGCCGACTACTAATACGGGTTTGTGCAATGGGGCAACCGTTGAGGCTTGCTCGAGCAGTGCGGAAAATTCTGGGGATTCGCCGATCAGGCGCTCGTTCTCATTCATGACGAAAATGACCAGTTAATGGTTAAAAAAACTAAGCGAATCGGATGGTACTCTTATGCGAAACATAAAAGCTATATAATTCATGTGTTTATCGCTAATAAATAGTTGGCACGATTACTGAAAACACTATTGGGCGAACGATAAAACTGTCGGCAACAGTTAAACAATCGCCCGCTGGTACTTATTTAACCAGCGCTTGCGATCAAAGAATTTGTCGACCAACGGTGATTAAACACGGAGGCGTGGCAGAACATGAGCATATTTTCGCGAATGACAGACATTGTGAATTCAAATCTCAATGCACTATTGGATAAGGCGGAAGACCCGGAAAAAATGGTGCGTCTGATTATTCAAGAAATGGAAGAAACGCTGGTCGAGGTGCGTAGCACGTCGGCGCGCGCGATCGCTGATCGCAAAGATTTAGAGCGGCGTGTGCAGTGGCAACAAGAAGAAGCGGGTGAATGGCAGCGCAAGGCTGAAGTTGCTGTATCCAAAGGCCGCGATGATCTTGCCAAGAGCGCACTAGTGGAGGCAAAAAAGAGTACGGAGCAGGCTGAATCGTTGCATAGCGAATTGGATGTTTTGAATTCAACCCTTGCTAAGTTGGGCGACGATATCAGTGCCCTGCAGGAAAAGATCAAAGACGCCAAGGCGCGACAGAATGCGATTATTACGCGTGGTAAGGCCGCGCACTCGCGCCTCGACGTTCGCCGCACCCTCAGTGACCATAATATTGATGGTGCCATAAGCCGCTTTGAGCAGTATGAACGCAAGATGGACGATCTCGAAGGGCAGATTGAGTCCTATGATTTGGGCAAAAAGAGCCTTGCGGACGAGATCTCAGAGCTCGAAGGCGATGAGAACGTAGACGCAATGCTTGAGGATTTAAAGGCGCGAATGGCATCTACCGATGGGACTAAAGAGCAAGCTGCTGGCGGCTCGGTAGCATCTAAACAAGATAAGCAGTAACGTTATCCGTTAGCTTCGACTTATATTGTTTTTGTTAGGGACGGTTCATGGACAGCTCACACATAACTGCAGTCATCTTGGTGCCGAGCATCGTGTTTATGGTGATTGTCGCCCCACTTTGGGTGTGGTTGCATTATCGCAGTAAGCGTCGGGCACAAGTCGCATTGACTGAGAGCGAACGCGACAATTTGGAGGCGCTGTTGCTCAAATCTGAGGCGATGATGGAACGCATTGATACCCTGGAATCGATCCTTGATGCCCAAACACCTGAATGGCGCAAACATGACCGATAATTCACGCCAAGGGTCACGTAGTAGCGAAGATGCAGGGTCTGGAACAGAGACGGAGGGTGGGTCACCTGCCCACGAGTTCAATCAAGCGGTTGAACGTTTGGAGTCATCCTTGCGAGACTTGGTTGATTCGAAGAAAGACGCGAGCTTGCGTCAGGCCACAACGCTTATCGAAGAGGCTAGTTCGCGTTTGCGGAGTCAAACAGCGGAGGGCGACGCCGATGCAGTGTCCCGTCGTGCCAGACGACGTCGGCACAGGTACCGTGGTCTGCGGAAGCGGCGCATGGTTTTACGGCCCGGCCGCGATCACTTGTATCGGGGTCCGAATAAAAAAATCGGTGGGGTATGCGCCGGATTCGCGCGATACTTTGGTACAGAAACATGGACGGTCAGGTTGGCTGCGGTAACCGGTTTGATTTTTGTTCCGGGTCTTACCTTGCCTGCATATATAGCGGCTTGTTTTATTATGGACAGCGAACCCGGGGATGGCGCAACTGCACCCAGGCGTAGCCGTGGGTCCATGAGGGCGCGTCGTCGGCAGTCCAAGCGCGGCGCTAGTTTACTTGAGGGCGCTGAAAACGCTGGAGTGGAGCAAGGTTCCGCCAGCGATACTGAGCACACGAGCGGGCAAACCCGATACGCCGGGGAAATACTGCAGTGGCCGCCCCGTCGAATGCTTACGCATAGTCGGGCAGAGCTAGCCCAGGCGGAGTTGCGTTTACGCAGGATTGAGTCCTTTGTGACCTCGGATCAGTACGAACTGCACAAAGAATTAAGAAAAATGGAGCAATAGAAGCGATGGATTTGTGGACGATGATTGTGCTGGTGGTTGCAATTGGATGCGGTACGGGTGTGGCCGAGTCGTATTTTAAAACTCAGCGCGCAAAAAAATCCCAGCAGCCTGCAGACGACGCGACCAATAAAGATCTGGCAGAATTACGCCAACGGGTCGAGGTGCTCGAGAAAATCGTCACAGATAGAAAGTACCAGCTGCAACGTGAGTTGGATCAGCTCTAGCATCTATCAGTCTAATGCCCGGTTAGATGAATCGATCCGGGCGATCAGTGAAGACGCCGGCAATCCCCATTTGCTGTAAGCGTTTTGCTGCACGTTTTGAGTTCACCGTATAGGCAAGAATCGGTAAGCCACTTTGATGAATGTGCTCGCAGCGCCTTGCTGTGACAATGCGCGACGACAGGTTGATGCAACAAGCGGCGAGCTCAGAGGCAATGTCATTAATGTTGTCGTGCCAAGCGTGGAACAACGGCGCGACATCCGTGTGCTGATCGAGGTCGCGAAAGCGCCGCAATTGCCCATGGTCGAAAGACGACACCAAAACTGGCAGGTTTGGATAGTTCAGCAGGGTCTTGGCTACTGCCGCGGCCGTTGCAGGGCCCTTAAGCTCTACATTTACCCCAATAGGTTTGTTTAATATCTGCGACTGTTGCGCAACCACATCCAGGACCTCGCTCAATTTAGGAATGGCAGCGTTATTCGTACACCGCAGTTTGTGTAATTCCGCATCGGTTAAATCTTTAACTCGCCCGTGGCCGTTTGTTGTTCGATCAACAGTGCTGTCGTGGATGATCCATTGGGCGCTTGTTGTGGCGCTGTGTTGCACATCCAGTTCAATGGCAGCGCAACCGAGGTCTATAGCACGCTGAAAGCTCGGCAGGGTGTTTTCGGTTTCCAAACCGGCAGCGCCGCGATGGCCTATGAGTAAAAAATCTGTGGCAGTGAACAAGGCGTTGAATGCAGACATCGGTGATAACTCACTGGGGTCAAAAGCCCAAAGGCTGGTAGGATAGCGCGCATGAGTTATGAAGTCTTAGCGCGTAAATTACGGCCCAGTGATTTTTCTGCCCTGGTGGGCCAAGAGCACGTGGTGAAAGCGTTGAGCCATGCGTTAGACAGTGGCCGCTTGCACCATGCTTATTTGTTTACCGGCACCCGCGGCGTCGGTAAAACCACCATCGCCAGAATTCTCGCTAAAAGTCTCAATTGCGAGCAGGGGGTCAGCTCTACTCCCTGCGGGCAATGTTCAATTTGCCTCGAAGTTCAAGAAAATCGGTTCATGGATCTGATCGAGGTGGACGCGGCTTCGCGCACCGGCGTCGACGATACTCGGGAGTTATTAGAGAATGCTCAGTACATGCCCACTCGAGGGCGCTACAAGGTCTACTTGATTGATGAAGTGCATATGCTCTCCATCGCGAGCTTCAATGCCCTGCTGAAAACTCTTGAGGAACCTCCGGAGCACGTAAAGTTTCTGCTCGCAACCACAGATCCGAAAAAGGTGCCGGTAACGGTGCTGTCCAGATGTTTGCAATTTCAGCTGAAGAATCTTTCAGCACAAATGATTGCTGATTATCTGGCACAGGTATTAGCGGATGAGAATATTGAGTTCGAGTCGGCTGGTGTAGATATTCTTGCTAAAAGTGCCCAAGGGAGTATGCGCGACGCGCTGAGCCTTACTGACCAGACCATCGCCTATGGTCAAGGCAAGCTGATGCACGCGGATGTGGTGGGTATGTTGGGCGTGGTAGGCAACGATGAAGTGACGGCGTTACTGGAAGCCATTGCTGAAGGTTCTGCGTCCAATGCCATGGATATCAGTGCGCAGTTGGCGGAACGCAATAACGACTTCGCCGATGTACTTCGAGGGCTGTTGGAGGCGCTGCATAAAATGGCGGTAGACCAGGCTGTGAATGGCGCCGACAGTCTTTTTGATGCGGAAGAAGTGCAGTTGTACTACCAGATCGTGCTGGTTGGTCTGCGCGATATAGAGATCGCACCAGACCCTCGCAGTGGTTTCGAAATGACCCTGTTGCGAATGCTTGCTTTTGCACCGAAGCCCGATAGCAGCGTACCGCCGCGCCTTCGGCAAACTACGACGGACGGGAATGAGTCAGGCTCTGAAGATCAGCGCTCTGTCGATACTGAGACTAAGGCTTCGGGCGCTGGCGTCGAGAATGCTCTTGAGTCGGCAGCATCTGCCAGTACCGTCGAGACTGCAGTATCTAGTATTGAGTCTGTGCAATCGGCCCCAGAGGGTTTTGTTGCTGATGCGCAACTGCTGACCCAATGGTATGAATGGGTCGAGCAGATTAGCGTCACGGGTGTGGCGAAAATGATTGCTGAACATTCGGTGTTGAAGAGTCTGCAACTGCCGTCCGTTGAGCTTGTTCTCAGTGATCAACACGATACGTTGTTGAACGAAGCGCAGCGCTCAGCGCTCGGTCGTGCACTGGCTGAGCTGCTGGGCGAACAGGTAGAGCTCGTGGTGTCCACTGCACCTATTGCCAACGAAACGCCGAATCAGCGTAAAGCAAGACTGCTGCAAGAACGTCAGTCCGATGCTGAAGTGGCGCTGCAACAGGATTCAACGGTGCAAAGCTTACTCAGCGAATTTGGTGGAAAAATTGAGGCAGTACGCCCCCGCTAGGTACTGGTATTTTCCTTTCGATGAGCAAGGTTAGTAACAAAGTTAATAAAAAAGTTAATAAAAAAGTTAATAACAAAAGCTAGGACGATTAGTGAAAGATTTTGGTGATCTGATGAAACAGGCGCAGCAAATGCAGGCGTCTTTGCAAGACGCACAGGCGCAAATCGCGCAAATGGAGGTGCATGGTGAGAGTGGCGCTGGCATGGTAAAGGTCGTTATGAATGGTCGTTACGAGGTCAAGAGTGTTGCATTGGACTCGGCGCTGCTGTCAGAAGATAAAGAAGTGCTGGAAGATCTTTTGGCCGCCGCATGCAACGATACTGTGCGCAAAGTAGAAAAGGCGCAAAGCGAAAAAATGCAAGACATTGGTGGTGGTTTGCTAGGCGGCCTCAACTTGCCGTTCGGAAAAATGCCGTTCTGATGGCATTGATAGATGATCTAGTTGATGCGTTAACAGTGCTCCCCGGAGTGGGCAAAAAGAGCGCGCAACGCATGGCGCTGCATTTGCTGCAGCGTGATCGAGGTGGCGGCACCCGTTTGGGTAATATTCTTGGGCATGCCATGCGCGACGTGCGACAATGCCGAGTATGTCGCAATTTAACTGAAACCGAGGTGTGTCGGTTATGCGACGACCCGCGGCGTGACAGCAGTTTGCTTTGTGTTGTCGAATCGCCTGCCGATGTCCTAGCGTTGGAACAGGCTGGCGGTTACCGGGGCTACTATTTTGTCCTGCACGGCAAGTTATCACCCATCGACGGGGTTGGCCCTGAAGAGCTGGGCTTGGAACTGTTGCAACAGCGGATCGCAGAGAACAACCCAGACGAGTTGATTTTAGCAACCAACCCAACGGTGGAAGGCGAAGCCACTGCGCATTATATAGGGCGCTTGGTCGGTGGTACCGTGGCCAAAGTGAGTCGCATAGCGCATGGTGTGCCACTCGGTGGCGAAATTGAATATACCGATGGAGGCACACTGTCTCATGCCCTACAGGGAAGAAGACACATCAATTTACTGGATTGACAGCGATGCAGAGTTAGCGCGGGCTGCGGCGTCTTGGTCGCCGGTGATTGCGCTGGATACGGAGTTTATTCGTACCAACACTTTTTATCCGATTCCTGGCCTTTATCAAGTTGCTTCAGGCACTGACGTATTCTTGCTCGATCCGCTTTCGATTGAGGATTGGGAGCCGTTTAAGCGATACCTAGTGGATCCAAACACGCGAATAATTATGCATGCGTGTCTTGAGGACTTGGAACTCATATATGCGCATTTGCAGATCGTGCCAAGTAATGTATTCGATACTCAATTGGCAAATGCCTATGTCAGTGAGGATTACAGCCTCAGCTATGCACGGCTCGTGGAGCGATGTCTTAGTGTGTTGCTTGATAAGCAGCAGACCCGTTCTGATTGGTTGCAACGCCCGCTATCTGATGATCAGTTGCGCTATGCAGTAGATGATGTTGTGCATTTGGCTGCCGTTGGCGAGATGTTGGTGCAGCAATTGCGCGATCTGCAGCGTTGGGACTGGTTTCAGGAAGACATGCAGCAACGCTCCGCCTATGAAGAACCTCGGCCCCAAGCCTATTACCGACAGGTCAAGCGAGCTTGGCAATTAAATGCAAGCCAGTTGCAAGTATTGCAAAGACTTTGTGAGTGGCGAGAAACGGCAGCCCGGCGGCTTGATATTCCGCGTAACCGAGTTGTTTGGGATGAGCATTTATTTGCGTTTGCCCAGTCACACGCTTTGACTGAGTCGACTCTAGGCAAATTTCTTCCTGCAGCAATCGTGCGCCGCTTCGGTTCGCAATTGATAGAGGTACATCAGCGCAAGGAACAAACCGACCAGCCCCTAGAGCTGCTCGATCGGCCCCTCAGTCCATCTCAGGGGGCGCGCTTAAAGGTGCTGCGGGATCTTGCGCGGGAAGCCGCCGACTCACTTGGTCTTGCTCCGGAATTGCTGGCGCGAAAGAAAGATGTAGAAGCTTGTCTCCGGCACTTCAATGCCACTGGTGAATTGAGTGAAATCTACTTTGGGTGGCGCAAAGAAGTCGTTGGCAAAGGTTTCTTGCAGGTGTTGGAGGCTGCAGTATGAAGAAATCCACGGATAAGCTTCCTAAAGAGTACCCTGTCATAATTTTCCGCAGTAGCCGCAAGGCGGATACCTACCTCTATATGCCGGCGACTGCAGAATTTGAAGAACTACCGGAACCTTTGCGCAAGCAGTTTGGCGCGCCGATTTACGTGATGGATCTTGTGTTAACGCCAGAGCGTCAGTTGGCGCAAGTAGATGTGCTGCAAGTCATGCTGGCGATGGTTGAAGATGGTTTCTTCCTGCAGTTTCCACCGCCGACGGTGCCGGCGAATGCGGAATTACCCGAGCAACTGACAAAATGACCCAATTTTGGCAGGCCAAGGCATTGGCGGAACTCTCGGATGCGGAATGGGAAAGCCTATGCGATGGCTGTGCCCGTTGTTGCATGGTGAAGTTGCAAGACGAAGATACGGACGAGGTGGTCTATACCTCGATCGTATGCGATTTACTTGATCAGCAGGCCTGCCGATGCACTCGTTACCCAGAGCGTCAAGCGTTGGTGACAGATTGCGTGGAACTGTCCGTAGCAAAGGTCAGCGAGTTTCATTGGTTGCCAAAATCCTGCGCCTATCGAACCATTGCTGAAGGTCGAGACCTTGAGTGGTGGCATCCGTTGGTGAGTGGTGATCCTGAAACTGTTTTCACCGCTGGTATTGCGGTCCGCGGTAAGGTGGTGGCAGAGTCAGAGGTTCTAGCAGAACAAGAGCAAGATATGATTGTTCGCTGGGTCGAGATGTGATGGGTGTAGGTTAGTACATGTCATATAGTGGCGTACCATCGTGAATGCGAGCTTGGTTTGGCAGATCATTATTGCCGCCAGCGCACTGGGCGCAGTAGCTCTATGGCTGACGCTCTGGTGGATGGTGCCGGCGCGAGGTCGATTCGGTGGCATTTGGCGCTGGCTGCTTGTTGTCGCCGCATTATTATTTTTCCTAGTACCTGCGCCGATTCCGAATTTTTCGGAGACTCAGGCGCCTGCTTTTGTGGTCATGATCTTCGAAGCCTTTTTTCAACGCGCCGGCGAGCCAGAGGAGAGTATGCGCAGGCTCCTTAGTGGGGGTGTGGCGCTGGCGATGCTGTCTATGTTGTGGTTACTGCTGCGGCGGTTTGTCCGGCGCTAGTTCAGGAAACGCGCAGGGTTTGGCGACAAAATGGAAAATCGGCTTTAGAGGCCGCAAATGTCATTGTTGCATGGGGTAGTTGTGCTCGACTAAAGTAGCGGGTTTGATGTGGGCGCTATTTAAATACGCCCGGTATAGTTTTAGGCCTATTAAGTTTTGCTTTGTAGGGAATAACTCACACTAGATTCATAAGATAAGAGAGCCGCTGAATGATTTTTGATAGCACTGATTCCTACATCTCGACTGACGAACTAAGTATGGCCGTCGACGCCGCAGTGCGTTTGGAACGCCCCCTGTTGATCAAGGGTGAGCCTGGAACGGGTAAGACCATGTTGGCTGTGGAAGTAGCCAAATCACTTGGTATGCCGCTGCTCGAATGGCATATCAAGTCGACTACCAAGGCGGTCAACGGCTTGTATGAATACGATGCCGTATCACGCCTGCGCGATTCTCAGCTCGGCGATGAGCGCGTCAATGACATTCGCAATTACATCAAGAAAGGCAAGCTCTGGGAGGCATTTGAGGCCGAAGAGCGTGTGGTACTGCTGATTGATGAAATCGACAAAGCGGACATCGAATTCCCCAACGACCTATTGCAGGAAATCGATCGTATGGAGTTCTTTGTTTATGAACTCGGCGAAACCGTCAAAGCCAAGCAGCGGCCAATTGTCATTATTACTTCCAATAATGAAAAAGAATTGCCGGACGCGTTTTTACGCCGGTGTTTTTTCCACTTCATTAATTTCCCAGATCGCGAAACCATGCAGCAAATTGTTGACGTACATTTTCCTGGCGTTAAGCAAGACATGGTTAAGGAAGCGATGGAAATATTTTTTGACGTGCGCAAAGTTCCAGGGCTGAAGAAGAAGCCCTCAACATCGGAACTCATCGATTGGCTGAAATTGCTGATGGCAGACGATATTCCAGATGAAATTCTGACCAACAGAGACGCCAGTAAGGCGATTCCACCGCTGTATGGCGCACTGGTAAAGAACGAACAAGATGTGCATTTGCTTGAACGCCTGGCATTTATGAATCGTCGCGACAGCCGAGGTTAAACCGTGCTAATTAATTTTTTTCTGACGCTAAGAAAATACAAGCTCCCGGTCACAATTCGGGAGCTTATGGATTTGATTTCTGCGCTGCAGCATCGGCTGGTATACGCCAACGTCGATGATTTTTATCTGCTCAGTCGCACGGCCTTAGTTAAAGACGAAAAAAATTACGACAAGTTTGACCGTGCTTTTAGCGCCTACTTTAAAGGCCTGGAAGACCTGCACGGCCTGTTGGAGAGCTTGATCCCGGACGAGTGGTTGCGCCATGAGTTTGAAAAATCTCTGACTCCTGAGGACCTTAAGCAAATTGAATCGTTGGGCGGTTTGGAAAAGCTTATCGAAGCATTCAAAAAAGCTAAGGAAGAAGCCGAAAAAGCCGAGGCGAAGGAAGGCGAGGAAGGCGAAGACGGCGACAAGGGCAATGCGGATAAAGAGGGTCGAGATGGCCCCGGCGGCATGGGCAAGGGCAAGAAAAAGAAGGCGAAAAAAGTCTGGGATGAGCGGCAGTACAAGAATCTTGATGATTCCGTTGAACTAGGCACCCGTAATATCAAGATGGCGCTGCGTCGCCTGCGCAAATTTGCGCGGACCGGTGTGGACGATGAATTGGATATCAACGATACAATTCGCTCCACTGCGCATAATGGCGGCATGCTCGATATAAAGATGCGCCCAGAGCGCCGTAATACCGTCAAAGTTCTATTGTTCTTGGACATCGGCGGGTCGATGGATGCCCATGTGAAAATCTGCGAAGAGCTGTTTTCCGCGTCGCGTACTGAGTTCAAGCATTTAGAGAGTTATTACTTTCACAACTTCATCTACGAGTCGGTTTGGAAGGACAATCGACGACGTATGGCAGAACGGTTGCCAACCTTAGAAATACTCAACAAGTATTCGGGCGACTACAAAGTCGTCTTTGTCGGCGACGCAACCATGGCACCCTATGAGATAACCCACGCGGGTGGCAGTGTCGAGCACTGGAACGAAGAACCCGGCGCTGCCTGGATGGGCCGTTTCAGTGAGATTTATGACAAAGTAATTTGGCTCAATCCGACGCCCCAAGAGACTTGGGAGTACTCATCATCGGTGATGATGACTCAGGAATTGGTCGGCGGAAATATGTACCCGCTGACAATCAAGGGCCTTGAGGAAGGAATGAGCCAACTGTCGAAATAAGGAGCGCTTGGGTTAATTTCACTGCTCGGTTCAACAACTCGTCATTATGAGTGGCCTCGATCAAAACACGCTGATGAGGCAGGACTACTTTGCGCTGCGGCGTGCCAAGCCCGGGGCCTACACCGATGCTAAGGTCGCAGCCTCGCAAGCGCTGTTGGCCCAACGCCAACAGCTGGCCCAGCAACTTAATCTAACGCCAATGTCTGGGCTGCCGGTGAGCGATGCGGCGGCGCAGATAACTGCAGCGATCGCGGAGCATCCTGTCGTGATCATCGCGGGAGAAACCGGATCTGGTAAAACCACCCAATTGCCGAAATTTTGTTTGCAAAACGGACTTGGCCTGACCGGCAGCATCGCCCATACCCAGCCCCGTAGAATTGCCGCGCGAACCGTGGCGCAGCGCATCGCCCATGAGGTGGGGACGGAGCTTGGCGAAGCCGTTGGCTACTCGGTACGATTTTCGGATCGGAGTAATCCGCAGTCGTTGCTGCGGGTCATGACCGATGGGTTGTTGCTTACTGAAATACGCAGGGATCGTTACCTCAACGCCTACGATGCCATCATCGTAGATGAAGCCCATGAACGCTCACTGAATATCGATTTTTTGCTGGGTTATTTAAAGCGTCTCTTAGCCCAGCGACGCGATCTAAAAGTTATTGTCACTAGCGCGACAATCGACGTGCAGCGGTTCGCCGATTATTTCGCCGGTGCACCTGTCATTGAGGTGGGTGGCCGATCCTTTCCGGTGACCACGCGGTATGTCGATAATGATACAGATACCCTGACGAAGCTGATTGAAGTGCTACGTACGATCGATGCCACGCCACCCGGTCGCGCGCCAGACGTGCTGGCTTTTTTTGCGGCAGAGCGAGAGATCTTTGACGCTGCTAAGGCACTGCGGATGGCGTTTGGAGAACGCTTTGAGATCCTCCCGCTGTACGCTCGTTTGTCCCTCGCCGACCAACGGCGGGTATTTAATCCGCAAGGTGCCAAGCGACGCATTGTATTGGCCACCAATGTTGCGGAAACGTCACTGACGGTGCCGAACATTGGTTTTGTTATTGATCCGGGATTTGCGCGAATTAGTCGTTATAGCTACCGCTCTAAGCTTCAGCGTTTGCCGATAGAACCGATCAGTCGAGCCAGTGCCAACCAACGGCAGGGGCGTTGTGGTCGTATTGCTCCGGGTATCTGCTACCGGCTGTATTCCGAGCAAGATTTCAGCAGCCGCCAAGCGTATACCGATGCAGAAATACGTCGCGTAAATTTGGCCTCGGTAGTTCTGCAAATGCATGCCTATGGCCTTGGAGATATTGCGAAGTTCCCATTTGTCGACCCGCCAGAGCCCCGGGCAATCAAAGATGCTTTGCGATTACTGACGGAACTGCGTGCGTTGCAGGGCAGTAAAATTACCGCCTTGGGTAAACGCATGGCGCGCTTACCCGTAGATCCTCGCTTGGCGGCGATGCTTATGGCTGCAGAGCCGCTCGGTAGTCTTAACGAATTGTTAATTGTTGTCGCTGGGCTTGCTGTGCAGGATGTCAGGGAGCGACCTGCGGAAAAAGCCGGTGCAGCTGATGCGGCCCATGAAAAATTTATTGATGAGCAGTCGGACTTTTTGAGCTATTTGAAACTGTGGTCTTGGATCGAAACCCAGCGCGAACAGCTATCTAATAGAGGTTGGCAGACTGAGTTACGCAAGCAGTTCGTAAATCCGCTGCGGGTGCGCGAGTGGCGTGAGATACATCGGCAATTGCGCACTGTATGTCGGCAGTTAAAGCTATCGTTCAACACTAAGCCTGCGAATTATCGGCAGATTCACGAAGCTGTGGTTGCCGGGTCGCTGAGTCAAATAGCCTTGCATCAAGAGCGTGGTCGCTATCAGGGGGCGCGTAATTTGCAATTAGCGATCTTTCCCGGTTCAGGATTGAAGAAGGCGACACCCAAGTGGCTGGTGGCAGCGGAGGTGGTGGAAACCCGACGTGTTTTCGCGCGTTGCGTTGGCGGTATTGAGGCCAAGTGGGTAGAGGGCCACGCCGAACACCTGGTGAAACGCAGTTTTTCAGATCCGGTGTGGAGCCTTAAACGCGGTGAAGTCATAGCTTATGAAAAGGTCACACTCTATGGTCTGACCTTAGTCGAGCGGCGGGCGCGCAGCTATACCTCGGTGGATCCCGCGCTGTGTCGCGATTTGTTCTTGCGCGAAGGGCTGGTTCACGGGGCGATACAGCCGCCGCCGGAATTCCTTGCATACAATCTTGAGCGGGTAGCTTGGGTGCAGGATCAGGAAGCAAAGGGGCGGCGCCGCGATCTTATGATCGATGATGATGCGATGTATCAATTTTATGCTGAGCGTTTGCCAAGCAAAATTTCTCGTGCTGCGGATCTAAAACACTGGTTGCGTGGTCTGTCGCCTGCTGAACTGGAAGGGTTACGCTTTGACGAAGATTGGTTGTTAAAAAACCAGTCGCCGACTTTGCAAGACTTTGATTTTCCCAATCACTTAGAACTGGGCGGTGTACCCCTGCCACTAGCTTACCGATTTGCACCGGGTACCGATGATGATGGAATTAGCGTCGATATCCCGGTGGGGCTAGTACCTAATCTAGGCGCGGAGATGTTCAATTGGTCTGTGCCAGGGATGTTGCCGGCCTTGGTCGAGCAATGGTTGCGTACGTTGCCCAAGAACAAACGTCGGGTACTCGTGCCTTTGCCCGACAAGTTGGACGAACTCTGTCAGCGCATGTTGAAGCCAGCGATCTACCGGCAGGGACAGTTTTTGGCGGTACTGGGTGGTCTATTAGAGGATCTCTATCGACTGCGCGTGGATGCTGGGGACTGGGATCGCCAGCGCTTGCCCGAGCACTTGCGCTTTTATTGCAGAATCCTCGATCCAGAGGGTAAGACCATCGTTGCTGGGCGCGACTTTGCAGAGTTACAGCAAAGCCTACGTGGCCAGCAGTCTGCATCGTCGGCAATAGCCCCCGCGGACGCCGCTATTGAGGCGCTCAAGCAATATAAAATAGCGGATCTACCGCAAGAGGAGATGCCCGAACAGGTGATCGCAGGAACGCGCCAGGCGCCGGTAATTGTATACCCCGGATTGTCTGACATGGGCACTCATGTTGATCAGCAACTGTTTGCGAGTCCTGCAGCCCGAGACCTGGCGAATCGGCGTGGATACCCGCGACTGATGCTGCAGAAATTAGGTAAGGCGGGTACCTATTTCCGCCGCGAATTGGCCAAGGAAAAAGAACTAGGTCTGTATTTTTCAGCACTCGGCAGCGCCCAGCAGTTGACTGATCAATTGATGTTGAACGTGGTTTGGTACTGCTATTTCGAAGGCGAAGACTTACCAAGCAGTGCGGATCAATTGACCGATCGAGCCCAATCCTGTCGCGGTGATCTGGCCGAGGTATTTGCGACTACGGTAGACGTTGTGCGCTGCAGCTATAAATTGCGTTTTCAGGTTATGACGCATCTAGATGAGCTCAACTCGCCGGCTTATACCCAGAGTAAGCAAGACATCATCGCCCATTTACAGCGTCTGATTCCAAGTAATGCACTCGAGCAAACGCCGTTTGCTTGGCTCCCGTTGTTGCCACGCTATATCGGTGGTGTTCTAGGCCGGGTGCAAAATTTGCCGGGGCATGTACCCAAGGATATGAGCTTGTTAAGTGAACTGCAGCCACTGCAGCACCGCTTCGATGCCCTCCAAGCCAGTGAGTTAATGGACAACCAGGCATTGCACGAGGTGCGCTTTCTATTGGAGGAGCTGCGGCTGAAAACGTTTACCGAGGTGCTTGCTCGACAGCGTATTGAGGGTGCTGTGGTGGATCCGAGACAATGGAAAGTGAGCATGAAGCGTATCCAGCAGCGCTTGTTGTCCGAAGAGCGTGGGGTAGGCCTAGCATGATCGGTCCACTTACAGGTTACTTGTGACATTGGCAGAACAGGAGTACGGTCGCGCTGCAAATGCAAAGTCCAGTGTGATAACGCCATGGTAGTGACCCTTTAGGATAACTATGGATCTGCTTGTCGTAGACAATGACGCTAAGTTCGGCGCAACGCTAGATACTGCTTTAGATGGCATAGCGGTAACCGTGCTCGAAGATTGGACGCAACTTCGCGCAACCTTTGGGGGACTTGCGGACAATCAAATGCCCGTTGTCGTGTGCAGTAGTGAAAGCGATGTGCACAACTGTGTCGACTGGAACCCGCGGTTAACGGTGATTTTTTGGGCAACCCAAGCGCCCACCGATTCCCAACTGCTGCAGCTTATGCGCCTTGGTGCGCGAGATATCTGGCTGGCCAGCGAATCTGCCAGTGATTGGCTGCCGCGGCTGCAATGGCTAACCAAGCTTAATCGCGGTATCCACGAAGTACCCGGTGATTTTCAGCGTGATATCGAAACAGCCCGTCTTATCCAGCAAGGCATGCTGCCTATAGACGGTGCAGTGTTAAACGACTATCAGTTCTCGCTTCGTGTTTTGCCCTCGGCGATGTTGAGCGGTGACTTTATTGACTATTTTGCTATTGGCACGCGCTATCTGGCTTTTTTTATGGCGGATGTTGCGGGCCATGGAGCGTCATCGGCATTACTTACAGTGGCGTTAAAAAATATTTCTTGGCGGCTACAGCAGCGCTATGGGCGGCCGCGTTTTCGATCGACGGGTCAGATGCTTGAGTGGATCAACGCGCGACTTGTAGACCAGTCGATTGATAGGCATGTTGCGATGTTTCTGGGCGTCATCGATCTGCAAACCCATAAACTGCACTATGCATCAGCTGCGCATTTTCCACCGAGTTTGCGCGTCTGCGATGGCGGTGAGGTGACGAGTCTGGAGCAGCGTGGTAAACCTTTAGGCCTGTTCGCGGAAGCGGTCTATGAATCGGCAGAAGTAGATCTTAGGGTAGGCGATCGTGTTGTTGTTTTTTCTGATGGCGTGCTCGAGCAGTCACACAAGATGGATCTGCAAACTCTCGAGCAAGTGCTCAAGGATCAAGCTGCAAAAGCCGATAGTATTGAAGAGCTGTGGTCACAGGTCACGGCCAACGTCAGTGGTGAAGATGATGCGAGCCTCTTGATCGTGAAGAGATTGAGTTAATGAGCGGACATATTTTGGTGGGTGCTTGCGAAGGCAATTATGTGCTGAAATTCAGCGGCGACATACGTGTCGGTTTGTGTGGCTCCTTAGATGCATTTTGCGAGCGTATGTTGGGTGCTGCCGACTTTCGCAGCGTGATTGTTGACCTTGCTGAGACCCTTGCCATAGACAGCACCGCACTTGGCTGCCTCGCGCGTTTGTCGCTGGCGGTACAGCGTTTACAAGCAAAAATTCCAACACTGATTTGTCGCTCGAGAGATATCGAGCGCGTGTTATTAAACATGGGTTTTGATGATGTGTTTGCCATAGTTGCAGAGGCGAATGTTCAGGGCGTTGAGTTAGTCGATATTCCCGCAGTGGTCGAGCAAGAAGCCCGTCAACGAGTTATCGAGGCGCACAAAGTACTGATGTCGCTCAATGACGGCAACCGCGCGACGTTCAAAAGCTTGGTTGATTCACTAGAGCAAGACGCGGAACACTAGGGTCAGCTTTGCCGTGCCAGCAATTTGGCCTGGATGAAGCGGTCGTGTGAAAGATACAGTAGGTCGGCGATCCTACGAATGGTGTGCTCCTCGAATCGATCCACGCCATTACTGGCGTGCGCAATTCGCCACAGTGCGGTGACGACGTCGAATTTTTCAGGCTCGCTCAGCGCCTCGTTTAAGTAGCGGGTATAAGATTGCACACCGACATGCTCTTTTAGCCGTTCCCGTGCATCTTCAACGAGTTGGCTCGCGGAAGGGGTGTCCAGATTAAATAACGTCTCTAACAGCGCAACGCTGCGCTCAATCTCCGCATCGTCGGTTTCATGATCGGCCCAGGTAACCTCGAGCATTAGGGCTGCAGCAGCCATTGGCGCATCAACAGTCCGGTTGTCGTCGGACAGTTCAGAATCTTTACGGAAAAGTTCAGTAAGTTTTTTCAGCATTAGGCTGCGGCTCCGAATATATGGGAGAGGGCATCATCAAGAATCGAGGCATCGCCTCGTTTCAGGCGTTCATGGTCGCTCAGCGTGCGGCGGAAAAGGCGCGCACCCGGCCGGCCGTTAAAACTGTGCAGTAAGTGCCGCATTAGCGGCTGCAGGCGCTCGCCGCTGGCTAACTGCAGCTGCATATAAGTCTTGTAACGCGCGAGGAAGTCAGCTTCATCGACGACAAAAGATGAGTCATGCAAATTTTTATGTAATTCGCTGAGCAATAGGGGGTTGTGGTAAGCACTGCGTCCGATCATGACACCGTCGGCCCAGTGCAGGAGTTCTAGTGCTTTATCACAACAGTTAATGCCGCCGTTCATGATCAACTCGAGCCGCGGGAACTCTGATTTTATCAGTTGTCCGCGCTCGGGCTGCAGTGGCGGTATTTCTCGGTTCTGCGCCGGCGTTAGGCCTCCGAGGATTGCGTTGCGGGCGTGTAAGTAAAGCCGTTGGCAGCCTGCTGTGTGAACGGCTTCGATAAATTCCAGCAGGAATTCTGAATCCTGGTAACGACCGCCATCGCCCTTAAATTGAATGCCGGTACGACACTTAACCGTAACGGGAATAGCTACGGCATCACCCATGGCACTGACACAGTCCGCGACAAGCTGAGGGTTTTGCATAAGCGCAGCGCCAAAAGTACCCCGCTGCACTCGATCCGAGGGGCAGCCGACATTGAGGTTAATTTCGTCATATCCCCGTTGTTCCGCGAGCCGTGCGCAGGTCGCAAGATCATGTGGATCGTTACCCCCCAACTGTACGGCAACAGGATGCTGACTGGCGTCAAAGTCCAGCTGGTGAGTTTGTTTGCCGTGAATCAGTGCGCCGGTCGTGATCATCTCGCTGAAAAGTATGACGCTTGGGCTATACAAGCGGTGTAAGTGGCGGCAATGACGGTCTGTCCATGCCATCATAGGCGCAACGGCAATACATTTTTCCTTTGGTGAGTTATTCGGCATGGGTCTAATTTAGCAAAAAGTCGATGGCGGTAGGCTTTCTTGTTACAACGAGCGATCGTCATACACGTCAAAGATCCAGTGTTTCATTCTACGTCGAGCTATAGCATCCTCGCGGTAGTCGAGTTGAGCATCGTTGATTGAAACAATTTGTAGCACTTGGTTTCATTTTTATCCATTTTTGCCTCCACTTTTCCTTCATTTTTGCTCTAGCCCGCTATACACTGCTCTCCGAGTATCCAACTCTCTGCAAGATTTTTTCAGAATTGGGTCGTTCACCGGAGCAAGGCACCAGATTCATGCTGAAACAGCGTACGATAAAACAGCCGGTTCACGCGATTGGCATAGGCGTCCATTCGGGCGAAAAAGTCCGTATGACCCTTAGACCAGCCGAAGCGAATACCGGAATCGCTTTTTTGCGCTCCGATCTAAGTCCAGCGCACAACAAAATTCCAGCCCTTGCAGATTACGTCGCAGATACCACGCTATCTACCAGCATTGCAGACCGTTCGGCGCAAGTCGCTACGGTTGAGCATTTGATGTCAGCGCTTTGGGGGCTGGGCATTGATAACTTGCTGATTGAATTGTCGGCGGAAGAAGTGCCAATTATGGATGGCAGTGCCGCGCCCTTTATCAAGATGATTAACAGTGCGGGCATTGTAGAGCAGTTAGCACCGAAACAGTTTCTGCGCATAACACGGGAAGTTAAAGTTACCCAAGGCGATGCATTTGCCTTGCTGAAGCCCTATGCCGGGTTTAAAGCGGGCTATACCTTCGTTGCCGATCATCAGGTCTACGACCAGTACCCAAAACATGCGAGCATCGATTTTTCTTCCACCTCTTATGTGGACGACGTCAGTGGCGCCCGTTCTTTTGGGCTGATAGACGAGCTGCCGCAAGCACAAGCGATCAACAAGTGTTTAGGCTCTAGTCTCGACAATGCTGTGGGCATAGACGATAGCGGTGTTCTTAATGAAGGTGGGCTGCGTTATCAGGATGAATTTGTTAAACACAAATTGCTGGATGTTATAGGCGACCTGTACCTATTGGGGCGTCCTATTCTTGGCGAGTTTGTTGGGTATATGTCAGGCCATGCGCTGAACAACAAGCTTGCGCGAGCGGTCCTGCGTTGCGACGATGCATGGGATACTGTTGGTTATAGCGTTGGCGAACCAGGGCGGGCCAAACCTATCTTGCATCCTGAGGCATTGAGCGCCGTTTAGCAGCCACCAAGTCTCAGCTTTGGCCGGGTCTTGGAGCAGAGTTTTTTTTAATCTCTTCCTCAAGAACATTGGCATCCAATTGTTACCCCTCTATAATTCACAAGTTCTTACCCAGTAGCCACCGATTGGCCGAAGATGCGTTGGCAAAACGGTTACGATCAACACCGTTGCAAGCATGCGGCACCATCTGGCAAGAGTAGAACACCGCACTGATTCCCAAGGCGCAAAGGCCTAGGTTTGCGGCTGGTGGGGCGGCAGCGGAACATAACGGCTCAAGTCAACAATAATGGAACTCTAAGGCAATGCTTGGGGTACAGACGGGTATTCATGATCAACATTAAGAAAGGGCTGGAGCTGCCGATCAGCGGTGCGCCACGCCAAGCTATTGAAGAGGGTAACGCGGCGCGCAGCGTGGCGTTATTGGGGCCAGACTATCCGGGCATGAAGCCGACCATGGAGGTCAAAGAAGGCGATGTGGTTGCCAAGGGCCAAATACTCTTCAGCGATAAGAAAACGCCAGGGGTTATCTACACAGCGCCAGCCGCGGGTACAGTAGCTGAAATAAACCGCGGGGCTAAACGGGTTTTGCGCGGCGTGGTTATCGATATAGCAGCTGGAGGGGAGTCGATCTCGTTCGCTGGCCATGGTGCTGAACAGATTCAGACCTTAGATAGACAAGTAGTGATACAGCAGCTGCTGCAAAGCGGTAGTTGGCTAGCGCTGCGCACAAGGCCGTTCTCTCGGGTTCCAAACCCCGAGACTGCACCGCATTCAATCTTTGTCACTGCTATGGATACCAATCCCCTAGCAGCGGATCCGCAGATTGTCATCGCGCCGCGTATAAACGACTTCGTTGCTGGGCTGGCTGTATTATCGACCCTTACTGATGGCGCGGTGCATGTCTGCCAAAGCGCCGGCGCCGATCTGGGTGATTATGCCCAGTCTGAGAAAGTACAAAGCCATAGTTTTGGTGGTGTGCATCCAGCAGGCTTGCCAGGTACGCACATTCATTTCATTGATCCGGTGAGTCCGAATAAAACAGTTTGGTACATTGGTTATCAAGATGTGCTGGCATTTGGCCATTTATTTGTAACCGGACAATTAGATTCTGAGCGCGTAGTGGCCATTGGTGGCCCAGGTGCGAGTAATCCGCGGCTGGTAAAAACAACCTTGGGGGCGAACCTGACCGAGCTAACAGCCGGCGAACTGGTAGAAGGCGAGCAGCGGATCATATCGGGATCCGTACTGTCGGGACGCGGTGCTAACGAAGGGTTGGCCTATCTCGGTCGATATCACGTTCAGGTATCGGTATTGCGCGAAGACCGCGAACGCAAGCTGTTTGGGTGGCTGATGCCCGGCGCCAGAATGCACTCGGTATTCCCCGCATTTTTGTCCAAATGGGTTGGCGAAAAATCCGTGGAATTCACCACGAATACCAACGGTAGCACGCGTGGAATGGTACCTATCGGTACCTATGACGCGGTGATGCCAATGGATATCTTGGCCACTCAACTGATGCGTAGTTTGTTGGTTGGAGACCTTGAGAAAGCCATAGAACTCGGGTGTCTAGAGCTAGACGAGGACGATATTGCCTTATGCACTTATGCGTGCCCTGGCAAATACGAATTTGGTCCAGTATTGCGTGATGTGCTCACGCAGATTGAAAAAGAAGGTTAAAGCTTATGGGATTGCGATCCGTATTAGATGATCTGGCCCCGCAGTTCGAAAAGGGCGGGAAGCTGCAATCGCTGTATCCTCTTTACGAGGCAATTGATACCGCGCTGTACACGCCTGGAAAGACCACAGCAGGTGGCTCGCATGTTCGCGACCACCTTAATCTTAAGCGGGTAATGATAACGGTTTGGCTTTGCGCATTTATTCCGGTATTTGTCGGCAGTTATTTTGTTGGCTTGAATGCTAACGAAGCCATGCAGAGCATGGGCCAAACTAGTCTAGATAACTGGCGCGGGATTTTTATCAACGGCTTAGTAAATTACGACCCAACAAGTGTGTGGGACTGTTTGGTTCACGGCTTGGCCTATTTTCTGCCTTTATACATCGTCGTGTTTGTGGCCGGCATACTGGCAGAGTTGTGGTTCGCGTCGAAGCGTGGCCACGAGATCAACGAAGGGTACTTTGTCACCTCAATACTTTTCACTTTGACCTTGCCACCGTCGATTCCACTCTGGATGGCCGCTGTGGGTGTTGTGTTTGGGGTCGTCGTGGCGAAAGAAGTATTCGGCGGCACCGGTAAGAATTTCCTTAACCCAGCATTGACTGGTAGAGCCTTTCTCTACTTTGCCTATCCGGCGCAAATGTCGGGTGATGCTGTATGGGTGGCTGTTGATGGATATACCAAGGCAACGCCCCTAGGGAATGCCGCGATTGGTGAGCCCTATGGCGTGGATTGGATGCAAGCATTTCTCGGCATTATGCCCGGATCTCTGGGTGAGACGTCGACTTTGGCTATTTTGATTGCTGGCGTTCTGCTGTGTGCGACGCGAATCGCGTCCTGGCGGGTTATGGCCGGTGTATTTGTTGGGATGGCCCTAACAGCATCTGTATTCAATATGATCCCCTCGTCTAATCCGATGTTTGAAATGCCGTTCTACTGGCACTTAGTGCTTGGTGGCTTTGCGTTTGGAGCTATTTTCATGGCTACCGATCCAGTTTCGGCAGCAATGACCGATACCGGTCGTTGGTACTACGGCATGTTGATTGGCTTTATGTGCGTATTGATCCGGGTGGTAAATCCAGCGTTTCCCGAGGGAATGATGCTGGCCATCTTGTTCGGTAATTTGTTCGCACCGTTAATGGATCACTTTGTTGTGCAATCGAACATCAAGCGGAGGTTGGCACGTGGCTGAAGAAATGCAAAA
Organism: Gammaproteobacteria bacterium; assembly: GCA_002684495.1. GTDB lineage: Bacteria > Pseudomonadota > Gammaproteobacteria > Pseudomonadales > Azotimanducaceae > UBA4421. The sequence goes on along the minus strand of NYVG01000002.1, from coordinate 331,810 downwards.
GGGGCCGAATAAAGACGGTCTAGCGAATACTTTTCTCATCGCGGTATTCCTTTGCCTGATCTGTTCAATAGTTGTGTCTGGATTGGCGGTCTCGCTGAAGCCGATGCAACAGTTGAACAAGGAGCTGGATCAGAAGAAAAATATTCTTCGCGCTGCGGGCTTGTTGGCTGCTGACAGTGACATTAGTGAAGACGGCCGAACCGTCGAAGAAATGTTTGCTGACTTCAACGTGCGGGCGGTCAACTTAGACAGTGGCGAATATACCGACGTGGTAAACGTTGAAAGCTATGATCCGATCCGCGCAGCAGCGGACGGCACCGTATCCATCGGCTTAAGCGAAGACGACGACATTGCCACTCTAGGCCGTCGAGAAAACGTCTCCCTAGTATTCATCAAAACCAACGATGCCGGCATCGACAAGGTTGTGATTCCGGTACGTGGCTTTGGACTATGGGGCACACTGTACGGTTATCTGGCGTTAGAAAGCGACTTCAGCACCATTGCAGGTTTGGGCTTCTATCAGCATAAAGAAACCCCCGGACTTGGCGGCGAGGTTGATAACCCCAAATGGAAGCAAGGCTGGCAAGGGGTGCAGTTATACGATGAGGGTGGCCAACCAGCAGTGGATCTTGTGAAACTGCGTTCACCGGTCAACTCGGACGCGTCACGTTATGAAGTGGATGCACTATCAGGTGCGACCTTCACTACCCGCGGTGTAAAAAATCTTGTGAATTTCTGGGCCGGTGATCTGGGTTTCGGGCCATTCTTACAGAAGCTAAAAGCACAGCAAATGCAGGCAAGCGTTGGGGGGCAACACTGATGGCCACGCAAAAAGAAGTCCTAATCGACCCGATTTTTAACAACAATCCGATCGCGCTGCAGGTACTGGGCATTTGCTCTGCCTTGGCGGTAACCATCAACATGGCCACTACATTGGTAATGTGTCTGGCGGTAATTTTTGTGACTACGATGTCAAATCTCTCGGTATCACTGTTGCGCAACAGAATCCCGACCAATATCCGTATTATTGTGCAGATGACGATTATTGCTTCATTAGTAATCGTGGTTGATGAGGTGCTCAAGGCAGTTGCTTACGACATTTCGAAAAGCCTGTCGGTATTTGTAGGGCTTATTATTACTAACTGTATTGTTATGGGTCGGGCGGAGGCCTTTGCTATGCAAAATGGTCCTTGGCTGTCGGCTCTGGACGGTTTTGGCAACGCGCTGGGCTACAGTGTTATTTTGATTGGCGTTGCGCTTATCAGAGAGCCCTTGGGTTCAGGCACCCTTCTTGGTTACGAGATTCTGCCTACAGTGGCGAATGGTGGTTGGTATTTGCCAAACGGCATGCTGCTATTAGCGCCTAGTGCATTCTTTATTATTGGCTTCTTTATTTGGGCGATTCGAGCTTGGAAGAGCGATCAGGTAGAAGAGCCTGAGTACGAGATTGCTGCTAACGCACAGTACAAGGAGGCCATGTAGTTATGGAACATTACCTAGGTATCTTTGTACGAGCCGTATTTATCGAGAATATGGCGCTGACGTTCTTTTTGGGCATGTGTACGTTTATCGCTATTTCCAAGAAGATTTCTACGGCCATCGGCTTGGGCATAGCGGTCGTGGTTGTTCTTGCGATCACGGTGCCCGTCAACAACCTTATCTTTAATACGTTTCTACGCGAAGGCGCACTGGCTTGGGCGGGTTTTCCAGAGGTCGATCTCAGTTTCTTGGGCTTGTTGTCCTACATTGGCGTTATCGCAGCGATGGTGCAAATCCTGGAAATGGTGCTGGATCGATTTGTCCCTGCTTTGTACAACGCGCTGGGTGTGTTTTTGCCCTTGATCACAGTGAATTGCGCCATCTTAGGTGCGTCATTGATGTCGATTGACCAAGACCAAACTTTCAGCGAGAGCGTTGTGTTTGGTTTGGGTGCTGGGGTCGGGTGGGCTTTGGCAATAACCGCTTTAGCGGGTGTGCGCGAAAAACTGAAATACAGTGATGTACCTGAAGGTCTGCGGGGACTGGGTATTACATTTATTTCAGTTGGCTTGATTAGTCTGTGTTTCATGTCATTCGGTGGCATCGATATTTAATTGTTTAACAGCTGTAGGTTTAGTCGCCTCAGGTGAGGCGTCACGTTGGAGTGAACTATGATTGATACAACGGTATTGCTCGGTGTGGGAATGTTCACCGCTACCGTACTGTCCTTGGTATTGGTAATTTTGTTTGCGCGCTCACGGCTTGTGAGCTCAGGCAACGTAACGATACAGATCAATGATGATCCTGCTAAAGCGATTGAGGTGCCGGCTGGTGGCAAGTTACTGCCAACCCTCGCTTCCCAAGGCATCTTCTTGGCCAGCGCCTGTGGTGGTGGTGGTACCTGTGCACAGTGTCGCTGCCGTGTCACTGATGGTGGTGGCAGTATTCTGGCCACCGAAGAAGGACACTTTACTCGGGGTGAGATCAGTAACGACTGGCGCCTGTCTTGCCAAGTTGCGGTTAAGCAGGACCTGAAAATAGAAGTTCCCGAAGACGCCTTAGGCGTGCAGCGTTGGGAATGCGAAGTCTCGGCGAATGACAACGTGGCGTCGATGATTAAAGAGCTGAATCTAAAACTGCCCGAGGGGGTAGATGTAGATTTCCGTGCTGGTGGCTATGTGCAGTTGGAAATCCCCGCCTACAAAATGCAGTGGTCGACCATCGATGTTCAGGACGAGTACCGAGAGGATTGGGACAAGTTCAATTTCTGGGATCTGAAATCCGAGGTTAATGAGACGACCATTCGTGCTTACTCCATGGCGAACTATCCGGAAGAGAAAGGCATTCTGAAGTTCAATATCCGGGTGTCGCCGCCGCCGCCGCGCATGGACCATTTGCCGCCGGGTGCCATGACATCCTACGTTGCAAACCTAAAGCAGGGTGACAAGATTACGGTATTCGGACCCTACGGTGACTTCTTTGTGAAGGATACACCCGCAGAAAAGATCTGGATTGGCGGTGGTGCAGGAATGGCACCATTGCGCTCACATATCTTCGATGAGTTGCGGCGCAAGGGTACAAAAACCAAAATGAGTTACTGGTATGGCGCGCGCTCTTTGCGAGAAATGTTCTATACCGATGAGTTTGATCGTCTCGCCGAGGAGCATGAGAATTTCTCCTGGCACGTCGCCCTTTCCGATCCGCAGGAAGAGGATAACTGGAACGGTTTGACCGGCTTTATTCACCTGGTAGTGCTCGAGAACTACCTGAAGGATCATCCGAATCCAGAAGATTGTGAATACTATATGTGTGGACCGCCGATGATGGCTCAGGCTGTGCAAAACATGCTTGAAGACCTTGGTGTAGAACCCGAAAACATCGCCTTCGACGATTTCGGCGGCTAGTTTAGAGATCACTGTGCTACCCGATTTCCGATCGGGTAGGGCGGTGATATCCCATCTTTAAGCCAGGGTCATGCTCGCCAATAGCCTGTTGCTGATTACTGCAGCCATTTGGGGGCTGGGCTTTGTTGCTCAGGTGTTGGGTATGAATTACCTGTCACCCTTTGCCTTTATTGGTGCGCGGTTTTTGCTCGGTGCGGCGAGTTTGTTGCCCTTGGTGGTTTTTTTCTATTACCGCAACTGGCTGCCCCAGTCATCACTGCGCACGGTGTGCATTGGATCTCTGGTGCTTGGGGTAATTCTGTTCGCTGCAGGTTCGCTCCAGCAGGTTGGGATCGTCTACTCGAATGCCTCTAATGCAGGTTTTATCACCGGTTTATATATGGTGTTAGTGCCAATAATTGGGTTGGCATTGAAGCTTCGACCTGGTCTTAATACCTGGATCGGTACGGTGCTCGCCGTCATCGGGTTGTTCTTGCTCAGTGTAAAAGCTGATTTCACTATGGGCTATGGCGATACCCTTTTGCTTATCGGTGCAGTGGGTTGGGCGCTGCACATTCTTGCTATAGACCATTTTGCGTCCCGTGCCGCGCCACTGCTGTTGGCGCTCGGTCAATTTATTGTTTGCGGTGCTCTAGCAGTCGGCGTTTCTCTTGTGTGGGAGACCACCACATGGGAGCAACTTCGTGCGGCGACAAATGTCCTGATTTATGCCGGAGTTATAACCGTTGGTGTCGCCTATACATTGCAGGTGATCGCACAAGAGCGCGCAGATCCCACTCATGCGGCCATTATCTTAAGCCTTGAGGCAGTATTTGGTGCCCTAGGTGGGTATCTCTTTCTGCAAGAACAGCTGACTTCGCGGGAGCTTTGGGGTTGTGCTCTGATGTTGGCAGGTATGTTGGTGTCCCAGGTGTCTTGGCGCGACTTCGTTGCGTTATTTTCTGTTAAACCCCCGGCTTAACGAGATTCCTCGAAGAACACACAACTTTTGCAGTCAGCTGCTGCCGCCATGGCATCTTCCTGATGCTGGTACTGGGGTGTTGAGTAGCGTTCGGTGCGATCATCGAGGTTGGTGACATCACCGTCGGGTTTGACCCGCATGACGTCATCTTTCCAGCTGTCATCGTCGGACCATTGCAGATTAATGGTCTCAATTGCGCCAGGTTGATCCATTTTTTCCACTGCGTTCAACGCGCTACGCATAACGAAATCCTGCTCGTCTGGATCGCCCGCTCGTCCTGCTGTTTGTCCGAGCGGGTAATCCAAGAACACCGCCCGGGGTGGGTTGGCACCGGCGGTGATGGAACGTGCGCTAGATAGGCTTACGGTACTGATTCCGGCGGCCTCAATGGTTCGAGCGATCAGTCCCACGGACTGATGACATACGGGTCAAACAGGCACCATAACGGCAACATCGACTTCGTCCGCTACTAAGTGATTGGCGATTGCTGGTGCCAGTTGTTCCATGACCTTGCGTTGGGAATAGATGCCGCCCATAAAGGTTAGCGCCTGGGACGCCAGAGCACCGATTTGCCCGCGTGCTAATGCTCGTTGCAATGGCTGTAGCGGAAACACTGCATTAATGTCTTCATGCGCTGCTGTTTGATCGTATGCGAAATGGCTGGTGCGCAAGCGTTCTACCCCGACGTCGGTCCGGATCAATCTCAGACTGTTGTCATCTTTGTGATGAAAGGCGATTTGTCCTAACTCGTAGATACCGCCGGAGCATACGAGTCCGACACGGCATTCCTTGAGCGGTTTTTGCAGTCGCTGCCAAGGTGGCGGCTCGAGGTTATGGGCCCATTGATAGGGAGGATAATTCAACGCCGCGTATTGATCCCGGGTTCGTTGAATGTAATCGATGGGCTCACTGGTCGTCATATTGGGCACTCTATTTTTTCGCTCAGCAGGTCAGTTTGGCTAACTATTGGACAACGATTACGGCAGACTATGGCCCGAGGTAAACGGAGAAGCAAATGGTTGCAGAAGCAAAGGAAGTGGGGCCGAAGCGGTATAGAGAATCCTACGGGCGCTATTTGGAAGATTTTAATGTGGGTGATACGTATGAACACCGACCTGGTCGTAGTATTACCGAAACGGACAATACCTGGTTCACATTGCTGACAATGAACCAGCATCCATTGCACTTCGATCGGGAATACGGGGCCAAGACGGAGTTCGGTCAGGTGCTCGTAAACTCCTGTCTAACCCTCTCTGTGGTCACAGGAATGAGCGTTTCTGATATTTCTCAGAAAACCATCGCCAATCTAGGGTGGGACAAGGTTCGGCTTACTGGTCCGGTATTTGTTGGCGATACCCTCTATGCAGAGTCGACCGTGTTAGCGATTCGTGAATCAGCGTCAAGACCAAATCAAGGCATAGTTACAGTCGAATCCCGGGGACTAAAGCAAGACGGGCAACAGGTCATCAGCTTTGAACGATCGATGCTGATCCCTAAGCGCGGCCATGCAATTGATGATCTATTGGATTATTAGAGTGTTCGAGCAACGCTTTTGTAGCGTTCGGATCAGGCGGCGTAACTGAGCTTTTGCGCCTTAATTTGCAATGTTTCGTTGATCAGTGCTTCTGCGCTTTCGCGGCAGGTACCGCAATTCAATGCCACGGGTAGGTAGGCTTGAACATCACTTAACGATTCGGCACCAGCTTCGACGCTGGACTTAATATCTCGATCAGTGATTCCTTGGCACAAACAAATATACATAACGTGTTGCGTTACCAGCCTTTGCTTTAGTTAGCAGCGAACAATCAAGAGTCTAAGTGAAAATCATTATCGATTGCAATTAGTTTTCTTTTGGCTGCTGGTAACCCTTCACCAATGAAAATAATTATCGTTATAAATCAATAACTTATGCAATATTTTTGTTGCTCTTTTAGGCAATCAAATGCAAACTGCCGGCAATTCCATTTAGGAGTCCGGAATGAAGTCATTGGATCCAGCAATTATTGGTTGCTTAAACAAAGTCCTGAAGAACGAGTTGACAGCAATCAACCAGTATTTCTTGCACGCGAAAATGCTCAGTGACTGGGGATTTGCTCAGTTAGGTAAGCATGAGATGGAAGAGTCCATTGATGAAATGAAGCACGCTGATCAAATTATCGAGCGAATTTTGTTTCTTGAGGGGCTGCCAAACTTGCAAGAGCTCGGCAAATTGATGATTGGCGAAAATGTGCAGGAGATGCTCGAGTGCGATCTAGCGCTAGAAATGATCGCGATTCCTGATTTGCGCGAGGGTATAAAGCTTTGCGAACAAAAAGAAGACTTCGGCACGCGGCAGTTATTACGCGAAATCCTTAGCTCTGAAGAGGAGCATGTGGATTGGATCGAAACTCAAATCGGACTTATCGACAAAACTGGCCCGCAAAATTATCTGCAATCGCAAATGGGCTAGGGATTGCTGCTAGAGCAAATCATCGAAGCGATTCACGCTGCGGAATTGGCGAGGCGAAATTATGGGTATGTCGGCGGTGTGCAGTTCACTCAACCAACCCAGAACTGAGCGACCGCCGCGCCCGAGATAGTCGGTAAGGTTTGCCTCAAGGTTAGACTGTAATAACGCGTGCAGCGGTTGGCGGCGGTCGCCGTCATGGATCACCGCAGCGTCAACTGTAGGTGCGCTTTTTATATGGTCTAACAGTGGCCTGTACCAGCCGGCGTGCAGGTGCGGCGTGTCACCGGGGCAGATAAGTAACCAAGAGGTCTGTGCGTAGCGTAGCCCTGCAAGCACCCCCATAAGCGGGCCTGCACCGTCTACCGCAAGCTCAGCATCGGTGATTACCGGCGCGCGCTGGGCATACTGAGCCTGACACTGGTTAGCGCTGATAAGCGTGCGGTCAATAGCCGTGGCGGCGATAACGTGGTCGACCATGGCTTGGGCAACGCCATTGTGTGTTACCGGCCATAGCGGTTTGTTGATGCCCAGCATTCTCGAGGCTTGGCCCCCGCATAAAATAATTAAGGTAATGTCAGAACTGTTCACGCTCACTTATTGCGGGGCTAGTTTGTTAATCATCAGCCTATCATCCTCCAGCGGCTTTTGATTCAATGGAAGTCGATGCGGAGCAGCAGGCGAGTGGCGGGGGAAGATGTCAGCGCAATTGAATTACGACGTTTTGATTGTAGGAGCGGGCAGTAGTGGCAGTGTTATTGCCGCGCGGCTGTCAGAGAATCCGAATTTGCACATCGCGCTGATTGAGGCTGGTCCGGACTATGCAGATCTTGCCGATACGCCGTTCGATCTGATCAACTCGCACAATAATTCATATACCGATCACGATTGGGGTTTTGCCTATCAGCCCACCCTGCACCGCTCCGATCGCTTTCCTCGCGGTCGAGTTGTTGGTGGGTCGTCTGCTGTTAATACGACCATAGCGCTGCGTGGGATGCCTGAGGACTACGACGAATGGGCAGAGGTCAGCAGTGACCACTGGTCTTGGCGTAATGTGTTACCAGCGTTTAAGCGCCTTGAGCGCGATCTGGATTTTCCAGATGCGCCCTATCACGGCGACAGCGGGCCAATCACTATNAGGCGCTACCCGCCGGCTGAGTTGGTGCCGCAGCAGCAGGCGTTCTTGGACACGGCGTTGGATTTAGATTACCCCTACTGCGCGGACGCGAATGATCCAGACGGTTACGGTGCCGGCCCACATCCCATGAATAAGCTCGGACGTTTGCGAATATCTGCAGCTATTGGCTATCTTGCGCCAGCGCGGGTGCGACCTAATCTGGATATCCTTGCAGATACCCTAGTACGCCGATTGCTGTTCAAGCAAAGCCGTTGCACGGGTGTTGAAGTAGAGGATCAGGCTGGATCGGTTCGCTCGATTGCGGCGCGCCTAGTGGTGGTCTGTGCCGGTGCGTTGCTAACGCCGAGTTTGCTGTTGCGTTCTGGTATCGGCCCCAAAGCAATGCTGGAAAAACTCAGCGTACCCTGTGTCGCGGACCGTCCTGGCGTGGGTCAGAATCTNTGTGACCATCCNGCNCTTGGCGTGCTCTGCGATGTACAAGCGCCTGCGGTGGTGGATTTCGATCAGCCTATTATTCAAACCATATTGCGCTACACCGCAAATCACTCAGATAAACGCAATGATCTGCAGATAGAACAAATCAGTTTTGCCGGCCGTCCGGGTGGGCCGGCGCAATTTTTGTTAGCTCCAGTCCTCGAATATCAATACGGTCGTGGTGAGCTAACTTTGCACTCGGCAGACCCTCATGCTGCTCCGGTTGTGTCTAATCGATTTTGCGAAGATGATCGCGACGCTCGGCGACTCGCCGAGTGTATGCTCGACACACTGGCCTTTACTCGCACTGGAGCGCTGGCCGAAATGATTACCGGTGTGCGCTTTCCTGATCTCAGCAGAGGGCAGTCGCTGGAAGAACTTGAGGCTTTATGTCGNCGCTTTGCTGGCTCAGGCTATCACCCCTCCGGTACCGCGAAGATGGGTCGCGAGGAAGACGCGATGGCGGTGGTGGATCCACGCGGTCGATGTTTTGATGTTGAGCAATTGGTCGTGGCGGACGCATCAATCATGCCCTCGGTGCCACGTGCCAATACCAATTTGACGTGTCTGATGATCGGTGAGCAAATTGGCGAATGGCTGCGCACCGAACCCGATGAATATGGTCTATAGCTGCAGGACGGAAAACACATGGCATACGATCTGGTAATACGTGATGTAGAAATTTTAGACGGCACCGGCGCGCCGGCATTCCGTGGTGATGTGGCGGTAGCTGATGGCAGGATTGCTGAAGTGGGCGTGGTCACCGGGGGTGTGCATGCACAGGGTGTGGAAATTGACGGCGGTGGGGCGACCTTGTGCCCGGGCTTGATCGACACCCATGCTCACGATGATGGGGCATTTTTCCGCTATCCCGGAATGGAGTTCAAGCTGGCCCAAGGGGTTACCACGGTAGTCAGCGGCAACTGTGGATTCTCAGCGATACCTGCTGACCCCCGGGCGGATGCAGCTGCAGCGAGTGGCGGTATTCTCGCCGGCGTTGAGGGCGAATTTACTGATCTGGAAGGCTATTTTGGGGCGGTGCTCGAGCGCTCCCCAGCGATTAACAATATGATGCTGGTTGGCCATAACACGGTGCGCTCGTTAGTGCTGGGCCAAGAAAAGCGCGCGCCTAAGGCTGCTGAGCTGCAACGCATGCGTGAGCATGTCAGCTTGGCGTTAGAACAAGGTGCCTGTGGCTTTTCCTCAGGTTTGATATACCGCCCCGGTCGCTGGAGTGATACCGAAGAAGTCACAGAGCTNGCGAAAATGGCCGCGCCTTATGATGCGCTGTATACCACCCACATGCGTAACGAGGGCGATCGTTTGCTCGAGGCGATCGAGGAAAGCCTAACGATCGGTAAAGACAGCGGCGTGCATCTGCATATTTCTCACCATAAATCCGCTGGCAAGGCCAATTGGGGTAAGGTCAAGGTCTCACTGGCCCGGGTTGACGAGGCGATTGCCGAAGGTCAGAGGGTGACCTTGGATGTTTATCCCTACACCGCGGGCAGTGGTCGGATGATCGAGTATTTCAACTTACAAAACATTGATATTCAATTGGCATCGGTGGTACGGATAGCCAGTTGTCCTGCATTTCGTGAATACGAAGGCCGCATGTTGGTCGATATTGCGGAAGCAGAAAATACGTCCTTGGAAGAGTTGACTCGGCGCATACTGACTGCCCCCAAGGGTGACCGTACGTTATGCATCCACTTCATCATTGACGAAGCGGATGTTGAAACCAATCTGCGGCATGCCGACATGATGGTTGGCAGCGACGGTATTCCTGATTTGAGAGGGCGCCCGCATCCGCGGTTATTCGGCACTTTTCCCCGTGTTTTAGGGCACTATGTGCGCGACCGGAGCTTGCTGCCACTGGCCGAAGCAGTGCGGCGCATGACTTCGCTATCGGCACAAACCTTTGGGTTGCACGAACGCGGGACCTTGAAGCCGGGCTTTTGGGCGGATCTGATGCTGTTTCGGCCTGAAGTAGTCATTGATCGTGCCACCTATGATGAACCTAAGGTTGAGCCTGTGGGCATTGAAGTGGTGGTAGTTAACGGTGCGGTGGCCTACCGGAATGGTGAGCATACTAGGGTCGGCACCGGTCAGATGTTGCGTTATCGGCGCGACAGTTTTCAAAATACATAGCTAGGAGGATTGCCATGGCGTTTTTGCGCAGAGAATTCAGTGACCACGTACTCACCCTTACGATGTCGAGTCCGGATACCCGAAATGCGTTGACCGGTGCTGAGCAATTTGATGATTTCGTCCAAACCTGTGCGGAAATAAACGATGACATGTCGATTCGTGCGGTGGTGTTAACGGGTGAGGGTTCGGCTTTCTGTGCCGGTGGTAATGTCAAAGATATGCGCGATCGCGCGGGTATGTTCAGTGGCGACCCCTTTGACCAAGCCAGTGCCTACCGCATGGGTATTCAGCGGATTCCACGGGCGATCCAAAGTTTAAATGTGCCGATTATTGCTGCGGTTAATGGCCCCGCAGTTGGTGCTGGATGTGACCTAGCTACCATGTGCGATATCCGCGTGGCTAGCACTAAGGCCATGTTCGCAGAGAGCTTTGTGCAACTTGGGCTTATTCCAGGTGACGGCGGTGCATGGTTTTTGCCTCGTGTGGTGGGCTTTTCTAATGCGAGTCTGATGGCGCTTACCGGTGATCCGGTTAAAGCCGATGAGGCCCTGCGTATTGGTCTGGTATCCAAAGTTGTCGAAGCTGAGGAGTTAGTCACTACGGCTCAAGCTATTGCCGCACGCATCGCTGCGAATCCGCCCCACGCTGTGCGGTTGACTAAGCAGCTGTTACGGGGCAGTGAGCGCAATAGCCTAGACGAAATGCTCGACAAGTCAGCGGCTTTTCAGGCGGTATGTCATGCCGAGCCGGATCACCACGAAGCTATTGCAGCATTTTTCGACAAACGCTCTGGCGATTATCGAAAAGATTAGACAAAAAACGAAAATTTTTGGGGGATGGATATGCGCAGTTTTGTAATTGTTGCGTTAATTATGGTCACCGCTGGTGCCCAGGCGAAGTCGTTATCGAATACCAAGCCTGAGCGGGTCGGGATGTCGAGCGAGCGACTGCAGCGAATGAGTGAAATGAGTCAGCGCTATGTTGACGAGGGCAGAGTGGCGGGGATCGTCAACATAGTTGCGCGTAACGGCAAGGTTGTACATTTCCAGGCGACCGGGAACAAAGGCATAGATGACCCTAGGCCGTTGCAAAAAGACGACCTGTTCCGTATCTACTCGATGACCAAGCCCATAACCGCTACCGCGCTGATGCAGCTTTATGAGCAAGGTAAATTTCACCTGAGTGATCCTGTGCACAAATTTGTTCCGGAACTTAAAGACGTTCAGGTGCTTAATGAGGACGGCGAGCTGGTGCCAGTCGAGCGCCCTATGACTATGCAGCAACTGCTTACCCATACTACGGGTATGTCGTACGGCTTTAACCCGATCAACGATCCGATAGACAAGCTCTACGTTGACGCCAAGCTCTGGGCTGCGAAAGATCTTGATGACTTTGCGGCCAAGTTGGCCGAGTTGCCGCTTAAATTTCAACCGGGTGCTCAGTGGCACTATTCTATCGCCGTAGATGTAACCGGTTTGGTTGTGCAGCGGCTAAGCGGTCAGCGCTTTGATGAGTACCTTGCGGAGCATATTTTTGCGCCGTTGGGTATGCGCGATACGTTTTTCGCGGTTCCAGAGGCGAAAGCAGAGCGATTTTTGCCAAATCACGCTATGAATCCTCGGACTGGGAAAATGTTCACTATTCCCAACGACAACTCTGATGCCATGCGTGATTATTTCGATGTGTCGTTGTTTTCTGGCGGCGGCGGCTTGGTTTCCACTGCAATGGATTACATGCGCTTTGCTGAAGCCATGCGTAATGGTGGCGAGCTAGGCGGTGTGCGTATCTTGGGTGCAAAAACCGTCGACTATATGAGCACCAATCATCTTAATGCGAGCATATCTGCTGGCGGTAATGGCGAGACACCTGGATTAGATGAGGCGCTACGCGGGTTTGGCTTTGGCCTAGGCTTCGGCTTAGTGGTAGATCCTGCTGCTGGTGGCGTGATCGGAAGCGTTGGGGAGTTCAATTGGGGTGGTGCAGCGGGTACCGTATTCTGGATTGATCCGGTAGAAGAAATCGTGGTGGTTTCGATGATCCAATTGATGGGCTCGCCTTGGCCGTTACGGTCGGATCTAAAGGTAGCGACCTATCAGGCACTAATAGACAGCTACCAATAGTCTCAGAGCCACTTAACAGCCCGAATTAACTCGCTGTCAAAATCGAAGGCATCATAGAGGCTGCGTGCCCGGTGATTGTTACTGAATACGTGCAGGGTCAAAGTGCGTGCGCCGCGAGCGCGCACGCATTGCTCGGCATGGGCGAGTAATTTGCGGCCGATGCCGAGGCCGCGTGCTTGCGCATTGACTACCAGTGCTTCGAGGTGTGCGCTGGGTTCATGATTAAACAGTTCTTCGCCGAGGGTAATCATTGCTAAGCCCAAAGGCTCCCGTGGTTGTCTGGCGTTAACAGCCACTTCAATGAATGCGTTGGGCTTTTCGCCTGCGAGAATCGCGTTCAGTAAATTAAGATCACCGCTCCACAATTGCTCAGGTTGACGATTGCTGGGGATGTCAAAGTCGGCCAGTTGGGGCAACATGTGCGCCAGCGATGATGCGTCCTCGGGTGCGGCAGGCCTGAAGGTTATTTCGGCTTTATCGTTCATAATATATGTACTCGTAATGAGAATTCAGTTGCACTGAGCGAGAGTAGTTTGACGCTCTTCAAAGATAGAAAAAGGATGGTCCTTGACTAACTCAGCTCAAACATTTTCTGGCCGTACAGCTTTAACGTTGGTGGTGGCCAACATTATTGGCACCGGCGTTTTTACCAGCTTGGGCTATCAGTTGCTTGATATTCGTTCCGCTCCCGTGATTCTGCTGCTGTGGGTGTTAGGCGGCGTGATTGCTTTGTGTGGAGCGCTTTGTTACGCGGAGCTGGGTGCAGCGCTGCCTCGGTCCGGTGGGGAGTATAACTTTGTTGGTCGCATCTACCACCCGGCGGCCGGTTTTGTTTCTGGCTGGGTATCTATCACTGTTGGGTTTTCGGCACCTACTGCAGCGGTAGCGATCGCCGCGGCGAAATATGCTCAGGCGGTCTGGCCGGGAATTTCTGAAACGGCATTTGCTGCGGTATTGGTGCTACTGACCGGAGCGATTCATCTTGGCAGTCGCCGCAGCAGTGCGGCCTTTCAACAAAGCATTACCGCCATAAAGGTGGTCGCTATTTTGGCGCTGGTGATAGCCGTATGGATAGCAATTCCAAATTGGCAGCCGGTTCGTTGGGCACCCGTAGTCGCCGATATCTCGCTGATTGGTACTGGCGGTTTTGCCATCGCGCTGATATTTGTTAATTACGCCTATACGGGGTGGAACGCTGCCACATACATCGGAGGAGAATTTATCGATCCGGCTAAGCAATTGCCTAAAGCGTTGATCACTGCGACAGCGATAGTGACAATACTCTATCTGTTGCTGCACGTTATGTTTATGTCTGCCGCACCAATGGATGCCATGGCGGGTCGGGTAGAAATTGGCTTTGTTGTTGCAGAGCACGCCTTTGGGGTCGATGCGGCGAAGATAATAGGTGCGATATTGGCGCTGCTTTTAGTGTCCACGATAAGTGCAATGCTGTTGGCTGGGCCACGAGCGCTGTATGTCATTGGTCGTGATTTCCCCGCGTTTAGCTGGCTGGGTAAAGAAAATCGCCATACCGTCCCTGCTAATGCCGTGAGTTTGCAGATAGCGCTGACCTTGGTTTTGATCGTCACCTCCACCTTCGATTCGATCATTATTTTTTCTGGTGCCATTCTAACCTTCAACTCGTTTTTGACGGTGCTTGGTGTTTGGGTGTTACGGGTACGTGAACCTGAGCTTAAACGACCCTTCCGGGTACCCTTGTACCCACTGCCATTGTTGGTATTTGGTGCTTTGTCGCTTTGGACCCTAGTACACTTGCTCCTACAGCGTCCGTACGAGGGAGTGGCCGCTGTGGCGCTTATTGCAGTGGGGCTGCTGGTTTATTTGCTCTCGCGAAAAAATGCAGCCCCTGAGTAGATTTATGAATATAACGGAGTGAACCATGACTGTATTACTTGAGACTGTCGACAACGGTATTGCAACCTTAACCATGAACCGACCCGAAGCGCGTAATGCCATGAGCGGCGATATGATTGCTGCGCTGCTTGAAGCCCTGCCTCGGTTAGGCGCGGATAACAGTGTGCGCTGTATTGTGTTGACCGGAGCGGGTGGGGCTTTCTGCGCCGGCGGCGACGTAAAGGGATTTGCAGCTAGCGGTAGCGGCGATGGTGCGCCGCCAACGTTAGAGCAGCGCGCCTTGGCGCTACGGCCCGGGTTTGAGGTAGCGCGGATACTGCATGAATTGCCGAAGCCAACTCTAGCGGCGATCCCGGGTGCTGCTGCCGGCGCCGGACTGTCATTGGCGTTGGCCTGTGACCTGCGAATTGCTGTAGACAGCGCCAAGATGACCACAGCTTTTGCCAAGGTCGGCCTCTCTGGTGACTACGGTATGTCTTACTTTCTGCCGTTGTTGGTCGGTCAGAGCAAGGCCCGGGAATTATTGTTCACAGCACCCCTTTTAACAGGTGCCGAGGCGCTTGATCTTGGTTTGGTAAACCGGGTTGTTGCTAGTGATGACTACGCAGCGGCTGTGCAGGCGTGTGCAGCAGAGTTAAGCCAGAGTGCGACTGTGGCGATCGGTTATATGAAGAAAAACCTCAATAGCGCAGCGACCAGCACCTTGGGTGAAGTGTTGGATAGAGAAGCTGCGCATATGGCGCGGTGCTTCACCACTCAGGATCACAAGCTAGCCGCGCAAGCCTTTGTTGCCAAAGAGACACCTGTATTCAGCGGAGAGTAGCCTGTGCAGCTGAGTTATCGAGGCAGCGTTAATCGGTGGGAGTGTGACGAAAATGATCACCTCAACGTGCGGTTTTGCGAGGAAAAGCTTTGGCAAACTCTGGTCGGGGGTTTGTTAGAGCTCAACGCAATTACCGAATCGGAAGTGGATGACTTACCCGCTCGAATTACCTGTCAACATCTGCGTTTTCAGCAAGAGTCGCGGATAGCCACGCCCATTTCTGGGTTCGTGAGTTTACTCTCGAGTGACGTATCCGCAGAATTTAATGTGCTGGCGCAACTACGCCATAGCGTCAGTGGCGAACCGCTCTGCAGTTCCCTGGTCGCGATTAGTGGACTTGATCATCGCAAGTCAACGGTCAGTCAGGACGAAATTACTCACAGCCTGCCTCGGGGTATTGACTCAGATTCGCCGTATCACGTGTTGAATTTGACTGCTGCGCTAGAGAAGGGTTTTGCCGTAACCGGCCGCGGTGTGATTCAGCGTAATGAATGCACCAATAGCGGCTGTTTATTGCCATACAACTATATGGCTCGGACATCAGATTCCATGCCTAACCTGTGGTCGCATTTAGCCGGCGATGAGCGCGTTACTGATGCCGAGGGCGGCGCGGTCGTGGAATTTCGGCGCCATTATCATCAACCATTGCGCGAACATCAGGCCTTGGTCGTGGTATCGGGATTGTTAGGTGCGCAAGGAAAAATTCAGCGCTTTGGACACTTGCTTTTTGATACGCGCACCCATCAGTGTTATGCATCGGCCCAAGCGGTGGCGGTGCGCATGGATCTGCAAGCGCGCAAAGCCGTAGCCATGTCGGATGAGGATTTAGTGAGTTTGTTACAGAAGCAAGTTCAACCTCTGTAATTTTTTGGGATACATCTATGTCGATCTATGAGCAGGGACTGGCCCAGAATTTGGCGAACTTTACGCCTTTGTCACCGCTGTCGTTATTCCGTCGTGCGGGGTCAATTTACCCTGATAAAACCGCGGTTATTCAGCATCAGCGTCGGCTCACCTGGGGTGAGGTTTTTGACCGCTGCCAGCGTTTTGCGGCGGCTTTGTCTAAGCGCGGTATTGGTAAGGGTGATACCGTAGCCATTCTCAGTGCGAATACGCCAGAAATGTTTGAGGCGCATTTCGCAATTCCCATGGCCGGAGCGGTTTTGAACGCCATTAATATGCGTTTGGATGCGGCCACAGTCAGTTTTATTCTGCAGCATGCCGAAGCGAAACTGTTACTGGTGGACAAAGAATTTGGCCCATTGGCGGAGTCTGCGTTAGAGCGTATGAGTGCGCCGCCGGAAGTCGTGCATATTGACGACCCCAGTTGTGACGCTGGGCATTTGGTTGGCGCGGTCAGCTATGATGATTTGCTCGCTGAGGGCGATTCAAGTGGTGTAGGCGTAGATGCTGCAGATTACTTACCAGACGATGAATGGGATGCCATCGCCCTAAACTATACCTCCGGGACTACAGGCAATCCGAAAGGAGTGGTTTATCACCACCGCGGGGCCTATCTGAATGCGCTGTCCAACGCCTTGAGTTGGCACATGGGTGACCATCCCGTATATCTGTGGACCCTGCCAATGTTTCATTGCAATGGTTGGTGCTTCCCATGGACTTTGGCCGCTAATGCAGGAGTATCGGTGTGTTTGCGCCAGGTTCGAGATGATGCCGTGTATAAAGCCATGGCCGAGCACAAAGTCACGCATTTCTGCGGCGCGCCAATCGTACTGAACACCCTGCTGGCAGCTGATGATCAGCTTAAAGGCTTAGTCACCCACGAGGTCAAAGTTATGACCGCCGGTGCGCCACCTCCAGCGGCAATTATCCAGGGTATGCAGGCTCAGGGTGTTGATGTGACCCATGTATACGGCCTTACTGAGACCTATGGCCCGGTGACACTCTGCGCTTGGCGGGATGATTTATGGGGCGCGCTCGATGCCGCTGAACAAGCTGAGTTAAAGGCCCGGCAGGGTGTGGGGGCGCCAATGTTGGAGGGACTTATGGTCGCTGATTCAGAAACGTTGCAGCCAGTGCCGATGGATGGCAAGACCATGGGTGAGGTTATGATGCGTGGCAACAACGTAATGAAAGGTTATTTGAAAAACCCCGAAGCCACTGCTGAGGCTTTTGCCGGTGGCTGGTTCCACTCAGGCGATTTGGCGGTCTGGTTCGAAGACGGCTACATAAAGATTATGGATCGTTCCAAAGATATTATTATTTCCGGTGGTGAGAATATTTCCAGCATCGAGATAGAGGACGTTTTATACCGGCACGCAAGCATTTCAGAAGCAGCGGTGGTCGCACGGTCTGATGAAAAGTGGGGAGAAACGCCCTGCGCATTCGTTACTCTAGTTGCAGGTGCTGAGCCCCTGTCCGAACAACAAGTTATTGATTATTGTGCGGACAACCTAGCCCGCTTCAAATTACCGAAAGCGGTGGTATTTATGGAATTACCGAAAACCTCGACCGGCAAAGTGCAAAAATTTGCACTGCGTGAGATAGCCGAGGGTCGACAAAAGTGATGTCGAAGAAAGTTCTCGCATTCGCAGCGCTGCTGCTTAGTGTTGTAGTCAGCGCAATATTTTTGCCGGTGGCAGAAACCCTGTTAGCGCTCTTCGACTGGGTGGACGCTAATCGCAATATTTCCTGGCTGGTGTTTATTGTTTTTTACGTGCTAGCTACCGTTCTGGTGTTGCCCGGCAGTTTGTTGACGTTAGCTGCCGGATTTCTGTTTGGTTTAGGCTATGGTCTTGTGATCGTCTCCTTTGCCAGCACCACCGGAGCAACTTGTGCTTTTTTGGTCGGACGCTTTCTCGCCAGAGATTGGGTGGCCGAAAAATTGCAGGGGCTGCCGCGATTTTCGGCCTTAGACAAAGCGGTGGGAGAGCAGGGGGCGGTAGTCGTATTACTGACCCGTCTATCGCCAATTTTTCCATTCAGTTTGCTTAATTACGGCTTGGGTCTGACCCAAGTCAAACTCAGCCACTATGTGATGGCGTCGTGGCTAGGCATGATTCCCGGTACGGTACTTTATGTATACCTCGGCTCTATCGCGTCTAACCTGACCAGTATTTTTGCTGGCGATTTGGCTGATCTACCCGCGAGTAATTGGCTATTTTACCTAGGCTTAGGCGCAACCGCCGTGCTAACTATTGCGATCACCCGAATTGCAACGCGAGCACTCAACAGTAGGCTGGAAGATGCAAACGTTGGAGACACTCAATGAGCTACCCAGGAGTGGACTTTGATGTACAGGCTTGGCAACTGTTGTCGCCAACGGATTATGTAAACCCCCAGCCTCAATCGGCTTATCACTTGGTGGTGGTTGGCGCTGGACCTGCAGGGCTGATTAGTGCCATTGGCGCCGCTGGGCTTGGTGCACGGGTTGCGTTGGTTGAGCGTCACCGGATGGGTGGCGACTGCTTAAATGTTGGCTGTATGCCGTCGAAGTCCTTGCTTGCGTTTACCGAGCACCAAGCAAGCCCGGACTTTAATCAAGCCTTTGAATGGTTGCGCCAGGTGCGTGCGGAAATTGCACCCCATGATTCGGTTGAGCGCTATACCGATGCTGGCGTCGATGTATTCCTCGGTGACGGTGAGTTCAATGCAAACGGTGACGTCTGCGTTGGTGATGTTGTGCTAAAGGCGCGGCGTGTTGCGATGTGTACTGGCGCGCGAGCTGCTGTGCCGGGTATTCCAGGTCTCCGCGAGAGCAATCCGCTGACCAATGAAACGGTCTTTGATCTAAGTGAGAAGCCAGAATCGTTAGCAATTCTGGGTGCCGGCGCCATAGGTTGCGAACTTGCCCAGGTTTTTGCACGTCTCGGTGTGCGGGTCGAATTATTTGAAATGGCTGAGCGGGTCCTGCCCAACGAAAGCCAGTTAGCGTCTGCCACTGTGGCCGAGGCATTAACTGCAGTCGGCGTGACATTGCATCTGGGCGATCCAGTACAGCAAGTGAATGGGTCTGGCTGCATTGTGACCAATAACAATACTGTTGAATGCGAAAGGGTGCTCGTGGCGTTAGGGCGGCAGCCAAATACTGAAGGTATGAATCTAGAATTGGCGGGTGTGCAGGTAGATGAGCAAGGCTTCATCGTCAGTGACGCTAAACTACGTACCTCGAATAAAAAGATTTTCGCTGCCGGGGACTGTGCGACGCGGTCGCAATTTACCCATCATGCTGATGCTCAGGCGCGAGCGCTGATCCAAAATGCGCTGTTTTTTCCTACCGCAAAGGTCGACGGGCTGATTGTCCCTCACTGTACCTATACCTACCCGGAAGTCGCCTCAGTAGGATTGAGTGAGGATCAGCTGCAGGCGACTGGAACGCTCTATGAGGCATATGAAATATATTTCGATGAATTGGATCGCATCAAGGCTGTGCCGTTCGCTGATGATTTTTCCAGAGCCGCTAAGGGGCATGCTCGAGTATTCACCGCCAAGGGCAAAGATACGATTCTCGGCGCAACCATTGTTGGGGCAGACGCGGGTGAATTGCTTGCGCCTATTTGTCTGCTGATGACCCAAAATCTTGGGCTGTCCGCGGCACAGCGTACGATCTTTAGCTACCCGACGCGTAGCGAATACTTAAAGCGCTTGGGTGATGCTTACAATCGTGGTCGAATGACCCCCTTTGTGGCACGGCTGTTTCAACGTTGGATGACTTTTATTAAGCCTCGGGGTTGATGCTTAGGAGAATTAAATGCGCGACGCGACGTTAATGCTAGGTTTGTGGATAGGCCTGTGTGGCTGTTCAGGGGGTGCTGAGCAACCGTCGAAAACCCAGCCGTCCGGCAGTGTGTATCAGATGATGACTCATTATTTAGAGCCTGCAGCGGACAAAATTTGGGATTCTGCTGGGTTCGTTATCACTGTAGATGGCGAAGTGGACTTGCAGCCTACGACTGATGAAGGGTGGTTTGCCGTAGAGCATGCTGCGACCGTGGTTGCAGAGGGCGGTAACCTACTAATGCTCGAAGGCTACGCGGTGGATGGGGCTGATTGGGTTGAATATGCGCAGGGTCTCAGTCGCGCAGCCTTGAAGGCGCGAGCTGCTGCCGAACAACAAGATGCTGATGGTTTATTTGCTGCAGGCGGTGAGATTTACAGCGTCTGCAAGGCCTGTCATAACCGCTACATGAATGAGATGGCCGAATGACCCGGGTAGCTGTGATTGAACTCTCCGCTCGGACGCTTGTGCGTACATCCCTCGCCGCGTTGGTTAGCGCTGCACTGGCCCTATTGCTGTTTGTGTTGCCCGCAGAATTCGATACGGACCCTACGGGTGTCGGTGAACTGCTGGGTATCAAGGGTATGGCAGGGGATTCCGTTGGCGCACTGTCTTTACAACAAGAACCTTATGCGCAAGACGTTCGCGAGTTTGAGCTAGGACCCTTCGAGTCGGTAGAGTACAAGTATGCGCTGACTGCAGGGCAAAGTCTGGTCTTTGCTTGGCAGGCGCAAACGCTCAGGGGTGAGTTGAGCGAGGTGGTATATGACCTCCACAGTGAAGAAGCCGGTACCGACCCCGAAGATGCAGTTAGTTTTGATATTGGCCGCAACAGTGAATCTCAGGGTAGCTTTGTCGCACCATTCACGGGCATACACGGTTGGTATTGGGAAAACCGTGGCAGTGAGCTGGTCACTGTAAGGCTGAGTAGCTCAGGCTTCTATAATACTGCTAAGGTTTATAGTGCTGCTGGAGAGGTCGAGGTGACTTTTGATGCTGCAAAAACCGAGGGGGACTAGCCCCCTCGTAGCATTGTGGTGGCCCGCTTATGCGGCTCTCTCAATGAGCGTGCCCGTACCTAGACCGCCCCCACAACACATAGCGATTAGGCCATAACGGCCGCCACTACGCTGAAGCTCATACACGGCTTTGGTGATTAAAAAGCAACCGGTCGCACCAAGAGGGTGGCCCAAGGCGATAGCGCCACCGTTTGGATTAACCTTCGCCATGTCAGCGCCAACTTCCTTGGCCCAAGATAAAACCACCGAAGCAAACGCTTCGTTGACCTCGAACACGTCTATATCGTCGATGCTCAAATCCGTTTGTCGCAACATTTTCTGTGTTGCTGGAATAGGGCCCTCCAGCATTATGACCGGATCGCAGCCTACAAGTGCTGAGGCTCGAATGGTTGCCAAGGGTTTGAGACCGAGCTCTTGTGCTTTGCGCGCACTCATCATTAATACAGCAGCGGCGCCGTCAGCGATCTGTGATGACGTACCCGCGGTGTGCAGGCCGTCTTCCCGGGCCACCGGCTTAAGTTCGGCCAAGGCCGTAAGGCTCGTGTCGCGGGGTACCTCGTCGCGGTTGACGCTGATGACTTGGTCGGTACGCTCGAAATTGTCGTCCATGACCGGAGCCTCAATCGGAATAATTTGGCTGTCAAAGTACCCGGCTTCGATAGCCGCTTTGGCACGTTCTTGGGACTGCAACCCGAAGCCATCGGTATCTTCTCGAGTCAGCTGGTATTTTTCCGCTAGGCGCTCAGCACCCTCAAATTGACTGGTGAATTCGTGTTGCTCGAAATAGCTGCGAGATATGGGCTTGCCCATTTTTTTGTCGCGGCCTACAGCGTCGCTGCCAATAGGTAGACGGGTCATATTCTCGACACCACAGGCCATAACCACATCGGCATGACCGGAGGCGATCATGCTGTGCGCCAGAGTTGTGGATTGTTGCGATGAGCCGCACTGAGAATCGATGGTTATACAGGGTGTCTCTATCGCGCCGCCGCTGGCAAGCCAAGCTGTGCGGGTAACATTCATACCCTGGGCAGCCAATTTATTTATGCAGCCACCGACCACCTGATCCACTGTAGATGAGGCGATGTCATTACGCGCTAACAGCCCCATCATGACCTGACCTAGTACGTCTGTGGGGTGTGCGCCACCCAGACTGCCGTTTTTGCGGCCTACGGGCGACCGCGCTGCGTCAACAATGACCACGTCTTCCATATTCTCTCTCCCTTTTGATTCCTAATAATCAGTTATGACTTTGTCCAGTGCTGGATTCGTTGCTGCAAATCCGGGCGTTGGCGTTCATCGGGTTTAGCTGTAGCCGAGCCAATGTAAACGAATCCGGCGACACGTTCACCTGACTTTAGGTCCAGTTTTGTATCGATGGTTTCGTCGTAGGCATACCACTCGGTCAGCCATTGAGCTGCAAAGCCCATCAGATTGGCGGCAACCAACAAATTTTGGCACACCGCTCCGGCGGACATTAATTGCTCCCATTCTGGAATCTTTGGGTGGGCTTGTACGCAGCTGATCACTGCCACAACCAGGGGCGCGCGACAAAAACGGCCACGCTCGGCCTCGATTGCCACTGTTGGCGCTTCTGGTTTTAGCTCACTAAATCGCTGTGCAAGGTGTTCGCCAAAGGCTTGGCGTGCGTCATCCTGAAAACAAATAAAACGCCACGGTCCGAGTTTGCCATGATCCGGCACTCGAGCTGCCGCGGCCAATAGTTGGTCCACCTGCTGTTGATTAGGGCCTGGGGCTTGTAGATCCATAGCCTTGACGGAGCGACGTTGGCTGAGCTGTTCTAGCGCGGCAAGATGCGAGTTCGGATACACGTTAAAAATCCCAAAACCGGCAGTGTAGCGGGGTTGGTTGATATTGGCATCTGTTGCCGGTTGTGCCCCTGCATAGGGTCTGCTCAAATGTGTCTTTGATAGCAAAGAGATAGGGAGTAGGTAATGGCGGCTGCAGGTAATTTTTCTGGGAAAAAGGCTTTAGTTTTTGGTGGTACGTCCGGTATCGGTTTGGCGACGGTCAACCGATTAAAGGAGCAGGGTGCCGAGGTGATCGCAATTAGCCGCGATCCAAGTAAGGCAGGCGACATTGCAGGAGTAACCTTAGCGGCTTGTGATGTCCGTGACACTCATGCGCTGGCTGAACTGCTGGCGCAACATGCGCCCTTCGATTTGCTCATCAGCGCAGCCACCGGTGGCAGCCGTGCTGCGGGTCCGTTTCTGCAGATGGATTTAGCCGCCTATCAAGCCTCTTTCGACAAACTCTGGGGTTATACAAACATTGTGCGATTAGGTGCAGAGCACCTCACTGAGAAGGGGGGCATTGTCCTTGTGAGCGGCGCGCCGGCGCGGCGGGCGAAACCAGGGCAAGCCGCGTTAGCCTCTGTTGGCGGTGCGGTTGAGCAATTTGCCCGGGCAGTCGCGCCAGAATTGGCGCCACGCCGCATTAATGTTGTGTCGCCTGGTGTCATCGATACGCCGATGTTCGGCCCAGATGCCGAGGCGCGTGCAAAAATGCTCGGCGCAGCTACTGCGAATAACTTAATTCCCCGGGCGGGTACACCCGATGAGGTAGCCGAGGCGGTGATATTTGTTGCGGGCAATGAATTTGTTACGGGTACCACCGTTGAGGTCGATGGTGGCTGGATTCTCAGCTAAGTCGTAGCCTGCACAGTTAGAGTGTTGAGGTATTGGTCGGTACGCCAAGGAAAAGACGACCAGTGGTCTCCAATGTGCTTGGCGCTACCATGATGTGCTGAGTGGCAACATGGACATCTCGAAAGTGTCTTTGTAGGTCGGATGATTGATAAACCGAGATTCCGCCTGCCAAGTTGTATACGCAGTCTACGACCTTAGCGCTGGACATCACTGCATGAGTGGTTGCGAGTCGTAAATTGCGGCGCTGATCGATCTCGATCGCATTGCCTGCCAGCGTATGCTCCCAGGCTTCGCTCAGGCTTTCGTAATAGAAAGCGCGGGCGCTGCGCAACGTGGCCTCGGCCTCGGCTATTTGCATTTGCGTATAGCTGCGCTCGGCAATGGAAGTAGTGCTGCCCGCACGCTTTTTGTGTTGGGCCAACTGGATAAAATTGTCTACGGCGGCTCGGGCGATACCCATGCTCACCGCCGCGATACCAAGTGCCAGCAAAGTGAAGTTTGGAAATTGAAATAACGGAGTATCGGGGCTCTTTTTCACCTCTAGACCAACCACGTGGGCGCTGGGAACCCGGCAGTCGGTGATGCGAAAATCTGTGCTGCCCGTACCCTGCAAACCTGTGGAATGCCAGGTGTCGAGAAACTCCACCGAGTCTTTTGGCACCAAACACATGTGCGGCCTGGGCTTTCTATCCGCTGTTCCCTGCGGGTCTTCTACCATGCTACCCGCAAGCACCCAATCTGCATTCTGGGTGCCGGAGCCCCACTGCCAATGGCCATTTAGTTCATAGTCCGTGCCGGTTTTTATGGCCTTGCCATTGGGAGCGAAAACGCCTGCAAACATAGTTTCAGGTGTGCTGAACATCGCCTGGGCGGCCGAGGTCTCGATACGCGCCAGAGCTGAACCGCTGGTCGCGGCGATAAAGGCCACCCATGCACAGGCTGCATCACCTCTAGCCAGAGTTTCAAATACCTCACTACTGACAATGGGGGAGGTTTCGGATCCGCCTAACGTTTGTGGAATAAACATGCGGTAAATGCCGGCTTGTGCCATGGCCGAGGAAACGTCGGCAGGTAAACGCCGCGCACGTTCAAATTCAGTGCTGCGTCGGGAAAAAGCGCGGGCTAGGTGTTGCGCACTGGCTAGTAAAGAATCACTCATAAAAGCGCCCTGAGAATATCAATGGGCTAAATAGTAGCCGCTTAATTGGTATCCTATCAGCAGAAAGCCTGCAACCATAATAGCTATGTTGGCAAGGGTTGCTTGCTGTGTAAAACGGCTGCTGCGCCGCCACACGACTAGGCCCAGCAGCATAAAAAGTAAGGCGAGAAGTTGGCCTACTTCAACGCCGATATTAAATGCCAGCAGGTTGCCCATTAATCCATTTGGGTCGAGCGCTAACTCTTGCAGTTTAGTTGCGAGGCCAAAGCCATGGATCAGTCCGAATGCAAATACCATGGGTTCTGGCTTAATAACTAAGCCTAAGCGACTGCAGCCTCCCAGGTTGTCGAAGGCCTTATAGACAACGGAAAAGCCAATAACAGCGTCTACTAGGTAGGCATTCGCCGCGATATTTAACCAAACTCCGGCAAGTAAGGTGAGGCTATGGCCGATAGCGAAAAGAGAGACGTATATGCCAACGTCGCGCAGTCGCGAAACAAAAAATATGACGCCACCGAGAAACAGTAGGTGATCGTAGCCGGTCACCATATGTTTGGCCCCTAGATAGAAGTACGGCCAGAACTGCAGACCCTCTTTGCTCTGCAGAAAGTTGGCGTCGCCTTCGGCTACGCCGTGAGCGAACGCAAAAGAGGTAATCAACAGGCCTAGGGTTGACCAAAGCAGGAGCTGCATGGGTCTTAGGATCTGCAAGCTAGGTGCCATCCGCTATTAGACGTTGATTGAACTCCACCAAGTTGCCACTGGGGTCGTGAACAAAAACTTGCCGGCATACGCCAGGAATTTCGCCGACGCTGCGGGGCTCGATATCGTGCTCCGCGAGTCGCAGCAATAGTGCATCTGCATCGCTTATCAGAAATGCATAATGCTGTTCTGGCAGCGGCGCGCCACTGGACTTACCAAGCAAGTGCACTTCCTGCTGGCCTGTTCGCAGCCATGCCCCAGCAAAACCCAGATCAGGGCGCGGCAGTTTTTCCAAGCCGAGCACCTCACAATAGAAGCGCTCTGACTCCGCAACGTCGTCAACGTTGATGGATACATGATGAATGCCAAGGGTCTGCATTGTCTTAAATAGCCTGCATCTCAGGTGGCGTTGGCCACCTGAGATGCTTCGCGCTTAGCCTTGCAAGCTCGCAAAGGTCTTACCCTCTGCTACCAGACGTTCCAATAGTGGTGCGGGTTCCCAGTTAGGGCCACCATAAGCTTCACCGAAGCGTTTGATGTCAGCCAGAATATTGTCCAAGCCTTGCTGATCTGCCCAGAACATCGGGCCACCAGTAACTTCCGGAAAACCGTAGCCGTTGATGTACACAATATCGATATCACATGGTCGAATAGCGATGCCGTCTTCCAAGATACGTGCACCTTCGTTGATCAGTGGATACAGACAACGCTTAAGAACCTCATCGTCGTCAATTTCGGTTCGTGTAATGCCCAGTTCGGCGGAAGTTTCCTCGACAATGGATACTACTTCCGGGTCAGGTTGTCCGGCGCGGCTGCCTTCCGGGTAGATGTAATAACCGCGACTTGTTTTTTGCCCAAAGCGATCCATTTCGCAGAGCTTGTCGGCTACACGTGCGGTAATCGGCACATCCTCTGGCTTCATACCGCTGAGTTTGCGGGCGCGCCAACCGAGGTCCAGACCGACCAGGTCGTTCATCTGGAACGGCCCCATGGGCATACCGAATTGCAACAGGGCATTGTCCACCTGATAGGGGGTTGCACCTTGCAAAATAATCTCGCCAGCCTGACGGGTATAGCCGCCGAGCATGCGGTTACCGATAAAGCCAGGGGCATTACCGGACAATACGGCAATCTTGTTAAGGGTACGACCAAGCTTCATCGAGGTCGCAATGGCCTCTTTGCTGGTATCGGCACCGCGTACGATTTCCAGCAGCCGCATCACGTTTGCTGGGCTAAAGAAGTGCAGACCGATGACTGATTCCGGGCGTTTGGTCGCCGCTGCCATCTTGTCGACGTCGAGTCCGGACGTATTGCTGGCCAGAATAGCTCCTGGTTTTGCCACGGCGTCCATCTTTTGAAAGACTTCAACCTTCACGTCGATGTTCTCGTAAATAGCTTCAACGATCACGTCGGCCTGGCCTAAATCTGCATAGTCTGTACTGCCGGTCAGCAGTGCCATACGTTGATCTACTTGCTCAGCGGTCATGCGTCCGCGTTGCACTTGAATGTCGTAATTGCGCTTGATCACGCCGATGCCGCGATCTAATGCTTCCTGATTCATCTCCAGAGATGTAACCGGAATGCCCACGTTCAAGAAACACATGGCGATACCACCGCCCATGGTGCCGCAGCCGATTACTGCTGCGCTTGCGATGTCTTGAGTGGCGGTTTCCTTAGGCACATCTGGGATTTTTGCCACTTCTCGTTCCGCAAAGAACATATGGATAAGCGATTCGCGTTGAGGGTGTTTCAAACACTTGGCAAAACTTTCTTGCTCGACCTTAATGCCGGCATCAAAGTCGCCTAAATTTACAGCCGCTTCGACACATTGCACGATCATTTCCGGAGCGAAACGTTTGCGCATTTTCCGTGCGGCGGTTTTACGTGCGTTGTCAAAAATTTCTGCGTTGCCCCGATCTGCGGCGACGATCTCTTCCTCATCGCGAATGCGTCTTATAGGACTGCCATTGGCAATAATTTGCTGTGCGTAGGCAATAGCGCTGTCTACAACATCGCCATCGGCAACCTCGTCGACAATCCCCAGAGCCTTGGCTTTTGGTCCTGGAATAGGGTCACCAGTGATCATGAAATCCAGCGCTTTGGCAGCACCAATTAAGCGCGGTAAGCGTTGGGTACCACCGGCTCCTGGCAGCAGGCCGAGTTTTACTTCGGGTAATCCAACCGGTGCGCTCGGTGCAATGACTCGATAGTGGCAGCACAGAGCAACTTCGAGTCCGCCGCCGAAGGCTGTACCGTTAATCGCAGCGATGATGGGTTTGCTGCTGGCATCCATAGTATTTAAGCAGTCGTGCAAACTTGGGCCTGCTGCTTTACCGCCAAATTCAGAAATATCGGCGCCGGCGATGAATGCGCGGCCTGCGCCGGTAAGCACGATAGCCTTTATGCTATCGTCGGCTAAGGCAGCGTTAACGCCATCGCTCAACCCCTGACGAACACCCGAGGAAAGCGGGTTTACTGGTGGATTGTCTATGGTCATTAGTGCGATGTTGTCGCGCGTTTCATAATGCACGGTGCCTTTCATGTAGCGTACCTCCTGATAAAATTGAGCTGCATTCTGCCGTAAAGGTTCATCGAAACCTAGTGCCATGTAGCAGACATAGTGCACGGGTTATGGGCAGGCGCGTAAAATTTCAGTACCGTGTGACCACGGCGCCTATGACCGGGTAGGTCTTATCATTTGGGCTTGGAATCTATCTTGATTGTTGATTTTCATATGCACAGCCAATGTTCAGACGGGCAACTTGTGCCCCAGGATCTTATGGATCTTGCGGTTACGCGTGGCTGTGAGCAGATCGCTATTACCGATCATGACACGGTAGCGGCCTATGCCGAGCTGAACGCTCGAAGGCAGCCGATCAAGCTGATCACTGGGTGCGAGTTTTCTAGCCAATGGCAGGGTCGGGAAATACATATTGTTGGGTTGAATCTTGATTTGCAGGTTGCCGAATTGTTAGACGGGTTGGCGGTGCAGCAGCGAGCGCGTAGTCAACGGGCTGAGCGCATAGCGGCACAGTTATCGCGGCACGGGTTTGCAGATGCGCATGCGGGTGCATTGAAGCTTGCGCAAGGCGCCAGCCTTGGTCGTCCGCACTTTGCGCGTTACCTGGTCGAGATAGGCGCGGTTGCAAATTTTCAGCAAGCGTTCAAACGCTATTTGGCAGCAGGGAAACCGGCCTATGTGCGGGCTGAATGGGCGGCTATAGAGCAAGTGTGCGGCTGGATTGCTGCTGCTGGAGGGGTGGCCGTGCTGGCCCATCCGCTTAAATACAAAATGACGTTCACCAAATTACGCTCTTTGTTGACGGTATTTAGAGATGCTGGTGGCAGCGCTATAGAAGTTATCAGTGGAGCACAGCAGCCAGAGCAGACCCGCAGAATGGCTTCGTTAGCGCGTCAGTTTGGATTGCAGGCCTCTGTTGGCTCGGACTTTCATCAGCCCGGTCAGCCTTGGGCTGCCTTGGGGCAAGTGGCACCATTGCCAGATGATTGCCATCCGGTGTGGTCAGGTTGGTGAGTAACCCACGTTGGGACATCGTTATTGTTGGCGGGGGTGCCAGTGGTTTGCTGTGCGCGATATACGCCGGGCGTAAGGGTCGGCGGGTTCTGGTTCTAGAGCAGGGCCCCAAATGCGGTTTGAAAATTCTTGTCTCAGGCGGTGGCCGCTGTAATTTCACCAATATTTGGACCGATGCTAGGGCGCATTTTCTCTCTGCTAACGAACATTTTTGTATTTCTGCCTTGAGTCGGTATACGCCATGGGACTTCATTGCACTGATTGAAGATAACAAGATTGCTTACCACGAAAAAAAGTTAGGTCAGCAGTTTTGCAGTCACAGCGCTAAGGACCTTTTGCACATGCTACTGCAGCAAGCTCAGGCTGCAGGCGTAGAAATTAAGACGCGCACACAGGTGCGTAGCATTGACGCTGCGGCAACGGGTGGATTTGCAGTTGCCTCCGGTGAGCAACATTATCATGCAGATAAAGTGGTGGTGGCCTCTGGCGGTTTGTCGATGCCGAAGATATCCAGTGATTTGGCGTTTCGTACCGCACGGCAATTTGGTTTAGAAGTGGTAGAAACTTCGCCGGCCCTAGTCCCGTTTACATGGAATAACGCGGACCGGGAACGCTTTGCTCAACTCAGTGGGGTGTCTTTGCCGGCGCTTGTGAGTTGTGGTGATAGCAGCTTTGCGGAAGACATTCTCTTTACTCATCGGGGCTTAAGCGGTCCTGGAATTCTGCAGATCTCTTCCTATTGGAAACCGGGAGAGGCGATAGCAATTAATTTACTGCCCGGGCTGGATGTCTTTGAGTGGTTTGTGTCCGCTCAGGAGTCCTCGCCAAGAATTTTGCTCAGCAGTCTTTTGCAGCGACGCTTGCCAAAACGGTTGGTGCAGCAGTTAATCGGCGCTTGGTTTGAGGACTGCCGTATCAGTGAGGTGGCACATCGCGATCTGCGCGAATTGGCCAACAAACTGCATCAATGGGTGGTTAAACCAGGAGGCACAGAAGGCTACCGTACTGCTGAGGTGACGCTTGGTGGTGTCGCCACGGATGCAGTGTCGTCCAAAACCTTCGAGGTTAAGCAGGCGCCAGGGTTATATATCATCGGCGAGGCATTGGATGTGACCGGTTGGCTGGGTGGATTTAACTTCCAGTGGGCTTGGTCATCCGCATACTGCTGTGCTGAATATCTCTAACTAAGTTTTTGCGCTCAGATCCTCAGTAATCGAATCTGCAAGCTAACTTAGACATTTTTTTGCTCGGCATCTTGGTATTGAACCTCGTACTCTGCCGGTTCCAGATCTGCTGATGGCAAGGTAAGCTATCGGAGTTTGAAAAACGCTATGTACGTTTGGGGCGTTAATAGGCGTTAATCAAAGATAGCTGACCGTAGCAAGCAAAGTGCTCGAGGCTACAAGCACAAAGCCGAAAGCACAAAGCCGAAAGCAAAAAGCAAAAAGCAAAAATAAAGAGGAACCATAGTGAGTAATCGAACCAACTTTTACATTAATGGCGAATGGGTCGCCCCATCTACCAGCGACACTATCGACGTCATCAACCCAGCAACTGAACAGTCCATTGGTCAGGTGGCCATGGGGGGTGCTGCAGATGTAGACAAAGCAGTAGCGGCGGCCAAGGCAGCGTTCGCAACATTCTCCCAAACTACTCGTGAGGAACGCATAAGTATTCTGGAAGCGGTCATCGCTAAATACAGCGAGCGCATGGGTGATGTTGCTGCAGCCATCAGCGAAGAAATGGGTGCGCCGGTAAATTTGGCAAATAAAGCTCAGGCGCCTGCGGGACTCGGGCATTTGATGACCACACTTGGGGTATTAAAAGAATTCGAATTTGAAGAAGATCTCGGTACGTCGCGGATTATCCGCGAACCTGCTGGCGTCTGTGGGTTTATCACCCCTTGGAACTGGCCAATTAATCAAATCGCCTGCAAGGTGGCGCCAGCGCTGGCTGCAGGCTGCACCATGGTGCTCAAGCCGTCAGAAATTGCGCCCTTTAACGCGATCTTGTTTGCTGAAATTCTCGATGAAGCGGGCTTGCCTGCTGGTGTCTTTAACCTTGTGAACGGTGACGGACCTACTGTGGGTGCCGCATTATCGGCGCACCCTGACGTTGACATGATGTCCTTCACTGGGTCCACCCGCGCGGGTGTCGAAGTGGCCAAGGCCGCAGCACCTACAGTGAAGCGAGTGGCGCAAGAATTGGGCGGTAAGTCTGCGAACATCATTTTGGACGATGCAGATTTCCAAAAGGCGATAGCACGGGATGTATTTGGATTGGTTACCAATTCCGGTCAGAGCTGTAATGCGCCTACGCGTATGTTGGTGCCCATGGCGCGTATGGACGAGGCCGCAGCGGTTGCTAAAGCGGCTGCAGAGCAGGTCAAAGTCGGTGACCCAAATGCGCAAGATACAACAATTGGCCCGGTAGTCTCCGAGGTCCAGTACAACAAGATTCAAGATCTGATCCAGAAGGGCATTGATGAGGGTGCGAAGTTGGAAACCGGCGGTACTGGTCGACCAGAGGGCTTGAACGCTGGGTATTACATTAAACCCACGGTGTTCTCTCACGTCACCAATGATATGACCATCGCTCAAGAGGAAATCTTTGGTCCAGTGTTGGCCATGATCGGCTATCAGGACGACGAAGATGCTGTGCGCATTGCCAACGATACTGTGTATGGTCTAAGTGGATATATCTCCTCGGAAAATCCAGAGCGCGCGCGCGATATTGCGCGTCAGATCCGCACCGGTAATGTCCATTTGAATGGCGCACCTGGTGACCAGCAAGCTCCCTTTGGCGGCTACAAGCAGTCGGGTAATGGTCGTGAATGGGGTCGTTTTGGTTTTGAGGAATTTCTCGAGACTAAGGCGATTCTGGGTTACACGCCGCGCTCCTAAAAGCGGGGTACACAACACGTTTGTGGAAAAGAGGGCGTTAGGCCCTCTTTTTTTGTCCGCAGAACTTGGGGAGCAGGGCAATGTTGGAACAGCTAAGGGTGGTCGCCTTAGAGCAGGCGGTAGCAGCACCATTGTGCACACGTCGCTTGGCTCAGGCCGGTGCCGAAATTATTAAGATCGAGCGTCCAGAAGGCGACTTCGCGCGCTTTTATGACTCTGCGGTGGTTGGTGAGAGCACATATTTTGTCTGGCTCAATGCGGGTAAAAAATCTGTGGTGTTGGATCTACGTAGCGACCGCGACTTAGCTGCATTGAAAAAACTGATCCAGAGTGCAGATGTATTAGTGCAGAACCTCAAACCCGGGGCGCTGGTAAAGCTGGGGATCGACTTGGCAGAGGTGCACGAGCAGCGCCCGGATTTTATCTCGGTTTCCATTTCAGGCTTTAGCCCCGACGGGCCAGGGCACGAACGCAAAGCCTATGATCTACTTATGCAGGCCGAATCGGGTTTAGCGGACATCACCGGCAGTCCTCATGCGCCTGGCCGGGTGGGCGTTTCCATAGTTGATATTGCAACGGGTATGTTTGCCTACGAGGCAGTTTTGGGGGCATTAATCCAACGGGGCAACAATGGCGCGGGTGCAGCTATTGTGGTGTCGCTGTTCGATGCCGTGGCTGAAATGCTCGCGGTGCCCTATCTTCTGCAGCGTTATGGTGGCGGCGCCCCAACGCGTGTGGGATTAGCGCATCCTGGTATTTGCCCTTACGGTGTCTTTGTCAGTGCGGACGAACAACGGTTCGTCTTGTCGGTGCAAAACGAGCGTGAATGGCAGCAGCTCTGTCGGGTGGGTTTAGATAGTGGAGCAATGCTTGAAGACCCACGCTGTCAAGGCAACGAAACTCGAGTGGCCAACCGTGAGTTTGTTGATGGTGCTCTGCAGCAGACGTTTGCTGAACTGACTTATGCAGTGATCAGCCAGCGTTTAACTGCTGCTGATGTGGCTTTTGCACCGCTCAACCCGGTGTCGGCTTTGCTCAATCATGGCGACTTTCATACCGAGTCGGTACGGGTGCAAGACCAAGCCATTGAACTACCTCGTGTACCAGGGTTGCCAGTTTCCGAGCGTTTTTCACCTTGGGTACCAAAATTGGGTGCGGATACTGAAGCGGTCATGCAATCTTTAGACGCAGATGTCTAGTTTGAATGAACGGTAGGTTTTGCCGCAGAATCGACCACCAGTAGATCAATAACCGGGGCGGATATGGCTTACGACAACGATAATATTTTTGCCAAAATTTTGCGTGGTGAAGCGCCTGCGTTCAAAGTCTTTGAAGACGATTACTCGTTAGCGTTTATGGATGTCATGCCCCAAGTCGACGGCCATACCCTAGTCATTCCGAAAGACCCTACAGAGAATATTCACAACGCTAACCCAGTCATCTTAGGGCATACCATGGCGACGGTGCAGCGGGTTGCAGCGGCAGTGAAGACCGCATTCGATGCGCCTGGGATTATGCTGGCGCAACTTAACGGCGAAGCCGCTGGTCAGACGGTTTTTCATCTGCATTTTCATATTCTGCCGCGTCGTGAAGGCTTAGAAATGATGCTGCACGCGCGACAGATGGCTGATTTTGATTTGCTGGAGCGTCAGGCTCAATTGATCCGCGACCAGCTTTAGTGGCCTCTATTGTGGCTGAATCGAACGAAAGCCAGTTGTTGTCAGAAGACTTACAAGCGCTGCTTGCTGACGATAAGCGGGAGTGGGTAGAGGCCATTGATGCCATCTATAGCGAGTTCGGTGAAGCCGGGGTGCGAGAAATTCTGCGCAACGTTCAGGATCATGTGCTTAGTCGTAATGTGGCGCTGGATGAAGCGACGCTCAATACACCCTACATCAACACCATTGCGCCGGAAGATCAGCCGATCTACCCGGGGGACGTGGAGATTGAAGAGCGCATTGAAAAAATGCTGCGTTGGAATGCGATCGCCATGGTCCTGCAGGCGCAAGACAAAGGTATTGGTGTCGGCGGGCATATCGCGACCTATGCGTCGTGCGCGACTATGCTGGAAGTCGGTTTTAACCATTTCTTCCGTGGTGCTGGACCGAACAATGATCGCGGTGCTGCGGATATGTTGCTGCCCCAGCCACATGCTGCACCGGGGGTTTATGCACGGGCTTTTCTTGAAGGCCGTCTGTCATTGCAACAACTAAAGAATTATCGTCAAGAACTAGGCGCTGGTGGCGGTTTGTCTTCCTATCCGCATCCGCGCAGCATGCCGGATTTTTGGGAGGTGCCGAATGCGTCTATGGGCTTATCAACACCCTCTGCGATCTATCAAGCCCGGTTCGCCAAATATCTAGAAAATCGCGGTCTCAAGAAGGCGGCCAGCGGTAAGGTCTGGTGCTTTATTGGTGATGGTGAGTCCGACGAGCCAGAAGTGCTGGGCAGCATAAGTCTGGCAGCGCGAGAAAAGTTGGATAATCTGATTTTGGTCGTGAACTGCAACTTGCAGCGCCTTGACGGTCCGGTACGCGGTAATGGCAAGATCATTCAGGAGCTCGAGCGTGTCTTCCGCGGGGCGGATTGGAATGTCATTAAAGTAATTTGGGGTAGCGGTTGGGATGGTCTGTTAGCGCGAGATCATGACGGCGTGTTGCGTCAGCGTATGGACGAATGTTTAGACGGCGATTACCAGATGTATTCGGTGTTACCCGGCGATGTGCAGCGCGAACATTGGGTTGAAGGCAAGCCGGCGCTGGAACAGATGATGAATTCTTTGACTGACGAAGAAGTGCGTGCAATCAAACGTGGTGGTCAGGATCAAAAGAAACTTCATGCGGCATTCGCCAAGGCGCACGCCCATGAGGGTCGTCCTAGTGTCATCTTGATTAAGACCGTCAAAGGCGATGGCATGGGCGCACAGGGCAAGAATACAGCCCATCAATACAAAAACATGTCGGTCGAAGAGCGGGTGAAGGTTGCCCAAGAGCTGAATATTCCGCTGAGCGAGGCGGCTGCTAAAGCTGCAGAGTTTTATCGACCGGCGGAAGATTCTGTTGAATTGATGTATTTACGCGACCAGAGAACGCGCTTAGGTGGGCATATTCCCAACCGCCAAGTTCATTGCCCAGTGCTGCAGGTTCCGCCGCTGGGTGAATTCGCAGAATTTCTCGGAGACTATGCGGGGCGTGAGATGTCCACCACCATGGTTATGGTGCGTTTGTTGTCGACCTTATTAAAGCAATCCGAGCTTGGCCGCTATGTAGTCCCAATTGTGCCGGACGAAGCTCGCACCTTTGGTATGGACGGCTTGTTTAAGGTTGCCGGAATATATTCGCCTGAGGGTCAGAAGTACCGTCCCGTAGATGCGGACAGTTTGTTGCCTTATCGCGAAGCGGCAGATGGGCAGATCCTTCAAGAAGGCATCTGCGAAGTCGGCGCTATGGCCTCATTTATGGCGGCAGGCAGCGCCTATGCCGTACATGGCTTACCCATGATCCCGTTTTATATTTTTTATTCTATGTTTGGTTTCCAGCGGGTCGGCGACATGATCTGGAGTTGCGGCGACATGATGTGTAAGGGCTTCTTGCTCGGCGGCACTGCCGGTCGTACAACATTGAACGGTGAAGGCTTGCAACATCAGGATGGCCACTCGCATATATTGGCAAGCACCGTGCCAAATCTGCGTAGTTACGATCCCGCCTTCGGATTTGAAGTTGCGGCATTAGTCCGTGAGGGCATGCACCAGATGTATGAATTGCAACAGGATGTCTTTTATTACCTGACCCTTTATAACGAAAACTACCCGATGCTGAGCCTCACGCAAATTGCCGCGCAGAGTCAGACCGATGAAGCGGCGGTGCTGCAAGGCGTAGTTGCGGGTGGCTATTGTTGCTACCGAGGTCCCGAGGCAGCCGAGTGCAGGGTGCACATTCTTGCAAGCGGTAGCATCATGCAACAGGCATTGTTAGCTAAAGATACTTTGGAAGGTTTAGAAATCGGCGTATGTATCTGGAGTATGACCAGTTTTATCGAGCTACAGCGTGATGCGCTGGCGTGTCAGCAGTACAATCGTGAAAATCCGCAGGCAGAGGCAAAAGTGTCTCGACTGGAGCAGATGTTCCAGGGTGAAAACGGCGTATTTATTGCGGTTACTGACTACATGGCGGCGCTCGCCCAAGGCATCGCTGCGTGGATGCCCCCAGGATTTGAGGTGCTTGGTACAGATGGATATGGCTTATCTGAATCGCGGCCACGTTTGCGTGAACATTTCTCTGTTGACGCTGTGGCCGTTGCTGAAGCATCGGTCAGTGCGTTATACCGTAATGGGTATCTTGCAGAGGGCAATTTTGAAGCGGTGATGCAGACATTGCGTCATAGAAACTAAAGACAGGTTTACGGGAGGAGAATGCAGGACTTTACTAACAAGATTGCAGTAGTAACCGGTGGCGGCACCGGTATGGGGAGGGAGCTCGTATGCCAGCTGATTGCAGCTGGGGCGCATGTGGCTATGTGTGATGTCTCGGCAGAAAATATGGCGGAGACTCAGCGAATGGCCAGTGCAATGGGGTCTGGAAGATTGACCAGCCATCTTTGCGACGTATCCAGTGAGCCGGACGTATTGCGGTTCCGTGATGAAGTGGCGCAACAGCACAAGACCTCGCATATAAATTTATTGTTCAATAATGCGGGCATAGCAGGTGGCGGCAGTGTTATAGACATCGATCGTCGGGAGTGGGAGCGGACTTTCGCGGTTTGTTGGTATGGCGTGTTTTATGGTTGCACAGCATTTATGCCGATGTTGGTGGCGAGTGAGGAAGCGCACATTATCAATACAAGTTCTGTAAACGGATTTTGGGCCACTGTAGGGCCCATGACCCCGCACACCTCCTATTCAGCAGCTAAGTTTGCGGTGAAAGGGTTTACCGAAGCACTGATTGTTGACCTACGTATGAATGCCCCGCATGTGCATTGTTCTGTGGTGATGCCTGGCCATATCGGTACATCTATCGCGCTAAATACATCCTCGGTTTTGGGTAAGCACAGCGCGATGGAGTTAGACGAGCAAGAAGTTGCAGATCTGCGCGAACGTTACCTGGCGCTGGGCTTGCCAGTGGACAACGTACCTGACGATCATATTCGGCAGATGGTGCGACAGCAGCAAGAGGATTTTCGCGACAAGGCGCCAACGACAGCAGCCTCGGCCGCGACCATTATTTTAGATGGCGTGCGCGAGCAACGATGGCGTATTTTGGTGGGTGATGACGCGAAAGTGCTAGATGCCATGGTACGCCAAGAACCTGAACAAGCTTATGAGGTTTCTTTTCTCGAGAAACTAAATCAGCAAGGGCATATGGGTCTGGCTCGGAACGATGAGCAAACAGAAGGATAAGGGGAAGCTATGGTAAGTCAGAGTAGAGATGCCGCGATTGTAGGGATTCACGAATATCCATCGCGAGATGTGGAAGGAAAGGTCAATGCGCTGCAGATTAAGGCAGCTAGTGCGGCCAAAGCTCTTGCCGATGCTGGGCTTAGTTGGAGCGATGTGGACGCGATTTACGACGCCGGCGAAGGCGCACCAATGAGTGGTTTGATGATTTCAGAATACTTCGGTATTCAACCTACGGTCATAGATACGACCGGGGTGGGAGGCAGTTCCTATGAGTTTCATGCCGCTCATGCGTTGCGGGCGATTCGCGCAGGTAAAGCAAAAGTTGCGTTGTTGACCTATGGCTCAACCGCGCACAGTAATGCTATGGCGATAGGCGCAGGTGGCCGCGGCGGTGGTGTCAGCCCTGGCGACAATATGGAGAGCTTTGCTGGCCAAACACTCATCGCTAACTATGCGATGGTGGCCCACCGACATATGCATGAATATGGCACCACTAGCGAACAGCTGGCCGAAATATCCACCGCCACGCGCTACCACGCCATGCGCAATCCTGAGGCCGTGCAGGCTATGACAGACCTCGAATTTGTCGGCATACAAGAAACCACAATTGCCGACGTTGTGGGTTCGCGCATGATTGCCGACCCACTGCATTTATTAGAATGCTGCATGGTCTCCGACGGTGGTGGTGCTGTAGTGATCGCCAGTGCTGATGTCGCAGCTAACTGTAAAAAGGCCCCGGTGTGGATACTGGGTACCGGTGAAGCCACTAAGTACCCACAAAATGGTGGCGACCTTACGACTTCGGCAGGTGCACAGTCAGCGCCCATCGCCTTTGCCGAGGCAGGTGTAACGGCTGCTGAAATAGACATTGCTATGATCTATGACTCTTTCAGTATTACTGTGCTTACGCTGCTCGAAGACCTAGGTTTCTGTGCCAAGGGCGAGGGCGGTGCCTGGGTAGAGGGAGGACGGCTGCGCTACGACCGCCCCAGTGACGGGCCGGCCCTAAATACGGATGGCGGCGGCCTATCGTCAAATCATCCAGGGATGCGCGGCATATTTTTGCTGCTTGAAGCGACCCGCCAGTTGCGTGGTGAATCAACATCTCAGGTAGCGGATGCCAAGCTCGCCATAGCCCACGGTAACGGCGGTATGCTCGGAGCACGGCATTCGGCTGGAACAGTGATTTTGGGGAGGAACTAAACCATGAGCGAAGAAAAGAAAATACCGACGCGCCCGCTGCCCAAGCTTACTGAGTTAGATACCGCAGAGTTCTGGCGCGCGACTAAAAATAAAGAATTCCGCTATCAACAATGTGCGAACTGCGGAACCATCGTTTGGCATCCCCGAGCTCATTGCACGGGATGCGTAGACGGTGCTTTACGCTGGACGACCTCGGCAGGTCAGGGCACGGTCTATAGTTATAGTATTGTGCGACTAAGCTATCACCCGTTTTTCCGTAGTAAGGCACCCTATGCTGTAGCCTATGTGGATTTGGATGAAGGACCGCGGTTCCTAACAAATATAGTGGGTGTCGATGATCCGGGTGCAGATGTGCATATCGGGCAGCGAGTACAACTGCAGTGGGAAGAGCACGAAGAACTGTCCATCCCGCTAGTGACGCCAGTCGAATAGCACAAGCTGATGGCGGTGCTGTGGCAAGCCCTACGGTAGAAGGTAGGGCTTCGCCCAGCAGGGTCTAAAGCTTGATCGCTTTAAAAGCGCCGCTTTTGAGTGCAGTAACTAACTCCACCTCGTTCTGCACCGGTTGTTCGAATTCGGTCACGCAGCGACCGATATGGCTGACAATATGTGCGTCGCTGCCACCGATGCCATGATAGCCTAGCTCATCGGCCATACGCTGAGATACACCGTCTTCATCGTCCCGGCTACCGCCGTTGAACACTTCTACAATGCGCACGCCTTCGGGCACGCCAAACTCCTCGAGATGTGCGGCCATGCCTACCCGTTTACGTCCAGGGTGGCAAGGTACGGCGACTGCACCGTGGGCATCGCAGGCTGCAATCACATCCGCCAACGCCAGATAAATATTGGTAAAGTCGAAAGCTTGCTGCAGTTCTGGGGTTACCCCAAAGACCAGTACATGGCCGTACTCAGTTTCAACTTCGGCGCCCTTCAATATGGTTAAGCCATATTTTTCGCCGAGTTCCGAATAGTCAGACTCATCATCGAACTGGCGGTGTTCTGTCAGTACGAAGCCGTCAATGGCGATTTCTTTGGCTTTGATCCATTGGCAATAGTTTTGAACTTTGGCTCGACCGTCGTCAGATTTTATGGAATGGGCATGTAGATCAATAATCATTAACAACGCTCCTGTAAATTTTGCCAATTGCTCTCTAGCTGTTGCATTAACTGAGGTTCATCTGCCGAATTATCAATTATAACAGTGGCTTCCGCGGTACGTTCGGCGTTGCTGATTTGTGCATCAATACGCGCTTGAACACTGGCGGCGTCAACCCCGTCGCGCGCACTGGCGCGCTCTATAGCCACCGCAGGATCTACGGTGGTGACCCAGATCTCGTCTACCAATTGTTGCCAGCCTGCCTCGATCAGTACAGCGGCTTCGAGTACGACCACGGTCTGTGGATTGGCTGTTAAGCTTTGTTGTATCCGCTCAGCGGCCATAGTGTGAATGGCCGGCCAAACGATGTCGGTCAGCTGTTTCAAGCCGCCGCCATCAGCAAACACCTTTGCGCCCAATGCTCGGCGGTCAATCTCACCGTCGTCGCTGACAATGTCCTCGCCAAACTGCGCTACGACCTCGTGGAATGCGATTGAGCCTTTGGCATAGGCCTGATGTCCGAGTTTGTCTGCGTCGATTACAAAGGCGCCACGGCTTTGTAATGCCTGAGCAACAGTAGATTTACCGGAAGCGATGCCGCCGGTCAGTCCAATAATCAAACGAATCTCCCCATATGATCGACGACAGCCGAGTTTAACGTCGTGAATTTCAGAAAGCGACTTGCACATTAGGTTGAGGCAGCTCCTCGGGCTATTATAGCGCCATGATCACAGTAACTTTTGTGCAGCCGAATGGCGATGAATACACCTACGATGCGGAAGTCGGTGATACCCTGATGGACGTAGCAGTGGACAATGCAGTGGACGGAATTATTGCCCAGTGTGGAGGTGGTTGTTCGTGTTGTACCTGCCACACCTGGCTGCGTGAACCGTGGACAGATCGACTAGGGCCGGCTACCGGTGATGAAGCCGAGTTACTCGATTATGCCCTAGGGCGTAGCGAGCGCAGCCGTTTGGCCTGCCAGATTCGGCTGACAGAAGCGATGGACGGATTAGTGGTCGAGGTGCCCGCTCAACAGGGGTGATCGCGCCTACCGTCAGAATTTCCGCTAGGCGCGATCGTGGTAAAAATCAAGCTACTCGCTGGTTGCACCAGACCAGCGTGATGCGGCAAATAGCAGCACCCCAGCGAGAACTACTTCTGCAATAATTTGCGGGGTTGCAAACGCGGCGCCATGCACAAGCCACGATAAGGTGCGGAAAATAGCTGCCAGCAATAGTACGATGGCGGCACTATGTACCCAGTGCGCGCTCTCCCTCCAAGCACCATACAAGCTAAAACCAGCGACCGCGATAAAGAAGGCTGTGAAGTCGCCAATCTGGGTGCTGCGGCCTAAGCCATCCAATAGTGGCATTCCAAGATTCGCCGCAGCGCTGGCGGGATCGGTTATCCAACCTAATCCAGTCATAAGCATCAATAGCCCCACCAATCCCGATAAAACTCTTGGCAACATATCGCGTCTCCCACAATGTAAATGTGGCACAAGTATAGGCGTAGCGAGGGTGTTAAGGGCAGGGTGAATTCTGTCGCGGAGTAGGTACGATGGTGGCAGCTAAAATAAAAAGGAAAGCCAGTATGTCGCTAGCAGGAAAGAAAATTGTCCTTACCGGAGCCGCTGGCGGTTTGGGTGCGGGGGTGGCACAAGTGGCATTTGATCAGGGTGCAGAGCTCGTACTACTGGATGTGGTCGATGGTTTTACTTCAGAGCTAGGCCAAGCCTACAGTGTCGACCTGTTAGACGCGGCAGCGGTACAGGCGATATTTGATGACATTGGCGATTTCGATGTGCTGGCCAATATTGCGGGTGGTTTTGATATGGGGCCAACGGTGGACGCTACTGAGGATGAGTTCTGGCAGCGCATGTTTGATATTAATGTCACGACCTTGCGGCGTGTACTAAAGGCAGCAGTGCCGACATTGGTCAGTCGCGGTCGTGGCAGCATTATAAATGTAGGTGCCCTTGGTGCCTTGCAGGGTAGTGCAAATATGAGTGCCTATCAGGCCTCCAAGGCTACGGTGATGCGACTTACCGAATCCCTGAGTGAAGAAGTCAAAGGCGCTGGTGTTAACGTAAATGCGGTATTGCCTAGCGTGATTGATACCAGTGGCAATCGTGCCGCAATGCCTGATGCCGACTTTTCTACGTGGGTCACGCCAACAGATCTTGGCGAGGTGATTTGCTTTCTCGGATCAGATTCTGCGAAGGCAGTTCATGGCGCCCTGCTGCCGGTAAAGGGCTTATGTTAGCGTTTCTTAATCCATTGTTGGTATGACAAAAGAGGATGCCTGCTGGGTTTTTTCAGGCCATCGCTGAGTGACGGTTTTTGTGCGCGTATAAAAGCGAACCCCTTCCATGCCATGTTGATTCATATCGCCGAAAGCCGAGCGTTTCCAGCCGCCAAAAGAGTGGTAGGCCACAGGCACAGGTATCGGCACATTGATGCCGACCATGCCAACGTTGACGCGTTGGGCAAACTCTTTGGCCGCGCCACCACTGCGGGTAAATATGGCCACGCCGTTACCGTATTGATGTTTAGACGGCAGCTCTATAGCGGTTTCAAAATCCTCGGTGCGCAGCACCTGTAGTACTGGACCGAAAATTTCGTCACGGTAGCTTTGAGCGTCTGGCGATACTCGATCGAATAAGGTTGGTCCGAGAAAGAACCCTTCTTCGTATCCCTGCAGTTGAAAGCCACGGCCATCGACCACTAATTCTGCGCCTTCGTCCACACCCATTTTTATGTAATCGCTGACCCGTTGTTTGTGTGCTGCGGTGACTACTGGACCATAATCAGCGTTCGGATCCGTTGAAATGCCGACATTGAGTCGGTCGATTTCAGCACGCATTGCGTCGATGAAACGATCTCCTGTATCTGCGCCAACGGTAACCACTGTAGAAAGGGCCATGCAGCGCTCCCCGGCTGATCCGTAGGCGGCGCCACTGATGTCTTTGACGGCCTGGTCCATATCAGCGTCGGGTAAAATGATGCCGTGATTTTTAGCGCCCCCCATGGCCTGTACGCGTTTGCCACTCTCGGCGCAGCGTTGATAGACATAATGAGCGATATCCGATGAACCGACAAAGCTGACAGCTTGAATTGTCGGGTGGTCAAGTATGGCATCGACGGCGACCTTGTCGCCGTTGATAACGTTCAGTACACCAGCTGGGGCACCAGCTTCCATCATCAGCTCGGCAAGGCGCAGTGGCACACCCGGATCCTTTTCTGACGGTTTCAGAACAAAGGTGCAGCCAGTAGCAATAGCGACACCGAACATCCACATAGGAATCATCGCGGGGAAGTTAAACGGGGTAATGCCTGCCACCACACCAACCGGCTGCCGCATGCTGTAAACATCGATGCCGGGGCCCGCTCCTTGGGTATATTCGCCCTTGCTAAGGTGTGGCACGCCACAGGCGAATTCAATTACGTCCAGACCGCGTTGTATGTCGCCGTGGGCATCTGCGATTACCTTACCGTGCTCTTCAGCGATCAACACTGCCAGCTCATCGGCATTAGCCTCTACTAAGGCTTTAAAGTTGAACAGCACCCTGGCGCGACGCTGGGGATTCATGCCGCTCCACTCTTCCAGCGCATGTGCGGCGCTGAGGACCGCGGAGTTGACCTCTGCCGGAGTGGCAAGATTGACGGCGCCGCTGACGCTGCCTTCGGAGGGATTATAAATTGGCTGGGTTCTACCGGAAGAGCCAGTGACCTGGCTGCCGTTGATAAAATGGTGGTAATTTTTTGCTGTTGTCTGCATAGCTCCTCCCCAGATGATGCTGGTACGACGGCAGTTTATTCTCCTCAGAGAAAGATTAGTATCGGATATGCTCGGAAGATTAAAGCAAATTTGG
Source organism: Gammaproteobacteria bacterium (assembly GCA_002684495.1). Lineage (GTDB taxonomy): Bacteria > Pseudomonadota > Gammaproteobacteria > Pseudomonadales > Azotimanducaceae > UBA4421. Next base: position 288,140 of record NYVG01000002.1, on the reverse strand, counting down.
GAGGGGTGTTGAAAAACGAAAAGCCAGTGGTGGTACTGACGCGACGCTGGCCGGAGTCAGTTGAGGCGGAGCTTGCGGAGCGATACACGCTGATTCGCAATGAAACCGACAAAGCATTTACCGCAGATGATTTGGCTGACGCGTTGACTCAGGCCGATGCGGTATGTCCAACGGTAACAGATGGGTTAACAGCCGATGTCTTTGCAGCGGCTGCACAAAGGGGTATTCGGGCCAAGATGTTGGCTAATTTTGGGGTCGGCTATAACCATATAGATTTAGCCTCAGCACAGGCATACGGCATGTCGATTACCAATACGCCAGGCGTGCTAACAGCCGCCACCGCGGAAATAGCCATGACGTTGTTGCTGATGTGTGCGCGTCGGGCGGGAGAGGGCGAACGTTTGGTGCGCAATGGCGATTGGCTGGGTTGGCATCCCACGCATATGTTGTCGACTCAGGTAACGGGTAAAACTCTGGGTATCGTCGGCATGGGGCGTATTGGTACCGCTCTGGCGCGTCAGGCCCATCATGGTTTCGGTATGCGGATTATTTACAGTGGTCGTGCGCCGCTGGCTGAGTCAATTGCTGTAGAACTTGGCGCTGAGTTTTTGCCATTGAATGAGTTATTAGCAACGGCTGACTTTGTCAGTTTGCACTGTCCGGCAACTGCGGAAACCCGTAATTTAATCGACGCCCAAGCGCTAGCCACTATGCGCAGTGAGGCTATCCTTATTAATACCGCCCGGGGCGATGTGGTGGTGGAAAGCGACCTAATTCAGGCGTTAAAAAATTCCGTAATCGCCGGTGCCGGTTTAGATGTTTATACCCACGAACCCAGCGTGCCCGCGGAATTACAAGGGCTGGAGCAAGTGGTATTGTTACCGCACATGGGGAGCGGCACGCGGGAAACTCGGCAAGCAATGGGGCGTTGCGCAATGGCAAATTTGCAGGCGTACTTTGCCAACCAGCCGTTGCCAAATGCGATAGGTTGATAACACCGGGGAGGAGATGAGTTTGATCACAAAATTGCGAGAAGATTGGCGGTTACGGCCTTGGTGGATGAACGGTCTGTTTTATTTTTGTTGCTATATGACCTTTATCTACATGCCCTTTGACTTGTTTTTCAAACCAGTGGCCGAGGATCACGAGATTTGGTTCGGGTTTTCTCTAACCGGCTGGTGGGCGAAAGCAACCGAACCATTGCATTGGGCAATATACGCAGCAGGAGCTTATGGCTTCTGGCGTATGCGCAGTTGGATGTGGCCTTGGGCATCGGTATACGCTGCTCAGGTGGTCATTGCTATGGTGGTTTGGAACCTGATTAACGTCAGAGGAGGGGGCATTGTCGCGGGTGTGATAGCCGGGGCCATTTTTGCCGTACCCATGGTTGCTCTCTGGCGCGCCAAAGACCGCTTTAATTCAGCAACTACAACACAATCACGGTCGCCAGCGACCACAGAGGAGAAAACTATGTCATCCACATTGCCTGATTGGGCGCAAGAACACATGCGTAATTACCTAGCGACCGATGGCGCTGATGGTCACATTTGGCGTGGTGTGCCCACTCTGTTGCTTACCACAACCGGCAGCAAGAGTGGCGAAGAGCGGATGCTGCCTTTGATTTATGGGGAGGATAATGGTGATTACATCATCATAGCCTCCAAAGGCGGTTTTCCAGAGCATCCCGCTTGGTACAGTAACTTAGTCGCTCAACCTAAAGTAAGGGTTCAGGTCGCGGCGGATAAGTTTGCTGCTACCGCAACTACTGTCGATGGTGAGCGTCGGCAAAAGCTGTGGGACATTATGGCGGAAGTTTGGCCACCTTATATCGAGTACCAGCAGAAGACAGACCGACAAATTCCGGTCGTGGTACTTTCGCGAGACTGAATCCGTGGCTGAATAGACGGGTCTGACGGCTTTTTGCACTGCATGTCTATGCTGTGTCTATGAATAGCCGCCAGTCCCACGGATATTGATGGGATATTAATTTTCTATTGATGGTTTTTGCATGGGCTCAGCGCCACCGTAGTGGCCTGTTATCAAAAGGTTTGCGCCCATGTATTCATCATTTACTAAAACGTCGGGCTACGCGCTCACTCTAATCCTTGCCGCGGCCTTAGGCGCTTGTGGCGGTGGTGGTTCAGGCACCGCCGATTCCAGCGGTTACGGTTCCGGTAATATCAATGCTAAACCTTCTTTGAGCGTCGCCTCGTCGATTCAAGTCGACGAAAATCAAACCGCTGTAACCGTAGTCAGTGCCTCGGATGCGGATGGTGATGATCTTTCTTTCAGCCTCAGTGGCGACGATGCCAGTGCATTTGAGATCGACAGTGATGGAACCCTGAGGTTCGTTACTGCCCCAGATTTTGAGGTTAAATCGTCTTACTCGGTGACCGTTGAGGTATCCGATGGCAGTGATACGACCGCTCAAATGGTGGTTATTGAGATAGTGGATTTAGCTGAGGCCGTAGCCAACAGTGCGCCGGTAATCGTCGGCTTGGACGCCACAGTACAGGTCAATGAAAACCAATCGAATTTGCTCGCGCTTGAGGTCAGTGATGCCGACGAGGACGCCCTAACTTACTCATTGGAAGGGGTCGATGCTGCTGCCTTCGAGGTTACCCAAGAGGGTGTTATCTCCTTTGTTAGCGCACCAGATTATGAAGCTCAGGCAGTCTTTGAGGTAACCATTGTTGTCAGTGATGGGACAGATCAAACGCGCCAACAGTTGTCGGTGCAGGTTATTGACGTAGCGGAAGCCCAGACACAGGCCCCGGTAGAATTCAATTTAGTGGTCGCTCGAGGTACCAACAGCTTTGGCACAGGCAATAAATATTCGATTAACGACAATATCAGTCCGGATCTTAACTTACAGGTAGGGAAAACCTATAGGCTGTTGCAGTCAGATGACTCTAACGTAACCCATCCAGTATATTTCTCCACAACGCCCAATGGCGTTCATGGCGGAGGCACAGAGTTTAGCGAGGGTGTTAGTCGTGTTGGCGCCACTGGCAGCTCCGGTGCATACGTTCAGATTACGGTCCCTGAAGGGGTGACGACCTTGTATTACTACTGCCTAAACCATTCGGGTATGGGCGGCACTATTGCAATTTCGTCTAGCGCCTCGGGTGCTTACGTTGTTCCGATGAACTGAGAAGGGTGCTGCATGGGATACAGAGATAGAGTAATGGCTAAGTGGGTTAAGGCATGGTGCGGATTGTTAATTGCGACAGGAGCAATGAGTGTGGTCGCTGATGAGCAAGGGCGGTTAGTGGCAGCGCAGAGTCTCGATTGGCGGGTAATCAACGACAATGTGATGGGTGGGCGCTCATTAGGTGACATCACCCGGGCCGGCGAATTTTTGTCGTTTTCGGGCTCACTCAATACAAATGGTGGTGGCTTTGCATCGATTAGAGTGCCGGCGAAAAACGTGCTGGAGGATGAAGCAGCGGGTGTGCGCCTAAGGGTCCGCGGGGACGGTCGAGACTATACGTTTCGGTTGCGTCCGAAGAATTCGCGGATTTCATATTGGTCGCAGTTCGCCACACAGGACGGCGAATGGCTGGAGGTGGCCTTGCCGTTCGCATCGTTCTGGCCAAACTGGCGCGGTCGGCGCCTGAACGCGCCTGCAATTACTGCAGCTCAAGTGGCCGAGTTAGGTTTGATGATCAACGACGGTATAGACGGTGCGTTTGCGCTTGAGGTTGACTGGATCGCTACCTACTGAGATGTGTTGCGGTTGTGAGCGGCTTCTGCTTGGATATACCCATCCAATCACAGAGGCTGTGAGCTATGGCGTCAAAGAGCCCAACGAAGTATTCGGTCTGCACGATCTGCGATATTGGTTGCCAACTGCGCACTGAATCTGAAGACGGTAAAGTCAGCCGGGTCATTGCCCACGACAGTCCGATGCTGGCAAAGAACATTTGCTACAAAGGTACAGCTGCACCGCATATTCACAATCACGCTGAGCGTCTACGGGTGCCGTTGAAGCGCGTAGGTGAACGCGGCGCTGACCAGTGGCAAGAGATCTCTTACGAACAGGCAATGGATGAAATTGCTGAACGGTTACGGGGCATTATTGAGCGTTATGGTGCTGAGGGCCTAGCTGTTTCCACTTCGGGTTGGAACACTCAAACCACGCATAGCATGGATCGACGCTTCATGAACCTCATAGGCGCGCCCAATTGGATCAGCGGCGTGGCCCTGTGTGCCGGTAATACGGCAGCGGTAAACCGTCTTACCTATGGCTGGTTTCCGCAACCTGATTTTGGCAACACCCAATGCATTGTGCTGTTTGGTCACAACCCGCGAAAGCATTCATGGACACCGATCTATAATGCCATTCGCTCTGCTAAAGCGCGGGGCGCGAAAGTCATTGTGTTAGACCCGCGTGTTTCGGATCAGGCTGAAGGCGCAGACTTACATTTACGTTTGCGCGCCGGTACGGATGCCGCCATGTGTTTGGGTTGGTTGAAAGTGATCATCGACGAAGAATTGTATGATCAAAAGTTTGTAGCGAAATGGTGTTCGGGTTTTGCTGAGCTGCGAGCACGAGTTAACGAATATCCGTTAGAACGAGTGGAGGCGATAACCGGTGTGGATCGCGAAACGATCGCAGCGGCCGCACGCATGTATGCTAGCGCTGATGGTGCTGTGATCCCCTGGACACCGATTACTGATCAGCAAATTTCTTCTACCTCTGCGATTCGACTGCATTCAATTTTGCGAGCGATCACCGGCAATCTTGATGTGGTGGGTGGTGAGACCCTTGGTGGTTTTAATCCCGCATACATCCCGGAAAGTGAGCTCGCTCTGCATGAGCGGCTGTCAGATGAGCAAAAAGCGAAACAATTGGGTTTTGCTGATCATCCGGTCTTTACCTACCGAACGGCAGAGATGCTTAAGGAGGCGACTAACAAAGTGTGGGGTTTTCCCTACGCAGACCTAGTGATGGGTTGTCATATGGCAAATCCCACAAATGTGTTCAGAGCCATGGCGAAGGGCGATCCTTATCCGATCAAGGCGCTAATAACCCTAGGTAACAACACTCTGCTCAGTTATGCGAATCAGCACCAAATTCTGCAGGCGTTAATGAATCAGGAACTGATTGTCGCCCATGAAATCTTTATGACCCCCACAGCGATGTTGGCAGATTATATTTTACCGGGTGACGTATTTACGGAACGTAATCATGTGGCTGATGGCTGGAGTTGGGGCAGCCGCCTGACGCTGTCGCAAAAAGTGGTAGCGCCGCCTGAACAAGCATCGAGTACATTTCAGTTTTGGACTGACCTAGGGCGTCGTATGGGACTAGCGGAGTATTTCCCCTGGGACACCATCGAAGACATGCTCGACTATCGGCTATCACGATCCGGGCGCACATTCGCTGAGTTTGAGGCGGCGACGTTTATGGAGATGCCGGCACCGAAATTCCGCAAATATCGTAAAAACGGATTCGCTACACCCTCGGGCAAAGTAGAGCTGTATTCCAGCGTGCTGGAGGATCTAGGTTTTGACCCCTTGCCCTATTACCGCGAGGGGCCGACGCCCAATGAAGATTACCCGTACGCGGTGTTTACTGGAGTGCGTGAAGATCCCTTCTTTCAGACCGGGCAACGAAATATCGAGGTATTACGCGCGCGCTGTCCAACGCCCCAGTTGTATCTGCATCCAACTGACGCGAAGCGAGAGCAGTTAGCGGATGGGGATTGGGTGCGATTGGAGTCGGCTACTGGCACCGTCACAGCGCAAATATCGATCCAGCAATCCATGAAAGAAGGTCATATTCGGGTGCCCCACGGCTGGTGGTATCCCGAGACCCGGGGTCAAGAAAAGCTGGCCGGGGCCTTTGTGTCCAGTGACGCAGTACTTTGTTCCGACGACGACGAGTTTCTAGATTACGAACAGGGCGTCCCACACTTTAAGGGTTTTCCAGGGCGCATTGTAAAAACGACCGCACCGGATGTGCTGACTGCAACTGATGCAGGATCTGCAGCATGACCCAGCGTAGTCGGTGGGTGCAATGGCGCAGCGAATGGCAGGTGCGTCTCAAGGCGCTGCTGGCTAAGGCTTTGTTCAGCAAAAAAGATACTTTTGTAACGCGTACGGTAAAAAAATTACTTGGGGCCGATCAAGTGGCGATTAATGACGACCCGGACCTACTGCATTAAGGCCTGCATCAATCAGCGGTTGACTTTGGACCTAACTCTAAGGTTTAAAGTATTTAGATGAGCGATAAAAAGTTAAAAATTGGTGAGCTGGCGAAACTCGTGCAGGTGTCACAAGACACACTGCGGTTCTACGAGAAGCATGGGCTATTGGCACCGAGTCTGCGTAGCCAGTCGGGATATCGGCTGTATTCCCAAGCGGATCTAGAACGCGTGGGTTTTATCTTAAGCGCCAAGCGTGTTGGTTTCACACTGAACGAAATCCATGATTTATTGGGTCTTGAAGTTACCAAGGACGATAAATCCTGCGAGGACGTAAAGCGCTTTGTAGACGAAAAACTAGACAGCCTGAACCAGCGTATTGGTGAGATGCAGCGTATAAAGAAAACGTTAAAAACTCTCAGTGACGCCTGTTGCGGCGGTGCTGAACCGGCGACCCATTGTACGATTTTGGAAGCGCTGAACGCTCAAGCAGAAAACGGACCAATTCCACGGCGAGTCTTCTAATGTTGGAACTGCTGACAAATTTTGTCACATTATTCGTGGAATCCGCGCCGTGGCTGCTGCTGGGATTTACGCTGGCGGGTGTTATTAAAGCGATGGTGCCGGAAGATCTATTGGCGCGTCAGTTGGGTCAGCCAGGATTGCAATCTACAGTCAAAGCCGCGCTCCTTGGTGCGCCGTTGCCATTGTGTTCCTGTGGTGTTATTCCTGCGGCTGTGGGCTTGCGGCGCAGTGGTGCGTCGAAAAGTGCCACCACAGCATTTTTGATCTCAACACCAGAAACAGGGGTAGATTCTGTTTCGATCTCTTATGCGTTACTGGGTCCCTTTATGGCGATTATTCGGCCAATAGCGGCGGTTTGCAGTGCTGTTGTTGCTGGAGTAATCGTTGGTCGTGACGCTGATCGGCAGGATGTCGAGCAGGCCGCAGCAGACTCGGAGGACGCATGCTGTGTTGACGTCGCCATTAATTCAGACGCAAACCTGTCCTTGGGCGATAAGGTGCTTGCGGCCTGGCGTTTTACCTTTGTTGATTTGGTGCAGGACATTAGCCGCTGGCTACTCATCGGCTTGGGTTGCGCTGCATTGATAAAAACCTTAGTTCCCCAAGAGTTTCTGCTGCAATGGGGCGATGGTTTTCTTGCGTTCGTGGTAATGGCGGCTATTGGTGTGCCTATGTATATCTGTGCCACAGCGTCTACTCCAATCGCTGCCGGCTTGCTGTTCTCAGGCGTTTCGCCGGGTGCCGTGCTGGTGTTTATGTTAGTTGGCCCGGCGACGAATATTGCGACAGTTGCCTTGGTGAAAAGAGAGCTTGGTCGGCGCGCGCTATACGCTTATCTTGGTAGTGTCGTCGGCGTGGGTTTTGCCTTTGGATATTTAACCAATGCCTTAGCCGCGCGTTGGGGATTTGCGTTTGTGGCGCAGCCGCAACTCGCCATAGACATGGGTCATAGTTGGCTTGCCTATGGGGCGAGTGCGGTACTGGCGTTATTAATGCTGCGCGCACTGTTCAGTAGCTGGTCGCGTCCAGTTACTGCGGCATAGTCCAAATTGGGCTTGAATAAGCTCTCTCCTGAATAACTGATTCGCCCACTGTTGGCGCATCGAGTCCCAAGGCGATGGCGTCGAGCAAGGCATGTCTGGGCGTAGGCGCCTGCAGCACACGGGCGTAGTAAAAAGCTTTCTGGGCTGGGTTGAATTCCGGGTCTTGCCAGACTGTTCGCAAGGTCACGGCGCCTTGATCATCGTTCCAAACACCGGTTTTTTCATCAAGTTGTGGCTCCAATGCAGGGAGTTTGCCATTGCTCGGTATGCGATCCGCAGACCAAACCACATCAAATACTTTTTCGGTAGCGCGACCATCTTTGCCGAGCCAGCCCTTGACGATTTGTATGCGGTCGAGGTTGGCCGATAAAGGATCCTTGGTTGCTGCAACAAGAAATCCCGGTGCCGTATCGCTAGTTGTAATGAGGTTGCCGCCCATGGGCACTGCCTTAGTCTTTAGGTAGCTGTGCCAATCGTCTCGGTCTAAATCCTCAACCTTCAGACCATTGCCCGCAAAAAAGCGCAGGCGAATACGGGGCCCAGTAGTACCGTAGACCTCTTTGCGCTGCATCGCGTTGAAGATAGCAGTGCGGGTATTTTCCTCTGCCCAAACTGCTGCCAGCCCTGAAGCTTGCATCGACCATCCTGTAGGGCCTACGTTGTTGGGTCTATTTGGATTTCGAGGGCCTGCGTTGCGCTCGGGGGTTGCACCGCTGGCCATCTTGCCCCAAAAGTTCGCCTCTTCAGCGGTAGCCAGTCCTGTATGGCTGTCGGTGGATCCGATAATCCCAAGGGCATAGGGGTTAACGCCCAGATTGTCTTCCAGTTCTAGGCCGGTCTTCAGTGCAGAGCGCACGTAATCCCCGGGCCGCGGTTGATAATTGTCGGTGCGTACTTTTTGGATATACCAGGGATACAAACCGAAGTCGGCGAATTCGTCGTTGGGTGACAAATCTGGATGAGTTTCCGAGTCGCCTTTGTATTGGGTGATCTCGACAAGTGGTTCGAGGCGCCCTCGCTGTTTTGCGTAATCAGCCGTAATCGCTTTGCCCCGAAGAGATCTTCGAGAGAACATTTGTCCTTTGGATATGTTTGAGTTGTGGGGGATTGCGAGAAATCTGGCGTCTATCGAAGCAGCTGTTTCGTCCATCCATTTCCACAAGTCCTCAGGAAATGGGCTGTCGGTAGAAGAGAAGGGTGAAAAGGTGCCAGCGACCTCCAAATTTGCGTCAGTGATCACGACTCTGTGCAGATTCGCACCCCCAGGTACCGAGCTCCATTCCCAGCCAATGAGTGCAGTGAATTCGCCTGGTTCGTCAAAGCGTTTTGCGCTCTCGAGCATACGTTCCCAGGCGTTGCGGGCCGAAATGTCGGCGCCCGGTGGTGCTGCTGCTGCGGTATTCTCTGTCCATGACTTTGCGGCTTCTATCGGGTCTTCATCAGTCGGTAACAAATTCGCGAAATAAGTTTGGCCATTACCGCTGTCGATGGCGTCGCGAATTTCGTTTTCGGTATACCAAAAAGCAAGTCTTTCGAGAATGTTTGGATTGGGTTTTTGTACCCCATCAAGATAGATATCTCGAATACCACCATAGAATTCTGCGTGGTCAGCTATCACCAAAAAGTCTAGCGGTGTTTGCAGTTGTGCGCGGACGCGTGTGCCTGGATGGATGACTGGTTGGCCTCTGGCGAAAGCGTACGCTGTATTCGGATCTGCGGTTTGATTCCCGTTCAGAAACGCATCAAAGGAGTAGGACGTATGCAGATGAGTATCGCCCCAAAGTAGTTGCGGTGCCGCCTGAGAGGCGGTTGCGCAAATCGTCATTAGCACAGCGGCGCCAGAACGGGCTACGCCGCGGAATAAACTCTTATTCATTGGGCATACTCCCTATTTGATAATTTCAACTCAAGCGATGCAGAGCGCATATTTTGTTGCCTGATGGATCGCGCAGCTAAGCCAAGTAAAGATCGCCGCGCGGACCAGGCGGGTCCTCGCAAGCGGCACCACCGTTGGCGAGCCCTGCTGCGTGCCATGCATCCGTTGCCGCAGTGCTTTCAGCATTGAAGCCAATTGTGGAACCATTGCCGTGGGTCGCTAGGTTGCCATCGATCGGTGGCGTGATCGCAAATACACCGGAATCTGTGCGGTAGAAGCAGCGGCCTTTGGGGTCGATCTGGCCTGGAGCCACGCCTAAAGCTCCAAGGGTTGCATCGTAAAACGTCTTCGCGGCGTTGATGTCGTTAGCGCCGATCATAATATGACTGAACATAGGGGGCTCTCTTCTAAAATCTTTCGACGGCTCATGCTACGGGCTTAAATCACAGTGTCCAGCGGCGTGATACGTTGCCGTAGCTCGCGTTGGTATGCCATATTGGGCGCTTTATGAACGATGGAGTTGCCCATGACCCGTATTACTCTGAACGTAAACGGCGCCGATACTCAGGTAGATGCCCCAGACGATATGCCATTGTTGTGGGCATTACGCGATCTCATGGGGCTGACCGGCAGTAAATACGGATGCGGCATCGGTCAGTGTGGTGCCTGCACGGTACATTTAAACGGGGCACCGGTACGCAGTTGCCTGGTACCCGTTAGCCAAGTCAGCGGCCAGGCCATTACCACGATTGAGGGGCTTACCGAGGACGGAGCCCTGCATGCATTGCAACAAGCGTGGATTGAAAGAGATGTTGCTCAGTGCGGTTACTGCCAGTCCGGGCAAATTATGTCTGCGGCCGCATTACTGCAGAGCAACGCCAAGCCAACTGATGCCGATATTGATGCGGCCATGGCCGGTAACTATTGCCGTTGTGGCACTTATATCCGTATCCGGGAGGCTATCCACGCCGCGGCTATGAGCTTCGATGCTACAGCAGCAAAAGGGGCGCAATCATGAAGTCAGATAACAAGATGGATGCAACTTTATCCCTAGGTAACCAGCCTTCACGACGTGATTTCTTAAAAATATCTGGCGTCATGGGGGGAGGTTTGGTTCTTGCGGCGACGGCGCCAGGTTGGGCTCAGGGCACGCCCAATTTGGTTGGTGGGGGCGAGCTAAACGCCTATGTGCAGATCAAGCCAGACGGCAGCATAGTCATATACAGTGGTGCACCTGAGATGGGTCAGGGCATTGCAACGTCGTTACCGATGATTGTCGCCGAAGAAATGGGTGCTGATTGGGATGACGTCGTTGTTGAGCAAACGCCTGAGGTCAATTCCGAGCGTTATGGCCGACAAGCTACCGGCGGGTCTTATACGGTCTATTTGAACTGGCAATTAATGCGCGAGATGGGCGCCACAGCGCGGGAAATGCTTATAAGCGCAGCCGCTATCGTTATGGAGTTGCCGAGAGAAGAGCTTAAAGCAGAGGACAGCAGAGTGCGGCATCTGCTAAGCGATCGCTCGCGCAGTTTCGCCGAGTTGGCGGCATTGGCACAGGAACAGCCTATGCCTGCCAAAACAGATTTAGTTTTTAGGGCGCGGGAAGACTACCGAATACTCGGAACTTCTAAAAGCCAAGTCGACTCGTTAGCAATCGTTACCGGCCAGGGCGATTTTGGCATCGACACGCGAGTGCCGGACATGCTGTACGGCAGCTATACCAAGTGTCCCGCCGTGGGCGGAAAAATTGTCGAAGCAAATATCGGAGCTATTAAATCGCTTCCTGGTGTGGTGGATGCTTACATCATTAAAGGCAATGGCAACGTACGTGAACTTTCAGACGGAGTAGGCATTGTTGGTACCAGCACATGGGCCGTATTTGCCGCACGTAAGGCGCTGCAAATCGTTTGGGACGAGTCCCAGGCGTCCAAAGACAGCTGGACCGATTTCGCTGATTTTGCAGCCAAACAGGCGGATACCGGAGCTGCGGTACTTTACGAACAAGGCGCTGTGGACGAGGCGCTGGAGGATCCGGGTAATACCGTAATCAGCAGTTTTTACGAATATCCCTATCTCAGTCATTTGTGTCTGGAACCCATGAACTGCACCGCGCACTTCCGACCTGGCAAGGCAGGCGCTAAAGACCACATCGAAATGTGGCTGCCGACCCAGAGCGGGCCGGGGTTTAAGAAGTTGGCGCAAGAACACTATGGTCTAGATGGCGATCAGTTCACTATCCATGTAAAGCGTATGGGGGGCAGTTTTGGTCGGCGCACATCCGGTGAATACATGTGTGAGGCAATCGAACTGTCGAAGCTCAGCGGTCGGCCAGTGAAACTGACTTGGTCGCGAGAAGACAGTATGCGTCACGATTACTTCCGAGAGGGGGGCTTCTGTCGCTTGCGTGGTGCAATGACCGCCGACGGCAAATTGGCGGCCTGGGAAGAGCATACTATTGGTGCCGCGGTAGGTTCGGAGCCGTCTCGTTGGACTGGTGTCCGTGCTGGATCGTTCCCTATTGTCACCAGTGCTAATGCTCGAGGTTCTCTTACGACTTTCCGCATGGACACGCCCTCGGGCCCGTGGCGTGCCCCTTTTTCGAATACTCATGCCTTTGTTTCTCAGTGCTTTATCCACGAATTAGCCGAGGCTGCGGGACGCGATCACGTTGAGCTGCTAGTCGAAATGATGGGTGAGCCGCGCTGGCTGGAGCCAGACAACTTTCGTTCTATGAATACACAGCGGGCTATTGGTGTGATTAAGCTTGCTGCCGAGAAAGGCGGGTGGGGTCGCGCCATGCCCAGTGGTCATGGCTTAGGTATAGCATTTTATTTCTGCCATGCCGCCCATGTGGCTGAACTGGCGGAAGTTAGCGTAGATGGGCAAGGTAAAGTGACTGTGCATAAGGTTACTGCTGCTGTGGATGTTGGGCCGATCATAAATCGCAGTGGGGCGCTGAATCAGGTGCAGGGATCCATTATCGATGGCTACAGTGCCATGGCGGGTCAACAGATCACTATGGAAAACGGTCGCATCCAACAAACCAATTTAGACCAGTATCCGGTGCTGCGAATCGATGCTGCACCCCAGGTAGATGTGCACTTTATTGAAAGCGATTTTGACCCGACTGGCTTGGGTGAACCCGGCTTACCGCCTTTAGCACCTGCGGTCGCCAATGCGATATACGCGGCTACAGGCAAGCGCGTGCGCAAGATGCCGCTGATTGCAGATGGTTTTCGGGTTTAGTTGCTCATAAGCGGCGCGCCAGCTGCACGGCGACAGCCGAGCCAGTGCTAACGATCCAGTGCCAAGCAGGATAATGCGCTTTGGTGTGCATCGCTTCTTGGGCTTCATCCCGGTGCTGTGCCTCGTCGTCGCAGAATTGCTCCAGTAGCGTACGTAATGGTTGGGGGAAAAGATCGAGCTGTTGCTGGTAGTGCTCGACCACGAATGTTTCCACAGCGCGAATGGTCGCGTAGGTAAAGTGAGGGCCGAGTAAGGCGGCGAAAGCGCCCAATCCCCAGCCCGTCACGCGCCACAGAGGTAGGTACTTAGAATGCAAATGGTGCGGCAACAACCGATCCAAGGCGGCCAGATGGATCTGCTCCGCGCGCAGGTGTGATTCGGCGAAGGCGCGTAGCTCTGTGGATTGACTGACCGCCAAAATGCCTTCGTATATGCAAACTGCGCCTGTTTCGCCTGCGTGGTCCGAGCGTAATTCGGCAATCGCCGCACCACTAAGTTGTTGAATGCTAGTAAGGCAGGAGGCGACCAACTCTGGGACCCTCATTGTTTCTGCATTCTCTTGCGGCTGCCGTGTTTCGTGACAATATTTTGCCGATCGGTTTTACCGGCTGTGGAGGCCCGCACCGTTGCAAAGCGGGACCGCGCCCAGCGGCTGGCCTCAGCGTGATCCACAATAGGCTCTGGATAGTCGCGACCGATCACACAGCCCGCTGCGAGTTGTTCCAGCTCAGTCGCTTGCCAGGGCGTGTGGATCATTGGGCCGAGTAAACCTGCTAATTCGGGTACCCATTTGCGGATAAAAACACCGTCTGGATCCTGATCCATGGACTGTTTGATTGGATTGTAGATCCTCAAAGTATTGATGCCGGTGGTGCCGGACTGCATTTGCACCTGTGAATAGTGGATGCCAGGTTCGTAGTCAGCGAATAAGCGGGCTAGATGAATGGCAGGCTGACGCCAATGTAACCACAGGTCGTAGGATGCAAAGGACACCAGCATGGCGCGCATGCGAAAGTTAATCCACCCTGTGCTGTTAAGGTAACGCATGCAGGCATCAACGAATGGAAAGCCGGTTTCGCCCTTGCACCAGGCGTCGAACCTCTGCTGATCGAAATCATGTTCTCGCAGGCCGTCACAGCTGCGTGCCATATTGTGGAATTCGATCTCCGGTTCGCTCTCAAATTTCTGTATGAAGTGGCAATGCCAGTGCAGTCGACTTTGAAAAGCGGCCAAGGCCTTGGGCCAAGTTCCCCGCTGTTCCGGAGCATGAGATTTGATCTGCGCTTGGGTTGCCCAAGTCTGCTGTACAACCTGACGCATACTCAGGCGGCCGGTGGCCAGCAGGGTACTCAAGCGCGAACATGCCTCAGGAGCAGTGTTTGGGCTGGACATTTCCAGATGGTAGCGCTCACCATTTTGTTCAAGAAATTGGTTCAAGCGTTGTTGTGGAATCAAGTTGGCATCAATCTCGATGGCGTTACCGGATAAACAAGGTCGCCAGGACTGCCATTGGGCCGCACTCTCAATGTTCAGCCACTGTCGCTGTTCTGGGAGTTGCGCTATTGGCGCGGACATATGCTGTCGCCAACGTCTGGCCCAGCCGTCGCGCTCGCGCAGGCCACGAAAGACACCGAAGTTGCGCTGCTCATGAAAGGCTACACCATGGGCATTACACCAACTGGAAATACGCTTGTCTCGATCATACGACCAAGCATCGCCAGTTTCTTCGTGAGCATGCAGGTGAAATATGCCGAGGCTGTGATGGAGCTCGCTGAATACCTGTTCAGCGGTGCCGATTTTGATACACAACTCGGCGCCAAGTAGCGCGAGTTCACAAATTAACTGATTGAGGCCATGTCTTACTAACTGCCAATGCCGCTGGCTCGCGGTGACTTGCTGCCAAAGTTTTGGCTCGATTATATACAGTGCCAGGGTCGGCCCTTGAGTCAGAGCCGATGCGAGGGGAGCACTGTCCTGAGTTCGAAGGTCTCGTTTAAACCAGACAATCTGCTTGGTTGGCATTGGTTACCGCGTATGTATTAACGTAAATACATAACACTGGGGCGGCTGCCAAAATGGTGTGAAAACACCAACTGACCGCGCATTGGGTGGTGGCTGTCCAAGTAAAAGTAAGGCGAGNAAGCACGGGATAGTTGGCTCGTGAGAGAAGACAGTAACAGCATAGGTNATGTTNGCACATCGCGTTNATTGCACGGTGACTTCTNGCCGCAAAATTTACTTTGGCAACAAGGTGAAATCGTTAGCGCATCAGAGATGCGATGCTGTAATGGTGACATCTGCCATTGACCAAGCGCTGCGCCACTGTTGCAAAGCTGTGTCGGCTGCGGCTGTTTTGTTTTGCGCGAGCAGCGCTTGATATAGGCCATAAAGAGACCAGCCGTTATTTTGATTCCAGCGCAGATCGCGTCGATACACCGCTTCGGCTTTCTCCGCTTCACCGGCTTGCAGTAGGGTCGCGCCGAGATAGTGGCGCATGGGTTGGGCCCAGTCTGGTGGCTCGGTGTAGTTGTTTTGATCTTCGATAGCAACGCCGGCGCTAAACGCTGCAATGGCTCCTGATAAATCGCCTTGCGCCCGCAACACCTCACCCTCAAGCCCTAAGGCGGCTAGCTTCAACACGGCGGAAGCGGGGGTTGCACCGACCCGGTACTCGTTGGCATTGGGTGCGTTGGTGATTGCTTGAAGTCTGGCCAGGGTTTTCTCGCCAGCGCCTATATTGCCTTTGGCGATGTGGGCGCTGCCGATGGCATAGGCCCAGATGCCGTCAAGATAGGGTGTGCCCTGATGTTGCGGCGTCAGTGCCAATAGATCGTCCCAGCGCGCAAAAATCTTCATAACCAGCCAGGGTGCAGAGACGCGTTTTTGGCCGCTGCGCACCACAGCCTTGGGATCTTGAATGCGGTTAGCCATGCGCCAGGCGGCGTCGATAGCGGTGGCATAGCTGCCTTGGACGGTGGCTGCATAGCGCACAAAGTCCAGCGCATGTCCTGAGTGATTTCTATGGGACAGCGGGTAGGTGCCGAGATTGGGTAATGGGTAGTCACCCCACAATTTTGCAAATTCTTTATCCACGGCCTGGGATCGCACGTTGCTTTCGACTGCTTTCGCATACTGACCAACACGCACATAAATATGTGCAGGCATGTGTACCACATGGCCAGCAATGGGTACGGTGGCCTCTAAAGCATCTGCAGAAGCCAGGGCGCGTTCAGGTTCCAACGAGGCCTCGATTAAGTGGATGTGCAGGTGCAAGACTCCAGGGTTTGTCATATCCGTGGCCATGATGTGTTCCAGTGCTTGAGCAACAGGTAATGTCTCAGCCTTAGGGTTGCCTTCGCTGTCCCAGTAGTCCCAGCGTCCGATGGACATATAACTGGCGGCATACAGTGCGGCAATGTCGGAATCGTCTGGATATTGCTGATTCAGACGACGCATGGCAGCAAGGTAGGCGCGGTCTCGCTCATCCTGATTGGCAATGGCGTCCTTATCGTAAAGTACATACAAAGCCTGAATTAACTCGGCCTCTAAAGGGCTAGCTCGATCGATGCGCGCGAGCGCATTTTTTATTGCCTTAAGTCCTTCGNCTTTCGGGTCATCGGGCATCCGTGCGTAGCGTGAATTAGGGTTGGGTCCCATAGCATGAGCCATGCCCCAATAGGGCATTGGGTGGGAAGGGTCTAGGCGCGCGGCTTCTTGGTAAGAGGCTATGGACTCAGGAAAGTAAAAACCCCAGGCGAAACGCAGCCCCTGGTCGAAAAATGCCTGGGCCTGAGGATTTTGTGTGGAAATTTTACGGCTATAGGTGCCGCTGCCCGGTATTAGAGTAGCGTGCACATTCTCGGCTTCGTTGGAAAGGACTGGTTGGCCTGGATAGCCAATCAGTAGCAGCAACATCCCGGCACTGAATAACGCTCGCTTGCACATAAATTTCTCCTTAGGCAGGCCCAAGGCTATCACAGCGAAAAGATGGCGGCTGCGGGCACTGCGCTTATATCCTGAGGTTGATTAGTCTATGCGTCGGCACGTATTAATCGTTCTGGTGCCTATATCTGCTTGGTAACAATGTTATAAGACAGTGACGATCTGGAAGGATTGGGAGTGTTTGCCGGATATCAATTTAGACTCATAGGCTTCAGCCCGAGGTTCTTTGCCTTGCCAACGCTGAACCAGTCGTATCTTAGTTTTATCTCCGGGTTTCAGCTGAATTTTGTTGGGGTAAAAGCTGACATCAGCGGTACCACTGCTGCNTTGTTTCGGAAACACAATTTCAATCGTCTCGCCGTAAGGGTTGTCGAGTTCAAACTGACTAATGGCAATGCCAGATGGTTTGGGCTTTATAGTGATCGCTGGCACCTGATAGTTGGCCCATTCGATCTCGTCTAATGCTGTAACGCCAGCTTTAGGCTCAAAGGCAAGGTTCTCTCTTACTTTAAGTAACGGCACGCCACCAAAGCGATTGCGTACGGTGAGTTCATAGTCGCCCTCTTTTATGAGTTTGCTGAGCCGTCCGTAAACTCTGACTTTTGATCCAGAAAATACGCGAGAACTCTCGTCGCCACGCTGCCAAGCCGATAAGGTTTTCAATGCCACGCGTCCAGCCAATCTGCGTCTGCTGTCGCGGATTTGGACTTCAGACTGCAAAAATTCATCACGATCCGATAAATTTTCGAACCAGGCCACAACGAATGCGTNGCCGTCTTGTTCTTCGAATGCAAGGTCAGAAAACTTGCTGAATAGGCGTGTTTTTTTCCCACTCAGTTTTACATCCAGCATTATGGCGTAGCGCACTGATACCCCGAATCCTTTCTTTGCAGGCGGGCTTACTTCCTCAACCATAATCGCGGCTAAATGAGCACCTTTTGCGTTCTTTGGAATGCGCACTTCACCAGTCACCGTGGCGCGCTCGCCTGCATCTAATTTTAATGTTTCGGTATCGAGATCCACCCAACTCGCTGTGCCCTCATAGCCATTGGTGAATTGCATGAATCCCATATGACCGGTTTCTTGTTGCTCAAGATCGCTCAAAAATATCCGTACTTTCCCGGCCTTTTTGGCTTCTACTATGAACTCTATGGTTTCGGTCTTTCGCGGCGCACTTTCGATCGTGATCAACATTGGACTCACGGCAAATTCGCCGGCATATGCGTTCTGCGTTGATAGTACGATCAAGAACAGTAAGGCGTTTCGTAATACGTTTCTCATATTGATATTTGTTGCCTTAAGGGTGAATGAGAGCGGACAGATCGATCTGTTTGCAACGCCTCATTGCTTATTGTTGGTTTGGCTGGGCGAATTTCATCGCGGTTTCGCGGTAGGAGAGAAGGGCAAGCTGCCTTATTTTTTCCAAGGCAGCCTGCTTTCTCCTAGTTAGGGTTATAGAGCGCTTACAGTGAGGAGTACATCCGCCGCGTAATCGCCGGCTTTTTGGTCCGAGATCTCTCCCAGTACCGAGGTGACATTGAGATAGTGCTCTTGGTTATGCACACTGTCGGTCTCGGTATCCAGGGTCGCGGTCCCGTTTTCGAATCTGTATATCGTTGATAGCGTATCACTGCCGTTGGTCATAGATCCGGCAGCAATGGTAACGCGCACCTGGGCATTGGATTCAAGATTGAAGGGCTCGCTGGCAACGTAAGTAGCATTGGCTGCGCCATCGATTCCGGCGGTTGCCAAAGCAAAGTTATCCAACTCGGTAATTGCAGCGAATATGGCCACATTCGTAGACGCCTGAGCGCCGCCGGTATCTAATTCGGCAAACGCAGGCATTGCGATTATGGATGCAAGAGCCCCGGCTACTGCAGTTTGTTTAATTTTCATAATGTTGTCCTCGAGACATAAATTGGTTTAAGTCCATGCCCCATAAGTGGGGTATAGACTTATAAGCAGAACCCATGCCAATTTATTGAAAATGTAGAAAATTTAATAAAATCAATGAGTTGATCAAAAATTACGCGTTGAATGAAGGTGTCTTTTCCGTNAGGGGGCAGAGTAAGAAACAGATTTATGTTCCATGGGTGTTGCACAGATGTTAGCTGTTTAGGGTGTTTCTAAATTGAAACGTCTAATCAGTCGCCACAAAGTGGTTCGGCTGATACCGAGGGATTCTGCGACTCTTGTTTTACGATTTTTGTACTTAATCAACGCCTCGCGCACCATGGATTCGTCAATATCATCTGGATGGGGTGTTGTGCGATCTTTCTTAGTATTGGTCTGGGCAGGTGGGCTTGGATGGTGATTTGCATAACGAATTTCGTCTGGCAGATCCTCTATGGTGAGAGTGGGTCCTTCTGCCATCGCTGCGACATAGGCAGCGGCGTTTTGTAATTGACGTACGTTGCCGGGCCACGGGTATTCAATCAGCTTTTGGGTTAACTCGGCACTTAGTGGCGTATCTGGGCTCAGGCCGTCGCTTACCAAAAAGTGCTGGAATAGAGCGACGATGTCTTGCCGGCGCGCGCGTAATGGCGGTAGCGACACACCAATAACATCCAGTCGATACATCAAATCCTCTCTAAATTGCCCAGCAGCCACGGCGTCTCGCAAATTTTGTGAAGCTGCTGAAACAACCTGCCCAGCAAAAGGCTGTAGGTCATAGGAACCTACTGCTGAAAACTCGCGCTCTTGAAGGACGCGCAGCAGCTTCGCTTGCACATTCAGGTCCATGGCCGTCACCTCATCAAGGAAAAGGGTTCCGCCTTTTGCATGGGCGAATAATCCCTCTTGATCCTTCACGGCACCGGTAAAGGCGCCTTTGCGATGGCCGAATAATTGGGATTCCATCAGGGAATCGGTGAAGTTTGCACAGTTAAAGCTTACGAATGGATACGCGGATCGGTGGCTCTCCGCGTGGATCGCCTTAGCGGACATTTCCTTACCTGTGCCGGTTTCCCCATGAATAAAGATCGGTGCATTGGCCCTGGCCGCTTTCTTTAACTTTATAAAGTACTGGGACATCGAGGCTGAATTCGACAACAACCCATGGAAATTGGTCAATCCAAAATCCACAGCCCCCGGATTTGCTGTCGCCACATCATTGCACTTATCTGCAGGGTGGGTGCCAAGAAGGTGCTCAATTTGTTTAACGAGGATTTTGTTGTCCCACGGTTTGGCAATAAAATGATCGACGATGTCGTCATTAAAGGCATCGATAATTTCACCAAAGTCAGCGTAGCCGCTCATAAGGACCGCCGGAAGGTCGGGCTTTTCACGCCTGATATTTTTTAGTAGCTCAGTCCCAGTGAGTCCGTTCATTCGCTGATCGGCGATAACCAGATCAATCTGGCTATGTAGAGCATGGTCTAAGGCTTCTAGGGAATCGTCTGTTGCAATGGTTTCAACGCCCAGTGGCTCGACCAAGCTCGCCAGCAAGCGGGCAACCAAAGGCTCATCATCAACAATTAATACGCGATTCATGTTTCAGTACCCCAAAACGCCCTATGTTGTGTTCAGTTCAGCGACTCGTTGACTTTGATCCCTCTATTAAAGATTCGATGCTTGGATAGTACGTTGTGAAAAACTGCCGACCATTCGAAGTGAAAGGTGCGATCAAGGCATACAAAACCTCTAAACCTGCAGACAATCTATCTGCAGAATATAGGCTTATGAATACCGTTCATCGCCAAATTGATAACGTCTGTCTGAATATAGGGTTGGTTTTTTAATTCGGCATAGGCGGTTGGCTAAAGGTTTTAGTATTTTGGGGGTGCTCGGTGAATGCCACACGCTGATACAAAGGCCGTTAGTAAGAGGTATCTTAATATGCGCACCTATACCCTCTGGGATCCCCAGGATCGAGAATATCTGTCGCAAGAAACAGTACATTACCTACGCAATCTCTTATTGCCGGTCACCGGGCACACCTCACTGTTGCTGGATGATCCATTAATGCCTGAAGCTGCTAAAGATGGGCTGCGGGACGTGAGTGAGGCGGCAGAACAGATGCTTCTGGTAATTAATCAAATCGATCAAAAGTCTCGAAGCTGACGCGTGATCATTGATCATCTCTACGCCTAGCTGTGCAGAATCCGCGGCCGAATCATAATCAAAACCTCCATTTCCTCTTCTACGGCCTTTTTTTGACCGGAAAGGAAGCCCAGTGGAGTGTTGCTCAAGCCGATAGGTAATTTGTTGTGCATGCGGCGCACTTTCCTCTGCAATAGCCCCCCCAGCACCAGGTAGTCGCCGTCGGGCACATCCACGGTATTTGTGATGCTGTGGGCGATTAAACGAGGTTTTGCGTCATGGTCTTCAGTTAAGTCGCTAACGGATGCTTTGATGATCTGTAAGCTCACTTGCCCGTCAAAGGAAATGCGTGGCACCACGCTCATATCAACACCGTAAGATAATTGTTCAACATTTGAATAAGCGTTTCGACTGTCATTTGAGTGAGTTATCCACACCGTTTGAATCGATTGAAAGCGTGCTTCAGCGCCGTCAATAGAGACGATACTGGGCATCGCTTTGACCGTTGCTTTGCCATCAGACTGTAGGGATCGTATCGAGCGAACCAGAGATTGCTGGGGCAGCGCGCTGAAGGTAAGGCCCACCTGAGTCATCGCGCTGCCAATGGAACTTTGTACACCAACGGAACTGCTTGTGGTGCTCACTGGTTTGTTTTTATCGGTGTTCCATGCCAGCCCTAGAATGCTTAACGCGTCTCTGCTGACTTCGATTACGCTCATCTCCAGCATTACTTGTCCCGGGCGCTCATCGAATAGCTCTAATGAACGGCGAATTTGCGCCTGAATAGGTCTTGGTGCGGTAATAGTCAGGTAGTCGCCTTTATTAGGAACTCGAACGAACTGTTGGTAATAGGTGCTCAGCGAGGCGGCTAAATCCTGGGGGGTCGCATACTTAGGTTTGTAACGACAGGTTTTGGACAGTTTTGTAAAAGATGGGCCATCCGGAGTCGAGGAGCCAATAAGGACATAGTCNGTAAAAAACCGATAGCTGTAGTCACCCGAGGCCAGAAGAATAGTGAGCGCTTTGGCAAATGACACCTCATTCAATGTCAGTGAGACGATGCCAGCGACAGTATCGTCGGCGATGATCGGAAAGTTCGTAGTTAGGCTGAGCTCTAGTAACGCCTCGCGCAGATCCATTTCTATAAAGTCAATGCTTACCGTTTTGTTTTGCGCCTTGGGGTAAGCGGATTTTGCGCAATGATAAGGGTCTCGCTTAGGCGCCTTGATGTATTCCGGGTCGCTAATGCGAGCGGTTTGAGCATCGTAATGGTCTGCAATAGGACCCACCGAGCCATGGCGAGGGGCCACTGTCGTGCTGTTCAAGAGCTCGGAGTGAGTATGCATCACTGTGCTTGTGGAGGCGTTCATGCAGCCCAGCAGTAGCAGCATTAGAAGCCCGGCAAGCATGGCTGAACGGGGTTTCATTGCGTACTTCCTGACGGGTGCCCCCTAGGGCCACAAGCAAAGTCTTGCCGCCATATCGAACAGCTAAGCTCAGCCTGTTCGGACAAACAGGCACTCAGACCCAGACGCGCTGCTGGACAGGTTGATGGCAGGCCGCAACTGACGAGCATGGCCTCGATCCNCTAACTAAATTTGCCGACAGGGCGNGTTGTACTGGTCACNTTGTTTGCTGTGTTCATGAACTCTCTGTACGCGTATCGATAAAGGCAATGAATTAGCTCGTTGCCCTTGTGCTGTCCGCATTGACTGCGTTGGTTGTTAGAGCAAACCCCGTGCCAGAGAAGAAAGGCGATAAAAAACAATAATTTAGGGGTATGCCATGGTTGGTTGCGTCGGCGCAGTGTTGCACCAATGTTGCACCAATGTTGCGTCGAAGTTGCAGTGTTTCACCCAGCGGGACTGTTGTTCAAATACCTCTTAAGCACAAACGATCAACGTGCAAAATTAAACCGGTGGCAACATTCACGCGCTCAAAAGCGATACCATCTCACCGGCGAAGGGGGGCTAGGCGATACTGCAAAGTAATACCTTGGCCGGTGGTCATAGCATCGAGCGAAATGCTATTGATCTGGTGGTCGGCGAATACAGGCTCTGGTACTTGCCTGAGAACTGCCGCGGTTTAATGATAATTGGAGATAAGAGATGGAATTTGTACAAGCAGATGAGCAACTGCAGCTGCAGTTTGCCGCAGATATTCCGGATCTGGTTCATGCGACAAGTCCGGTGTCTTACGACTATCACTTTCCCAAGCGTGCAATTTTTGATGCGCTGGTGACTCACTCATGGCACACCCCAGGCACTCTGTTCTCAGCNGCGACTACCCGACTCGCAATTGATGAGGGAAAGTTGCTGGGCATAGAGATTGGGTTTCACGGCATCGAATACCGAGAGCGGATTGCGGCGCTCAATCCGGCATGGGCAGAGCTGCTGACTTCAGGTATTGCTAATCAAGCAGACATCCAGGNAGTGGTCGAGAATTCGGATCATGCCAGTTGGCTAACCCCGGCCATTGCTGAGGGTACCTATTATGTCCATGCCCTATCAGTTAAGCCCGAGGCTCGGGGCAAGCGGGTTGGCATGCAGCTTTTATCTAACGCTATGGAATCCGCCCGGCAGCAGGGGTTTGGGAAGTTGCAGCTGGATGTATTGTCAGATAATCCAGCAGTGAACTTTTACCAGTCCATGGGGCTAACCCTGTTGGTGGAATCTCGGGCACCAATTCCTCTGCAGCATGGTGTCCCGCCCGAATGGCGTATGGGTATTTCTCTAACCTAAAGCGATATAGGGTAGTCGGGCCAGAGCTACAAAGGCGCNTCAATTTGCGCGGCCTTGGGCGTTAGACACGGAGGGCAATGAGGATGAATTGGGAAATCGCGAGCTCTATGAGCGAAATCTTTGGGTCAATAGCTGTAGTAATAACGCTGTTCTATCTAATCGTCGAAAATAGAAAAAATGCTCGTGCCCTCAATGCGAATTCATCAAGAGAATTTGGCATGGCTTTTGGCAACTGGCATCTTGATGTGGCTGGTAAGCCCGAGGCCTTGCGAATCCTAGTGAAAGCTATGGATTCAAACATGCAGGAATTCAGTGTCTACGAATGGACTCAGTTCCGGCTTCTAGCGGTATCTAATTTCTACATACTCCAAACCGCCTATCTGCATTCTAGTGCAGAGATTGGCAATAAAGAGGAGTCTCGAAACATGATCGGTTGGGCAAAAGCACTTGTTAACACGTTTCCAGCATGGGAGCGGTTCTGGAGCGAGGAGGCCCAGGCAGGTACCTTTACCGAAAAGTTCCGAAATGCCGTGGACACATTCTCCGCCCACCACAACGCCCGGTTCGTCGCTGAAGGCCAACAATAAGGCTAATAGTGGACCCCGGAGCGCTTCATATTGTCGCCACCAACTCGGCGCCCTCAACGCATAATGCCCAGGTTAGTCGTCAACCGTTACAAAGCCGTCAAAACCTCTTCGGTTTCATTTTTGGCAATTCAAAGATGGCTCACCAGCGTCAGGCACGACCAGTATCTAAAGGCCGTACTAATGCTGCCCGGTGGAGAGCGTCGCACTAAAGCGTTGGTCTTGGTCAAAGATGCTGATTACCGGGGCGTTAGCTTCAGCAGACGTCCCTCGCTGCCACTGCGCTCGTCTTCCAGCACCCAGAGTGCGCCATTCGGTCCTTCCAACACACTGCGGATGCGGGCACCCATGTCAAAGCGTTCAACTTCTCGAGCGCGCTCGCCATCGATTGCTATGCGCACAATGGCCTTTGAGCCTAAACCTGAAACAAGGGCATCGCCTTGCCAAGCGCTGAACAACTGGCCTTTAACGAATGAGAGATGTCCGGGAGAAATCGCCGGTACCCAGCTGACCTTAGGCGCCTCCAACTCTGGGCGCGTACTGTGATCGGGTATTGGGCGGCGGTCGTAGTGGTCGCCATCGGACACTTCTGGATAACCGTAATTTTGACCTTTACGGATTAAGTTGAGTTCGTCACCGTGTAGTGGCCCCATCTCGATCACCCATAACTTGCTTTGCAAATCTTGGGCAATACCCAAGGGGTTGCGGTGTCCGAGCGACCAAATTTCGTCATATATCCCGTTTTTATCTGCCAAAGGATTGTCGTCTGTATAGTTTACGAACGGGTTGTCAGAGGGCGTTGTGCCGTCGTCATTTAACCGCAGCACTTTGCCAACATTGGACTGCATATCTTGGGCGGGTGTGAATTTTTGACGGTCGCCTGAAGTAATCCATAGAAAACCTGCGTTATCAAAGAACAGGCGATGGCCGTAATGTCCATAGCCCAGCAGCTTTGGGTATTGACGCCAGATCACTTCGAAATTGGCCAGTGTTGGGCGCCGGGCGTCCACATCGAGCTGCCCTCGGCCAACTGCAGCACCTCGGGTGCCATCGGCGGCTGATTCTACGTAGCTAATGTAGATCATCCCGTTAGCCAAAAAGTCTGGATGCAGCACGACATCGCCCAGTCCACCCTGACCGCCGTAGCCCACGTCGGGTAGTCCACCCACGGCGCGCTTGTTGCCCTCGCTGTCGACGATCAGCAAACGGCCCTTTTTCTCGGTTACCAGCATTCGTTCATCGGGGATAAAGGCCATGGCCCAGGGTTCGTCGAACGCGGTGATCGCTTCAATGTTAAAGGGTAGGTCTTGGTCAGCGTGGCTGCTCCAGGCGAGTGTCAACAACAGAGCCGAGGCGATAATGCGCAAGTTCATTTAAATGTATCCTCGAAAAGAATTGATAGATTAAATAGTTACATGTGAATTGCGTGTATGCCGCCTACAGTACCGATTAAGCTTCAATATTGCGTTAGAGTAGATGGATGGAAAGATTTTCTCAGGCGGCAGACAACAATAAAGCACCGGTTTTAACTGTGCTGACCGAGTGGCTTGGGGACGGGGCGCGCGTCCTCGAAGTGGGCAGCGGGGCGGGTCAACACGCTGTGCATACGGCCCAAGCGCTGCCGCGCATCACCTGGCAGCCCAGCGATTGCTCGGAAGTGTTGCCGGCGCTAATAAATAACGTGTCGGCATACGGCGGCCCAAATGTGTTGACGCCCATTAGGCTCGATCTTGCGTTAAACCAATGGCCACCAGAGCCGGTGGATTGCGTGTATGCGGCAAACGTTATGCATATTGTTAGCCCAGCGCTTGGAGAAAATCTTATTCGAGGTGCGGCCAAGTCACTAGCCGAGGGTGGGTTGTTGGTGCTTTATGGACCGTATAAATATAGCGGGGCGTTCACAACTCCGTCGAATGCCGATTTTGACCAATGGCTGAAGACGCGGGACCGCCACAGCGGTATCCGCGATTTCGAGTGGGTGAGTGGGCTCGCGACGGATGCTGGGNTAGCTCTTGTGGAGGATCGACCCATGCCAGCGAACAATCAGATGTTGGCGTTTCGGCGTTAGGCGTCAACGGCAATTTGGTTGTTCGCCACAGGGATCGGGACATCGTTTGGAGCTAACCTCAGCGTTACAGTCTTACCAGGCCGCGTTGTACATGGCCTCAAAGCCTGCCTGATCAACCGGACGAGGATTTGTCATGTTGACCGGATCAGCCATAGCATCCTCAAGCAGGACGCTCAGCAAATCGCCTTCCCCACCCAGATCAGTAATCGAGCGATCGATGCCTATGTCACTGCGCAACTGCAGCACTGCGTCAATTGCACCTGCACCAGTGGCAGGGNCTGTAGGCGCCAGGAGCCGTGCAACTTCAGCGTATTTTTCCTCGCGGACAGACATGTTGTACTCCATCACGTGAGGCAACATCGTCGCCAGAGTTTGTCCATGCGCTGCGTTGAGTCTGGCGGAAATCGCATGACCAGTACCGTGTGCTGATCCCAGACCTGTGACGTTAAACGCCTGTGCGGCCATGGCAGATCCAAGCAACATCTGTGAGCGAGCCTCGATATCTTGACCGTCGGCCACAACTTTCCGTAGGTTAGCCGCTACTTTGCGAATGGCCTCAACGGCAATCGCATCCGAATACGCATTTGCGCCAACCGAAACAAATGCCTCAACCGCGTGGGTTAGTACATCAAACCCACAGGTAGCGGTTGGGTAGGTTGGCAGGCCAACAGTCAGCTCTGGATCAAGCACAGCGAATGCGGGCGTGATGCTTGGATGCATTACATAGGTTTTGCGACCAAGTCGAGTATTCGTGATCACACACGCGTTATTTGTTTCAGAGCCTGTGCCAGCGGTTGTGGGAACCGCAATAACTGGAGCTGCCGCAGGTGTGGGTGCGGAGCCTTGCATCTCTTCGACGGTACCTGGATTGGAGGCGAGCAGCGCAATCGACTTACCACAGTCCATAGAAGAACCACCGCCAATCGGTACTACAACGGCATCACCGAGCTCTTTTAGCTTCTCGGCGCCAGCTTCGACGTTAAGATCGGTCGGATTGGGTTCAACACCGTCGAATACCTCAACAGATAGATTCGCCGCACGAAGCGCTTCCAAGATTGGGTCGAGCACGCCACTCGCGGCCAGGTTTTTATCGGTCACAATCAACGCCGCACTCTTACCGAGCGCTTGGATGTGATTATTCAGGTTTTTGGCCGCGCCTCTATTGAAGACAATCGTTGGTAGCGGACGGACGGTAAAATTTTCATTTGAAAGCAAGGCTAGGACTCCCCAAAATTTGTTACAGTGCGGATGTTAAGTCAAAACTCACTCTGGTTGATAGGGCAGAGATGAATGATGCAAGACAATACGTAGAGTGCCTGCCTTGTCCCTTTTGTAACCCCAGCTTTTTTCGAGTTTAGTGATGTTTCCGTTTTTGTCGGTACATGTGATCCAGCCCATCCACATGGCGACGTCACCCTGAACAAAACTAGCAGCCGTCTCAGAAACGACGGAACGCCAGCCTTTGATGCCAAATCCCCCATCGCCCGGGTACTCATCACTGTGACCCACAAAGTACGCAAGAGCGCCGTCTCGGGTCGTGCGAAAGGTCTGTTCTCCGCTGGCTAACGTTGGCTTGAATAAAACTGGCCCAAGTTCATAGCCATAGGCTGTATCGAGCGCGCCATTAGCAACCACTCTAGCCCCATCGATGCCTTCTTCCTCAAAGGCATTGGAGATTGCAATCAAAGCATCTCCCCAAATTTGTCTTGCATTGGCAAGTTCTTGTTCGGTTATCTCTACCGTCATCTTTTTCCCTTCACCATATAAAGCGTGGCAGTTAGCCAGCGCGTACGTCATCGGCTGTATTCAATATGAGCCTCGATATTCTAATCTAGCCAAGAAGACAAAAAACATCTCGGGTTCGATTAGCGTGATTTTTTATCCGCAGTAAAATAGAAAGAGCGGTTATCGTGAAGGATTGCCTTCCACTCTGCGGGTGTTAAAGAGGATAAGCGACCATCACCGATGGCCTAGAGTAAGCAGGAACGTTCACAGAGCCATTTAAAGAAGTCATGAAACACCTTTAAGCTTTAATCCTGCAAAGTAACGCTGAAGTCTTTGTCTCAGAAAAATAGGGCTAGGCCGCTCTAAAGGCACCTGGGTAGCAGATAGGGTTGTTTAGTTGTTATTGGTTCTGGAGAGGTACTTGAGAGCAAGGGGCTTAGCAAGGTCTGCAGGCGCAAATCACTTTGTCGCCATTGGCTGCGTGAAGGCCTAGTTATTCTGCGATTTTGCTATCACGAAATGCTCAAGCTTGAATATTTGGTTTTCGGGGAGAGTCCTGCCCACCGGGGTAAAATACAAAGAGTTGAGATCCTCTAAGGTAACGTTTTCTTCTACTGAAAAACCATTTCGTGAAAGTAGGCTGGCAATTTCTTCAGCCGTATAAAATGAGATCCAAGGCTCGCCGACTTTTGCTGATAAGCTTTTTATGGTTTCAGCTCGTTGTGCAGCGTTTGGGTAACCCCTGCCAAAGCATGCCTCAGGATCTTTATCGAGCAGTTCATCAACATAAGATATAAAAAAGGTTGAGGAGTTTGTTTGAATAAGCGTTGCCAGTTCTTCGATTGTTGAACTGACAGCCTCTTTAGTAATGTACTGGGACACGCCTTCGAGGGTGAAAACAGTGGGTTTGCCTATATCAAAACCTGCAGCTGTAAGTTGTTCGGCTAAGGACTGGTGAGTGAAATCTACAGCCACATAAGTAACATTTTCTGAGTTGGTAATAGTTTTTGGCAACTTAGAGCGTTTTCTAGCCTGTACCTCAGCCTGATCTACCTCAAAAATTCTCATTGACGACGGAAGATCAAGCCGGTGCGCCCGCAAGTCATATCCCGCGCCCAGAATCACGTACTGCTCGGCTCCAGTAGTACCTGTCTTTTCGATCAGATCATCGATGAAGCGAGTGCGTGCAATGAGATGTTCGTGTAAGCCGGGTACCAATTTTTTACCCAACCAGACGCTAAACTTATGACCCATCAGCTTGATAAAGCCAGCGCCTATTACAAATCTATCTGCGTAAGGATCGTTTATGATGCGTTTGTCAGATTTAGCCAGTGTTTCGATCAAACGCTGTTTGGCTACTCCCTGAGCCGTGCCGTCTTTTCCAAAAATTGAATTGCTCATCGCCCTCATGCCTCCATTGCACTTTTTAACGATACATTGCTATTGCAGACGCATACATCATCGAAACTAATCTTTAACAGGGCTTCACATTACAACCCACAACTCCAAGTACGTATCATCCAATTCTAAAATCTCAGGCTACTTGGCAATATCAGGTGTTGTCCAATGCATACGAACAGTACCTGTCCAAAGGTGACCGGGGGGGTAGATAGGATTGTTTGGTTGTTATTGGTTCTGGAGAGATACTTGGGAGAGGATTTTAGAACTTGCTGCAGGTGCCGCTCTGCATGTCTACCTGGCTTGGGGAAACGGCGGCCACGTATAACCTATTGCCCTCGAATCGAAAATTCATCGTGTAGTGGTCGGCGGCAAAGTAAGGGCCTGATAGGCCCTAGAGTAAAATGGCGGAGCGGACGGGATTCGAACCCGCGACCCCCGGCGTGACAGGCCGGTATTCTAACCAGCTGAACTACCGCTCCGCAGCGGAATAGCCAATTGCAAAGCGCAATTGGCTAACACTTGGTGGGTGTTGCAGGGGTCGAACCTGCGACCTACGCCTTGTAAGGGCGCCGCTCTACCAACTGAGCTAAACACCCAAAAATCAGTACTCTGGCGAGGTCGCGTATAGTACCTGCTCGTGCCTGACTGTCAAACCATCTGTGGTTGCTCGTGCAAAATTTTACGGACTTTTGTTGCCATATTTCAGATTCAGTGAAGCGCTAAGCTGGTTGTCTGAGCATCTACTTTTAGTGGTTGTTAAGGTACTCTCAGGGTCATCGAGTGATTACTTGCAGACCGCTGTAGGTTTGGCTGAGGGGCGCATATGAGGTTCGGCAAAGTCATTATGCTGGTTTTATTGATCTGGCTCGCACCTTCGGCATGGTTGCCGTTGTTCGGGTATATGTATGAGGTGCCCTATACGCTCATCGAGATCGATTTGGAGACTGCCAACTGGCGCATCCATAGTATTCGCTCAGCAGCATTTATGACGGTTTCCTACTTCATTATTAGTTATCTCCGTCACCAGCGCCCCCTATCATCGGTTTTACCCATCCTAGTCTTTGGCTATTGGTTGGTTGTTTTTCGGGTAGCATTTTTACTCTCCTATCCCAACCCCTGGACCGAGTGGATTCTGGTACTCGCATTTTTTGTTATTAACTTTTTTCTAACTATCGAGCACCTGCGGGACTCGAATAAGATCTTCAAAGATTCCTGGTAATACTGCGTTGTCTGTTTGTAGACCGTTAGTCGGGATGACGGGCCTGACACGCCTCTCTTAGCAGCGTTACTGCGTTGCTGATTTGCATTTTTGCCAAGCGAGCCAGCACGCAGTCGGCGGCGGCTTGGTTCAATGGTGGTTGCTCTGGCCCAGCTTGAAGATCCAGCGTATCACTGAATATTTTTGCAGCGAACGGCATCGTTGCGCCGTCTTCATCGCTGCGCATTATCACAATACGCCGGCCGTCTAAGTTCAGAGTGTCCAACTCGGCTTCTATATTTTCCAAATCAATGCCGTATGTGCGCAATTGCTCCGCTAGTTTGCTACTTATCTCGCCGCTGATCGATTCAACGGTTTCGAATTTTTTGACTATGACTTTAGGGTTTGGTCCAGGATCTTGGTTGTCGGCAGTTGCTGTCATTGAGCACAGCAAAAGTAGCCCGACGACAGTTCCATTCGTTAGATAAGCCATAGTTTTTTGCATCGTATTTTTCATTTTTCATGGTTAGGCTGTGGCGCCGCAAAAGCGCTTTCTGAATTGAGGTGCGCTTGCCGGAAACTTTCACTATGGCAGAAACTATGGCGTTATTCCCTTTTCACTTGGCGATACCGGTCACTGACCTAGCCGCCGCCGAACATTTTTATGTGCAAGTCCTCGGCTGCGCGACAGGCCGACGCAGTGACCAGTGGATTGACTTGAATTTATTCGGGCATCAACTGGTATGCCATACGGTGGCGGCCAATACATCAAGTCAGCCCCGTGGCGATAATCCGGTGGACGGCCATGATGTCCCGGTTCCCCATTTTGGCGTGGTATTAGACATGCCGACATGGGCGGATTTGCGTGATCGACTGATTTCACACAACGTGCAATTTGTAATTGAGCCCTACATCCGCTTTGCCGGTGAGGTAGGCGAGCAGGCCACAATGTTCTTACTCGATCCCAGCGGCAATGCTCTGGAGTTCAAAGGTTTTGCCGATATAAAGGGCGAGTTATTTAAATCATGATAGGGCTAAAGGAGTAGTGCTCTCACTGCTGCGCAAAATTCAGTAGTGGATGCTGTTCCACCCTGGTCGCGTGGCAGTACGCGGCCCTCTGAATAGAGCGATCTTACTGCTTGGCGCAGTCTCAAAGCCGCCTCTTCCATATCCAGATAGTCGAGCATCATGGCCGCAGATAACATGGTTGCCGTCGGGTTGATAATGTTCTGGCCGGCAATGTCGGGAGCGGTGCCATGGGCTGATTCAAAATAAGCGTAGTCTTCGCCGTAACAGCCTGATGCCGCCAATCCCAGACCGCCAATCATGCCGGCTGCGCCGTCGGATAAAATATCACCGTACAGGTTGGGGGTTACGACCACATCCAAATCTTCAGGGTGGGCGATCATACGACATAAAAAATCGTCCACAATAAAATGCTCAAAGTCGATATCCGGATAATCCTCGGCAACTTTTTTTGCTGTATCTAAGAACAAACCATCTGCGGTACTGAGCATATTGTACTTGCAGGTCACTGTGACTTTACGCTTCTGTCCACGTTGCCGAGCCAGCTCGAAACTATGGCGAATCACCCGTTCACTGCCACGTTCGGTAATCGTTTTAATGGCGTATTTGCCGGGTCCTAAATCTGCCAAATTGGCTCGGGCGTGGCGCGAATAGTAGTTAAGCGCAGCCAGGTCCTCGAGATCACCTTCAAGTCCAAGATAAAGGTCCTCGAGGTTTTCGCGCACGATCACGAAGTCAATGTCTTCTGGGTTGGCCATGGGGCTGGCGTAACCGGGTAGCCATTGACTTGGACGAACGTTGGCAAAGGTCTGTTTACCCCAGCGCAAATAGAATAAAGCGGCGGTGCTATTGCCGCTGGTTGAACCAAAAAGAGTCGCGTCAGCCGCGTCGATGGCTTGTTTGCTTTGTTCGGGGAATAGACTGCCCGTGGCGCTTTTGGCATCTGCGCCGACAGCTGGGTAGTGGAAGTCGATCCCCAGCTGCATGTCTTCGATGATGTCGATGGTCGGTTGCATCACCTCTGGTGATGCGTCATCGCCTAAAAATGCACAGACTTGTTTATTGCTCAAAACTTCTCCCCCTAATTTATTGCGCTATGGAGCATTAAGCGCCGCTATTCGACTGTAGCTTATTTTGTGTTGCGAGGGATTTTTCATTACTGTTGAAGACTGCTTAAAAGTGCTGGGGAGGTGCTATGAGCCACGCGCATATTACCGTAGACAACCAAATAGGCCCGGTTGGGGCAGTAGTTTCTGGTGTTGATTTGTCGCAACCACTCGCTGGGGAGGTTATTCAGGAGATCTACAGCGCATGGTTGCAGCATCATGTGTTGTTTTTCCGCGATCAGGATTTATCACCTACTGCTCAAGCACGCTTTGCCAGTTACTTTGGCGAGCTTGATCAGTACCCGTTTATGCAGCCAGTAGACGAAAGCGCCTTCGTGATTCCTATTATCAAAGAAGCTGATGCCACGATGAATTTCGGTGGTGACTGGCATACAGATACTTCTTATAAAGCGTATCCGCCTAAGGCAACATTACTGTACGCAGTTGAGGTGCCCCAGCAGGGCGGGGACACTCTATTTGCAGATGCGACAGCTGCCTACGCAGCACTCAGTCCGGCGATGCGCGCGGCGCTCGAAAGCTGGCAGGGTATTTATTCTCCTAAGTTAGTCCACGGCCAAAGCGGTGGCTATAAGTCGGTGGCGGCAAAACAGAATCTTGGCGACGCCTATGGCGGTAATGCGGAATTTGCTGAGTCGGAAGTGGAGCATCCGCTGATTCGTACACATGAAGAGACGGGGAACAAAAGTATCTACTGCAGTAAGCCTCATACCATCAATATAAAGGGTTGGACTAGAGACGAAAGTTTGGCCATTTTTCGGTTCCTGACCAAGCATTTAACCAAGGATGAGTTTGTAACGCGTTTTAAGTGGCAGCCGGGTAGCTTGGCTATGTGGGATAACCGCTGCATGTTCCATAATGCGCTCAACGACTATCAGGGCTATCGGCGGCATATGCACCGGGTCATTGTAAAAGGTGATCGCCCCCACTAAGAGCGGCGCCTAGCCATTTAACCGAGCGGGGTGCGATAGCACCTAGATGAGCAGTTAGCGCGGATCCAGACGAATAAAATAGCGCGGTGGGAAGCCGGTCAAGAAGCGAAAGCTGAGGGGCAGAGGAGAACTGTTGTTCACGGTTGCTTGTTCTTCATCACCCACAGCCACGGCTTTAAAGTCTGAGCGTTTACCGTCGATGCTGACGGTTACATCCGGATTATCCAGAGTTTGCCGATACCAGGCCCGCGGCCAATGATTCGCGGCAACATATATACGGTCACCAACGATGATGCGCGAGAGCACCCGGTCAGCCTGCACGCCTGCTGCGTCGGTGGTGGTAATGGTTATCGTGCCATCGCTGTGCGGCTGGTAATAACCCAACATAGACTCAAATAAGATAACCATACTGGCGTATGCGATAACCAATCCGATCGCGATTTTCTTGATGATCATAGTGTTCCCTTCGTTGCTGCTTTTTGTGCGTTTACCACTCGGCGATGCTGCCATCCCCATGCTGCCATATTGGGTTGTGCCAGCGATGCCCCTCTTTGCTGCGTTCGATAATGTACTCTTCGTTAATATCGATTCCCAGCCCAGGACCCTGAGGGATATCAACATATCCTTCGCTGAAATGCAGCACGCTAGGGTCGTTGAGGTAGTCGGTTAAATCGTTGCTTTGGTTGTAATGAATGCCTTGGCTTTGCTCCTGAATAAACGCATTTTGGCTTACTGCGTCGATTTGCAGACAGGCAGCAAGCGCAATGGGTCCTAGCGGGCAATGGGGCGCCAAGGCCAGATCCCAGGATTCCGCCATCGCGGCAATTTTCTTGCACTCGGTAATGCCGCCGGCATGCGATAGATCCGGTTGAATAATGTCTGCAGCACCCAAGGTAAAGAGATTTTTATAGTCAAAACGGGAATATAAGCGCTCGCCGGTGGCGATCGGGATATGGGTGTTGCGGCGTAATTGCGCCATGGTTTCCAGCTGTTCGCTCAGAACGGGTTCTTCGATAAATAACGGGTTATAGGGTTCGATAGCCTTAATCAGGACCTTTGCCATGGGTGCGTGTACGCGACCGTGGAAGTCCACTGCGATATCTAGTTTATTGCCAACAGCGCTGCGTAGACTTGCGATTCGCTCCACGGCGTCGTCAATCTTGCTCAGATGGTCAACGACCTGAAGCTCCTCGGTCAAATTCATTTTGGTCGCGCTAAAGCCGTCGCTTATGGCTTTTTGTGCAGAGGCCACAATATCTGACGGACGGTCACCGCCAACCCAGGCATAAACTTTTATGCGGTCTCGCACTTGGCCACCCAGCAGTTGGTGCACCGGCGCATCATAGTATTTGCCTTTGATATCCCATAAGGCCTGATCTACGCCGGCTATAGCGCTCATCAATACTGGCCCACCGCGGTAAAACGCGCCGCGATACATTGCTTGCCAATGTTTTTCGATTTGCAGTGGGTCTTTGCCGATTAGATAGTCAGATAGCTCGTCCACAGCTGTGGCTACGGTATGCGCGCGCCCCTCAACCACTGGCTCACCCCAACCAAATAAGCCCTCATCGGTTTCGATTTTTAGGAACAACCAACGCGGAGGGACGATATATGTAGTGAGTCGTGTGATTTTCATAACGTTACGATGTCTTGATAAGTTGTCGAGTCTAGCGAAAACTGCAGGTAATAGGTTATCGGCTTGTCCTGCAAGAGTGGGTCAGCTGTAAATTGACGAGGGGGAGGTGCCAAGATGGTGGTGAGTGAAGCAGTCACAGATCAGCAGATTGCGCAGTGGCATAAAGATGGCGCAGTAGTTATTGAGGATTTTTTTACTGCTGCAGAGATCGCACCCATCTATGCTGATTATCAGGCTCAGTATGGTGTGCAGGGTCAGGGCGATGGCAAGGCCTTGGACGTAAAGCCGGCAGGGAGTGTCGGTGCCTCCCACCGAAAACAGTTTATGAACGTCGACATTCTGCCTTATCAAGGCTCAGTCGCGATGAATATGATTTCCCTTAACCCGCGGTTGATCGCACTGGCAAAACGGATGTTAGGCGTTAACGAAGTGGAGTTATATCAGTCCCATACCTGGGCTAAGTTCACTGGTGAGGCGGATTATGACCAGGCTTTTCATTGTGATTTTGGTAACCATACCCTGACTGTGCCCGGTGACGAGGCACAATCGCGAACGGTAAATTTTGTTATCTATATTTCCGACGTAACAGATGGTGTTGGTGCGCTGCACTATGTGGCCAAAGACGATGCTGCGGCGGTGCTTGGCGACGGCGCAATTGTTGCTAGCACGGAACAGCAACCGGCGCTGCTGGCGCGACAGCGCTCCGCATCAGCCCCAGCTGGATCAATTTTGGCCTACGGTATAGACACCTTCCATCGAGGCACCAATCTCACTGATTTGGATGGTTTTCGATATACCATGACCGTGAGCTACAAAGCTGTGGGTAATAGTCAGATTGGCTTTCATGTATGGCAGTTTGCGCCAGACAGGCCCTGGTACTTGATCCTGAATCATGGATCACCTCAGCAGTTGCAGTGTCTCGGTATTCCGTTGCCGGGAGATCCGTTCTGGACAAAAAGAACCTTGCAGCTTACCCAAGAGCGCTGGCCGGACTGGGACATGAGCGTCTACATTGCGGCCGCCGAATAAATACACCTATCCTCGGGATGTGAGCGACGCGTGCTCGATAGGGCTCTGAGGACTAGTTATGATAGTTGAAATCAGGGCAGGGTGCCCAATTCATGGGGGTAGCGAAAAATTTGCACATCCAGATGGCCGCTGGTGTCGATACTGGCGCGGTACATACCAGGGGTATTGAAGGCGTAGATCACATTACCTTTTGGGTCGATGCCGATAATCCCGCCATCGCCACCCATTTGTAAAAGTTTGTCATTGATTACTGTGTCGGCCGCAGTGCGTAGGTCGATCCCCAGATATTTTACCCGGGCGCAGATGTCGTGGGCGACAGCGGCGCGAATGAAAAATTCGCCATGACCTGTAGCACTAATCCCACAGGCTTGATTGTCGGCATAAGTGCCCGCGCCAATAATTGGTGAATCGCCAATTCTGCCGTAGCGTTTATTAGTCATGCCCCCTGTAGAGGTGCCGGCCGTGATGTTGCCCTGCTGGTCCAGAGCGACCGCGCCGACGGTACTGAATTTTTGCACCTCAAAATCGTCGCTGGGATCTTCCGAAGCGGCCACCGCCTGATTATTGTCGATCACGCGCTGTAATTGACGGCGCCGACGTTCGGTATGGAAATAACTGTTATCCACAAGTTCAATGCCTTGAACTTCTGCAAAATCTTCGGCGCCCTGACCCATAAGCATGACATGGGGCGAGTTAAGCATTACCTGCTGGGCAAGCAAGATTGGGTTGCGCACCCTCGTTATTCCAGTCACTGCGCCGGCGTTGAGATCGTCGCCCCGCATGATCGAGGCGTCGAGTTCTACAGTGCCCTGGTGAGTGAAGACGGCACCATGACCGGCGTTAAATAGTGCAGAGTCTTCGAGCACAAGAATCGCCTGAATCACGGCGTCGCCACTGTTGCCGCCCTGAGCTAAGACCGCATGTCCGGCTTTAACCGCATTACTAAGTACGCGCCGATAGTCGGCTTCAACTTCGGCACTCATTTTGTCGCGCAAGATAGTACCAGCGCCGCCATGGATGACGATTGAGTAGGGTGCTGCCAAGCTCATAGTAGGAACCCAAATAAAAATAAACAGTAACAGCCTTGGCATCGGATTGTATTTTGCGAAGGATCAGTATTGATAGCTGGGATCTAAGCGATCCGCGAGTCGGCGCATAGATGGCCATGCAATGCCGCCGAGTCCTTCCCAGGAATCTTTGTTATTGAAGGTTTGCTGCATCATGTCGATGGCCTGTTGGTTCGGCATATTTGGGGTGCCGCTCATAATGCCAAGCTGAATTTTACATGCGCGTTCTAGGTAATACAGCCGCAGAAAACAGGATGGAACGCTCCCACCTAAGGCTAGGGTGCCATGGTTGCGCAGCAACATAACGTTTTTGCTGCCAAGATCCGCAACGACTCGCTCGCGTTCATCGAGATCCAGCGCAACCCCCTCCCAATCGTGATAGGCGAGGTCGTGATAGACGAACATCGCGTGCTGGCTCAAAGGCAGCAAACCCTCCTGCATGCTTGCGACAGCGACGCCCGCATCGGTATGCACGTGCATCACAGCTAAGGCATCTTGGCGTGCCATATGCACTGCGCTATGAATGGTAAAACCCGCCGTATTTACTTCGAAACCGTTGTCGAGGACCACATTGCCCTCGAGATCGATTTTGACCAAATTTGACGCAGTAACTTCGCTGAACTGGTAACCGTAGGGGTTGAGTAAGAAATGGTCGTACGGGCCGGGCACGCGCGCGGATAGATGCGTAAATCCCATATCATCCCAGCCATAGTGAGCAATTAGCCGGTACGCTGCGGCGAGGTCTTGGCGTGTCGCCCACTCCTCAGTAGAGACGCGATTTTTTATTTCATTAAGTTCTAGGATCGCTTCGCTCATGATGTGCTCCTGATTCTGTTCTAACGATATGAATAGCTTAGTGGGTTATTAGGCTCGGGCTAGCCCGCAAATTCTTCTGTTAAACCCAGATGGTCGAGTACCTCTTTGGGCGGCAGCGACCACGATGCCTGGGGTTTGTTGCCAATGTATTGCAGATCATCCATTCCCGCTTGGGTGGTAAAAAAAGCCCCACATACGAGTGACCGTAGCAGCGAAAAAAAGCCTTCAGCCCCTCTGTTGGTGGCTGTGGCAGGGGTGCAGATGCTGTCAAGAATTGCCGTTTGTTGCGCTGTCGCCAATTGCAAAAATGTTTCGCCCAAATTCTGTTCAGTGGCCTGTTGATCCAGCCAATTTAATCCTGCAAGGATGATTTTGCGGTCGCGTTGTTGTCTTGGATAAGGTGCGCTCACCCACTCGTCGATAAAGTCGTGGCAAGCGAGATCCGCAGCACTGGGTGAGCGTTCGTCTGCGGGTAATATGATCGCGCACAACCGTTTTAGCAGTGCAAGTTCGGCGGATCCCAGGGTTCTAGACCATGGCACTAGTCCTGCGCGTAGATCTGGATCGGTGAGAGTTCCGGTAGGTCCGCTGACTTGGCGTGCAAGATCGAGGGTTGACTCTGCATTCGCTAAAGTCGCAGGAACCTGGGTAGCAGCGGTTATAGCCGCTAAAACTCGTAGTGCCATACGTCGATCCATACCGCCGCTAGGTGTCTTGTCAGAAGCAATGATGTCTGCCACGGGTTTCCCTCTCTACAAATTGCGTGCGCGCATTTCTTGTACTAAGTAATCCGCTGAACGCCAGGCATTTGCCATGATGCTCAGAGTCGGATTTTTATCAGCATTAGAGACAAAGGCTGCGCCGTCGGTAACGAAAAGATTGGGCACTTGCCAAGACTGGCTAAATTGATTGAGCACCGAGGTGTTGGGATTACTACCCATGCGGGCACCGCCCACTTCATGGATAATTTCGCCAGGTTTTTTGATCGCGTCAGCGCCGTCTGTCGCGACTGCTTCCATAACGCGGCCGCCCATTGATTCAATGATCGATTGAAAGGTCTTGTGCATATGGCGGGCCTGGTTAAGCTCGTGTTCTGACCAACGCCAGTGAAACTTGAGGGTAGGGATGCCCCATTTATCCTTCTGTTCCGAGTCAATTTCGCAATAGCAATCCTCGTTAGGGATCATTTCGCCACGTCCACTGAAGCCGATAAAAGAACCGTAGTAGCGACGGCAGTCCTCTTTTAGCTGCAAGCCATAATTGCCACCATTCATTGCCTCAACCGCGCTGAAGTGGCCGCTCTGTGGGAGGCGCCGACCGCCGCCGAACTCGATGTGGTAGCCACGTGCGAAATCCAGTTGACCCTTGGCCTGTTCCTGATAAAGCCACCAGGGCATATACATGTGCATGGCGGATGCGCCATCTGCATTATGTGGCGGCATATTTTCCATTATAGGAATTTGCCCCAGCAGACCAGCGCCGACCGTATCCATAATATATTTGCCGACGAGACCGTTGGCATTGCCCAGACCCTGAGGGTGCGCGGTGCTTTTTGAATTGAGCATTATCCGGGCAGATTCGCAGGCACTGGCCGCAAGGATAACCACGCGAGTATGCACATGGTGTTGTTTGCCGGTGATACGATCGATGTAGCCAACGCCATTGGCGTGACCTCTTGCATTAGTGCTCACCTCGTAGACCATGGCATCGGTGCGGATTGTGAGGTTGCCGGTTGCAAGAGCGGGTGGCAGCAATACGGTAGGTGATTGGAAATTCGCCCCAATAGAGCATCCGCGACCACAGGGTGTGGCAAAAAAGCATGCGGCCCGGGCGCGCATGATGTCGCGGGTGACTCGTTGACCGAGTGCGTTATTGGGGTGCAGTTCTCTAGGCCAGCGTCGATGGTTTTGCTTTTCTGACAGAATCGCAAGATGGCAGGGGACGACCGGGATGCCAAGCTCACGGCAATATTTTTGCGTCAGCAGTTCGTCGGCGCGCGGTGCGGGCGCATTAAGCAGCACGCCCGGGCTTGAGTTTGGGGTGTTTTCAAGACCTTCATTAGATCCGTAGACGCCAATAAGGGCCTCGGTCTTATCGTAATAGGGCGCCATGTCCTCATAAGTCATCGGCCAATCGGCCCCTAAGCCGTCCCGGGAATAGGGCTTAAAGTCATATTCGCCCATCCTTAGCGAGATTCGCCCCCAATGATTGGTGCGACCGCCAAGCATGCGCGAACGCCACCACAGAAAGTCTGTGCCCTCTGCGCTGCTATAAGGTTCGCCCGGCACCTGCCAGCCGCCATCTACGGTAGCGTCAAAGTAGCCAAATGGTTTATCTGGCGTGTCTGCGCCGCGTAAGGGGGCATCTTCTGGCATTTCAAACATGGGGGTTTCGCTTACCGCATCATAGTCACGGCCGGCTTCCAGCATCAATACGCGCACGCCAGCACAGCTCAAAGCATAAGCAGACATGCCTCCTGCGGCGCCGGAACCCACGATGATGACGTCAAATTCGGGTTGGCTTTTAGTCATCGGCCAAGTCTCTAATTTGTATGTGTCTAAAAGCCACGCGATCGCCATGATCCTGTAAGCCGATATGTCCGCTGGATAGCGAACCGTACTTAGGCCACTTGGCAAACTTGCTCTTGGCGACCCGTTGCTGCCAATCTTCACTGCCTAGTTCGTAACTCACTATTTGTTGGTGGTTTAGCCAGTGAGTCACCTGATTGCCGATAACGCGCAGACGTGCGTGATTCCACTCGCCCGCTGGATTTACCACGCCTCGGGGCGCTGGGTGTAGGGCGTAGTTGGCGCCTGCAGAAGTTAAAGGGCTTTTGCCGTCGCGGTGCTTGGCGTCATCTAAAATTTGCATTTCTGGCGCGGTTAAAAAAATATAGCGCTCGGATTCGTCAGCGCGGAAGAAAATCCCGCTGTTACCTCCAGACTCAACCTTCCATTCCAACTGCAGTTCGAAATCTGAAAATTGTTGCTCGGTGATGAGGTCGCCCGCTTTGCCGGTCCGCACAAGTTCGCCGTCGATTACTTGCCAACCCTTAATCGGCTTATTGCTGCCATATCGGCGCCAGCCGTCTGTAGAATAGCCATCAAAGAGGGATTGCCACCCAGTGTTGGTGGTCGATAAATTCTCGCCCGCTAGATGGGTAGAGGCGAGCAGCAAACTGCTGGCTATCGCGATTTGATACAGGTTCTTCACAGTTGCTCCCCAAAGACAACTGCTCAAGTCTAGCTTGGTTATTTTCAAAAAGTCAGTAAAAAAAGCCGCCCGAAGGCGGCTTATGCAACTGGCGACAGTTCGAGAGTCGCTAGTAGGCTCCCAGTTTATAGCTGAACTCTGCGCCGATCACTCGCGGTTCTGTGACCTGACCGGTGCGCCTGAAGCCTTCGGATTCGCTATGTGCTTCAAGTTGCCGTATTCCGATCTTATCAAACACATTATTGACGAACGCTGACACCGTGATCGACTCATCACTATTTGTCCATGTGGCTCTTAGATCTAAACGGTCATACCCGGGAGTCGCATCCAGTTCGTCGGCAAAGGGTGTGTGATATACCTTATCCACCCAAGAATAGTTTGCGAGAAATTTGATACTGCTGCCGTCATCGAGTGAATGCTCGTAGATACCGTAAAGGTAGCCCTTATGCTCCGGCACGTTTAACAGTTGATTGCCCTTAATGTTGTAGTAGATGTCGATTGCAGAAAATAGACTATTCGGAACTCGAGGGTCTGCAACGTTAGACAGTAAGCGCGTGTCGGTATATTTGCTCGGAGTAAAGCTGAGATTTCCGCCAACGCTAAATTCGTCAGTTAACAACCAAGTAATTTCTGTTTCTGCGCCCGTTATGCGTGCGCCTTTCGCCTCCAGCACGGATGTAGTCACCCCACCTGTTGCAGACGGCTCAGCGCCAAAGGTGTGAATATTTGAGTAGTCATAAAGGTAAACGGAACCGAATATCTGTAGTGTGTTGTCCAAATGTTGGCCTTTATAGCCAAGTTCGTAGGCTATCAACTCTTCGGGGTCGTAAGTCGGGGTGGCGCTGAAAAAAACCAAGTTGTAACCGCCCGATCGATAGCCGCTGGTTACGTTGGCGTAGACCATCATATTGTCGGCGAACTCCCAATCTAGGTTGATACGCCCAGTCCATTTTTTATCTTTACGAGTCATATGGCGGTGAACTGCTAAGCTCAGGGGAATGCCAGAGGTGAGCAAGTGAACTGCGCCAGTCGGTTGCAGCGTTTGCGGATCCAAAGCTCCGCGGTAGATATTGAGGACCGCCAAGCTGGTTATTCCCAAAGGTGCCAAAGCAGCTGGTGGGACATAAGCTTCGGTATAGCGCATCAAGTTTTCTTCACCAAAAATTTCATCTACCGCGTAGCGCGCGCCAACGGTAAGCGTAAATTCTTCGTTGATATCCAATACTCCCTGAGTATAGGCGGCAAAAGCATCGCGCTTGGTGGTTGTATGGTACTCAAGGTCTGTTGCTGCCGTATCTGGACCTTTCTCAATGCTCGTACCGCCTTGATCGCCCTCCCATGCGCCAGTGGCGACCTGAGTCGTTGCATCTGCTGCGGTGAGATCCCTTGCAGAATAGAGATTGACCATAGTGCCTAGCCCCGCTACAGCCTGGGATATAGGATCCGCATTTAGAAATCGAGGGTCCCTAGTTTCACTATAAAAGTCGCCGCGTTGATTAATTTCAGCGTCATAGAAAAAGATGCCAGAGGTCATGCTTAATCGGTCATTAATGTCGTAAAAAGCCTGTAATTCATGGCTTGTATAATCGGCTTCGTGATTTACGTAAA
This sequence comes from Gammaproteobacteria bacterium, assembly GCA_002684495.1. Lineage (GTDB taxonomy): Bacteria > Pseudomonadota > Gammaproteobacteria > Pseudomonadales > Azotimanducaceae > UBA4421. The sequence continues at coordinate 245,144 of NYVG01000002.1, read as the reverse complement.
ACTGGCGGTCTAGGGTTGTCGAATAGGTAGAATCATCGTCGGTAATTCGTTGATAAAGCAGGTCGCTGTCACCGTAAATATATTTCAGGCTAAGAGTCTCTGAGGGATCCCATTGAGCCTCAAGCTGGGTGCCTTGCTGATCAAAATCCTCCATGTTTTTGCCGTTGGTTTGAGCGCATAAATCATCACCTCTAATATCGCTTAAATCAGTGAATACGCATTCTTGATTGTCATTGGTTAGGCCATAAGCGTAGTTTGGCATACCGACGGTGCCGGCTGTTCCGCCGCGCGTGGTGTTGAGTACCCGATCCACCCCTGGGCGAATCCTTTGCGCTCTAATCGTAGTGCCATCGGTTGGATGAGTGAGCGTATAGACGGGTGAGGTGGGGTCATAAAAACCGCGGTTTAGTGGGTCGGTAACGCTATCGTCTATGGGGCGGAAGCCGAAAGCGTAGGCGCCTTGATCCCTAGACATACCATCGACAGATTCGCCTCTGAATACAATCAGTCCGCCACCATCTGCGCCACCCATGACCCGGTCTACGTCAATGTCATTTTTTCTAAGTTTTACCCTAAGATTTTCGGTTGGCGTCCATAGTAATTGTCCAACAATGCTGCGTTCGTTGCCGCTATCCGTATCTGGGCCGGGGCCGATTTCGTCGATGTAGCCGTCATGCTGCCTTCTCGCTATGCTAAACCGGCCGGCAAGAACGTTATCAATAAGTCTTCCGGAAACAACAGCATTGATATCCAAGGTGCCATAATTACCGACGATGCTTTTGATTTCCGATTCGAAGTCTTGTGCCGGTTCTTTGTAGATAAAGTTCATGGCACCGCCGATTGCGTTGCGTCCGTACAGGGTGCCCTGTGGACCCCTTAATATTTCAATCCGCTCAATGTCCCACAGCGATTGAATCGTGGCGGTATATAGATCCTCGGAATAAACCCCATTCATATAGGTAGAGATACCTGGATCACCGCCGAGGCTGCGGAAATTTCGCCCTACGCCGCGAATTGCAGCGTCATAAGGCAGAATAACGGTGGCTGGAATCAGATTCTGCATGTCTGACTGATTGCGAATGCCGAAGTCTTCAATCATTTCGCTGGTAAAGGCAGTAATTGAGATCGATGTGTCTTGAACTGACGATTCCTGACGCTCGGCGGTAACAATAACTTCTTCGATTTGCCGACCAGCTTGCTCTGGAGCTGCTGCCACAGAAGTACTAGACAGTAGTAGGGTAGTGCCTAAAACAATAACCCAATAGTTGTAGCGATGCAGTTGCCGCATGATGTGTATTGATTGCATTTTCTCTCCTAAAAATTTATCCAGAACTAGATCGGAAGCCTTGGCGAGGCTGTTTCTTCTAACATGATCTTTTCGTAGAGGGTCTTTGGGTGTAATCTTTTTCCGACAAGCACCGCTGTAGTGCCGACCAACGGTAGGTTTTAGGGGTTAAGTGGATGTTGGGATAAGAAAAGCTTGGTGTTTAGGCGGGAGGGTCAGAAGGCACTAAGGTGAAAATAATCGATAGTTAGTTTGGTGGTGAAGAGTGAGTGCCGCCGCCGCTGAGGATGCGGTCAAAGGCAGATAAATTTAGGGTAAAAAAAGCCGCCCGAAGGCGGCTTTCTTATATAGATTGATCAGCAGTCTAGTTGGCACCAAACTTATAGCTGACCTCTACACCGGCCATTCTTGGCTCGGTAAGTTGACCGGTTCGTCGGAAGCCCTGACTCTCACCATGAGCTTCTAGCTGGCGAACACCAATCTTGTCCATGACATTATTGATGTAGCCTGCAACAACCCATGCCTCGTCGTCACTGGTCCAAGTGGTTCGCAGATCGAGTCGGTCATAACTCGGCGTTGAATCATACTCGTCCATGAACGGGGTGTGATACACCTTTGAAATCCAAGAGTAGTTGGCTAACAGCTCAATTGTGCCGCCTGCGTTCAATGGAGTGGAATACATGGCAAATACAGAACCTTTGTAGTCAGGGACATTAAGAACCTGATTACCTTTTAGGTTGTAATTGATGTCGACCGCTGAAAACAGGCTGTTTGGTACTCTGAAGTCCGCAGTGTTCGAAAGGTATGTATCTTCGGTGTATTCACTTGGCGTGTAGCTCAAGTTGCCACCAAGAGTGAGGTTATCGGTCATGAGGTACATGATTTCAGCCTCAACGCCGGTGATGTCCGCGCCACCAGCTTCGAGAACCGAGGTTGTGGTACCACCGGTTGCAGATAACTCAGCACCAAACGTGTGGATGTTTGAGTAATCGTACAAATAGGCAGAAGCGAACACCTGCAGAGTGTTATCCAGATGCTGGCCCTTGAACCCGATCTCGTAGGCTACAAGCTCCTCCGGATCGTACGTACCAGTAGCACTGAAGAATACAAGGTTATAACCACCAGACCTATAACCGCTGGTTACGTTTGCGTACATCATCATGTTGTCAGCAAAGTCCCAATCAACGTTGAGTCGAGCAGTTACCTTGGTGTCCTTACGATTGAAGTGTCGGTGTACAGCGAGGCTTAACGGAATGCCTGAGGTCAGGATGTGCACATTGCCCGTGGGCTGCAGAGTTTCCGCATCCAAGGCGCCCCGGAACACGTTCAGTTGCGCCAGGTTAGTGATACCAAGTGCTGCGAACGCTGCAGGGGGAACGTATGCTTCTGTATATCTGAAGAGGTTTTCTTCACCGAAGATTTCGTCAGTCGCATAGCGTACGCCTGCGGTTAATGTGAAGTCCTCGCTCATGTTCCACACACCTTGGGTGTAGGCCGCAAAAGCATCACGTTTGGTGGTTGTGTGGTACATCAGGTCCGTAGCTGCCGTATCGGGGCCTTTCTCGATTGAAGTGCCACCGGGATCGCCCTCCCAAGCGCCAGTACGAACTTGAGTGACACCATCGGGTGCACTGAGGTCGCGGGCGGAGTAGAGGTTTACCATAGTGCCAGCGCCAACGGCCGCCTGAGACAATGGGTCTGCGTTCAGGAATCGTGGGTCGTTCGCTTCGCTGTAGAAATCACCGCGCTGGTTGATTTCAGCGTCGTAGAAGAAAATGCCTGAGGTTGCTGTGACGCTGTCGCCAAGGTCGTAGAACGCCTGCAACTCGTGGCTCTGATAATCACCTTCGTGGTTAACATAGAACTGGCGATCCATCTTTGTTGAGTAGGTGTTATCGTCGTCAGTAATACGTTGGTAAAGAGATTGGTTGCGACCAAAGATGTATTTCAAGCTCAAGGTATCAGATACGTCCCACTCAGCTTCGAACTGAATACCTTGTTGGTCGTAGTTCTCTACGTTCACACCGTTGGTGTATGCGCACAGATCTGAGCCTTTGATGTTCTTCAGATCGGTAAATACACAGTGGTTGGGATCTGCATCGATGCCATAGCCGTAGTTAGGTAGGCCAACTGTACCGCCCAACGATCCATCACCGTTCATGTCGAGCACTCGATCAATGCCTGGTCGGACGTATTGGGCTTGGACGTCTGGGCCGCCCATAGGATCTGAGAAGGTATATACAGGCTGAGTTGCATCATAGAAGCCGCGATTCATCGGATCAGTAACCGATGGATCAATGGCGCGGTAGCCGAAGACATACTTATTGTAGTCACGGCTCAGACCGTCTTGTGATTCACCACGGAGGATTACCAGACCACCTCCATCAGCACCGCCCATAACTCGGTCAATTTGTGCGTCGTTATAGCGGAGCTTCATTTGTAAGTCGTCTCTAGGCGTTAACAGAAGCTGAGCAGCCACGTTACGTTCCTTACCACTGTCCAAATCGGGACCGTTACCTGCTTCAGCAATGTAGCCATCGTGAGTTCGGTTGGAAACGCTCAAACGGCCAGCCAACACATCGTCTATCAAGCCGCCTGACAACATGCCATAGGTATCAACGGTGTCAAATGTTCCGCCGATCACTTTGAAAGCGCCCTCGAATTCTTGGGTGGGTTCGTTGTAAATGAAGTTCATCGCGCCGCCGATCGCGTTACGACCGTACAGGGTGCCTTGGGGTCCGCGCAGTATTTCAATCCGCTTGATGTCCCAGAAAGAACCAATGGTAGCGGTATACAAATCCTCTGAATACACGCCATTCATATAAGTAGAGATGCCCGGGTCGCCGCCCAAACTTCTAAAGTTTCTACCAACGCCGCGAATCGCTGCGTCGTAGGGCAGAATTACGGTTGCTGGAATTAAGTTCTGCAAATCTGACTGATTGCGGATACCGAAATCTTCCATCATGCCCTCAGTGAAGGCTGTGATAGAAATAGAAGTATCTTGAACAGACGATTCTTGCCGCTCTGCGGTAACGACGACTTCTTCGATTTGTCGTCCACCTGTAGACTCGGCCGCTTGCGCAAGACCGCCGAATGCCAAAGTGCCGGCGATTGCAGTGAAAATGCCGTTGCGGAATTTATTCGCAACAGTGAAGGTTGATCGCATTATCCTCTCCTTAATATCGATCGATGTTGATGGCTGTCCCGTCTGGTCCCCTTGGCTTTAGAGTAAGCCACCAGAAACGGGAAGATCCGGCGCGGAACTTAGCATAGCTTTGAGCTAAGTGGTGCTTTTTTATCGATAAAACGTAATAAATTTGCTTGTTAGGCCAGTAAAGGTAAATTGGAATGGTTATAAAAAAGTCTAGGACAATTAAATTGGTTAGGTGGTCTTGTGCCCTGTTTTTGCTCACGTTTACGGTGGGCGGTTTTGCAGATGTGAAATTATTAGACAGTTTTCCCAAGTCGGGGGGTAGTCTGGGTGAATCGGTAACGGATTTACGTTTGTGGTTCGATGTTGAACCTGACCCTACGCGATCAAAAATTGAGTTGTTGAATGAAGAAGCCCGAATTCCGGTGGTTGCTCTGCATACTATGGGTGAAAACGATTTGATGGGGTTTGTGCGCGGTCCGACGCCGCCGGGTCGTTATCGGCTGCTCTGGCATACCATTGCGCTTGGTGACGACCAAGCTAGTTCTGGGGAGATTTATTTTACAATCGCTAAAACTGCTGCCGAGTTATGAGGTTGTCCGCAGCCGAACTTGAGGCGTACTGGGAGAATGGTTTCTTGGTGCGCCGGCAGGTATTCCACAAGCAGGAGGTTAATGCTTTTAGAGCCGCGGCGGACGCCGCCGCGCAAACGGCCAAAGTTATGGCAGCAAGTGCTGATGCGAGACGCTACGTCTTAGACGGCAATTCATTTGCTGACATTGGCCACTCTACAGTGCAATTTGAACATCATCAGGATGCAGCAGAAATTCGCGTGATAGAACCTGTGCATGAACTGCACGATCAGTTTGCGCAATTGGTTCATGATCCGCGTCTAGTGCGCCCCATGTGTCAATTGGTAGACAGTGCGGAAGTGGCATTATGGACAGCGAAGCTGAATCTGAAAAGTTCGAGAGTGGGTTCAGGATTTGCCTGGCATCAGGATACGCCTTATTGGGTGCATGATTGTGATGAGGCAGAGCGCTTGCCCAATGTGATGGTGAACTTTGATGACAGCTCTGTGAGTAATGGCTGCTTACATATTGTTAAAGGCAGTCATAAGTTGGGCATGTTGCCCGGTTGCAGTGACGCGCGACAATTAGCAGGTTTTTATACTGACCCAGCTGGCTTCGACGCCAGTGCCCAGAGGCCTATTGAAGTGCCGTCTGGCTCGGTGGTGTTCTTTCATCCACTTGCTGTGCATGGTTCGATGCCCAACAACTCGCCAAGGCAGCGGCGCGGAATCATTCTCACTTATCAGCCAGCGAATCGACCGACTCTTAAAAGGAAGGACATAGTGAACGCGCTCGGTTAGCGGCGTATCCAGGTACCTCTAGTCATTACTGCAGCTATGTTGCGTGTATTGCTGATATCGTCCATCGGGTTGGCATTCAGTAAAATCAGGTCGGCGGTCATACCTGGTTTGATTTGTCCGATTTCATCGGTGTTGCCAAAGAAGTGGGTTGGGGCAACTGTCGCTGCGTATAAGGCTTGGGTAGGTGTCATGCCGCCAGTCACCAGCAACTCTAATTCGGTATGTAAGCTATAGCCCGGTATGCCAAGGCCAATAGGTGTATCGGTTCCGGCGGCTATAGGAACCTTGCGTTCTAATAAGCGCGAAATCAGAAACAAGCTCCAATCAGCGAAGCGGTGATCTGGTGCCGTGTTGTTGTGCTTAAGTAAGTCGATCTGACTCTGCCACTGCTGGGCGACGTCGTTAGGCATTCCGGTTAGCGCGATTGGCCAGTCGTTGCGCGTCCAAGGCTGTTGCCGAAAAACCGTATTCAAACGCAAAGTAGGTACCTGGGTGGTGGCCTGCAGCGTATCCAGCACCTCGTTACAGCGGTTTTCGTCATAAGCTGCGATGGCAGGGAGGCGTTGTGCGCTGTGCAGGCCGCGGCGCAGGTCATAACCTAATCCTTCGGTGAATTCGCTGATTGTTTTGCGTCGCTCCTGTAACAGTTCCTGCCAGTTGCTTGCGCATGCGAGTTCGATATTGCGTAAATGCTCCATTGAATCTGCGAGTGGTCCTGCTTCGTCGGCAGTGAGCATTAAGGGTACGTGTGAGGCGATAGGCAGATTGTGGCTGCGCGCTGCGGCAACGAGATCCGCGTAAACATCAGGTTGTACCAATTCATAAATCTTGATCAAGTCGGCGCCAGCATCCTTAAGTTGCTTTACCCGAGCGTTGGCAGTGCTTGTGTTTGCGACATCAACACCTAGTTCGGGTCGGGCGGGATCGCTGCCGTCGTAGACTACAAATTCACCGTCGAGTAATGGTCCGGAGAAATAGATTTGGGGTGATGGTCGTGAGCGTTCAGTAAGTCGCTCGCGTAGCGCCGCCAAGTCGGCGAGATTGCCACCGGTGTCGCGAACACTTGTGACCCCGTAGTGCAAAAACAGATCGGCCATTTGTTCGGTCAATTTTGGCTCGTACAAAAAGTGCACGTGCATATCCCATAGCCCGGGGATCAGGAACTGTCCGCTAGCATCAATAACATTAGGTGTTGTCGCAGCGGCTCCCGTTAGAGCTGGGCTAACGGCAAAAATTTTGTCATCGCGAATGACCACGCTGCGCTCAACTCTAATCGGTGAGACTGCGTCCACCACTGTGACATTATTGATCACTAGGTCGGTTTGATTTTGAAACTCAGTGCAGGCACTCAGGCAGCTGATCGCCAGCAAGCAACTTGTAAAGGAAAAAGACTTGAAGTGCATGATTGTGTCCTTTGGGTTTGCGATCAAGAGTTATTAATGCACTAACCTATGCATGTTGTATAGTTTCGTCGCTTGTCAGATCAAGTTGAATGAGGGGAATTAGATGGCTGTTAAGCATTATGACTGGATTGCCCACCACGCTGGTGTTCGCGGCAATAAAGTAGCAATAGTCGATCTCGATACTGGAAACGAGTTGTCTTATGGGGAATTGGACGAAAGAGCGAGCAAGTTAGCGAGTTGGATGCAGAGCCAAGGTTTCGTAAAGGGCGATCGAGTGGCTATCCTCGCGGCGAATTGTCCTGAAATATTCGAAGCAGCGTTTGCCTGTGCGAAAATTGGTGCCATTTGTTTGCCATTGAACTGGCGGCTAACCGTTCCTGAGCTTGAGTACATTATGAATGATTCGGCGCCCAAGCTGCTGATCAGTGATGTGAAGTTTTTACCTGAGGCGAGCGAGTTAAAGGCCTTGTGTGGGATCGAACTTGAACTGCAGTTAGATGTTGAAGATGCAAACTGTTCTTATGCTGCCGCTATGGCTGCCGCTGAAGTCGATTACTCTGTGGTGGAATGCTCCCATGACGATGTAGCAATGATCATGTACACGTCAGGCACAACAGGACATCCCAAAGGCGCGATGATTACCTACGGTATGAATTTTTATAATGCCGTTAACCTCGGTTTGCCTGCAGGGGTCAGTAGTGACGCGGTGCAGCTCGTCGTATTGCCGCTATTTCACACTGGCGGCATGAATTGCTATGCGAATCCGATTTTGCACGCAGGTGGACGTATTCTGTTAATGCGTGATTTTGAGCCTGGCCGCGCATTATCTGTGATTGGCGATCCTGTATTGGGGGTCACGCATTTCTTTGGTGTGCCCGCGCCTTACCAATTTATGATGCAGCACCCTGATTTCGCGGCTACGGATTTGTCTCGCTTGCAAACGGCGGGTGTCGGTGGCGCTCCCTGTGCTGAAGCTATTTTGACGGGTTGGCTAGATCGCGGGGTGCCGCTGGTGCAGGGTTGGGGTATGACCGAGACCAGTCCTGGCGGTACCATGCTGGAAGCCACAGATGCCCTGCGCAAGTTGGGCTCCGCGGGCAAATGTTTGCTCCACACTGAAGTTAAAGTGGTGGATGATGAAGGGCTTGAGTTGCCTTGGGGTGAGGTGGGTGAATTGTTGATTCGTGGTCCTAACATTACCCCGGGGTATTGGAATAATCCCGAGGCTACCGCTAAGTCGTTTGCTGATGATTGGCTGAAAACCGGTGATGCGGCGCGTTTTGATGACGAGGGGTTTATTTACATCGTTGATCGCTGGAAGGATATGTATATATCGGGTGGCGAGAACGTATACCCAGCAGAGGTGGAAAACGTTTTATATCAGTTGCCCCAGGTCGCTGAAGCAGCGATTATAGGGGTGCCAGACGACCGCTGGGGGGAGACCGGATTGGCGGTAGTGGTGCTGAAGCCTAATGAAGATTTATCCGCTGATGATGTCATCGGCCATTGTCTGAAGAAGCTCGCTAAATTTAAGGTGCCAGCGAGCGTTGAATTTATTGATGCGCTGCCGCGCAATGGTACCGGCAAAGTTTTGAAGCGGACCCTGCGGGAGCAATATGTTGATGCGTCCCAACCCGCGATTACCTAACGACAACTATAATTTAGTTAATTTGGAGATCTCTGATGAATGATTTGAGCCTCGAACAGCAAGACACCTCGTTAGAGGTTATGCAGTCAATTCTCGATGCACAGAAAAGTGCTTATCTGGCGGAGGGCGAGGTGTCTTTTGCCACACGGTTTGATCGGCTTGAACGCGCAATCAATGTAGTGCGGAAAAATGAACAGCGCTTTATCGAGGCGATGACAGCAGACTTCGGTCATCGCAGCGAACACCAGTCGTTGTTTACCGATATAGCCTCATCAGTAACACCCTTACGACATGCACAAAAGCATATGAAAGAGTGGATGAAGCGGGAAAAGCGCAAGGTGACGCCGGGGGTGCTGGCGTTATTCGGTGCTAAAGCTTGGATCGACTATCAACCGCTGGGTGTGGTGGGTGTGATCAGTCCTTGGAATTTTCCCGTCAATCTGACTTTCGCGCCTTTATCCGGTGTTCTGTCCGCTGGCAATCGCTGCATGATTAAACCCAGTGAATATACGCCGGCCACGTCAGAGGCTATGGCGGAAGCAATCGCGGCTGAGTTCGATTCGGCGGAAATTGCAGTGGTCACTGGTGGCCCTGCAACAGGTGCGGATTTTTCTAGCTTAGCCTTCGATCATCTGTTGTTTACCGGTGCGACTTCGGTGGCCAAGCATGTGATGCGGGCCGCATCTGAAAACTTGGTGCCGGTGACCCTAGAATTGGGCGGTAAGTCACCGGTGGTAATCGGGCGCAGTGCTGATATGGCGCCTACCACTGATTCATTGATGGCAGGTAAAATGCTCAATGCAGGGCAGATTTGTTTGTCCCCTGACTATGTCTTCGTACCAGAAGAGCGTATGGACGAGTTCGTTGAATCGACCAAGGCATCCGTCAAAAAAATGTTCCCTACTCTTGTGGACAACCCCGACTATACCTCGGTTGTTAACGAGCGACATTTTAAGCGCCTTAACGGCTACGTAGATGAGGCGAAGAATGCTGGCGCTGAGGTGGTGGAGATTAATCCGGCACAAGAAGATTTCAGGCAACAGCCGGCGCATAAAATTGCGCCCACTTTGGTGCTCAACCCCAGCGATGATTTGGCCGTCATGCAAGAAGAAATCTTCGGCCCAGTATTGCCGGTAAAGTCCTATGCTGATGTTCAGGACACCATTGATTACGTCAACGCGCATGATCGTCCGTTAGGACTTTATTACTTTGGTGCAGATCAGGCGGAGGCCAGTCATGTGGTTAACTACACCACGTCTGGTGGCGTGACCTTGAACGATGTGATCATGCACATTGCCCAAGAGGAATTGCCCTTTGGTGGGGTGGGGCCGTCGGGCATGGGTGCCTATCACGGCGCTGACGGATTTAAGCGGTTTAGCCACGCCAAAGCCGTATTTAAGCAAACGAAATTTAACCTGGCAGGGATGATGGGTATGCGACCGCCCTATGGCGAAAAGCTTGTTAAATTTGCCCGTTCGCAGCTGAAGTAGCGGCTGAAAAATTCCTTAACTAGGGTGCTATAGGGATTTCCTTTAGCAATGTGGGCTTTGTTGGTGTTTTGACAGCGGTATGTTGCAGCTCTCCCAGATTCAGCTAACGCCCGGTGCGGAAGTGTTCGAGCATGATTTTCGTGCGGGAACGCTGACCGTTGTATTGGGACGTAATCGATCAGGCAAGACAAACTTGTGTCGTCTTATCGCTGGCTTAGCTTGCTCAGCCACAGGACGGGTAGTCTTAAACGATCGAGAATTGAGCTGCTTGCGACCCCAGTCTCGCTCTGTCGCGGTGGTATTCCAGGCGTTTGTTAACTATCCGAACTGGACCGTGGCAGAAAATATTACCTCACCTATGCGCGCTCAGGGCGTGTCCCGTCGCGATCGCGAGGCCAGAGCCAAACAGCTGGCTGAGGTGCTTGGTCTAGCGGCGCTTTTGCAACGCTTGCCAAACGAACTGTCGGGCGGACAGCAGCAGCGCTTGGCAATAGCTCGCGCTATGGCTCAGCAGGCACAGGTACTGGTGTTGGACGAGCCATTGGTAAATCTTGACTACAAACTGCGCGAGACACTGGTGCTGGAGTTGCAAAGTTTGTTGCAGCAAAGCGGCACCACGGTGATTTATACCTCTACGGATCCCAAAGATGCATTTGCCCTGGGAGACGAGGTGGTGCTATTGGACGAGCATACAAAGTTACAGTCGGGTACGCCGCTTGAGGTGTATAGGCACCCACAGAGCTTTGTCGCAGCTGATCTTATGAGTGACCCGGGTGTTAACCCATTCACTTCTAAGGCGACCTTGGTCGCTGCGGCGCGGCAAGCGGCCGTGCGTCCTGAACATGTTTATATGACGAGTTCGCCCCCTGCTGGCGAGGTGAGTGAGTTTCAAATGCAGGTGTTGGGCTTAGAGACCAGTGGCGACGAGACATTTATTCACGGTGCAGTGGAAACTAAGCGCTGGGTGGTGCGATGTCCGGGCATGGTGCAGGTGAGCGCTGGTCAGACCCTCCAAGTTATTGTTCGAAATGACGACATTATGCGGTTTGGGGTTATCTGAGTATGGCCGCAATTCAACTTGATGAACTGTCTTTTCGGTATCCGGGTGCCGAGGCGGATACGCTCGCACCGTTATCGCTAAACGTGGCGGATGGCACGGCATTCGCTCTATTGGGAGCATCAGGTGCCGGTAAAACTACCTTGTTGAACCTGTTATCGGGGCTGCTGACGCCTTCTTCGGGGCGTGTTTTGTTCGACGCTGATGACGTGTCTGATCTGGCTGGACGACAACGTAATGTGGCCCAAGTATTTCAGTTTCCGGTCCTATATGAATCTATGTCTGTGGCCGAGAACTTAGCCTTTCCTTTACGCGCTCGTAAGTTTGATCCGTTATGGATTGACGAGCGGGTGCAGCGCATTTCCGCTGATTTAGAAATTACTCAGCAATTGCCGCTTGTGGCATCCCAGTTGTCATTGTTTCAAAAACAGCTGGTCGCGATTGGCCGCGCATTAGTTCGCCCGGATGTTTCGGTTGTGCTGCTGGATGAACCTTTGACCGCCGTAGAGCCAAGAATGAAATGGCGGTTGCGCCAGACTTTGCGTCGGGTTCAAGAAGAACTCGGGGTGACCATGATTTACGTTACCCATGATCAGACTGAGGCGTTGACTTTCGCTGATCAAGTGGCGGTTATGGCAGAGGGCGGTTTGCTCCAGGTCGGGACGCCAGAGCAGATCTACACTACGCCGTCGTGCGAGTTTGTTGGCTATTTTATTGGTAGCCCGGGTATGAACTTTGTGGATGCTGAGCAACTGGCGCCTTCCACTCCGTTGCTGGCAGGGACGCAGCGTGTGGGTTTTAGGCCCGAGTGGGCGCAACTGCAGGCGCAAGATGCAGGCCAATTGAGAGGGGTTGTTAAATCAATTCAGCTTGCCGGCACCGAGTATGGTGCAGCAACCGGGGTTGTGCGCTTAGAGACTGCTGCTGGTCAAATCGCTGTGCGGGGTCAATTGGACGTCTCTATTGGTCAGAGCGTTGGTATCCATCTGGCGCGGCATCTATGTTTTTCTGCCCAAGGTCAATTGTTGTTGGCAGATCATGAATAAACCCTACAACAATAAAGCTTGGTTAGGTGTTCTGCCGGTTTTGCTGATTGTGGCCTTCAGTGGTGTGGTACCGCTGATAACGGTAGTTAACTACTCTGTCCAAGATATTTTGGATTTCAATTCAAGATTCTTTGTGGGGTTTCAGTGGTACAGCGAAACACTTCAGGATCCGCGCTTTATTGATGCGTTTTTGCGCCAACTCGCGTTCAGTGCCAGTGTGCTTATTATTGAAATTCCGTTGGGCTTAATGCTGGCGCGAGGCATGCCGCGTGACGGTCTAAGTGCGTCGCTGTTACTGGTGCTGTTAGCGATACCGCTGCTGATTCCTTGGAACGTTGTGGGCACCATCTGGCAGCTATACGCCCGCGCGGATATTGGTCTGCTAGGGGTAACTCTGAACGCTCTGGGCCTCGGTTATAACTACACCGCTGATCCGCTTCATGCTTGGCTAACCCTGTTGGCGATGGATATTTGGCACTGGACGTCATTGGTGGCGTTGCTGGCTTTTGCTGGGCTCACGTCGGTACCCGCAGCCTATTATCAGGCCGCAGAGTTGGACGGTGCCAGTAAGTGGCAAGTTTTCCGTTATGTGGAGTTGCCGAGATTGAAGGGGGTGCTCGTTATTGCGGTGCTGCTGCGGCTTATGGACAGCTTTATGATCTATACCGAACCGTTTGTGCTAACCGGTGGCGGCCCTGGCAATGCGACTACGTTTTTGAGTCAACATCTTGCCACTATGGCGGTAGGACAATTTGATCTTGGTCCAGCAGCGGCTTTCTCGGTGATTTATTTCTTATTTATATTGTTGTTCTGCTGGATCTTCTACAGCAGCGTGGTACGTGAACATGACTAGCGGGCATGCTCGGCCATGGTTGAGCGCGAGTCGCTGGCTATTGGTTGGCTATTGTATTTATTTGCTGCTGCCCCTTTATTGGTTGGCCAGTATTGCGTTGCAGAGCAACGCCGATATTACCGGCGAGTTTGCTCTGCTGCCGCAAAATCCCACACTGGCTAACTTCGCTGAGATCTGGCGCAACCCGGTATGGTTTTCCGCCTTCGTTAATTCCCTGAATTACGTGGTGTTAAATACGCTAATTTCTATTTTGGTCGCGGTGCCGGCAGCCTATGTGTTTTCGCGCTATCGCTTCCTCGGTGATCGTCAATTGTTCTTCTGGCTTTTGACCAATCGCATGGCGCCGCCGGCGGTGTTTTTGCTGCCGTTTTTTCAACTCTATTCTGCGGTAGGCCTTTTTGATACGCCGCTCGCCGTTGCATTGGCACACTGTCTGTTCACAGTGCCTTTGTCCGTCTGGATCCTCGAGGGCTTTATGTCTGGGGTGCCCACAGAATTAGATGATATGGCGCGTATTGATGGGCACAGTTTCAGCTTTTTCTTCTTGCGGATTTTTGTGCCGGTCAATCGCGGTGCAATCGGAGTCACACTGTTCTTTTGCTTCATGTTCAGTTGGGTCGAACTGCTGCTGGCGCGAACACTTACGGGCAGTGAGGCGAAACCGATCGTAGTGACCATGACCCGCACGGTAAGCGCCTCTGGTTTAGATTGGGGGGTGCTTGCAGCAGCCGGTGTGCTCACGGTAATACCGGGGATTATTGTCGTGTGGTTCGTGCGTAAGCATTTAGTTAAAGGTTTTGCGCTGGGGCGTGTGTCATGACTTGGATGGCCTGGACGACACCAACAGCCGTATTCTTTAGCAGTATTGCCCTGGCGCTATGTGTGATGACGTTAATGGAATTGCGTTGGCCCACGACTAAGCGCCGCGGTTTTTTGCCACTGGCGACGACCCGTGGCGATCGTTTTTTTATTAGCTTGTTAAGCGCGGCTTTTATTCACCTGCTGTTCTTAGGCTTTATGGCCGGTGCTCTGGTATGGGCGAGCGGCTTATCGGTATGTTGGGCGCTATTAGTGTTGTGGCGCGGTTAGCACCTATACTGGGTGCGCTTATGACAATGAGGGAAGGTAGATGTTGAGAACAGTTTTATTTCTGATTTTGGCTGGGATGTTAGTGGCGTGTGGGGACAATGGCGCCCAACCTAATCAACCTGACATGGACTATGCAGGCAACGCTCAACGTTGGATTGCCGATGAATTTCAGCCCTCAACTTTGTCCGAAGCCGAGCAGACAGCAGAAATGGCTTGGTTTACCGCAGCTTCTGAACCCTATCGTGGCATGACGATTAATGTGGTGTCAGAAACACTCACTACGCATGAATATGAAAGCGAAACTCTAGCGCGCGCATTTTTTGACATTACCGGCATTCGAGTGAACCACGACCTGATTCAAGAGGGTGATGTGATTGAGAAATTACAAACCCAAATGCAGTCAGGTGAAAACGTCTACGATGCCTATGTTAACGACTCGGACCTGATCGGTACGCATTCTCGCTATGGCTATGTCATTGCGCTCAGCGATTTTATGACCGGTGATGGTAAGGTTGTAACGTCACCGACATTAGACCTCGAAGACTTTATTGGCATCAGTTTTACCACTGGACCAGACGGAAAAATTTATCAATTACCGGATCAACAGTTCGCTAACCTGTATTGGTTTCGCTATGACTGGTTCAGTAATCCGGAGATTCAAGCCCAGTTCGAACGACAGTATGGCTACGCCTTAGGTGTACCTATTAACTGGTCAGCCTATGAGGACATCGCGGAATTTTTCACCAACCATGTGCAACAGATCGATGGTCAAACAATTTATGGCCACATGGACTATGGCAAAAAGGATCCTTCCCTAGGGTGGCGATTTACTGATGCCTGGTTGTCGATGGCGGGGGCGGGCGATGCCGGTATACCCAATGGCTTACCGGTTGACGAATGGGGCATTCGAGTTGAGAACTGCCGTCCTGTCGGGTCGTCGGTCAGTCGAGGTGGTGCAGCCAACGGCCCTGCAGCCGTATACGCGTTGCAGAAGTACATCGATTGGCTGAAACAATACGCGCCGCCTCAGGCAGGTGGCATGACATTTTCTGAAGCGGGTCCGGTTCCTGCCCAAGGACAGATTGCACAGCAGATTTTTTGGTACACCACATTTACCGCGGACATGATTAAAGAGGGACTTGCCGTAGTAAATGCAGACGGCACGCCGAAGTGGCGTATGGCACCGTCGCCCCATGGGCCGTATTGGAGCGAGGGTATGAAGCTGGGTTATCAGGACACCGGCGCATGGACACTACTGAAAAGTACGCCGTTAGCCCGTCGTCAAGCGGCGTGGCTGTATGCCCAATTTGTCACAGCAAAAACGCTGTCGTTGAAGAAAACCCTCGTCGGGCTGACGCCCATCCGAGACTCGGATATTCGCTCCCAAGCTATGACAGATATGGCGCCACGTTTGGGTGGCTTGGTCGAGTTTTATCGCAGCCCGGCTCGCACCGCGTGGACGCCTACAGGTACCAACGTGCCAGACTATCCAAAATTGGCGCAATTGTGGTGGGCCAATGTGGCGAACGCGGTGAGCGGAGAAAGCTCTGCGCAAGCAGCGATGGACAGCCTTGCCGAGCAGCAAGATAAAGTGTTGGCGCGGTTGCAGCGCCACGGCGTGCAAGGAGAGTGCGGCCCACAGCTGAACGAGCCGCGTGATCCAGCATATTGGCTAAGCCAGCCGGGCGCACCTAAACCCAAGCTTGTGGACGAAAAGCCTCAGGGTAAGACGGTCGCTTATGACGAGCTTATAAAATCTTGGCAGATTGATTAACTGTCGACATCTTTAAAGAAATCGATGTCTCGGTCCTCGCCTTCGGGGACCGGCACTTCGACGATACGCTCGTCTACGTCATCAAACTCCAAGCGTAATGCCCGAGTCATTGTTGCATGCATTTCGTAGGTGCAAACGATATAGGTGAGTTCAATTATCTGCACCTCGGTCAAATGCTCTTGCAGGGCGGCAAATGTGCCATCCGCAACTCGGCCGCCTTGCAAGACTAAGTCGTCGGTATAAGCCAGTACTGCGCGCTCTAGTGCGTCAAATTCGCTGCTTGAAGACCAGTGGGGAATCGCTTCGATCTGTGCCTCGGTAAATTTTGCGGCGCGCAATGCTTTACAGTGTTGTGAAAAAACAAATTGGCTACCCCGGGCAAAACCGGCGCGTGCCTGCCCAAGTTCTCGCAGGCGGGGTGCGATTTTGCGCTTGCGATCCCGGTAGAACTGGAACCCGGCAACCATGTGATGAAGGCAATCTGGCACCTGAGCAAATACCGTCCACCAGTTGCCGGGAGTTCCTGTTGCGGTTCCGGGCTGTTCAACAGGGTCACGATCGGCGCCAAATAACGCGTCGTAAAATGGTATGACGCTTGGATCTGCCTGGGATCTAGGCACTTGGGTAAGTCGTGGCATTGCTCTGTCCGTATTCTGGTTAGGGAATCACGATAGAGCAGAAACCTGAAAAGCGGAAGCCTGTTGAGGCCTACAATAATCTGCGCAAAGCAACCAAAGTCCGAAGCGTCGGGAGCTTTATTTACCGTTTCCGACTCCCAGATTGAATCCCGTACCTCTGTGGGCCAATAGCATTCGAAGCTAAGCTCAAAAATCACGGGTAGTCTGGCGGTACAGCACTGCTGGAAAGCCAGAGTCAGTGTTGAAGTAAATATTTCCCTTTAGTCGGGTGATCTCTACCGCCCATCGTTCCTCCCTCTCTTTTTTATAGTGTTCATCTTAAAAGTTCGCGGCAGCAGAGCCCCTTACATATTCAATTTATCCTTTAGAGCTAAAAAGAAGTGTCCCAAGTAGGTAGAGGTTGTCTTATTAGAACAATTATAAGTGCAGTAACTCGATTCTGTTTTGCCCGATTAGGTGGATTTTTGCAGCGAGCGCTTAATGACAGAAGTGAAAGAACCTTGATTTTCCCATCCAGTTCTCTGTTTGAAACTGCCGCGATAACTCGGTGGTCAGCGCATCACCGCCAACATCAGCGTAAACATGAATCGAAAGTCGCATTGAAACGGGTTAGCCGGTTCCATTCGTTATTAGGCAACGCCGATTATTGGACCGCCGGTACTAGAAGATAGACTAACGGTTACTATTTAAAATAAAGTGATGCGTATAGTTGTTGTTGGGTAATAGCCCTTGGGCGCCGAAATATCGGGAGTATTAATGCGCCGCGCAGGCAACGCAAATAATCCAAAAAGAGAAAGTGATCTTTTCAAGTTGTGGAGTTCAGGCGCTTTTGCAATGGCAATGTATGGATTGGCGACGAAAAGGATCTGCAATTACGCACTCTATGGGAGCAACTGGGCCATTGTATTTGTACGTCGAACAAGTCTTTTGAAGATTCCGTTCATCGTTGTTGTGATGATTGGCGCTGGCTGCGGCTGGATGCAGCGTGGTGCTCTTGAGGCTGATCGTAAGAGTAATAGTTACGAGACGGCTGTTTTACCAAGTCATCAAGCCTTTTTAGCGCAAGCTATGTTGGAGGTTGTTACCAAGCGTTATCCCTCTGTCACCACAAAATTCAGATTTCAGCCAGTTGGGCCTTTAGGGCGTTCGCTTGCAAGGCGCCTCGATCAATTGGGCTACCGTATATCAAATGTTCACGACGCTCCTGCGCTCATATACACCCTTGATGGTCACGAGCTGCATGGACTGCACTTAACGGTTCAAACTGATAACTGGCGCGTAGCACGACTCTATCGCGGGAATAGTGCTGGGAATCTACAGCTATTGAGCAGGCAAAGCGCTCGCGGCCCTGAGGGATTGAAAGATTTGGGTAGCGCCAATGCTAAATTAACGGAGCGGCAGTTTACGCTGATGCCGCCGAAAAATTCCAAAGCTAAAGTTACTGAAGCAAAGCGCACTGCAAAAGCACCAGAGTTAGTGCAACGTTGGGCAGTCCAAGTTATGGCTGGTCAGCAAATACGTCAGTTAGAACAGCTTAGAGTGCAACTTAAGGCTTCTGGGTACCGCGCGGAAACGTTGGAGAAGCGCTGGCTAGGCTTGCATGCAGTGCAAATCAGGGGGCTGAAAAGTAGAAAGGAAGCTGAAGGTGTGTTGCAGATCCAGCGCGCTGGTGACTTCAAAGATGCGTTCTTGGTCGAATATGAAGAACCAGGACTGGTCGGTGGGGATCAGATCTCGGCTGCGCAACTGCCAAAGTCTACCTATGCGCAATCCAACGCAAGCGCTAACGGTATTGGGAGGCCGATAACCACTGGGGCTCGTTGTGATCGTGTGGAGATAGAAGCCGGTAGCTTGCGGGAGAATGTACGCCGTCTGCTGCATCAGTGCGGCTATACCATTGGTAATTGGCGCCTAGGCGCGGATGGTTATGTTGAAGATTGGATGATTCAGCGGCCCTATGTGGTTGTTGTCCGTGACGGTCTCAGCGGGGTGCTTGCGCTACTCAAACACAATTATTTTGTCGAGGGGGAGGTGCGGCCGTTTACCCAAACCATCGACTTTCGATCAGCAGCAGGTGCTTTGTGATCCGTTGTCTGGTGGTGATTGTTTTAGCAGGGTGTGCTGCTGCGCCGATTTCTTCGATAGCGCCAATCCCGCCTGAGGCAATCCCGCTCGCGTCAACTAATGTCGCTAAGCGCCAACCTGATGCGCAGCGTGTGCGGGTTCCAGAGGATGTCGCCTGGCTTTTGGATGCGATCTCGGTCTCGTATGCGGGATTGCCCGCAGCTACCGTGTTGCAGCAAATTTTGCCGCCTGGCCGCGTGCGCATAGATAAGTCGGATCCCGGCCCATTGATCGCACGTGCTCGGGATGCTCAAACGCGGCTAGAGCATCTGAACGCGATATGCGCTCAGGCGAATTGGGCGTGGCACACCGTTGATGGGGTGATCGTTATTTCCCGTTTTGCCACTCGGTCCTTTGAGATCAACATCGCCCCGGGTCAATCCACTGGACGCGTTGGTGTTGGAGGGCTGGGCAACATCGGTAGTGCTGAAAAGATAAATAACACCGAATTTGTAAGCGATGCATATGCGTCGCTATTGGCTGCGGTAAAAGAGCTGACGGGCGCGGACGAGGATGATGAAACTCTTGGATTAGAGGGTGATAAGGAACCCCCAGCTGAAGTGAGTCTGGCACCAGAAGCCGGTTTGCTTTTGGTTACGGCGCGGCCGGACGTTATGGCTCGAGTTGCACCACTGGTCGCCGATTTTAATCAACGGTTGAATCGTCGGGTTTCTATTGAATACGTCCTATACGAAGTTGATGTAACAGAAACGGAAAATCGCGGACTAGACGTTCAGGCCCTGCGTAACGCTGCTTTACGTGGGGGTTTCAAGTTTTCGGGTCCCACCTTTGATACTGGAGCTACTGGTGAACTATCAATCCGGTTTGACGGTGATGACCGTTTGGATCGTGCTTCTGTGATTCTTGGCTGGCTGCGTGGTCTGGGGAACGCCGAAATGTCGGTGCGCAAAAAGGTTATCGCGCAACACAATCAAGTGACCTCGCTGCGCGATGTTGACACTATTCGTTATGTCGAAAGTGTCACTGTTGATCGGCAGATCACCGCCGGGGCGCTGGATAAACTGACAACCGTTAGAACCGAGCAGCTCAATACGGGCGATAACTGGGTGGTGTTGCCAAATATCGGTAAGGAGCGTGTCTATCTGCGGCTCGCCTTGACTCGGTCAGAGTTGACGGGTGTAGAAGAGTACACCTACGACGGCGGCAATGTCTCCGGGCGCTTGCCTCAGTCGACCGAGAAGGACCTGGGTTTTCCTATAAGTCTGCGCGACGGTGAGACGCGGATCATCACGAATTTGTCGTCTACGCGAGCACGTACAAATGAGAACGGTATGCCATTGGTGTCGTGGTTACCGTTTATGAAGTCACGGCAGCGCAGCGAACGTCGTATTGAATCCGTGGTCGCTATTACTGCGAGAATCATTTGATGCTGCAGCCGCAGATGCACAACCACCTCGTGCACATTGATGCGATCAAAGGTACGCGGTTAGCCTTGGCACTCAACCCGCCGGTTATTGCGCTATCAGGCAATGTTCTGCAGCGTAGCGTAGAGCTAACGCGGTGGTTAACGCGGCAGCATTTAAATGCGGTGTTGATTGTTGGCGATTTGGCTTGGGGCACCGGACATCGGGCGGTAGTGGTTGCCGCGCAAGTTATGGATTGGCCGCTTGTTGGCGGTGTATTCACTTTGTTTTGGCCTTTCGATGATGGGGTATACACGGCAACCATTAGTGACGCTGAAGGTCAGGTCTCGGTGCTCGATGGTTCCGAACAAGTGCTACCTATTGAGCAGGCCATTGAGTTCGCCGCCCACAACGTGGATATCCTAGTCGTTGCAGGAGGCTCCGCGACAGAACAATTTCGCCAAGCTGGTTATGCAGTCAGCGGGGAACAGTCGCTGTCAGGTAGTTATTTGGTGTCGAAGCGGCCGCTGAGCGCATATACGCGCAAAGGAATGCCGCATTTTTTGCATGGTGTGATGCTGGTATTAGTCTTGGCGGCGGCGTGGGGCAGTTACGAGTTTGAGCAAGAAATTCAGCGCCGTGAAGCCTTGTCGCGAGAAGTCGTGTTGGTGCCGCCGCGCGGCAGCCCGAAGTTGCGGGAAGAACTAAGGGTATTGGTCAGGTGTCGCCAGCGAATTGAAGTGCTGCAGATATACGGCTTAAATAAAATGTTATTCAACTCCAAGGTGGCGCAAGTGACCTTGACTGGGGTCTTTACTGCCAGTCATGCAGCGCGACTACGGCAAATTGCTGACGCGTTGCAGGCGGACCTTACGATGCGCGGAACCAATTGGCGGATGATTTTCGACGCTGAAATCCCTCCAGTTAAGGCTCGAGATCTCCACACCTTGGAGGGGTATCTGGTATCAGTCTTAAGCGCTTTAACTGCAAAACCCGGTTGGCGCGCAACAATTGAAAGTTATGTCGACGGTGGTGCGCCGATGTCGTTACAGGGCGGGCTGAGAGTAGTAAGTCGTGACTATACCGAGGCGCATGTCGCGGCAGTTGTCGAGGTAGATCCCCGACCTCTCGCAAGTTTATTAGGTGTGGTTGAGCGAATTCCCGGCGGCGTGAACGGCAAGCTCGGTGATGTGCTGTTCGAGTTTAATCATGGTCGAATGGTCAAAGCTAACCTTTCGTTTGTGGTGCGCGGTAAAAAGGTGGCGGCGTGAGATCGAAGGTATTGATGTTGAGCATCATTGTCTCAAGTCGAGTTTGTGCCGAGAGCAATTTCTCGCCATCGGCGCAGGAACTCATAGATGAATGCCCTTTGTGTACGCCGGCAGAGCGGGACTTGCGTGAACTGGCGCATACCCAGGTGATGGCAGAAACCTTGGGTCAATTGATGCAGCAACTGGAACTGTTGTCTAGCGAGCCAGAGGCTTTGGAAGCGCTTTTGTTGGGGGTTAATAATGCGGTACCGGAGCGGATTTTAAGTGCAGCTCGTGCGATGCACGACAAGCGCCCAAAACCAACAACTCGACGGCCAGCTCTCGTTGCTATGGAGTCTACGATGGCACCGCTATCGAAGCAGCCAGCTATAAAAGCAGATGTCCAGATGATGGGTTTAGACGGCTTAGTGTCTGGCTTTGCAGATGCTGGGAATGCGGCCTTAGGCATTAAGGCGAGTGCGGTGGTGATTAGTCATGGTCAGCCTATTGCTCTGAGCTTTGGGCAATCTTTTATGCATAACAACGTGCGCTATGAATTAGCTCAAATAGTGGTGCGGAAGGATGTACAGGGCGATATTTGGCATGAGATTGAACTGCTCGCTTCGGATAACAGTAGACACCGCTTGGAGCTGAAGTAATGAATTCCCAAGTTGCAGAACGCATTACAGATGTTGAGCGGCTCAGTGATCTAACGTTAAGCGACCACCCTGAAGTGCGGGGCATTATTGAGCGCAAGAGGGCGCACTGTTGTGTTTTGGTCTCTGATCAGTTGGATGTTTATTTTGTTGCGCCAAAGCATGCGGCTCAAACTGTCGCGTTAAAAGAGTTAATTAGCGTGGTGCGGGCGCTAGGGCCGGGTGAGCAGATCGAGATCACTGAGTCGGTTTTTCGGTCATATGACCGAGCTGAAGAGACTAACAAGGAATCAAGTGGGCAGCGATTGCCTCAGGATTCTAACCCACTGGTAGATGAACTATTAGAAGACGCTATTGAGGCGAGCGCGTCGGATATTCACATCAATATCAAAAAAGGCCAAACCGAGATCTGGTTTCGTATTCACGGCATTCTGGTGCGGCGCGCGAGGTTCGCTGCGAGCGAGGGTCAGGCTATTGTATCGGTGATGTTCTCAGTTTACGGGAACCGACCCTTTGGCAAGGAAGAGGCCCTGGACGGCCAGTTCTATTACGACTCCAGACGTGCGAAACCGGGCAGAAGTTACATGGTTCGGTTGAATAAACTGCAGTTAGCGTGTAGCGGCATGACCTGCAAGTGCCGATTGCGCGACATGCACGATGTGGTTGACCTGGATAGTGCTGGTTACAGCGATGCGCAACAGGCCGCGTTGCGCGAAATGATGGCACTTGGCAGTGGTTTGTTGATTTTTACCGGCGGGGTTAATAGCGGCAAGTCGACTACCTTGACAGCACTGCAAAACAAAATTCCTGCCCACTACGCGATACTTGAGATTTCCGACACCATTGAGGTGCAGCTTGATCATGTCTGCCACGTTGAATTGCCAGCAGAAGGACATGATTTAGAGGCCCGGATCAGCGCTGTGCAAAAGAGCTCGGTGCGCCAGGATTCCGACTATTTGGTTATCGGCGAGATGCGTGATCGTCTGACCGCGAGTAACGCTGAGACTATGGGGTTGCAAGGACGCTTTGTCTTGAGCACAGGTCATGCATCGGACCCGATCAGTTTCTATCTGCGCATGATTTCGCCGTCGGACTTTGCCATGAGTAAGGAAACGATTCTAAGTCCCGGGATGATGGTGGGGATTGTGTCCCAGCGGTTGATTGAGACGCTTTGTCCCCATTGCAGCACAGCGATGCCTGCGCATGAGGCCGTGGAACGCTCTATCTATGAAACCTCAGAGGCGTTGTTAGCAGAGCTGCGCCAGGGATTAGGGTCGGGCGCGCAGCATATACGTTTTCACAAACCGGGGGGCTGTAATGAGTGTTATCAAAGTGGGCTGTCGGGTCGAACTTTGGTGGCGGAAGTTATGCCCTTTAACCGGCAGGTGCGGGATCACCTACGGGCGGGTGATTTCGATGCGCTGCGTGACTATCTAGCCAGCCAGGGGATTGAAACCAAACACGAACATGGTGCCACCAAGGTTTTAGCGGGGCAGATCGCCCCGCTGTTTTTAGCTCGAGGTATTGGACCATTGGGCCCCAAGACACTACCGCGGTGGGGGCGCTTTGATGAGTAATATCGATATCCGCGGCGGTTTGTACCGGATGATCGTTTTTCGCTCGTCGTTGCGACGTTTAGTGCTGGATTCGATCAAGCTGCAGATTGATGCGGGCATACCCATTGTTGATGTCTTTAAAGCGCTGAAAGCGACGACGGACGACCATACTCTGAAGCGCTTGGCGGATATATCACTGTCGTCCACCCAAGTGGGTCAGCCCTTTGCTGCCCGTTATCACAGTGAACGGTTTTTTACCGCCCGCGATGCGGGCCTGCTGGTGGCCGGAGAGCAGCACAATGCCCTGTCAGCGCTGATCCGCTTAATGTCCCACTCCGACGAAGACGATCAATCGTTTTGGGGCGTCGTGGTGATGAGTAATGCCCAATGGATTTTGGGTTTTTTGGCGCTCATTGCTATGACCATGTATGGCGTGACCTATGAACGACTGATGACCGTTGGACGTGGTGAGCCGGCCCAGTTTTTTCAGTTAGGGCATTGGTTTAATGAAAACATAGGTTTGTTGTTCGTATATTTGGCTGGGCTGGTGGGTGTGTATCTTTCTGCCCGTTATCGAATGCGTGGGCAACCTCGCCTATTTGCCAACCAGTTGGGGCTATTCACCGTATATGACAGCAAAGGGCTGGCAGAGTTATGCGATTTGCTCGCTGCACTGTTCTCCGGTGGTACCGCCCACCGAGTGGCGTTAGAGATTGTGTATGACGTTTTTTCCGACCGCGGCCAAAAACGCGATTTTTTGTCTGAGGCCATTTATTCATCGCTGCAATCCATGCGGCAGGGGCGCACATTCTTAGAGGCACTTGGCGAGCACGTACTTGATCGAGCTTCGCTTACGCAGTTGACCCTCCAGGCACCGCGCCAAACTGGCGATGAGTTCGCCCGCGCATTCAGAAGTTTAGGCGTACTGGCCAGATATAACACAGCACAAACACTGAAAGTCACCAGCGCTGTGGTTGCGACAGCCTGCGCGTTGGGTTTGTTCGGTCTTTTGTTACCCCTTATCGAGGTGGTGATGGGAACCAATTTGGATCTTTAAAAACTCAGGAGATGAAAGAGATGAAAGAGATGAAAGCGAAGAAAGGGCTGAAAGCGAACCCTACACATCGCCAGCGCGGGTTTTCAACGTTGCAAGTGGTGGCAGCATTGGCCATCGCAGGCACATTAACGGCTGCCGCAGCAAGGGTATTATTCCCAATGTATAACCGTGCGCAGATTAATAACGCCTATGAGGAGTTGTATATGATCACCCATGCGATTCGTGAGGTGCGCGAATATAACGGCAATTACGCGGCTGTGGCGAATTTTGCATTTTTGGTCACTGACGGTTACATCCCCACGGGCAGATATACGGATGGTCAGAATGAAAACTCGTTTGGTGAAACGATCACGGCGGTGCCCGCTAACGGCAGCGATGATGTCACTTTGACATATGCGACCCCCTCAACCGCCACGTGTGAAAATCTAGCCGATCGTTCCGTAACATTAGCGAGCGTAAGCAACCCGCAGTGCAATGGTGGAGCAACGCTTACGGTTACGGTCAGCTAATGAGCACCTTTAGTCTGCTGGTTAGCATTGCCATTCTGGCTTTGATAAGTGCCGGGGCGGTATATCTTCTTCCGGTTCTTAAGGAGCAAGAAGTCGCAGTTGCGGTGGCGGATATTCAGGCGGCAGCTGCTGCGTTTCGTGATGTACAAGTCGGTGCAGCAGGGCTTCCTGATTGCCGCGGATTGCCAGCACAAAACGATGTGTCGCTTGGTGTAATTGATAGCGATATAGCGAATCCGGCTGGCGCTGCCGGGCGTGCAGTATGGTCGGTGAGCTACGATAATGGTCAGGGGGTGATCAAAGCGACCACCAGCGACGATCCGCTCGGACACGTGATTGCTCGCGTTGGTGGTGGTGTACGAATTGGTAATGACACGTGGATCCCAGTCTGGCGGCCGGCGGCGCTGAATGCTACGCATGTGTCGACCTGTTAGTGATGGGTGATCGACAAGAGGGCGTTGCCGTCCTCGGTACTATCCTGATGGTTGCGATCTTAGGTATTGTTATGGTGGGTTATACAAAAACCGCTATGCAGCAGCGTCAGGACGCGCGCATTTATGCAACGGCCGCAAGTATTAATCATCTTGCCAATGCGCAGAAGAACTACTACGAGCTGTTCGGGGCATGGGCAGTGGATCTTGATGAGCTGTCTAAAAGAGGTTTTTTACCGAAATCAAATGCCGGCGTTACTCTTTTCCGCAACAGTAATGCCGTTGGCAATCCCTACACCTTCGTTGTGGATGCGGGGGGGGATCTGCGTATATCGACGGAGATGACAGACCGAGTCGAAGCAAGACGCGTAGCCCTAGCGGTCGGCTCGAATGCTTCTGTGTTACCGCCGTTGGTAGAAACGGTCGTAGCAGCCTACACTCCGCCAGCTCCAGCTCCAGCTCCAGCTCCAGCTCCAGCTCCAGCTCCAGGGCCTTAAATGCTATAAATATTTGACCCTATGGCGTGCAGAGCCATAGAGTCCTGTAACTAAGAGGTGAACGTTAGAGACAAGCTTGCTGTGCTGTAGGAATTCGGCGATCGAGGAAATTGTTGGGTATGCTCGTGGCATCCAAGCTAATGCAATCGACTTAAGCTTATTTTTCGGCCTCTGTGACTGTCGCGAACGTTGGCCTGGTGTCCCATAAAGGTTTAAGTTCGTCTGTGCGCGCAACAGGGGTATTATCGCGGCATGAATTACGTTCAACTCGCCATCCCGTTCTTTATTCTAGCGATGCTGTTGGAGTTTCTTTTCGGCGTGTTGCACAAACGCCAAACCTATCGGCTCAACGATACGGTAAATAGCCTACAGATGGGGGTGCTGAGCAGGCTTGTGGGAGTTCTGCGGCTGGGTTTTTCTGCGGTAGTGTTTACTTGGGTAGTATCGCTATTTGGCATCTCCCAATGGTCGGCTGAGCATTGGTGGCAGTGGGCGCTGGCGTTTATCGGCTACGATTTTTGTTACTACTGGAAGCATCGATTCGGCCATCAGTGGCGTCTTATGTGGGCCTCCCATGCGGCCCATCACCAAAGCGAAGAGTACAACCTGAGTACTGCGTTGCGTCAGACTGGCACCGACTACATTGGCTTTGTGTTTTATCTGCCTATGTACCTGCTGGGCACACCGGTAGAGGTTATCGTCAGTGTCGGCAGTCTCAATTTGGTGTATCAGTTTTGGGTGCATACTGAGCACGTGGGTCGACTCGGTATTTTTGATTACATTTTGGTAACGCCTTCGAATCATCGTGTGCATCATGCGAAAAACCCCAGCTACATCGATAAAAACTATGGCGGTGTGTTTGTGCTTTGGGATCGTTTGTTTGGCACCTTTGCAGACGAGCGTCGGGACGAACCGTGCCGCTATGGCATTACTCACCAGTTGGGCAGCTGGAACCCTATTTGGGCGAATGTTCATGTGTGGTGGGATACGCTGAAGTTGTCGATACGCGCTCGGCGCTGGCGTGACAAATGGTTGGTGTGGTTTAAAGGCCCGGCTTGGCGGCCGATAGATTTGGCTTTAAGTAGTGATGCCGGCTGGCAACAAGAGAAGTTCGATCCGTCGGCGTCGATATTTGCTAAAGCCTATACCTTTGGACAGTTTTGGCTCGTAACCTATGCCGCATTGATGCTGCAAGACGAGCAAGCCAATTTACCGCGGAGTTTTGTGCTCAGCGCTTTTGTTTTTCTCGTGGCAGCGGTATGCATTCAAGGCTACTGGTTAGAGGGCCGCAAGGGGGCCTTTCTTCTGGAGTGGGGGCGACTTGGGGTATTGTTCGGGGCCACGCTTGGCATGCCTACTCTATGGCCTGGATCAATCGTGGCTCAGGTGTTAGTGGAACCGCTGTATGTTTATGTTGGTAGTTGTGCTGTGATCTTGCTGCTGAGTTATTTGCTGCCCGCGCGGTTTGGCGAAGTTAGAGCAGCGACTCAAGGTATCCAATGAGCATTGCGCACTTATCGGGTCCGCCAAAGTAGTCCACTTCGTCAGCATCTAGGTTCATTAATGTCGTTCGCAGATCCGCCTGCGCTTGGGGGTAATCAGCTATGGCTGCCAAGGGCTGGAATCGCGTATTAATCGTGAATAACAAATGCTCGTCACTGTAGCGGCATAAGGTTTCCCGCTCCGAGCGAATGTGCCAAGTCGCTACAGGTATTTGGGGTAAAGCCTCCTCTACGGGATGCCAGCGCTGGCTATCGCCATGTATGAACCAGTTGATGCGTTCAAACGGTTGTAATAACGGTGCGCGGTTGATAAAGCGCTCGATTGGGTCGCCGATTTTTTCGTTCATGCTGATTACTGGCTCATGAATGTGCCGCAATGGTTTGCCGATTTTGCTCTGTAGGTTCCAGTAACTCGGCGAACAAACACAGCCGGCCACAAGCCGTTGCTCACCGGTCGCCTGCATAATGCACAGGTCATCATCAACGCTCAGAGCCATGTTGGCTATTGGATCGGTGAACTCATTAGCTGCCGTCAGGAATGGGCTCAACTCGCGTTGAGCGCCTAGGCCCCCGTGGTCTTCGCTCACCGCCACCACGTCGGAATATTGTTGGTTAAGCATCTGCTGCTTGTGTTTCAGCACCGCCGAAGTTATCGGTTGAGTAAACCAGTTCTCCAACGGGATTGGAGAGAGACCCAATCGGTACTTAGGTTTGGCGCCTGCCCATGGTGGTTGTTGCCAAAATTGCTCCACATTTGCGGGTTCAGTCACTGGCCGCCCGCTGACTGTTTAGTAACCAGTCATAGTGATATTCGATTGAGTCGGAGTAGTTGCGTAATTGGTCACTCAAGTCGCCGCGGATTTGGGCTAAGTAGTTAACTAATTCTTTTTCGCTGGTACCAAAGTCTGCTTGGTACCAGTCAAAAATGCTCGAGAGTTTTAGTTTGCCATTTTGCGTAAATGTTAGACCCCGAGGGTGCTGTAAATAGCTGCGTTCAGCCTCGGCGAATATGCTCTGAGTGTTGTCTACTGTATAGGCTTGGGTGCCCAGGTTAGGGCAGCTGATACTGGCGCAGTTGACGGCATAGTGAATACGATGGTCGCGCCAGATTGGTCGTAAAATACGGTGTTCAATGTCATTTAAAGTGACGGCGAGGCCTTCGATGGTTATTTGCTCATCGTCCCAAGGGCCGAAGCTGAATAGCGTCGACTTCATTTGTTTGATGCTGTTCTTGTCCGGGTGCTGTAATACCACTCGGACAGTTAACGCATTATATAAATTGATCCAATAGGGTAATTGTTGCTCGCGGCTCATTTGGGTTGGCTGCAGCGCGCTCATGTACGTCAGGTAGTCTTCGAGCTGTTGTTTATCAGCTGCACTGAAGCCCCGATAGTCAACGCGATTGATGCCATCTGAGCTTGCAGAGACGTGTTTATCCAGAATTGTCTGCCAGATTTGATGATCCGCTGACTTGTTGGATGCTGGCTGATGAGCCGCCCAATAGTCCCAAAGATCACCGTACGGCGATGCGCTGGCGCTTGCAGAGAACCAGAATAGTGCTACTGCACTGAGTCGGGCCGTGAGTCTAATCATTACGCGAATCCTGCCGAGCCAAGAAAGTCTGCACACGCAATTTGGCGTTCTCACGGATGTCCATATGAAATACTGGATAATCGAGGCCGTGATAGTTACCGCCACCAAATGATCCCCCTTGGTCGCCGAAAACAGTGCCGGTTTGATCTGATATATACAGTACACCGTTCTTGCATTGGGCTTGTAGCATCTGTGGTAGCGGCGCCGCCAAGGGCTCAAAGGTTACGCCGGTGGCTTCTAAGGAGCCGCTGAGTTCGACCTGAAATTGTCCAGAGGCTGGCACCGCACCCTGATGCTGTTGCTTGGTTGCTAATCCGCCGTTGAGTTCCCAGCTGAGCGGGTTAGTACATACGTTACCGATGTTTGCTTCCACCGGCTGATCGATTACGGCTTCGCTGTAGGTATCCCAATGCACTGCACATCCAAGATCTGTGGCGCTGGTACAGAGCCGAATATCCTGCAAACCAGCGAAACTTGTCTGGGCTATGCTGCCGCCGATGACATAGGCGGCGACTAATCGCTCAGCGAGGGGGGTGCCGTCGATCACCTCTGCAAGCAGCCTAGTGCCGTGATGGGTGCCCTGGCTGTGGCTTGCAATAACGAAGGGCCGGCCTTGGCTGTAGTGCTGTAAAAAGTATTGAAATGCGCGTTCGACATCCTGGTAAGCGAAGCTTAGTGCTTGTTCCCGGATCTCATCACCGCGGAAGTAGGCGAAGATATTGGCCTGGCGGTACCTTGGCGCATAAATCTTGCAACAACTGCTGTAGGCGCTGGCCTGGTTTGCCATCATCCATTGAGTGTTTTCTTCGGCCTTTGATTTAGGGTCCATGAAATATGTCCAGGTATCTCCAGCCAGATATCCAGTGGGATGAATGAAGAAAACGTCCACTGCCGCACTCTCCTGTACGTCCGGATCGTTGACGCCTAAAGGCATTCGATCTTCAACACCGAGACGTTCTGGCAAGGCTGCCCAGTTAGCGGTGTCTGCATAATCCGGTGCAGGCGCCACGTCGGTCGGGTCAAAGGGCAGGCTTGGGCCGCCAAAAGCCACCGTCCAACCCATGGTGAGTAGCAGGCCGTTGCCAGTGGCGTAGATGGCACTCAGGCAGAGGAGCACTAGGGCGCTGAGTCCCAGAGTAATGTTGCGCAGTATTTTCATAGGTGGCTCCGTTGTCGCGCGGGGTTAACTTGCCGCGCTGGTTTGTACTGAATCGATCCACTGGTCGACGACTCGTTCGAGAATTGGCAGCGGCATGGCGCCGCCACCGAGGACCGCGTCGTGAAAGCCGCGGATGTCAAACTGATCGCCCAGTGCATTCTCAGCTTTATTTCTAAGTTCTTGGATTTTTAACATGCCAATTTTGTAGCTGGTGGCCTGGCCTGGCATGACAATGTAGCGGCGTATTTCTGACGTGACGCTTTCAAGTGGTTCTGGCGAATTTTGCATAAAATAGTCGATTGCCTGTTGTTCAGTCCAACCCTTTGCGTGCAGGCCGGTATCTACGACTAGGCGAATTGCCCGCCAGATTTCTGAGGTCAGTTGACCAAAGCGATTATAGGGGTCGATATAGGTTCCTAGTATTTCCTTTGCCAGTACCTCGGAGTAAAGGCCCCAGCCTTCGCTGTATGCGGTGAATCCAGCCTGAGTGCGAAACTGCGGCACCGCTTCCAACTCCTGGGCGATAGAAATCTGCATGTGATGTCCCGGCAACCCCTCGTGGTAGGCGATCACCTCCAGTTGATTTTTCGGCATAGCATTCATATCCGACAAATGCGCGTAATAAGTGCCGGCTCTAGAGCCATCTGGTGTTCCAGGGTAGTAGTGCTGTGCTGCGCCGTCTTGTTCGCGAAATGCTTCTACCCGTTTCACCACTAGATCTGCCTTCGGCAAGAGTCCGAAAAATTTTGGAAGTTCCGATTTGATATTTTCAATGGCTGCGGTGGCATCAGTAATGTAGGCCTCACGCCCCGCGTCGGTGTCGGGGTAGTAATTCCATTTTCCGTCCCGTACATGCTCGAAAAAAGCGGCTAAATCACCTTCGAAATTGACTTCGTTCATTATGCTTTGCATCTCTATGCGCAGACGCGCTATTTCGTCCAAGCCGATTTGATGGATTTCATCAGCCGTGAGTGACGTTGTCGTTTGGGTGGCTAGGCGATGTTTGTAGTACGCGGCACCATTAGGTTGGCTGCCAACACCAGTAACGATCGCCGGCGCCCGGTCTTTTTGTGTTTCAGCCCAGGCGATGATGCTTTGATATGTGGGTAGGAAATGTTTTTTCAGGGCGGACTTAGCGTCTTGCATCAAGGCGTCCGCGACTTCTTGGGTAATTTTTTGTTGCGCAACTAAGGCTTGCGCTTCTTGTTGGAAATCGGCCCACAGATCACTGTCTTTGGCTGTATTTTCAACAAACGGTTGTCCATCGATGATGGCTGATGCTTGGTCAATGACGCCATCGAGTGCAAAGCCCGGTGATACCACGCCCGCGTCAGCACTTTTTTGCGCGGTCTCCAGCATTTCTTCCATACGTGGTGCCACATCTTTGATGCGGGCAATGTAAGCCCTGAGATCACTTTCGTCTTCGACCCGATGAAAATTAATTAAAAAGGTTGGAATAAAACTCTGAATACCGCTCATCTGGTCAAAGCTAAGACCGTTATAAAAATATTCGGCCGAGGCGGCGGCTTGTTCGTACTGATATATCCAGATGTCGTAAGAAATTTGNTCTGCTGGGCTCAGTGAATCGTAGTCGTACAGCGTGCGTAATTCTTCGACGGTTTTTTTCTTCCAGGCCAGTTGTTCGGTAAATGCAGCGTAGGAGAATGAGCCCAGTTCGTGATTACGCTCTNTGCGACCGAGGAAGCTGAGCTGGATGGGGGAAAATTGCAGTTCTTCCTCGTAGCGCGCGTCAAACCATTGGTTCAGGCTCAAGTTTGCTACTGTTGCTTGGGCCGCTGTCGGCGCGGGCTTGGTGTTGCTATCGCAGCCGCTAAGTAGGCCGNTTAATATAACGGTTAGCAGAGTTTTGTAGTGCATTGGGGTGGACATAGTTTGTTCTCGCGCTTTGCAGTGTGGGGCAGCGACGCGGGCAGTGATGTTCAAAATCTGCCGCGTAATGGTGTATGAAGGCTCGGTACGGTAACAATAGATCATTGCATTTTAAAGGCGCATTGCTGTCTGTTTGCCGATGTCTAGTAAAGGAGTAATGGGTATACCCGCTTTGCTAGGGGCTCTAAACTAGTGGACATGAGTGAGCAGGACAGCAACGAGCACAGAGGACCCTTGGCTGGTTTCCGAGTATTGGATTTATCCTCTGTGGTGTCCGGTCCAATGGCTGCCGTGGTGCTTGCTGATCAAGGCGCTGACGTAATCAAAATAGAACCGCCGGGATGGGGTGATGGTATTCGCGGCCTAGGTGCTAGCCGTAACGGTTTAAGTGCCATCTACGCCATGATTAACCGTAATAAGCGTTCGGTGGCAATCAATCTAAAAGTCCCTGCGGGTCGTGATTTGGTGTTGAACCTAGTCAAGGGTGCGGACGTGGTTTTGCAGAATTACCGGCCCGGGAAGATGGCGCGGCTTGGCTTGGATTATGAGTCTCTGCAGGT
Source organism: Gammaproteobacteria bacterium (assembly GCA_002684495.1). Taxonomy (GTDB): domain Bacteria; phylum Pseudomonadota; class Gammaproteobacteria; order Pseudomonadales; family Azotimanducaceae; genus UBA4421. The sequence goes on along the minus strand of NYVG01000002.1, from coordinate 212,190 downwards.
GCTAAATCCGAATTTGGTCTACGCCTCGATCAANGGTATGGGTGAGATTGGACCGTTGTCTGATCAAAAGGTTTATGACTATGTCATCCAAGGCGTCAGCGGTTTGCTTGACTCGTNTGAGGCAGGTGCGGATGCGGGCNATTTGCAACTGGTGCGCACCATTATCTATGACAAGGTCACTGCGCTGACAGCGGCTCAGGGCATTACGGCTGCCCTGTTGGCGCGCGAGCGCGGGGCGGGTGGCCAACATGTGCAGTTGTCTATGCTGGACGCTGCCCTCTACTTTAACTGGCCGGATCTGATGTGGAATTACAGCTTTAAGGGGCAGGGGGTGAATTTTTCGCCTGACCTTGCGGATATGTGCGAGGTTAATGAAACAAAAGACGGTGCAATCATCTCCAGTTATCTAGGCGCTGACACATCAGGATACGATACAGATCAATTGTTACAGCTGCTTGCAGATAACGAAATTCCTGTTGGGCGCGTGAATCGGCGTCGCGAGGTGATAAAGGATCCTCAAGTGCAAGCCAGCGGCTCTGTGCTGGAGCTAGAACATCCGCGTGGCGGTGCGCTATTACANCCNCGTTCAGCGGTCAGATTTGATACTACGCCGACCCCAATGCCGGCTCCTTCAGCAGAGCTTGGTGAACATACCGTTGAAGTGCTTGCAGAACTTGGTCTTTCTCTCGAGGAGATGCAGGCGCTGGCCCATCAGGGCGCTATTGGTTAGTCGTGCAATCGCTTAATTAAGGTCGGAAGGTTTAAGGGCACAGTATCAGTTTGCCCAGTGCTTGATCCTGCTCTAGACGCTGGTGGGCATTCGCCCCATCTTTTAACTGGAATACCTTATCAATACAGGGGTTGAAGTCGTTTGCACAAAACTGCGTCCAAGCAGGGGCAAATTCGGCATAACGATAGGCATCGCTGCCGAGGATTTGTAAGCCTTGGCTAAACAAATGGCCCAAGGACGGAATTTTTACCGCGTCTCCAGTGGTATTGCCACAACTGACTAGGCGTGCTTGCGGTGCCATAGCAAACAGCGACATCTCCCACAGTGCTGGCCCTACGTGATCGAATACCATATTCACACCGCGTCCACCTGAGTGGTCAAGGACCCAACTCACTAGATCATTGTCGCGGTTTTTGGTAACGGCGTCGGCGCCNAGCTCAGTGGCGTACGCACATTTTTCGGCACTGCCTGCGGTAGCGAGAACCGTGGCGCCAGCAGCTTTTGCTAGTTGGATTGCGGCGGAAGAGACGCCACTGGCTGCAGCATGGATGAGTACGATTTCCTCACGCTGCAGCTTGCCAACAGCGAATAGGGCATGGTGTGCTGTCATCCACGCGGTAGGAAATACCGCTGCGGTATTAAAAGGCATGGACTCGGGGATGGGATGTAAATGACTGGCCGGCACCACGCACATTTCGGCGTGGCCACCTGGCGCGTTGATGCCAATAACACCCAGTTCGCCATAGAGGTCGCCGCGATTGCATAGCGTGGAAGCCGCGCTGACGTTGCTTAGTGATGGATTCACCACTACGCGATCGCCGATCTGCCATGAGCTGCTTTTTGCCGCGTTAGCGCCCAAATATGCAATTTCACCGGCAATGTCCAAGCCGCCGATGTGCGGCAGCTGGAATCCTGGCACGGTGTAGGTACCGGCACGCTGGATGACGTCGATGCGGTTTAAGGCGCTGGCGTGTACCCAGACAATTGCGTCATCGACGCCCGCTTGCGGATCTTTGGTCTCGGTGTATTGCAGTACATTGGTGTCGCCATGAGTAGTAAAGAGTAGGGCCTTCAACGTTAATCCTTAAAGTAAGTGGTATCATCCGTTAGTAGTGGACATCAAAAGATTGGTGGCGAGCGGCCGGCTTGCATCTTGACCGATACAGGCATTGACCTGCTCAATGATTCTAACCCAGCCGCACCCACTGTAGATGAGAAAAAGGATTCGATAAAAATGGTAACAGCCCTGTCTTTCATGACCCTGGATGTGTTTTCTGACCGAGCATTCGGCGGCAACCCCTTGGCGGTATATCCAAACGCTGGGCAGTTAGATGCGGCACAAATGCAGCGCATTGCGCTGGAAATGAACTATTCCGAAACCACCTTCATATTACCTCCAAAGAATCCTGCGCATACGGCTCAGGTGCGAATTTTTACCCCGTTTGCCGAATTGCCTTTTGCGGGGCATCCGAGCGTTGGTACGGCATGGGCGTTGGCGTTGAAACCGTCTTGGATACCGGGCGCAAAGGACCGTGAGCATATGACTTTTGAGCAAATGGCCGGTGTTGTAGATGTAGATCTTGAGTACGGTGCTCCGGGTGAGGTGGCAGCATGCTGGATTACCGCACCTCAGCCCTATCAACAGCGACATACAATCCCCCAGAAGGCGTTGGCTGACTGTGTTGGTTTAGCCACTGAACACCTTTGCGCTGATGGCGTAGTAGCCACAGTTGGCGTGCCCTTTGGTTTCGTTGAAGTGAACTCTCGTGCTGCGTTGGCGCAATGCAAAACGAATTTGGCAGGGTTTGAGTATTGCGATCGCAAGTACGGATATGCCGAGGAGCGATTTTCATTGATGGTGTATTTTCGTGAAACCAAGATGACAATTCACGCGCGCATGTTTGGGCCGCTGATTGGCATTCAGGAAGATCCTGCCACGGGCAGTGCGGCTGCGGCCCTCGCTGGGCTCCTAGCGAACAATAGGCCCACTAATTTGACACTGTATCAAGGCCACGACTTGGGCCGCCCGAGCACTCTGCATTTGCGCGTTAGCGAGTCAGCAGGGGGTGGCCAGAAGATACAGGTAGGCGGCGCATGTGTGCCCATGATAGAGGGCCGTTTAGGATATAACATTTAGCCATCGCGCCCCGACATTGGTTGAGTAATAAAGGCGCGCATGCATTAGGAGGATCTATGTTCAGATTTATGCAGCTGGGCATTAATGCACTACTGATAGTTCTGGTGGCGAGCTCTGTGGTTGCAGCCCCTTACGATTCCACGTATGTGCCGCGTCCGACCGCGGATTTTGTGATTCGCAACGCTGTGGTCTATGACGGTACTGGCGCAGAACCTAAAGAATCCGATGTAGTGGTTAAAGGCGGCCGCATTTCCGCCATGGGTGTAGACCTGAATTTAGAGGGGCTGCAGGTCATCGATGCCAAAGGCCATTGGTTGACCCCAGGTATTATTGATGTCCACTCCCATCTAGGCGTCTATCCGTCGCCCAGTATCGCATCTACTTCGGATGGTAATGAAGCGACCGCACCAAGCACAGCTCAGGTCTGGGCGGAGCATTCAGTTTGGCCTCAAGATCCGCAGTTTGCCCTAGCCCTAGAGGGCGGCGTAACAAGTCTGCAAATCCTGCCGGGGAGCGCGAATCTATTTGGAGGGCGTGGTGTCACTCTGAAAAACGTGCCGTCGCGGACCGTTATGGGCATGAAATTCCCTAGTGCGCCCCATGGCTTGAAGATGGCCTGTGGTGAAAACCCGAAACGCGTTTATGGCAGCCGCAAGTCTGCGCCCTCCACACGTATGGGCAATGTCGCAGGGTATCGGGCGGAATGGATCAAAGCGGTGGAATACAAGGCCAAGTGGGACGCCTATGATCCCAAGGGCGAAAAGCCCGCGCCCAGTCGTGATCTAAAGCTAGAGACCCTTGTTGGTGTCTTGGATGGCGAAATATTAGTCCACAACCATTGTTATCGCGCCGATGAAATGGCGACATTAATCGAAATATCCAAAGAATTCGGCTACAAGATCGGCACTTTTCATCATGCCGTGGAGTCATACAAGATTGCTGACCTGCTCGCTGAGGAGGGTATTTGTTCAGCGATGTGGACTGACTGGTGGGGCTTTAAGCTCGAGGCCTTCGACGGCATCCAGCAAAATGTCGCCTTGGTGGATCAAGCACAGGCCTGTGCGGTTGTGCATTCTGACTCCGCGCGNGATATCCAACATCTCAATCAAGAAGCAGCTAAAGCTATGACTGCTGGTCGGCGTATGGGTATGCAAATTAGTGGCGCCCAGGCGCTGCGCTGGATCACGCTGAATGCCGCGCGGTCTCTGGGTATTGACAGCGAAACGGGTTCGATTGAGGTGGGTAAAGCTGCCGATCTAGTGCTTTGGGACCATAACCCAATGAGTGTTTATAGCCGCGCACAACAGGTTTTTATTGACGGGTATTTGTACTACCACCGCGATGATGCCGCGCGCCAGCCGATTACAGATTTTGCTCTAGACCAGTTAGTTGGGGGTGGCCAATGAGTAACGTAAAAAACGCGTTGGTGTTGACTTTGGCATGGGCGAGCATGGCCACAACTGCCGCGGATGTGGCAATCGAAAATGTACGCATTCATACATCGAGCGCCAAGCAGCTCCCGGATCCAAGTACAATTCTTATTCAACAGGGGCGTGTGGTGGCGCTTGGCGCTAATGTGGTCATTCCTCCCAATGTTGAAATCATCGATGGCACCGGCAAAGTTCTTACCGCTGGGCTAGTAGAACCCCACAGTCAAATCGGTATAGAAGAAATCAGCGCCGTTGACTCAACTATTGACAGCAGGGGTGGTGAGCATGCGTCGGGCCCGGCGTTTGATGTTCAGTATGCTGTCAACGAAGCCAGTACGCTGTTGCAGGTAAATTTGGTTGAAGGCGTTACTCATGCTGTAACGGCACCGGCGCAGGGCGATGATGTCTTTGCGGGCTTAGGTGTTGGCTTGGTCTTGTCCGGTGACCCGTTGATTATGCGGCGCCAGCTTGCTTTGTTTGGTGCTGTAACGGCGCGCTCCGCACAAAGTGTTGGCGGCAGTCGTGCCGAGGTGATTAGCCATCTGCGGCGGACTTTTCAGGATCTAAAAATTTATCGTCAGCAGCTTGCGATAAGTGGCCCAAATTATACCGTGGCTTATGGAACGCACCAGGAACGCAGCTACAGCAAAATAGATATGGACGCGCTGGCGCTGGTGCGCGAGCAGGGTTTGCCTCTTGTGCTCCATGTCGATCGAGCGAATGAAATTAGGCAGGTCTTACGCTTGGCTGCTGAGCATGACTTACCATTAGTCATTCGGGGCGCTGCTGAGGGTTGGAAGGTCGCCTCTGAACTTGCGGCAGCAAAGGTGCCGGTGATTATTGATCCCATGAATAATTTGCCGACTGGTTTTGATCGGCTGGGTGCGCGCGCGGACAATGCTGCACTGCTCGATAAGGCGGGTGTGCAGGTGGCCTTTACTGTGTCGGATCCGCACAACGCCAGACAACTCCGCCAACTGGCTGGCAATGCAGTTGCAAACGGCATGGATTGGTCGGCTGCGCTGCGGGCGATTACCAACGTGCCAGCGGATATTTTTGGTTTGCCGGTGGGTCGAATTGAAGTGGGTGAGCCCGCNACCTTGGTGCTCTGGAATGGCGATCCATTAGAGGTNACTACGTGGGCTGAGGCCGTAATGGTGGATGGCCGTTGGATAGATCCCGCGAGTCGTCAAACTCGTTTGTTTGAACGCTACCGGGATTTGCGCGCTGGTAAGGCACGTGGTTTCACTTATCAATAACGCTAGATTGGTAATNTTTTGAGTCTGGCACTTGCAGCCGTTGTCCTGTCGCGTTACAACAGCACTTAACGAAATAGAGGAAAAGTAGGTGGCTGAATACTTCTCTCAGGTCGACGCGCAATATTTTTGGATGGGTGTTGGTTTTGCCCTTGTGCTAGCGGAAGTGCTGATGGGTAATTTCATTCTGTTTTTCCTGGGTGTTGCCAGCATTGTTACAGGCGTTGCCCTTTGGTTAGGCATGCCCGCCGATAATGGCATACCGTTTCTCCTCTTCGCAGCATTATCCGTCGCTTTGTTGGTTGGCTTGCGTTCAAGGATGCGCAATCTTGCGGTGGGGGATGTGGCAACCTCATCGGTGGACGAAGACTTTGTCGGTCGCGACGTGCAGGTTGAAAGCGGTTTTGATGCCAGCAGTCCTGGTCGAGGCCGCGTAAATTACCGTGGAGCCTCGTGGAGTGCCAAAAGTGACGAGTCGCACTTGCCTGCTGGTAGCTTCGCCACAATTGTTTCTCGCGAATCTAATTTGTTGTATATTGCTACTGCAAAGGAGTAGTCATGGATATGAGTTTATTATTTGGCGGCTTGGTAGCGATCCTAGTGATCGTGATTCTGATCAAGACCGCTCGGGTGGTTCCGCAACGTGAGCAATTTGTGGTTGAGCGATTAGGCAAGTTCTCGAAAACCCTAGATGCTGGTTTTCATATTCTTGTGCCCTTTGTTGACTCGGTTGCTTATAAACACACCTTGAAAGAACAGACGTTNGATGTGGCGTCACAAAGTTGTATCACCCAAGACAATATCTCAGTTGAAATTGACGGTGTCATTTATATGCAGGTATCCGATGCCAGAGCCGCTAGTTATGGTATTGAGGACTATCGTTTTGCTGTTTCGCAACTGGCACAAACCACACTACGTTCAGAAATCGGTAAGATCGAATTAGACCGAACCTTTGAAGAGCGCGAGACCATTAATGCCCAGGTTGTTAATGCAGTAGACCGAGCAGCGGAGCCGTGGGGCGTCAAAATATTACGTTATGAAATCAAGGATATTGTACCGCCGAATTCGGTGAAGGATGCTTTAGAGAAGCAAATGCGCGCCGAGCGTGAGCGACGCGCAGTGGTGGCAGAGTCCGAAGGTACCCGGCAGGCTCGAATCAACGTGTCTGAGGGTGATCGTCAGGAAACCATCAATTTATCCGAGGCGGAAAAGCTCAAGCAAATTAACGAGGCCGAAGGCCGCGCCCAGGAGATTCGACTCATCGCTGAAGCGACCGCCAGTGGTATTCGAGAAGTTGCTCAGGCCCTGACTGAACCCGGAGGCCGGGACGCGGTAAACCTTCGCGTTGCTGAGCAATGGGTTACTCAGTTTGGGCAATTGGCTAAAACCAACAACACCATGATCGTGCCGGCGCAATTAGGTGATGTAGCTACGCTGGTTTCAACCGTAATGGGCAGTATGGAAACCATGGCGGCTCAGCAAAATAACGTCCCAGCGAAGGACGAGTTATAGGTTGAAGCACTGGTGCTGACCGTCNGATTTGGCATGCTCGATTTCAACGATGTACGTTGTTGTGGGTACTGGACTGATGGCGGCTAACGTCGTGTGGTCTAAGTTGCCGGTGTTTGGTTTTACGACCACTGACCCGTGCGCGCCATCGCCGAAATGCCGCCTTTGTCACTTCTGAGCGCATCAGCTTTATCACTTCTGATTCGCTCAGGCCAAATTGCTGCTCTATCGCCTCGAAGGGTGTTCTGTCCTCCCACGCCATTTCGATGACGCGGCTGGTATCGCCTTCATTTAGTTGTGACTGCATGGGCATAGCATGCTCGGTCAGTAATCTATATTTTGTGAACACCAGACAGTCGTTTCTAAGCCTCAGTCGCGTTAGGCTTAGCGCCCATGATAGATCAGCCGAAACCCCCCATTATTGACCCAGCCGCCGCGCGGACCGCTCGCAACTATTTTCTGGGTTTTCTCGGTTTGGTTGTTTGTTACCGAATCGGCGTGCTTCTGGCTTTGGACGTACCGCTCTTCTATGACGAGGCATACTATTTCGGTTGGGCTGAAGATTTAGCGTTTGGATATTTTTCTAAACCTCCGGTGGTGGCTTGGAGCATCGCCCTAACCACAGCCTTGTCTGAATCGAGCTGGGCTGTGCGCCTAGCAAGCCCTCTCTATTACTCGATTGCGGCGATTTTTGTTTGGCGCACCAGTCTTTGTTGGTTTGATGCCCGGTCAGCGGCTTGGGCTGCCGCGATATTTTTGTCGTTGCCCTTAGTCGGATTCAACAGCATGTTCATCACCACAGATGCGCCATTACTGTGCTTTTGGTGTGCTGCGCTTTGGGCCTTGAGCCATGCGTTGCAAACAGACCGCCTAAGCTATTGGTTGCTCGTTGGTGTGTTCAGTGGTTTCGGGCTTATGAGCAAATACTCGATGGCGATTTTGTTACCGGCAGCCGCACTACTATTGCTGTGGGTGCCCGAGTATCGACACTTTTTCCGGCGTCCCGGGCCCTACTTGGGCGTGCTTGTTGCGGCTCTGCTATTTCTGCCTAACGTGTTGTGGAATGCTGCTAACGATTTCGTCAGCCTCAGGCATACGGCTGAGATATCTCAGATAGATCGTTCGTCGCTAAATCTGGCGGGACTGTTTGAGTTCGTCGCTGCGCAACTCATTTGTCTTGGGCCTTGGTTTTTATGGTGGCTTCGTCCTGGAATGCAGCAACCGGGCTGGCGCTTGAATCCAGGCTATAAGTTTGCGCTTAGCATGAGCGTGGTGTTTTTTGTTGTGATCAGTGCTCAGGCACTTCTGTCTAGGGCGAACGCTAACTGGGCAGCCCCTGGTTTTGCTGGCGTTGCGATGCTGGTAGGCGTTGCAATGAGCCAAGCGCGCATACTGCAGAATGCGTCCGGTTTGGCGCTTAATCTGGGTCTAATTCTAGTTTTACAGTTCTATCACCCGCTCTTGTCAGCACTGGATTTTGAACGAACATCAAAAAACGATCCTTATAAAAGAGTAACCGGCTGGCGTGAGGCCATGTGGGCATTACAACCCATGCTTAAAGAGCAGCCAGAGCGCTTGGTGGTGAGTAATAGTCGCTTGCTGCTGGCTAATCTGCATTACTACTCGCAAGCGCCGCGACCCCAGATGCGCGCATGGAACAATAACGGTTTGGTGGATAATCATTACGAATTGGTAGCNGATTTAGGCATGAACCCTGGTGCCGATGTACTATTTTTGGCGCGTAATCCCTTGGATGACGAGGTGTTGAAGCGCTTCGACGCTAGCTTACAGTTGGCGCCAATTCAGGTACCCGTATACGACGACTTGACGCGTCGGCTCTATATCTACCGTCTCGACGGGTTTAAGGGTTACTGATGATCANCTTTGCGTGGTGGCGTTGGGATGTTGCCCTGCTTACTGCCTGTGTGCTTATTTTTCTATTGTGGCCAGACTTGGACTACTGGTGGGCATCACTGTTCTACCGAGTTGAAGGCGGATTTTTCTTGCGTGACCTTGCGCCTGTGCAGTGGGTTTATAGGGGCTTTGCTTGGCTGCAGTGGCCTATATTGTTGGCCCTGCTCGGGGCTATGGCCTGGGTGATTCGCAGTCATCCGATAGGCCATATCGCGCGCCGACGTGTCTATTTTCTTCTGGTCTTGTTGTTGCTGGGACCGGGATTGGTGGTAAACGAATTGGTTAAGAAAAACTCTGGGCGCGAGCGCCCTGACGATACATTAATGTTCGCGGGTGAGTCACCGCATCAGGATTTTTTAGACTTTTCNGGTGACTGTCCAACCAACTGTTCGTTTGTCAGCGGTCATGCGGCCCTTGGTTTTTGGTTTATAGGTTTGGGTTGGGTGTTTGCACGGCGGCGCTATTTACTGCTTGGTATCGGTGTCGGTTTGGCTGTTGGATTAGGGCGCAATATTCAGGGTAATCATTATCTGTCCGATGTGGTGTTTGCGTTTTGGCTGGTTTATGGCTGTGCATTAGGGCTGGCGCGGTACTACGGTTTGTCGCTGGGCAAAGGTGCGCTAATTGGCGCTGATGCCGACAAGTAAGTCAACTCGAGGACACTTGGTTAAGTTTGCGCAACCCTAAATAAGCCATTGCAGCAAATATCACATGGCTTGGCCAAAATCCGAGGCCAAGCGGAATTTGTGCCTCGCTTATGGCCCAACGGTTGGCGATCAATGCCAGGTAATAACTGATCACCCAAGCCATGGCTGGCAGTAATTTCACGAACGGGTTTTGTCTTGGTGGTACCGCGGCATTGGTCACAGCAAGCGCAGCGGCAATCAGCAAAAATAGCGGCAACGCCAGGCGCCAATGAAATTCTGCTCGTTGCTCAGGTGCGGTGCCTAAATCTTGAGTTGGTACAGCCTCTAGCGGCAATGATTGGGCCAGCAGGATTGGCTCCAGTGGAATATGCAGCGTCGCAAATTTTGCTGTCTGCAGTTGATGTTGCCCGGGCCGGCCAATGTAACGCTTGCCATCAAAGAGCGACAACATGGGTTGTTGTGTTGTACTTCGGCTTTTTTCTCCCCGAGTGGCCCAGATAGTGGTGTATTCCCCAGAGGGCATACGCCAGCTTACGAAAACGTTGTTGATGGTGTTGCCATCGTCCGAGGTGCTTTCGGCATAAGTAATCCGTTGACCGTTATTTTGGTTATGAAATACGCCGGGTCGGAAAACTGCGAAACCGATGTCTTGGCTGCTTTGTTGTAGATGTGCTTCGAGGGTTTGNCTTGCGTACGGGGTGAGCACCAGAGACATGGCACCGACAGCAATGGCCAATCCAACGATCAGAGGGCTTAGCCAACGCAGTGTCTGTGTAGGTGCCATGCCGGAATTGGCTAGGACGACCATTTCTTGAGTGCTGTAGAGACGGCCTAAACCCAGCAGCAGCGAGAAATACAGTGCAAAGGGCACGACCATTTGTAGGATCTCGGGTAATCGCAGCGCGACTATGGTGAGCACTGTAGTGCTAGGAATCTGGCCCAGGGCGGCTTTTTCTAAAAAATGTGTAAAACGTTCGCCCACGGCGATTAATAGAATAACCGTTAGGGTGGTTGCAAAGACGGCGACCACTGAGCGATTAATGTAGCTGGCGGCGATCATTTGGATGTTATCTGAGCATCGCGCCCAGCATTTTGATGACTGACATTGCAGCCCCGAACGATTAGTGAACGTGCATAATGACAGCTAGAGCCTTGCCATGGAAAGCCCAATACGTGTCAGCCCCTAAGCTATGTTAATGCTGCAACTAATTAACCAGATTGATGTTCAGGAGCGTGCGGTCAATAGACGCATGTTTGAGGTCGCTGGACTATTTTTTGTGGCTGTTTGCTGCTGGTCTTTGCTGCTAACCGATGAAATTGACAGCTCCCAGGCATTACTCGCGAGTGACTGGTTTACAGCGACGCGACCTTGGTTCGAGGCGATAACAGATGTCTTTCTATATGTTTTCTATCTGCTGTTTTTTGCTTTGCTTGTTCTTGGGTTTGTTACCCAACAGGCGCTACTCAGAGGTTTAGTGTGGCGGTATTTAGCGGCGCAACTTCTGGGTTCGGTGCTTGTCGTTCGGATTTTGAAAATGCTGTTGGGGCGCGGCCGCCCAAACAGCGATCTGCCAGGCCAGTTCACAGGGGAATGGGGTGTATGGACCTTTGATGCCGGATTCCACGCCATGCCCTCAGGCCACAGCGCCGATGTATTTACTGGTGCGGTGCTGTTGGCCTTGGTGCTGAAGAGTCGCCAGCTGCGGTGCTTGCTTCTTGGGATCGCAGTTCTAGCGGGATTTTCCAGGGTTGCGGTAGCCGCCCATTGGCCCTCAGATGTTTTGGTCGGTGGGTTTATCGGTAGCTGTTGTGCCTACGCACTGTTGCGCCTTTATCCGTTGCGTACCTAAGAGGAGCCGGCGAGCGGAACCAATGTTGTGGCGTTATGTTGACTGCTAGAGCATTTGCACTAGCACGATACCATTGCCGTTGAACAGCACCTCGTGGGCGGCCAACTTAGATTGGTGCTGTAACCGGGTAAGCACTACGTCGCCAGACTTTGGCGCACGGCGTTGCACTGGTCTCTGAGTATAGGTAACGAAGCTGGGCAGGTGGGCTTTCCACAGAACCAAGGGGCCAGATTTTTCTGCAGCGATTGCTGCTGCATCTTTAATGGGTTGCTGTTGAATCTTTGCCAACAACGGTAATACCGCCCAAGCCAGCAGCAATGCTTGAATAAGGCCTGCCGCAACTAACCTTTGCCAAAGTGCTGTGCGATTAAGAAATAGTAGCCCTGCCGTAGTGATGGCCGCGCCGACGGTGAGCAGTCGGTAGGACAAATCGGCCGAGTCGATTGAGGCCTCAAGCATGGCTTGCTGATGGGCATTGTCCATGTGTGCGGCGGCGGTGTAGAGCAACTCAGGTAGCAGCAAAAATATCAGAGGTAGGATTAGCGCTGGGATTAGGGCTAATAGCTTAGAACGCAGCTGCTCGAGNTGGGTACATAAAAGCAATAGCAGGGGAGTAAATCCGTACAGGAGGTAGTGGGGGAGCTGGGTGCCGGAGAACGAAAAAAATACAAATACGAAGCCGAAAGTCATCCAGCAATATCGTTCTAANGGCTCTATAGCGATCAGCGGGCGTTTGCGCAGCAATTGTACAAACAGACCAGTGAACGGCAGGAGCATTAGCAACAGCACTGGAATATAGTAAAGAATATTGCCGCCATGGCCTTCAAAGGTGTCGGTGAAGCGGGCTACGTTGTGTTTGAGGATAAAGCCGTCGACAAAGTCCTGACCCTGTTGCAGATAAATGGCGATATACCATGGTGCTGCGATTAACAGCAGTAAAGCCCAGCCCCCAGGATTCAGAAGTGCTCGCATAAACTGCTGGAGTCGGCCGGTGCTGGCAAAAAACAACAGCCCGCTGGCCATGGGCACCAATACCGCCACGGGACCCTTGGTCAGTAACCCGAACCCAATCCACACGTATACCCGGCGCAGTTTACGCGGGCTTGGCCTTTCCCAGTACCGATACATATCCACGAAGGCCAGGGCGAGAAATAGATTCAGTAGTGCGTCGGCACTGGCGAAATGAGCGATGCCCCAGCACGCTAGGCTTAAACAGAGCATTGCTGCGACCAGGGTAGCCTGTACATCACCCAGGCGAGGTTTAGCGAAGGCGAACACTGCCCAGACCCAAAGGCTTGATGCCAGTGCCGATGGCAACCGAAATGCCCACTCTGAATGGCCAAATATGTTGACGCTGAGTGCCTGCAGCCAATAAATCAGAATCGGCTTATCGAAGCGCGGTGCGCCATAGATAAAGGTGGAAATGTAGTTGCCATTGGCAAGCATTTCCGTGGTGGCGCCGCTAAATGCGCCTTCGTCCACGTCGAACAATGGCCAACCGCCGAGATTCATAAAAAATGCCCAGACGATGAGCGCAGCAAACCACCAAATAATCGGGGAGCGGATTGTCGCGGGTTGGAGCACCTTGCAGTTACGGACGAACGACGGGTTAGTCTTGGGTGTGAGCGGGGTGCCAGCCGTCCCGGTCTGTCTCGGGTGCATTGCGTATAACGTAGGACTTCTGCTTGCCTGCCTCGAAGTAGGTGCGGGTCATCAGTTCTGCCAGCACACCAACNGTTAAAAGCTGTACTGCCGCAATAATCAGTATCATTCCCAGAGTCAGCAGGGGTCGATTGCCGATGTCTTCGCCGAGGAAAAGTTTGATAAAGCCCAAGTAGCCGAATATAGCGGTGCCAAGGCCGCCGAGGGTAAGGCCGATGCCACCAAAGAAGTGTCCGGGACGAGATTCATAGCGGAGAAAAAAGAATACAGAAATAAGATCCACTACTACTGCTGCAACTCTCGACAAGTTGTATTTAGATTTACCTGCGACGCGGGGGTGGTGTCGCACCGGCACCTCGGCTATGCGCGAGGCGCGGGTGGTGACGGCGACCCAAGCGGGAATGAAACGATGCATATCGCCATACAGTGACAGCCTTTTGATGGCGTCCGCGCGATAGGCTTTTAGTGAGCATCCGTAGTCTCGCAGACGTATGCCGGTAACCCTGCCAATGATGCGNTTAGCAACAAATGAGGGCAGCAGTCGAGTCAGCGCTTTGTCTTGACGGTTTTTACGCCAGCCAGAAACCATATCCAGATCTCGCGTAAGCAATTCCTCAAGCAGCATCGGTATGTCCTGGGGGTCGTTTTGCAGATCGCCATCCATGGTGACAACTAATTCGCCACGGACGTGATCCAGACCAGCTTGCATGGCTGCGGTTTGCCCGAAGTTGCGGTTCAATTCAAAAGCGCGCACGTGATCGCCAAATTGCTCGCGTGCCTCTTTTAGTCTCAACCATGTTGCATCAGACGAGCCGTCGTCGACAATAATCAGTTCCCATGGGTGCGCATACGCTTGCATGGCTTCGTGCACTTGTTCGACGAGAGGATGGACGTTGTCTTCTTCGTTATAAACGGGCACTACGATGGACAAACTTTGCGAGTCGTTAAAGCTCATGGGGGCTACCTTAATAAGAGCGCGNCAATAAAATCCTAATGCTAACACGGCTAGCACGGTTCTCCGGAATTCTCATGGCGGTTTGAGCGAGGTAAAGTGGGCAGATGGGCGGCTCTATTCGACAAAAAATCAGCTTAAGTCAGCTGTTCGGTATCGTAATCGCGTTAGGCTACTGTGTGCTTATCGAGATTTGGCTGGGCTGGGGTGCTGTGCTCGCGCCGTTATTTGGATTGCCGAAGTTGTTGCTGGCGCAAATGTTAGCGTTACTGATGCTTACATACATTGTGCGCGCGTTGCGCCTGTACAGTTATTTTTTTAGCGACATTAAGCGTCGGTTTGGTTTGACGCTGGCAATAATGCTCACTCACAATCTCTTTAATCATCTGTTACCTGCACGCTTAGGCGAAGCAAGTTTGCCACTGTTGCTGCGCCGGCACGTAGATGTTGATTTGCTGCGCGGCACCAGTGCGTTGCTGTGGTTTCGATTTTTAGATTTTCATACGCTCGTTACCCTAGCCCTGGTTGCAGTATTTTTTGTTCCAGAAAGTACCCAATTGCTAGACGGGTTTTTCTTATTCGTAGACTCGCTGGGCGCCTTCGTGCCACTGCTTGTTGGGGTGTTCTTACTGATGCCGCTGGGCATGCATTTGCTCACACGGCGCCGACGTGGAGAGCTGTCGGAGCAGGACCCGAGTTGGTACAAATTGCTGAATAGATTGCTCAGCGGATTACCAGAGCACACCACTGATTTTTGGCTTAGTTGGATGTGGACGTGGCTGACTTGGCTCGTCAAGTTGTTAACGTTGGCATGGTTGCTGGCTAATTTGTTGTCGATTTCCTGGGCCGCTGCGCTACTTGGTGTCAGTGGTGGTGAGTTGACAGCGGTTTTACCGATACATGCGCCGGGTGGGTTTGGTACCTATGCGAGCGGTATTGTTGGTGCGCTAATTCCGTTTAATACCGACCTAGACGCAACACTGATTGCGGCAGCGAATACCCATCTTGTTTTATTTTCGTCGGCCCTAGTGAGCGGGGTCGCTGGTTGGCTATTGCTCCAGCGGGACAATAAAAACTAGACCCTTTATCGGGAATATTGTGACCTTTGTCGTCTTAATGGATTCGAGAATCGCAAATCTGCTTAGTGTGGGTAGATAAATTCGTCCAAAGGACTATTTCTATGCCACTCAACGCGCTGTTTTTGACCGACGGGGTTCTTAGTCATACCCATCAAAGTCGTGGGCTGCTGCGAACCATATCGTCAAGCGTTGCTCTTTCTATCCAAGATTTTTCAGTACAAATGCATTCAAACTGGATGCGTGGTTTTTTGCGTAAAGCACTGACTATGACCTCTGATGAGTCTCTAAGTTGGGCCGCACATTGCTTTAACTGGCCGGCCTGTGACTATCAAAAACCCGAACTCATCGTGTCTGCGGGGAGCGAGACCATGTTGGTGAATGCGGTACTCGCTCGGCGTTATCATTGCGATAACCTATTTATTGGTGGCCAGAACGGCGTTCGCGCCGAGTGGTTTAATGCCGTTTTAACTTTAGATGCTCCGATTTTGCCGAATGCTATTGCTATGTCCTTGCCGCCATCAAGGCTAACGCCTGATGTGGTTAATGACGCGTATGCTGCCTATCAGGCAGAGGGCGGAAGTCACAAAGGTGCCTGTTGGGCGATGATACTTGGTGGTAATGGTGGCGGTTGTCATTACGCAAATACAGATTGGCAAATGTTAATCGATGGCATGAACCAATTAGCAAAATCTCACAAAATAAAGTGGTTAATTTTGACTACGCGACTCACTAGTGGGCATGTCCAGGAGCGGCTCAGGCGAGATCTAAAAGCGTCATATGTTGAGTCCATTAGCACCTATGGCTTGGGACTCGATGATCCGCTGCTCTTGCTCGCGGCTCGTGCCGAGCGGATTTATTGTAGCGTGGAACACCTGCCCATCTTGTTTGATAGCATTGCTTCGGGCAAGCCGACCCTAGCGCTATTACCAGAGCGCGACAGCCTCAATCAGCGCGTCCACCATTTGCTTAAGCTACTGTGCCAAGAACGTTTTTTGTCTGTGCTAAAGATTCATGAACTGTCCATGGGGCGCATTGCGCGGTTGGCATTGCCGCTACCCGAGATGCTGTCACGCAAAAATGCGCAGTTATTCAGTCAAATGTGTAGCCACTGCCCAAGCCTGACTAACATTTCCCAACGTTATTAACTCATGCGATAAAGGTCTTGCAAGGCGTTCATGATGCCTTGGGTGTTGTGTGTGGATCAGGCACAATAGNGGATTCGACGAAATTTAGGTCTAGGTACAATGAAAGACGAAACGATCGCTATCCACGGCGGCTATACAACTGATCCAACCACCCACGCGGTAACGGCGCCAATTTACCAAACCGTTGCCTATGAGTTTGATGATGCCCAACACGGGGCCGATCTGTTTGATCTGGCGGTACCGGGCAACATCTACAGTCGAATAATGAATCCGACCTGCGATGTTCTGGAGCAACGAGTAGCTGCTTTGGAAGGCGGTATCGGAGCCTTGGCGGTATCAGCAGGCAGTGCGGCTATCAACTATGCGATCCTCAATCTAGCATCAGCCGGAGACAACATCGTAGCTGTTCCACAATTGTATGGTGGTACGTATACGTTGTTTGCGCATATGTTGCCAAGTCAAGGCATTGACGTGCGCTTTGCGGCTGACGATTCGGTTGCCGCACTTGAGGCGCTGATAGACGAGCGCACTAAGGCAGTTTTTCTAGAGACCATTGGTAATCCCGCTGGAAACATCGTAGACCTTGCTGCAGTTGCAAAAATGGCTCGCAGGCATGGTGTCGCAACTATTGCGGATAATACGGTTGCGTCGCCTGCGTTGCTGAAGCCGATCGAGCATGGTATCGATATTGTTGTGCATTCACTGACCAAGTATATGGGTGGTCANGGCACTACCTTAGGTGGAATCATTGTCGACTCTGGTCAGTTTCCTTGGGCGGAGCATGCCCAGCGCTATCCTGGTATGAATACTCCAGAACCCAGTTACCACGGTGTCGTTTATACCGAGGCATTTGGGCCTGCGGCGTATATTGGCCGAGCTCGCACTGTGCCGTTGCGTAATACTGGCGCGGCTTTGTCGCCGTTCAACGCCTTCCAATTGCTGCAAGGCATTGAGACCTTAAATTTGCGCATGGAGCGACATTGCGCGAATACCCAAGCGGTTGCCNAATATCTGCAAGGCCACGCCAATGTTGAATGGGTGAGCTACGCCGGATTGGCCGATCATCCTCATAACGGACTCGCGCAGAAATATATGGGCGGCAAGGCCTCTGGAATCTTGACCTTTGGCGTCAAGGGCGGGTTTGACGCGGGAGTTAAATTCTACGACGCGCTTAAACTGTTTAAGCGTTTGGTGAATATTGGCGACGCGAAGTCATTGGCTTGTCATCCGGCGTCCACTACTCACCGACAGCTAACTGAAGACGAGCAGCGGGCGGTAGGCGTTGCGCCCGAAGCAATACGGCTATCCGTGGGAATTGAACACATCGACGACATTCTCGAAGATCTTAATCAAGCTTTGGCATCTTAGTATCGATTGAATTGTTGCCTTTCAACTGGGGCATAACTGCCTCAGTCGAATAACGTGACCCAGTTAAGCATGGTCCGTGACAGTTCGGTTAGCCCGCTTAAAAATGGTAAACCGGCCAGGCTCAATACTATCAATGCGAGAAAAATACCGGTGCCGAATCGCGCGTTGGCATGGCGGTAGCGCTGCGCCCAGTGTGCAGGCAGTAAATGCGGCAGGATGTAGTGTCCGTCCAATGGGCCGAGCGGAATCAGGTTGAAGAGCATCAACAGCAGGTTGATCTGTGCCAGCAGGGTAAAAAATACCAACGGGCCTTGATCCTGCCAACCATTTTGCCAAAACCAAACGAATATGTTCCAGGTCACAACGGCAAGCAACAGATTCATGACTGGGCCGGCTAAAGCCACCCATAGATCAGCGCTGGCACGGCGGTAGTTGCGCGGATCAGTAGGCACGGGCTTGGCGTAACCGATGCCTATGAGGGCCACCATGGCTAGGCCAATCGGATCGATGTGGGATGCTGGGTTTAAGGTCAGACGGCCAGCTCGTTCGGCGGTATCGTCACCAAACCACTTAGCGACCAACGCGTGGCCGAATTCGTGGAAGCTCAGGGATAGGACCAAGGCGATCAGAAGCAGCAAAAACACGGCGAATTGGCCTTGCATAAGCAATGACAGCATTTTTCCCTACCTCGTTTGTTCTGTGCATGGGCATTGGCTAGCCGTTAACGGCGCACTATCATGGCAGCCCTAGGACGTGCTGCGAGCGTTGAGGGCGAACAATCAAACATACATTAAAAGTTTGGCGATTTCTTGATGGCAAGCCGGGTCACGAAAAGCAAACTCAGGGCCTAGTACAAGGGCTTAGAGAACTGGCCGAGGTCAGTGTGCGTGATGTGCAGTGGCCTGCTGATGCCAAGTCTTTAAATTCTGACTGGCAGTTGCGTGCGGCGGCCCCCGATTTGATCATTGGTGCCGGCCATCATCTGCACAAACCAATGTTGCGTACCCGTTGGCATCTGGGCGGGCGTTGTGTCGTGTTGATGAGGCCTTCGCTGCCGACGTTCTTATTCGATTTGGCCTTGGTGCCTAAACATGACCGTGTGTGGGTGCCGCGTAATGTCGAGCCGACGCTAGGTATGTTGTCGCCTTCCCAAGTCAGCCAGGCAGATCCGCAGCGCGGGGTTGTGATGCTGGGTGGCATAAGTAAACACTTTCATTGGTCGAGTGAGGACGTTGCTCGGCAGGTACATAAAATTGTCTTTGAGGCGCCGCAGCAGCAATGGCAAATCATTGATTCGCGGCGTACTCCGAATGAACTGCGCGAGTATTTGCAGTTACCCGATTATGCTAAGTATGTGCATTGGCGTGATACCCAACCCTCTTGGTTAACTCATCAGCTCAGCCGCAGCAGTACAACATGGGTAACCCCNGATAGTGCATCCATGGTTTATGAGGCGCTGTCGTTCTCGGGCCGAGTTGGAGTGATCGAGCTTGGCGCAAGGCGCCGCAATAATAAGTTGGCAAACGGCATCCGTCGTTTACATGCCTTGGGCTATGTCGGTCTGTCAGCGAAGGGGCCTTTGTCGGAACAAAACTTAAATGCTGTAGCACTGGCTGAGCATCGGCGTTGTGCCAAACTCATTATGCGGCGCTGGTTTTCTGGGTTGCTCAAGCAAGATGAGCGGCTGTCGAATCGCAGCGGGGACGCAAAGTGACAGCGCCGTTACGGGTCTGGTTGCTCAGTGACGGCGTGCCGGGGCATGTCAATCAGGCGCGTGGGTTGGTGAGACGCATTGCCGCTATTCAAGAGGTGGATTGCCAAGAATTCACTGTGCCGATGGGTTTGCCGTTCCTGAGGCCGCTATTGCGATTAGCGCAAAATAATCGCCACCGTGGGGCGCATCGACTTGCGCGCTGGATCTATGCATCTTGGCCGGATTTGGATGAGTCTCCTGAGCTTATTATTTCTGCTGGCGGCAATACATCCTTTGTGAACGCACTGCTGGCTCAGCAACTGGGCAGTACTAATTTCTTTATGGGCTCGCTACGGGGATTGGACGCGGAATTATTCAGCGCAGTATTTACCCTGCAGGTGCTAGAGCATCCCACTGGCAGCGCGCTGAGAAACAATATTGTAATGCCGATTTTACCCTCGAATAACGATCCCGATGCGGGCCGAGAAGAAGCCGAAAATTTGCGTCGTAGATATCCGGGGTGCGTCTTCGGCACGGTATTACTTGGCGGTGATGGTTCGGGTTATCGCTATAAAGATCAGGACTGGGAGCAACTAGCGGCGGCTATGAATGTCCTCAGTCAGGAACAAAAGGTCATATGGTTGTTAACAACATCGCGTCGTACTGGTAGGCGCGCAGAAGCTGTCTTGCAGGGCTTGCTCAATCCGGAAACTCTGGCTGAGGTTGTGTGGTTTGCCGAGCATCCACGCAATCGCAACGCTATGTTCTTGCAAGCTGCAGATTTTGTATTGTGTGGTGAAGATAGTATGTCCATGGTGCATGAGGCGCTGGCTGCAGATGTAAAGGTGGTAACCCTGAGTCCGAAGTTAGCTAAACCGCCAGTGCGGTACGCGGATAAAATTAAGGGTCTTTATGCAGACGGCTATTTGCAGTGTTGTTCGATCTCAGCGCTTGGAGCACTCCAGGTTTCGGCGGTGTGTAATACGCGCTCCCAGCAGCAGGATTGGCGAAGCGTTATAGAGCAGTCTCTTAAGCCGCTGCTGGAGGGTATCCGGAAGACTGATGATTCAGATGATTCGTAGCGCCAATCCAGATTTTAGCTCGGGCACCTCAAACTGTATCGTTGAGTAAACGCTCATAGACTTTGAGTGTTTGTTGCTGCATGCGTTCGAGCACAAAGGTGTTGGGCGATGGTTGCGCGGAGTCGTCAGCAAGTAGGGATTGTGTTTTAGTCGCCAGCGCAGCTTCATCAGCGCTAGGTACCAAGCCCTGTGGAAATAGTTCGCCGACGCTTTCGGCTGCACCGCCGTAAGCCCATGCCACCGCGCGCTTGCCTAAGCTAAGGGCCTCAATCATCGTGCGCCCAAACGGTTCGGGCTGGGTCGAAAGGTTATAAATAATACTGCACTGGCTCATGACTTCTCGAATGTCCTGACGTGCTCCTAAAAATGTTACTCGGTTTTCTATGCCCAGCTGGATACTGAGTTCATGCAGTTGGCGAAGAAAGCGCTGCTGTTTCTTTTCTGCACCGCCAATTACGAGGCCATGTATGTCCGGATCTTGTTTAAGGTTGCTGATTAACCGCAGGAAAGCCTCGTGTCCCTTCCAACGACTAATGCGACCGGGCAACGCTAAAAGTTTGCGGCCAATCAATTGCGGATGCTGCTGTTGCCATTCAGTTAGCCACTCACTCGTTGGCTGATAATCTCTGGGAAATGCTGCTGGATCGACTCCGCGATGAATGAGCTGAATGCGCTCTCCCGGTACGTTTGGATAATTTTGCAAAATGTAGTCGCGTACATTTTCCGAGATGGCGATGACTAATTCGCCCTTAGTCATAACCGCACTATAGCTGTTTACTGAATAACGACCGTGTACTGTGCTCACCAGTCGCGGCCTCGCATGCTGAGGCATACTGCGCCAAGCTAGATAGATCAGCCATGCAGGGAGTCTCGAGCGCACATGCACTAGGTCATAGTTTTGCAGCAATTCACGCAAAGGCGGTATCAGTTTTAAACTAAAAATGGATTTTCGATGTACCGGTAGCGTTATGTGGTCACTGCCTTCTGCGATGAGTTGTGTAACCATAGGCCCACCATTAGACAGCACGCTAGATTTATAGCTCGCCGCAACCAGTGCACGGCCGATCTCTAGTGTGCCGCGCTCGACGCCGCCCATATTGAGCGCCGGCAGTACCTGCAATATTGATGGTTTCAACGAGATGTCCTCATGGGCAACAAGAGTACATGGATTGAGGAGTGGCGGACATGCGCGTAGCGCAAATTATGGCAGGGCAAGAGGCCGGTGGAGCGGAGCTATTTTATGCGCGCCTCACCTCTGCACTGGCTGCTGATACAGACCTAAACCAAATTGCAATTTTGCGCCCCCATGCGCGCTGGCTTGAAATGCTTAAGGTGGCGGGCGTGCCTACTGAAACTCACAGATTTGGTGGTCGCTTGGATGTGCAAACCAAGCGCCGAACGCGCGCTCAGTTGCGGGCATTTGAGGCGGATGTGGCACTCAATTGGATGAGTCGGGCCGCGCGTTTTTGCCCCAGTGGAGCGTGGACTAATGCTGCACGCCTTGGTGGCTACTATTCGCTCAAGTACTACCAACACTGTCAGGCCTTTGTCGGCAATACTGAAGGCATTTGTGACTACTTGCGTAAACAAGGGGTGCCTAGTGAGCGCGTTCATTACATTCCAAACTTTATAGATGAACGGTCGTTATCTGCCGATGACGCAACCGAGTTGCTGGCACCAAAACGAGACGATGGACCGGTATTGTTGGCGGCGGGTCGTCTGCACCGAAATAAGGGTTTCGATGTATTGATTGAGGCATTAAGCGCTGTGCCTTCGGCAACATTGTGGCTGGCTGGAGAGGGACCGGAACAAGTTACTCTGGCTCAGTTAGCCGAACGTCTGGGCGTTCGTGATCGGGTAGAGTTTTTGGGTTGGCAGGACGATTTGCGGCCGTATTTGCAACGCGCTGATGTTTTTGTTTGCTCCTCGCGCATCGAGCCACTTGGCAATGTCGTGTTAGAGGCGTGGCGGCATGGGTGTCCGCTGGTTGCTGCGCGTGCCGCAGGACCATTGGAACTGATTACCGACGGTATTAACGGTTCACTCTGCGATCTAGAAGATGCGCCTGCAATGGCTCAAGCGATAATCCATTTGCTCGACAGTGCGGGGCGGCGTCAGGACTATGTGGCGGCAGGGCAAGCGGCTTATGCAGCGGGTTTTAGCCGCGCCCAGGTGGTTGCGCGTTACCTGCAATTTTTTGATGAGATTAAGCCCTAAAGACCTGGTCCTGCCAGCAATAGTCTGCTGAATAGGGCAAATTAAACGTGGTTTCTAGGATGAATTGGGCAATGCGTTGGCCGCTGAATTCCGTTTGATAAAACTGCCGTCCCTGACTTGCCCGAGTTTTTCGTGCGGCGTCGTCATGGTGAAAGTTGCGCAGGTGTTCTTGCAGTTCTGCATCGTCGGAAAAGAACACCGCCTCAGAGTTGCCGAAAAAGCGTTGATAACCCGAGGCGGTATGCAGGAATGTAAGTATACCGTTGCCCATGAGTTGGGATATCCGAGCGGATGAATACAGATAGTCGCCCTCATAGCGATTTAGATTTAAAGCCATTTTGCTGTCGGCGAGCGCATGGTCGTAAGCGACCCCCCATAGCGGTGGGTTACCGTGCATGCCAAATACCCCAAAACGCAGATCTGTTAGCTGGGTTTTAAGATTTGCGACTTGGGCAACCCTTGGATCATCAGGTTTGCCGATGCCGCAAAACAGCACATCCCAAGTGAAGTCCTGCTTGCGTGAGTTGTCTTGATTCTCAACGGCGGGGTCGCAGGGGTTTGGCATAAAGCTGACGGTATTAGTAGGACGTAAAAACTGTTTTAGTGCATCGCCGCCGGTGGTCACAAATATACTGTCCACGACCTCGCAGCGTCGTTGAATATTTTTGATAGTGCGAGGATTGAATAATGGATCGACGTTGCGATATGCGATGCGCAGATCTGGGTAGCGCTGCTTTATATCCAGTAGTGTTTGGTTTTCGATCAGGTCGGCGTGGCCGAGTAGAATCATTTCGGGTTGATAGTTGTCGCAGGTTTCCAGTAATCGTTGATTGGCACGACGCCGGCCAATGGGCTTTATGTTCAAAGGCGCTTCGTAGCGCGCGAGGTCGCGATCGCTGAATTCAAGTACCTGGTGATTTTGTCGTATAAGGCCGTGGTAAAGCTTGCGCGAAGTGCTCACCCGCAACGCGCCGTAACGATGCCATTGCCAGTTGTCGACTTGAAGAATGCGCATTACTGCAGTCTAACGGATTATTGGTTAAGAAAGGCGTTTGGTGTTTATTCCAATACCCCGTTAGTCTGGTTTTTGGCGACTTCTGCAGCGGACATATTGAGCCAGTCTTGGAGAACCGCAGCGTTATCCTCGCCGATTGCGCGCACGCGATGGTATTGATTGCAGGGCGTCTTGGCGAAGTGAATGGGTAGTGCGTCGATCCAGGTTGGCCCCAGATCGGGGTGCACGTCTTCCATAGGGCGTGCGAATTCGGCGCCGGCCAATTGGGGATCGCGCTCTAACAGGTCAGCCCCGTCTTGCACGACTCCCGCGGGGACCCCCGCAGCCTGGCAGCGTGCCATCAGTTCGTAGGCCTCTTGGTCTTGTGTCCAACTGCTTAGGTGTTGTTCAAGGTTTTGCTTATGCGTCGTTCTGCCTTCGACGCTGTCTAATTCTTTGTGCTCTGCCCACTGTGGATGGTTCATCACGGCCTTCAGAGCTGACCACTGGGTATCGGTCATACAGGCTATGGCAATCCAACGTTCGCCGAGGCCGGGGATTTTATCCGGGTTAGGGCTACCGCCTTTGCAGGGGTAGCAACCGTGGGGTACTGCGGCGTCGTAGGGTAGATCGTTGCCCACCGGGCGGGCAGTAGTACCGTTGGCAAAGTAATCCAGTAATGAGGGTCCTAGGAAGTTCACTCCCACTTCAAATTGAGAGATGTCGACTCGGTGACCAATGCCCGTGCGATGGCGTTGCTCTAGCGCGGCCAGCACTGCCACTGCGCCGTGCAGTCCGGCCTGGTGATCGTTATAGGAAAAGCCGATACCGATGTCCTCGCGGCCGCTGACGCCGGTGGTATGAGTCAGCCCCGCCAGTGCGTGGATCGTCGGTGCATAGGTGACAAACTTTGACCATGGCCCGCCATCACCCATGCCTGACATTTGCACGTATATGGCCTTTGGGTTGTGCTCGTGTATTGCCTTATAGCCGATGCCCCAACGATCTAGAACACCAGCGGAAAAATTATCGATCACCACATCGGCTTGCAAACACAATTCGCGGGCAACAGTTTTGCCCTCGTCAGTTGTCAGATTTAACGCCAACGCGCGCTTATTGCGGTTCCACATTAAGTAATAGGGATGCTTGGGGTCTTGAGCACCCACCGCCCGTTGTGCTGAGTTTATCTTTACTACATCTGCACCCATGTCAGCGAGAATTCGTGTTGCAAAGGGCCCCGCAAGCACGTGGGTAAAGTCTAAGACACGCAAGCCTGTGAGTGGTCGATTATTGTTGCTCATGATGCGCTCCAGCCAAGGTCGGAAAGAATGGCTGCGGCGTTGGTGGCTGCGGCAGTATGCGGATTCAGAGGTAGTTCAATCTCACCCTCAGTATTGCTGAAATGATAGGCGGCACCGGGGGCTGTAATTGTCTGATCGTTGATGGTTAATTTCCGGTACCAATCCCGGGCTGCTAATTGTGGATTCTCCGCTACGGCTTCCAGAGGCAGTACCCAGCCGTAGGGGCAATGGCGCTCTTGGGCTTGCAAGAAAAGTTCGCGGGCGTCTTTGCCGGCAGCCCAGGCGCGCAGAATTTGCATAGAGCGTTCTACGCGTAGGCGCAGATTCTCCGGTTCTTGATATTTTGGATCGATTAGATCTTCTTGTACGCCTTCCTCAATAAGCCACATCAGTTGAGTGTCAAAGTCGGGTGTTGGGGTGACCATGACGCTGCCATTTTGTGCAGGCATTACTGCATAAGCATCAGACCAATGCAGTGCGCCGCGCCTGGGTAGTACCTTGCCCTCAGGTCTCTGCATGGTGTCTGCGTACCAATAGAACATTAGGACATGCTCTAGGCAGGATGCGATGCATTCATGAACAGATATTTCGGCGCGCTGGCCTTGTCCGTCCTTTCGCACCTTGGCCAAGGCCGCGAGGGCGGCGATCGCGACGTAGGCACCGCTGACCATAAAATTTAACTCCCCGAAGCCCTTCAGCGGTGGGGTATCGATATCGCCAGTGGTTGCTGCCGCCCCGGCAAGGGCACCGGCTACCAGATCCGGTGCAAGATAATCTTTCCATGGGCCGCTGGTGCCAAATGAGGATACATCGATCACAATCAGTTCAGGGCGCTGTGCTGAGCGTTCTGCCAAATCTGCTTCTTTGACGGCAAAAGCGTTATCGCAGGTCAGAACGATGTCTGCGCGCAGCAGCAGTTGATCGAATTGCTCTAGTCCGCTAGCAGTCCCTAAGTCCAATGTGAAGAAGCGTCGGTTAGAAGCGAAGAATGCATGCCACAAAGAAGTTTGGGCGGCTTTGTTTGTAGCCGTTAGCGGGCCGCGCTGTCGCAGTGGATCGCCCTCTGTTGGTTCAGGCCGCACCACATCCGCACCGAGGTCGGCAAGTAGCTTGGCACCATAAATGCCCCTTTCGTCTGTTAAATCGATTACCCGCACGCCGCTCAATGGCATTTGTTGCCTCCTCTCCTGAATAGGTCAAAGGTAATGCATATTTCCCTCAACGCCAATGTAGGGGCAGTCATAGCCGAGGTTGTAGTATGCTCAAGCGAGGAGGGCGGGATGTTAACTACAGAACAAATCAGCTTTTTCAAAGCTAATGGTTACCTGTTGCTGCCGGGCGTTCTGGATCTAGATCTATGTGCACGGGTGCGTGAAGCGATGTGGCGCTCTTTACCTGAGAATTCAGGCATGTGTCAGGACGACCCAACTACCCACCTTGGACCTTTTTCTGAGGGGCTACAGAGCGCTGACAGCCTGCACTCCCGTATGGGCTATCGTTGGTTGAATCGTCACTTGGGGGTTACTGAAGATGTGGTCAGTCTGATCTACAGCGATGCCATTTGTGCCATAGCACAGCAGCTTCTGGGCGGGCATCTGCGTCAAGTGATCAGTAATGGTGAACCCATGGGCAGTCGCGGTCCGGCGTGGCCTGGAGGTCCAACGGATCCTGCCCTAGGCACAGATGCGGCACGCGGCGTCTATTGCACCCTGCCATATGGAGATAAACCACGAGAGCCAGACGCCTGTCATACTGACGGACATCCCTTCCAGCTTGGCGTTGTCGGCTTGTTAGATGACAGCCCCCAAGACGGAGGCGCGTTTAAAGTGTGGCCGGCATCCCACCGCACGTTGTATCCAACCTTTACTCTACGCTACGACCAGCCGCGTATTCCATATTACGAGCATCTACCCAGCGCCAAGGGCATTGTGCATAGCCCGGAATACCTTGCAGAAATTGAACGTCTCAATGCCGAGGTGCAACCGGTGGAGTGTTGGGGGCGTGCTGGGGATATCGTGTTTTGGCATCATCGAACAGCGCACATGGCGGGACACAACTATACGGATGTTATGCGGCAGGCGGTGCTGGCAGACTTCTGGACTGAGGATCTGGATCGGTTGCGCACCACTGATGCCCAAGGTGATATGTGGCGAGACTGGTCCCCAGAGGTACAAAGTGTTGAGCTAGAGTACTCTCAAGGGTTTGCTAAAGATCAAAGATTAATTAGTTAAAACAATAAATTAAGAATATTATCTATAAATAGGATTATTAATGGCTAATGGAAATACCGATCGTTCAGGAGGTGCGAGTCAGCATCCGAATGATATGTACGGCAACATTGATGCGCGCAGTGAGGGCGATAGTGGCGTTGCGGCACCGATCCCCGCCGCAACGGTTGTGCTACTGCGGGATGGGGATGACGGCATTGAGCTGTTAATGCTGAAAAAAAATTCCAAGATCACCTTTGGCGGCATGTGGGTATTCCCCGGCGGCAAAATAGACGCGGAAGATTATCCAGTCAGTGGTGATGTGGAGCGGGCGGCTCGAGTGGCGGCCGCGCGAGAAACTGAAGAAGAAGCTGGGTTGTCTGTGAGTGCTGAGGAGTTTGTGCAGATTGCCCATTGGACACCGCCACCGGGACCGCAGAAACGTTTCGCGACTTGGTTTTTTGCCGCGCAAATCTCTGGCGACGAAAACATCGCCATAGATGACGGCGAGATCAAAGCTCATGCTTGGATTCGTCCCCAAGACGCTTTGGCGAAACATGCTGAGGGTGAGATTGACTTGGTGCCGCCTACCTGGGTCACCCTATATCATCTGTCCAAGTACAGCCCTGGTTCAGACGTGCTTAATCATTTCCGACAGCATGGCTACAAAACCTATCGAACCCGAGTGGTCAAAGCCGCCAGCGGTGACCGAGTGGCTATGTGGCATGGTGATTCAGGTTATGAACCCTGGGATGCCGATGTTGACGGCGAGCGCCATAGGTTGGTGATGGCGCAAACTGGCTTTCGGTTCGAAAATACGGTTGAGTCCTACTAGCGGCGACTCGATCGGCGCTCGATATTGAGCAAAGGCAGGAAATTTTTTGAGGGGAAAATATGTCTGAGATTAAGCCGATACCGCGTGCGACGATTTATGCACATGGCTCGCTGGGTATGCCGATGGCTGTATACGGTTACCCGCTGGCGATATGGCTTGCACCGCATTATTCCGGAGTCATTGGGCTAGATCTGGCGACGGTTGGGCTGATCTTGATGGTCGCGCGGTTAACTGATGTGGTTACGGATCCCTTGATTGGTGAGTTGTCGGATCGCTGGCGGACCCCGTTTGGGCGGCGCAAACATTGGCTGATTATCGGTACGCCCGTCATGCTGCTTGGAATATACAAACTATTTATTCCAGCCCCAGATGCGAGTCTGCTCTATATGCTCGTTTGGCTGACGGTGTTTTTCCTTGGTTCGACAATGATCGCGCTACCCCATCGAGCGTGGGGGGCGGAGCTTTCAACTGATTATCATCAGCGATCCAGGGTGACCGCTGGGCGAGAGATTTATGTGCTTGCTGGCCTATTGCTTGCGGCGACGGTGCCCCTTGTTGTCGAAGTTACCGCCGATGGTGGTGACAGCGTAGTGGCGGTACTCGGCAAAATTTGGACGGATGCTACTGGCGCCTTTACAGGTGAAATTATGAATGCCGTGCCAGTGGATCGCGGCACGCTTACCGGCCCAGTTCTGTATTGGCTGGCGCTGGTGGTCATCGGCATGCTACCGGTAGCAGCGGCGATTTGTTTCTTTATGGTTAAGGAACCGCCGATTCAGGCCACGGTAGCCAAGGTATCGCTAAAAGAGAGTTTGGGTCACTTAATGAAGAATGGCCCTATGGTGCGTGTCCTCATTATTGTGCTCTTGGTTCAGTTTGGTGAGGCGTTTCGCAACGCGGTATCGCTGTTTTTCATTGCCGACATAGTGGGTGTTCCAACGATCGGAGCTGCCTATTTCTTTTACTTCATCGCCGGTTTGGCCGCGATTCCGTTCTGGCTGTTCTTAGGCAAGAAGTTCGGCAAGCACAAGGCGTTTATGGTTACGCTGATCACTGTCGCTTGTGTCAGTGCCGCTAATTTCCTCTTAGTCGAAGGGGACTATTTGGTTTTCTTTTTACTCTTTATTGTTAAAGGCTTTTGTTTTGGTGGTCTACAGTTTCTGCCTCTAGCTATGTTGGCAGATGTTGTGGACGTCGACTCCGCGCGCACCGGTGGTAAGCGGGCGGGTTCTTATTTTGCGATCTTAGGGATCTCGGAAAAGCTTGCCATCGCCTGTGGTACAGGTTTTTCGTATTACATTGTCGGACGGTTAGGTTTTGATCCCGCCTTGGGGGTTGAAGGCAGCACCGATCTGGGCGTTTTAACGCTGCGGCTGGTTTATTGTTTTGGCCCTGTGCTGTTCTATGGGTTGGCCATGAAGCTTATTTGGAATTATCCGCTGACTCCGGCGCGGCATGCGCGATTGCGCGATAACATTGCGCGCAGGGACGCGCGCCTACGGGCGAAGGCATAATTGCAGCTAGCGGCCCTCGAACAAACGGCGTGGGTTGTCGACGAATAACATATGAATGTCCTGTTTGCTGGCACCCATCGCTAATAGTTCCGGAATGACATGCCTTTGCATATATAGAAATTGGTCGGGATTAGAGCGTTGGAATACGTGTTCGGTTTCGATACTGCCGTCAGCTTGCTCATTATGGATATGCAGGCATATGCAATCATGGCTTGGGCATAGACGCTCCCCGTAGCCCATATCGATTAAGCGTTTGAGAGTGACTGTGCGCATATGCGGACTCACGTGGCGTCCCGGGTATCGGTCTAATCCGAGAAAACACCCCTGATCTAGAATCCATTGCAGGTATTCGGTGTCGGTGGTGTCGTTGCAGTGATCAATTTTCACTCGGCTTAGATCTACGCTTTCCTCGCGGAAGATCTGAATCTGGCGTCGACCCACCTGACCGGTAGGGTATGAGTGGACCATAATCGGTACGCCAGTTTGGACGTGTGCTCGGGCGACTGCCCTAGCCATAGTCTCTAGTGGCGGAGTAACGCCTTCAAAGTCAGCGGCGCACTTCAACATGCCGGCTTTGATATCAGTGCCGCGAAACCCCTCGGTTAAATCGCGGATGAATTCGTCAGCCATTTGATTGGCGCCCACCCCGTGCATAAAGCGTGGTACATCCAGCCACCAGCCGGTGACATTAATCAAGTTGACCCCAGAGGCTGCTGCAACGCGCTGTAATAACCGTGGGTCGCGGCCTAAATCGAAGGTTGTGGCATCGAGCATGGTGTCAATACCGTTTGCCTTGGCCTTCTTAAGGCAGTCAATGGCACGAGTTTCATAGTTTTGCCCGAGCAGATCGGGGTAACTCTGGGTCAAACCGCTGGCGGCAACAAGGACATGTTCGTGCATCAGGGTAAAGCCCAGATCAGCGCTGTCGATAGGGCCATTAACGCTATTTATGCTCGCCATAGTTGCCGCCTTGGCTGGTTTAGGGCTTTGCTGCCAATTTGATGACCATTTCCTGATCATCCGCAGTCTTAATGCGGATGTGGAATTCCTCACCCACCAGCGCGTAGCCGAGTTTCTTTAAACCTCCAGGGCTAGCTGCGGTAAAGGCCACAGATTGTTCGCCTAACTCACTAAGGCGCATTTTTTGTGCTGGGCTGCGCGGTATGAAGCCGCTGTCCCACTGTTGAATATGCAGTTCCAGAGTGTTCTCAACCTCTTCGATGTGCACAATTTCGACCATTGCAGTGCCTTCGGGCGAAGTGATGCGGACCAGTGAAGCAATTGTGCCCGCCGTGGCAGTGCTCCAATTCTCCTCCAGCACGGTGTCCGGGCCGATTGGGCCACTCCATCCACCGGTCATCCAAGCTAAGCTGCCAATGTGGGGATGGCTGCCTTTTTCGCCCGGCAAATGACCGTTGGCGACTGCTGCCGCCGACATAAAGAGAAGCAAACTTAAAAGCATCGTACGCATGTTTAATCCTTGTTTTAGCGTGTAAGCAAATGGGTAAGCTGCGGATACCGTGATTGAATGGTAATTATTGCAATTCCCCCGTATCTGACGCTAAACGAGCAGCGCTGATTTCGCAATCGTGTCTGGTATCCCGATATTCCTGAGGCTAGGCTGTAAGCTAAATAAAGGACACAGGAGTTGGGTGTGTTAAGCCAAGCCGACGATTTCCCGATCCATCAGAATCCCGAACCCATAGCCTATGCTGGAGCCAGCAGGAACTTCTACGACCGCTATTTCTTTAACGGTTACCATTTGGAAGGAGACATCTTTTTTGCTCTGGGTATGGGCCTATACCCGCAGTTGGATGTTATCGATGCAGGGTTTTCGTTCATTATCGATGGTGTGCAGCACAATCTGTTGAGCTCGCGAGTGCTTAACCACGAGCGCATGCGTACCCAAGTTGGAGCGATTGCAGTGGAGGTAGTGAAGCCATTGCAGTGTTTGCGCATTGTGATCGATTCGCCGGAGCATGGTTTAAAGGCCGACCTTCTGTTCAACGGGCGCGCGCCCGCTCAGGAGGAGCCGCGATTTACCCGGCGTATTGGTACTCAGACCTTTATGGATTACACCCGGCTCACGCAAAATGGTCACTGGCAGGGCTGGATCGAATTCAGGGGTCGAAAAATTGCGGTGACTCCGGATCTCTGGTTAGGGACCCGTGATCGCTCATGGGGGATTCGGCCGGTAGGTCTGCCAGATGCGCAGCCAAATCCTCAGGCACCTAGCGTTAATCAGTTTTATTGGCTGTGGGCGCCTATTAACTGGCCAGATGGTGTAAGTCTTTATCATCTGAATGATGATGCGGATGGCAAGCCGTGGAACACTGCTGGCGTGTTTGTTCCATTAACTGGGGAAGCTCAGCCCATGCGCCGAGTGAGTAGTAATATCGAGTTTATTTCCGGAACCCGACATGCCAAGTCGGCAGTGATTAGCCTGCAGGCCTTCGATGGTGGTGTTGCGGAGATTAATATGCGTCCGCGTTTTCACTGGTACATGAAAGGTGTTGGCTATGGCCACCCAGAATTTCCCCATGGCCGTTATCACGGTGGCGACGCCCAACTTTTTGAGGAATATGCGCTAGCGGATGTGGACGATGCCCTAAATCTGCATATTCAGGCGATATGTGACGTCACGATGGAGGGCGATCTCGGCCGCCATTCGGGCAGGGGGGTGTTGGAGCAACTTATCGTTGGCCCCCATGCGCCCAGTGGCTTCACTGAGTTATTGGATATGGCGCCTTAGTCCAGGCTTGCTAACCAGTCGAGTAAATACTCGTTAGTGGCCTCGGCAGCCTCCTGCTGAGTCCAGTGACCAATGCCGGGTATCAACGCGTTGACGCGCAGATCGGTTACGTAGGTTGGCATGTTTTCCAAAGCCTGGGCAGCCATAGCAATAACGCCGTCGCGATCGCCGGCGACAAACAAAGCAGGTTGCTGAATCTGCGTGGGTGCACCCTCGGTCAGTTCCCAGGTGAGATTGTGATTTCGGTAGTAATTCAGTGGTCCGCGAAACCCACTGCGGCTGAACTCACTCACGTAAAAATCCAAGTCAGCATCGCTCATCCAAGCGCCTAATTGCTCTGGATCCGGCAGGTCAGACAGCAGGTCCGCATCTGCGGGTTTATCAAACATCAGGCCTATGTCCATTTGACCGCTGGCCATGTGATAGAACTTCCGCAGCGCAGTGCGCACATCGGCGTCGAGTTCAGCCTCTGCAATGCCCGGTGTCTGGAAGTACAGTTGATAGAAAAACTTATCTTTGAAAATAATCTTCAACATATCCAAGGGTGGCATCTCCGCGCGTGGCGAAAACGGTACGGATAAGGCGCCTACCGCACTGACTACGGTTGGATGATTTAGTGCAGTGCTCCATGCAGTAGGTGCGCCCCAATCGTGACCAATCACAATGGCGGTTGCATAACCCAGGCTTGCTATGAGGCCAATGACATCATTGGTAACCTCAACTTGGTTATAGCTCTCTATAGGCACTGGGTGATCGCTGTCGCCGTAACCCCGCATATCCGGGGCTACAACGTGATAGCCCGCTGCCGCGAGAGGGGCGAATTGGTGACGCCAGGAATACCAGGACTCAGGGAAGCCGTGCAGTAATACGACGAGTTGGCCATTAGCGCTCTCTGGGATCTGCTCGGCGATGTTTAGGTGAATGCCATTGGTCGCAACTCTGCGGTTGCTGATGTTGGGGAAAAGGCTGGATATGGTCATGATTTATAATCCCTGTTGCTGTTGTCATAACACCATGCTTCGAAGCGGTAGACAATAGACCGGGCCTCAGGTTGGTGCGCTATGATGCTTACCCTAGGTAAGGTTTTATATTGCAGGCGGCTAATTGAACGTGACTCAGACACCATTATTCTTTGACCTCGATGGTACGCTCACCGATCCGCAGCAAGGTATTACCGGCTGCATTCGCTTTGCCATGCAGCAATTGCAAATAGCTGCGCCAGCCCAAGATCAACTTACTTGGTGTATTGGGCCGCCATTGCACGAGAGCTTTGTAGAGCTGGTAGGCGAAGACAAAGCCGATGCTGCGGTGGAGTTTTACCGGCGGCGGTTTTCCCGTATTGGGCTGTACGAGAATGAGCTTTATCCCGGTATCCCACAATTGTTGGAGGAACTGCGTAGTCGTGGGCATTTGCTGTTCGTTGCTTCCAGCAAACCACGGGTATTTGTTGAGCGAATCCTCCAGCATTTTGATTTGGCTAAATTTTTTACAGCCATATATGGATCCGAGCTGGATGGGCGCTTGCAAGATAAAGGTGAGCTGTTGGCGTATGCGTTAGGCGACCAGCAGTTGCAGGGAGTGGATTGTGTGATGATTGGCGACCGTCGTCATGATGCTCTGGGCGCGGCCAATAACGGTATGGATTTTATCGGTGTCTTATACGGCTTTGGTTCAGTGGAGGAATTCAGTGCTCACGGATTTAGCCGCTGGGTAGAGCAGCCGGGGCAATTACTAGACGCGGTTATATAAAGCCTCAAACTAGGGCCACCCTTAGCCGGGTCGATTACTGCGCCCCGCAAACAGCTCGTTGGGACGAATCTTCTCGTACTCGGCCAAAACAGGCGCAAACTGTTCTGGTGTACTGGCGTGAATGATCAGCCCGTCCGCGCCAGCATTGAATTGGTCGACCCAGCGTTCGGCACAGGTTTTCGCATCGCCAACAGCGGCGGGGCGCCAGTGTTCTGGAATGAGTTTTTCAATGTTTTCTAGTTGAGTGAAATCCGCCACGCTGTCGATGGCCCCGCCAACGTTTTTGACCTCAGGAGCGCTGCGAAAGCGATGCAAAGTCTCCATATCCCAGCCGTTTACCTTAACTAACGCCTCGCCATAGCCCGGGATTTGCAGGTAAGTGGCCAACCGCGCCACGATCATTTTTAGGTAGTCGGTATCGCTTGGCTGATGCACGGTTGCGAGCACCGACCACAATTTACCGTTGGCGCGTTCAGCGGCGGTTTCGCCACGACGAAACGCGGCTACCGACTCAGTCAAGGCTTGGTCGCTCATAAAGGTATGCAGATGGGCGCCGTCGTAAATCAGGCCGGCGTGCTCCAAGCTCTTAGGGCCGAAACCGATATACAGTAGTGGTATGTCTTCGCTGACATAGGGGGCTAACTGCAGCACCGGATATTGACCCAGCGGACTGTCATGGCCAATTACCTGTTCCCCATTCCACAGTTTGCGCATCAGCTCGACGAAACTTCGTTCATGAGCAAAATTCGGAAAGTCCACATTTAATGCCTGCCAACGCAATTTCACCCCCTTGGCCAGGCCGAGTGCAAAACGTCCCTCGGATAGGCGATTAAGAGTAGACCCCATGGAGGCAGTTACGATTGGGTGGCGGGTGTTTAGATTAGTGCCGGAGGTGCCAATGTAGAGCGTATTCGTCACCCCAGCGACCGCGCCGCAGAGAGCGGAGATCTCCTTAAAATCGGCGCGTTCGGAGATCATGATGTTGCCGATGCCCAATGCTTCGGCATCTTGAGCTTGGCGCAGAATATCCCGTGGAGCACGACTGTGGCCCGGTAGTCCGTAAAATCCTAGTTCCGGAAACTTTGAGTTATAAGTGGGGTACATGGCATTCCTTTGGGATCAACTCTCTCGGAGCAGGGTAGGTTAAGGTCTGAGATTTTGCATATACGGATTTAGGAATATGCCGTTGGGGTCAACTAGGTCGCGTACGCGCCACCAATCTTCCCAGCGCGGATGCAGTGCTGCCAATTGTTCCCCCGAAAGGTAGTTGGCCTTACCCCAGTGTGGCTTGCCACCAAATTCAAGAAATATTTCTTCACAGGCGCGATAGTAAGGTTCGTCTGGTTCACCAACCGCCTGATGCACTGAAATGGTCACTGTGGCGCGTTGGTAAGCGGTGGATAGCCAAACATCATCCGCTGCCAATGTGCGGTACTCCACCGGCCAGCGCACGTCTGGAAACTTTTGTTCTAGCAGTGTTTTGATTGCGCGCATGCAGTCGGGCCCACGCTCAGCGGGGACGCTGTATTCCATCTCGGTATGCAGGTGTGGGCGGTGATTCGGCAATACCTCGAAATTCCAACCGCAACGGCTCCCCTCGTCGCCCAGTGGGTAGGCAGGGTCTGCGTCAGTAGGGTTAATAACCTTCACCTGAGCTTTATCGGTGTGCGGGTACCAGAAGAACTCACAATGACGATTTTCATCCACGAGTGATTGCAAATCCTCTAAGGTCGCCAGCAGCGGCGCTTGCCAAGTTCGTTCTTGCAGGCGATAGCTAGGAATCAGTGCCAACTGTAAGCGTGTAACGATCCCAAAGGCGCCCAGGTGCAAACGGCTGGCCTGCCAAAGTTCACGCTCCAGTGGATCATCAGATGAGTCTGAGCAGGTTACTAAGCGGCCATCAGCCAAGGCTATTTGGGATCCTGTGACCCGGCTACTGAGATTGCCAAGCGTCGCACCAGTGCCATGGGTGCCTGTGGCAGTGGCTCCAGCGATCGTCTGCTGGTCAATATCACCCTGATTTGGCAGCGCTAACCCGTATTGATGCAAAGCCAGCCCCAGGGTGTGGATGCGGCTGCCACCCCAGACCCATGCAGAATTGGCATCGGCACTGATGACACCGGCCAAACCCACAAGATCGACGATAACACTGTCATTACCGACCAGATCTTGATGGCTGTGTCCAGCGCCTACAGGACGCAGGACTTTGTCATTTTGGTTGCAGTAAGCAGCGAGCGCTGCCGCTTGTTGCTCTGAGTAAATCTGCGTATAGCGGTCCGGCTTACTTGTTAGGCGGCCTGACCAGTTTGACCATTTCGGCATTATCTATTTCCAGTCTAGCGACCGCTGAAGACAGGTTGGCGTTTTTCCAAAAACGCTGTAACGGCTTCTTTGTGGTCTTTGGTAGCGGCGCAGCGGGTCATTCGATCGGCTTCCAGTGCTAGACAGGAACGTAAGTCGCCTGTGACCGCGCGGTTAATATTCTCTTTCATATAGCCCAAAGCAATAGGTGGCCCAGAGGCGATCTGTTTTGCCAATTCAAATGTAGCGCTGGGTAGCTCTGCATCAGCTACAACATGATTAAAAAGCCCCAACTGCAATGCTTCGTCTGCCTGTACTCGTCTGGCCGTGTAGTACAGGTCCTTGGTTCTGGACGGGCCGATAAGTTGGGTCAGTAGCCAACTGCCGCCGTAGTCACCGGAAAAGCCGATGTTGCGGAATGCTGTGGTGATGAATGCAGAGGCGGAGGCGATGCGCATATCACAAGCCAGTGCGATGCTTAACCCTGCGCCGGCAGCGACACCAGGCAGCGATGCAATGGTGGGTTTGGCGTGGTCAGCCAGCCGCAGCGTCAACGTTTCCTGCTTCTGGATTAACGTTCTGGTGCGTTCTTCCGCAGTTGGTCTTGGGGCATCTGCAGGTAGTTTACCGCCGGCCATGCCACCGATGTCGCCGCCGGCACAAAATGCCGTACCCGTGCCGGTGATAACAATGCAGCCCACATCGTTGCGCGTTTCTAGATCGAGCAGCGTTTGGCGCAGCGCTGGTGTGAGGTTATCAGACAGTGCATTGCGCTTTTCGGGACGATTCAAGGTGATGGTGGCAACGCGTTCGTCGACATTACACAACAGTTCGTCGGTTCCGGTGTCGAATTGCTCTACTGACATGGTTCACTCTCCCTGTGATTAGAACTGTAGCGAGTTTCTGCATTAGATCACAGGAATAGGGCACTTCTGCAAGGTTAGCAAGGTTATGTCCAGCATATATGCGAATTAGAACGTCGTTTAGGCGGAGCTGAAATGAACCAAATTGACTATTACCAGGCAAAACTGGATTTCGAGATTGACGCGGCTGAGTTGTTTGCGGCGTTACAAGCCGACCAGCGCAAGATTGTGGTGGTGGATGTACGCTTGGCAGCGGCGTACGCCACAGAGCACATTCCTAGGGCGATTAACTTGCCTCATGCAAGCCTATCTAATGCCATGGTTGGAACCTTGGACAGCGATAAGCTCTATGTCTGTTATTGCGATGGTGTTGGCAGCAACGTATCCACCAAGGGTGCATTTAGCCTAGCGGCCCTTGGCTTTGAGGTAGTCGAACTCACAGGCGGTTTAGATGCATGGAAGCGTGACGGCTATAAAACTGAAGCGGCACAAGGAGTGCTACCGCTGGATGAATAGCTGCAGCTGATCTGGCCTCATTCAGATGTCGCCGCTGTCGCGTAGCGCCGCTAAAGTCTCCTTATCGAAGCCCGTGGACAGTAATACTTCGTCAGTATGGCTGCCCACCGCGCCGCCAGCCCAGGTAGTACGCCCAGGTGTCAACGACAGTTTCGGCAGAATGGCAGGTACCTTGAGCTTGCCATTGGGGGTGTCTACCTCTTCGAACATGCCGCGAGCTTGATAGTGCGGGTCGTTAAAAGCGTCGGCTATGGAGTAAATGGGCCCAACCGGTACATCCACGCCCTCCAAGATGGCGATGACCTCTGCGCTACTGTGCGCACTAGTCCAGCCGCCGATGGCCGCATCAATCAATTGTTGTTGTTCGACGCGCCCAGCGTTTGATCCGAGATCAGGGTCGTTTGCCAGATCTTCGCGGCCGATGGCCGTCATTAGGCGCACATAAATTGAATCACCGTTACCACCGATGACCACATGTTTGCCGTCACGGCAAAGGTAGGTGTTGGTGGGGACGATTCCGGTGAGGGTTGATCCAGCCGGCTCGCGTATGGCTCCTGCGCCGTCATATTCGGGGACCACACCCTCCATTAAGTTAAACATGGCTTCATATAGCGCTACATCAATAACCTGCCCCTGTTGGTTGTCTTTGCGCGCCAGTAATGCCAGCAAAATGCCCAAAGCGGCGTGTACCCCAGCGACACTGTCCCCAAGGCTCAAGTTGGGTCTTACCGGGACATCCTCTGGAAACCCATTTAGAAACCGAAATCCACTAAAGGCTTCGGTAACAGATGCATATCCGGGCTTTCTACTGTACGGCCCGCTCTGGCCATAACCCGAAATACGGGTGTAAATCAGTTGTGGATTGTGGGGTTTGACGTCCTCTGGCCCTAACCCCCATCTTTCCATGGTGCCGGGCTTAAAGTTTTCGATGACCACGTCGGCAGTAAGCATCAAGCGCCGGAGGACCGCGCGTCCTTGTGCTGTGCGCAGATTGGCGGTTACTGACTTCTTATTCCGACCTAGACTGCGCCACCAATACCCAGTGCCATCCTTATCAAGTAGGCGCCAGTTGCGGATAGGGTCGCCGTTACCCGGGGGCTCTATCTTTATAACGTCAGCACCAAAGTACCCTAGGATTGTGCCTGCAAAGGGCCCCGCTAATAGTTGGCCGACCTCGAGTACTCGAATGCCCTCAAGGGCTTGGGTGCTCATGGTTGCCCTGGCTCCTTTGATGTATTGCGGCGCACGTCCCGAAATGGCCCGTTATCGAAGCGAGTTTCCTTGGGTAAGCCAAGCACCCGCTCGGCAATGATATTGCGCTGTATTTCGTCAGTTCCGCCAGCAATGGAGCCTGCCGGTGTAGATACGAGAATTTCTGCGATGGTGCCGTCCATTGGGCTATCGGGTCCAGTGAGCAACGCATCGTTGGCACTGATATGGGTATGGACTTGTGCCGCCAGGCGGCCGATATGGCTAGCGGCCAGTTTGCCCAGCGAACCTTCGGGCCCCTGGGGTTTGCCGGCCTTTTGCGCGGCCCGTGCCCGTTGCGCTGTCCAGTGGGCAGAACTTGCAAGAGTATGCAGTCGTGCGATGTCCTGCCGCAATACTGGATCATTAATCGCGCCGGTTTCGTTGGCTCGCTGCAGTATCAGATCGACACGACCTGCACGCTGTGGGTACCACTTGTAGGGTTCGTTAGCTATCTCCAGTTCCTCTTGATACTGCTGGTAGATTGGCGCAGGCGAGGCGGTTTTTGCTGCTGGGTTGCGCGGACGATCAAAGGAGCGCCGTTCGTGTGCCAGAGTGGTCATAGCGATTTGCCAGCCGTCGCCGGATTGACCAATGAGGTTAGCGCGCGGCACTCGGGCGTCAGTAAAAAACACCTCATTGAAGGAAGCGTGGCCGTTCATTTGCTGCAACTGTCGCACCTCGACACCGGGTTGACGCATGTCGAGAACAAAATAGCTCAAGCCCTTATGCTTTGGTTCGTCCCAGTCGCTGCGGGCCAACAACAGGCCGAAATCTGCATGGTGGGCGCTGGTATTCCATACCTTCTGGCCATTTATGATCCATTCATCACCTTGCAGGTCGGCACGAGTTGTTGCACCGGCAAGATCAGAGCCGCTGCCAGGTTCGCTAAATAATTGGCACCAGTGCTCTGCGCCGGTGAGAATAGGGCGCAGATAGCGTTGTTTTTGCTCATGGCTCGCGTGCGCCAACAGCGTGACCGCAGCGAGCATGCGAACGCCGCTGTGCGCTGCGCCAATGGCACCAATGTGCGCCAGTTCCTCGTCGACTACCGCGCTTAGATGTGGCTCTAGGTCACGACCAAAATAGTCCCTGGGCCAGTCTGGTGCGCCCCAACCGGAATCCGCTAATAGTTCGCGCCATTGAATGAGGTCTAAATTTGGATCCCAGTTGGTTGTTAGCCAGGTGCGGACTTCTTGACGTATCTCTTCGATATTCACAGTTAACCAATCCTCGCTTTTGCTGTTGCGCCTTGGGTGATCGCGTGCAGCATGCGCTCGCGATGGGCGGCAGGCGTTCCGAATAAAACTTCAGAGCTTTTCGCACGCTTAAACCACAAGTGGGTATCGTTTTCCCAGGTAAAACCAATGCCGCCATGCAACTGAATGCATTCGCTGGCGACATGGACGTAAGCTTCGCTCGCAGCCGCCTTTGCCAGACTGGCATGCTCACGCACGTCCTCGTTGACCGTCAGACAGTGGGCTGCCTGATAGGCTGCTGACTTAGCCAGTTCAACCTCCAGTAGTAAATCTGCCAGACGATGCTTGATGGCTTGGAAGGACGCAATGCTGCGGCCGAACTGAAAGCGCAGTTGCGTATAGTCTAGTGCTGACTGCAATAGCGTTTGGGCACCGCCGATCATCTCATTACTCAGAGCCACCACTACGTAATCCATTAGACTCGGTAAATCTGCTGTGCCGAGGCGCTCAGCAGGGGTGTTGGCTAGGGTAACCGTATTGAGCTTGCGTGTGGCGTCCATGCTCTGCACGGGGGTGATTGTCAGGCCATCGGCCTCAGTATCTGCAGCGAATAAGGCGACGCTGCCGTCAATCTCCCGAGCGGCTACGAAAACCACCTCAGCGACTTGGGCGTCAATGACATAGTGTTTGGTACCAGAGAGTTGGTATTTGCCATCGGCGCTGCTGGTGGCTGTGGTATGGATATCCTCGTCACTCCACATGGGTGCACGCTCAGTAATCCCCAAACAGGCAATCAAATCACCGTTGGCAATTCGCGGGAGCCACTGCTGCTTGTGGGCTTCGTCGCCAGTTGCACTGAGTGCATGGGCGGCACAGACCGCTGATGCAAAGTAGGGCCCGCAATATAGACTGCGCCCCATCTCCTCGCAGGCAATGGCTAATTCCTGAGGGCCAAAACCCGCACCACCGTACTGCTCTGTAATCGCAATACCACTCAAGCCGAGTTGTTGGTTGAGCAGTGACCACACCGCAGGATCGTAACCTCTGGCGTCCGCCATCTGTGCCCGAACCTCGTTGGTTGGTGATTTGTCAG
This sequence comes from Gammaproteobacteria bacterium, assembly GCA_002684495.1. Classification (GTDB taxonomy): domain Bacteria; phylum Pseudomonadota; class Gammaproteobacteria; order Pseudomonadales; family Azotimanducaceae; genus UBA4421. The sequence continues at coordinate 170,947 of NYVG01000002.1, read as the reverse complement.
CAAGGAATCGCGCTAGGTTGTCGCGAAACTGCTCTTGATCCTCACTAAAAATGAACTGCGTTGCCAAGTCTATTTTCCCCTCGTGCTGCACACGGATCGCCTGTCCGGGCGAATAATGTACCACGGCCAAAGCCGATGGGCGGCTGCATGCTGCAGCAAAGTTGGCGATAACTTTTGCAAAGTCGGTTAGGCATGTATTCGCGCGCTCGTAAGGCATTAATAACCGTTGGTCGGCAAGTCGTTGTACTCATTTAACAGCCTGCATAAAAGTTTTTAGAGCAACGCCGAGTAGCTCCGGGTTTTTGTTAAGAAAGAGGTGAAAATGCCAAAACGGATTGTTATTTGTGCTGACGGCACATGGAACCGGCCGGAAAAAGATCCAAGCAAAGAGCATCCAACGAATGTGCAGCAGATTGCTCAGGCAATTCAGCCGCTGGCCGCAGATGGTATCGCGCAGCAGGTGTTTTATGACGGGGGCTTGGGCTGGTATCAGGCCCCCTGGTCTAGTGGCATCACGGGTAATGGTGTGCAAAAAAGCATCATAGAAGCCTACCGCTATGTGGTGCAGAACTATGTGCCAGGGGATGAACTGTGGTTCTTTGGCTTCAGCCGTGGTGCTTATGTTGTGCGGTCGTTATGCGGTTTGATAAATAACTGTGGAATCCTCAAGCGTGCGCATACGCGGTTAATCCACAGCGCATTCGATCACTACAAACGTGCCTGGCCAGACTATGCCCCTGCAGGAAAGACATCGGTGGCGTTTCGTAGACAGTATGCTCAGCCTAAATCGCGGACAGTAAAGTTTGTTGGGGTTTGGGATACGGTTGGGACTATGGGGATACCTCTGTCGGTTCTCGGCCTATTTGATAATCGCGATGAATTCTATGACGCTAAACTTGGGCCTAATGTTGAAGTCGCACGCCAGGCGCTTGCGCTTAACGAGCGGCGCGTCGATTTTCAGCCTACGTTATGGCTACCGCGAGAGGGTGCGGATGTACAGCAGGTTTGGTTTGCTGGATGCCACGGCGATGTGGGTGGCGCTCACCCGCTTTGTCCAGATTCCGGCTCGGCGCTGTCAGCTATCTCGTTGCAATGGATGACCAAGCAAGCCGCTCAGATTGGTTTAGGATTACAAAAGCCTATCGCTGCTGGTAGCAAGGCTGATGCGCTGGCGTCGATGCACGAATCTCGAAGGACCTTCTACCGCCTTCGCGAACGTTATGCGCGCCCTATAGAGCCAGTGGTTAGTCACAAGACCATTGACGTTTTCGTGCCAACGAGGATTCATCACTCGGTGCAGGCGCGTTGGCATGCTGATGTCAGTTATCGCCCTAGGGCGTTAGTGCAGCATCTTAAGTCTCACCAAGATGCGCCAGATGGGGGCTGGAATTTGGTGTCGTAACAGAGCAACCAAGTCCCCGTTGCGCGTGCACAGTCCTCCGCGCAACTCGATAGCCCCAGCACGAGACCCCACGGCAGACTAAAGGTATGCTCTAAGCTTTTAGCAACGGGGGATTACTGATGAGCGTAACGACACAACTGTTTGATCTGACAGGGCAGGTCGCTTTAATTACGGGTGCATCCAAGGGTATGGGTAAATCCATGGCTATGGCATTAGCGGAGCACGGCAGCAAGGTCGTGATTTCCAGTCGCAAGTTAGGCCAGTGCGAAGAAACTGCTGCCGAGATTAACGCTGCCTGCGGTGAGGAACGTGCCATCGCCATCGCCTGTAACATCGGCTATAAGGAGCAGTTACAGGCTCTGGTCGACGAAACTCGTGAGCGCTTGGGGCCAATCGATACATTAATCGCGAATGCTGGGGTTAATCCCTTTTATGGGCCTATGTCAGAGATTCCAGATGAAGCCTTCGATAAAACCATGAATTCTAATTTACGCTCAAACCATTGGCTGTGTCAGATGGTGGCCCCGGACATGCTCGAAAAGGGGCGCGGCGCAATTATGATCACCGCCAGTGTGGGAGCGTTTGGCCCGTCGGATACCCTGGGCACTTATAATATTTCGAAGATGGCGGACATCGCCTTGGTTCGAAACCTGGCTATGGAGTGGGGACCCAAAGGTATTCGGGTAAATGCACTATGCCCTGGGCTGATTCGCACCGATTTCGCGAAAGCGTTGTGGGATAACCCTGAGGCGGCCCAGCGGGCGACTGAGCAAACACCTTTGCGTCGCTTTGGCGAGGCGGACGACTTCAAGGGCATTGCTGTATTCGTGGCCTCGGATGCCAGTGCCTACGTCACCGGTCAGGCTCTGACCGTTTGTGGTGGAACCCATATGTTCAGATAGGAGACAAAGATGCTCGAGCAACCTGATCATTGGGTCGAACCTAAGGCTGGATTCCAATATCTGGTGGACACGATATCGGTGGCGCCAACGTACCAGACTGAAAAGCTGACAGCTTGTGGTATTGACGCTGGGATATTCGGTGAGCAGGTTGATCCGGCGTTTTTTATAGGTATTGCGATCCATGCTGGTATCCGCAGCGGTATTAGTGCCGAGGGCAATATCAATATGTTGCAGGGCTTACAGATGCATCGCCCGCCATTACTGGACGAGCCGCTCATCGTGCGTGGCGAAATCCTTGAGGTCCGCTCGGTACCCCGCGGGCGTCGTGTACACACAGATGTATGGTTCGAAGACGAACAAGGACGTAGGGTGATCAGTGCGGTACGAACCTCGTTGAAGCCGGATCTAAATGTGGCGGACACAGGTGGTGCTGGAGCGCGACCACTGCCGGTGATCACAGACCTGGCAGAACTCCAGCTATTGAATGAATATACCCTGAGCCCAGATCGGGTTAAGGCCTACAGCATGGAGGGTAATAGTATTCATTATGAACAAGAGGCCGCAGAACAAGCGGGTTTTCGCGCGCCATTAATCGGTGGCGGTATGGGCGTGCACTATCTGACTGCAGAAATGTGGCGTAGTTATAAGCCCCGGGCTTTCAGCGCTGACATCTATTTCAGACGCCCGATATTTTGGGACGAATCAGTTGCAGTCGGGGTGCAGAAGGGTAGTGAAAGCCATTGGACCGCCATGGCGGTCCTCAAGCAAAGTCAGGCCGTTAAAGTTGGTACCGAGATCGCGTTGCGCGATCTGCTCCCAGATTAAAACTTATTCAATCGGCAAGCGAACCTTGGCAGTGCCGAATACCCGAGTTTCGTCCTTGGTATTCTTCACGGTCATATCTAATTCCACCCACCCCTCTTCTTCATCAATGTCGGTAACCACTGCGCTGATAATGGCCGGGGTATCTGCGAGCATGGGGGCGCGAAACACAGTGTCTATGTGCTCAACATTGCCGTTTGGTGCCCAGCTATGAATTGCGCTGGTCAAAAATCCCATGCCCATAATTCCTGGCACCAGTGCACCGGGAAAGCCCTCCTTGCGCGCGCCCTCATGATCCTCAAAGCGCGGTCCGCCCCAGCCCACGGATTTGGCGAAAGCCATAGTGTTTTCAATGCGTGTATCCGGTTCAAATACGGGTAGTTCGGCACCAAATTCCACATCGTGAATCGTATTAACACTCATCGCTATTTCTCCCGAATGACTAAACGTGAATCTGTTGTTGCGAGATGCTCGCCGCTATCGTCGAACAACTCCAAGCGCACGACGATAAAAATCATGCGCCCAGAGCGACCTTTTTTGTCGTAGATGTCATGCAGGTGAGTCTTGCCCGTAAGTTTGATGTCTGGGCGCACCGGTGCAAAACACTCTACCGCCTTGCCGCCGTCCATGGGCACGCCGCCAAGAGCAGGAAAATCAATGGGTAGATGACGGCCGGAGGCCAGGCTGCATAAGAATGCAGGTGTTGCCTGAAAGTCAGGATGATTTGGATCAACGTACTGAGGACGTTTCTCGCCTGATGTGGTGGCGGCTATTACCAATCGGTCGGAACTTAAAATAAAGTCTTTGCGATCGAATTCATTACTTAGATATTGCGTTTTTAAGTCGTCGATATCGACCATGTAGTTGTGCTCCCAGTATCTCAATGTCCAGTTTAAGGGGCCCCCGGCCGAATGCAAAGCACTCTGGCGGAGTGCCTTTATTGCCAGAGGAATGCTCCTTACAATGGGCAAGTAATTTACGAATAGACACAAGTTTAGCAAACACGACTAGGGGGAATAGATGGGACCATTAGCAGGATTAAGAGTTGTCGAGCTTCAGGGCATTGGGCCAGGGCCGTTCTGCGGCATGATGTTGGCAGACATGGGCGCTGAAATTATTCGTGTTGACCGATCTGCCGCGGTAGGTAGTGGAGCGCGTAGCGCCGATGTATTGGCTCGAGGGCGCAAAAGTATCGCTGTGGATCTGAAGAATCCTCAAGGCGTGGAAACGGTATTAAAGCTCGTTGAGACTGCTGATGTGCTGCTTGAAGGGTTTCGTCCGGGCGTAACCGAGCGTTTGGGTCTCGGCCCCGATGTATGCTTGGCGCGTAATCCCAAGCTTGTGTACGGGCGTATGACCGGTTGGGGGCAGACTGGCACCATGGCCCATGCTGCGGGCCACGACATCAACTACATCTCTTTATCTGGTGTGCTGCATGCCATTGGTGAACCGGGATCTCGTCCAACGCCGCCGCTTAATCTGGTGGGTGATTTTGGTGGGGGCGGCATGTTACTGGCCTTCGGAATTGTCGCCGCTCTGTACGAGCGCGGAGTTTCAGGTAAGGGTCAGGTGATCGATGCAGCAATGACCGATGGATCGGCTTTGCTTATGAACTCAATCTTCGGTCTGATGGGGCAGGGAGTGTGGAACCAGAACCGGGGCAGTAACCTGCTGGACGGTGGAGCACATTTCTATGGCACTTATGAAACCAAGGATGGGCGCTATGTTTCTATTGGCTCTATCGAACCCCAGTTTTATGCACTGTTGCTGGAAAAAACCGGCCTAGATCAGGACCCGGAATTGGCAAAACAGATGAGCCGCGACGATTGGCCGAAGTTGCGTGAAAAACTCGCCGCAGTCCTAGCAACCAAGACGCGAGATGAATGGGATGAAGTCATGTTGGGCACGGACATCTGCTATGCGCCGATTCTGAATTTTGACGAGGCAGTGGCGCATCCCCATAACCAGGCACGAAATACCTTTGTAGCGTCGGCAGATATTGTGCAGGCCGCACCGGCGCCGCGCTTTTCGCGAACAGCGCCTGAACTGCCGGAGCCGCCTGTTGGGCCTGGCGAGCATTCTGAAGAAGTGCTAGCAAGTATTGGTTTAGATGCGGCTGCAATTGCCGAATTGAAAGCCAGCGGGGCGGTGGTTTAGATGATAATTTATATAGAAATCAAAGGTTTGAGTAATATTCCTCAACCTCTTTATTTATAATTTTTCGTAACATTTGGTAGTCGCTGTCGGTTCTACGGGCAGCGATGTCCAACACGTCCTGATGTTCAAGTTTCCAGCGTAGTCGACCGTTGGGTTGGGTCACCTCTTTGACTCTGACGACGCCGAATTGGGTGTCGATACTCCGCATATGTCGGGGTAATACGCGTTTGCTGAAGGGCAACTGGCGTAGACCAATAGTAGTAGATTGGTTGAGTATCAGATCGGACAGAGCCTTGGCTTTGTCTGTCTCGCATAACACGCTTAGACACTGTGCTGAGCGGCTTTTCTTCATCACAATTGGGGTCAGATAGACGTCTGCGGCGCCGGCCTCAAACAGAGCGTTCATAAGCGGCTCAAATGCCTCAGGACTCATATCGTCAATGTTGGCTTCCAACTTTATATGCTGGGACAGTTCGTCTTCGGCCTGGTAATCACCTAGGGCTACGCGCAGCACATTGGGTATCGCAAAGTCTTTGACGCCGATGCCATAGCCGATTTTGCTCGGTTTGAAGGCGCCGCGCGGCGCGTATTCATCGACGCTGGCTGCCAGAATGGCAGCACCTGTAGGAGTGGTGCATTCGCCCTTCACGCCGCCATAGGTGCAGGGTGCATTTACCAGTAATTCTTGAGTAGCAGGTGCGGGCACAGGAAAGCGCCCGTGTGCACAGTCAACGAAGCCGCTGCCCACTTCTACAGGATTGCATAAGATGACATTGGGTTGCAGATAGTCGATGCATATAGCTGCCGCGACAATGTCAACGATAGAGTCGATTGCGCCGACTTCATGGAAATGCACGTCGTCCGGTGCGATACCGTGGATTTTGCCCTCCGCATTTGCGATGAGCTGGAATATGTCCAGAGCGCGCCGTTCGATACTTGGACTAAAGCCAGCGTCGCGAATCATGCGCTGAATAGTCGAATGGTGGCGATGATCGTGCTGATCTTCGGCTATAACTCGAACGTTCGTGCCGCTGATGCCCATTTTTTGCCCATTATTCAGTTGCAGCGAAAATGCGTTGCCAAGACCAAGCTTGGCCAGTTCTGTGTCCACGTAATCGAGAGGGACGCCTAAATCAATCAGCGCAGCCAAATGCATATCCCCAGCGATACCGCACTGGGGTTGGTAGAACAGCGCTGTTGCCATCTATGCGGTTTGCTCGAAGTAATCAGCCGATGTGGCCGCCGCAATAAAGTTCTCTTGTAGATGCAGTAGGCTTTGCATATCCGCGTTGACTGCGTCGATACCGTGCTCGAGCACGAAAGCGTAGCTGCGTTGGAACTCTGATAGTTTTGCTTGCAGGAGCTTAGGCTCGTAGAAGTCGTCAAATGCCTTAGGATTGCCCCAGCCTAACCAAGCGCGGCCGGCCAGATAGCGACCGGCTTTCATGCCAACGATACCGATGCCTTGCTCCTTGGCTTTCTGCAATAAGGGCTGCAGGTCTTTCATCGGAGGTGAGCCAGGCAAAATAGAGCGATCGTTCCAGTCGTACCAACCGCCAGGCGTAATAGCAATCATGGCTAGGTCAAATACGCCGGTGTCGATCGCGGCTTGCAAAACATTCTCGGCGTTTTCATGGGTAGAAACACCTAAATAGTCCACCTTGCCTGCGGCCTTAGCTTCTTCAAAGGCACGATGCAGTTCTTCGCTGCGCATAATCGAAACGTTGTTTTGGCCCATAAAATAGTAAGCATCGACATGGTCTATGCCCATTTCTGTGAGGCTTTCATCTAAGAAAGCCAGCCAACCTTGAGCAGCTTTTTTTGCCTGAGCCGCGGTGATCGTTTCGTCCCAATCAATGCCGGCAGGCACCTGAGCCTTGGAGATCAGAAAAATATCGTCACGATGGGTTTTTAAAAATGGCGCTAAGTTGCGCTCTGCGTTGTTGTAGTAATGCTTATAACCCACATCGAACGTATTAACCCCGGCGTCGAACGCACGATTCAGCAGGTCGTCGTGTCGGCTGCGCGATAGGGTAGCGCCGCAGCCGAAGATCAAGCGGCTGCTGTTATGGCCAGTTCTGCCTAATTTGCGGTACTGCATTTGTGGCCAGGGATCGTTTAATCCCGCGGCTTCTTTGCCATCAACGATCGCTGCTTTTAAATCACGCGATTGCAGCAAGCTGGTGGAACCCACGCCAAGCAAAGTAGCGTATTGCATGACCTTGCGGCGGGTCGTCATTAGCGCGCCATTCGGCTGTTGTGAATCTTGCGTCATCAGTATCCCCTCGAATGCGATGCCCCGATCATACCTCGACCGAGTGGGTAATCAATTGTTGGGGCGTCAAGAGTAAAGCCGTTCGGCTCGGAGTACACTGTGCAGTTCAACGCGGGATCAGGCCCGCAAAGATAACTGTTGGAGCTAATGTGAATTCAAATTTTCGCAATTTTCGTGTCTATCGCATCCAAACTGAATGGCCAGATAGCGAGGAAGCGCTGTCGGATCTGCTCGCGGCTGCAGAATTTAAACCCTGCGGAGCATTTGCAGAACGTAGCGGCGGTTTTGAAGCGCCGCTAGAAAATGCTGGTGATCTGCTATGTCGACGTCTGGCTGGCAACGACTTGATGCAGTTGCGCGTGCAGACCCGAGTATTGCCCGCGGCGGCGGTAAAGGAAGCGCTGGCGGAGCGCATTGCTGAGTTTAAACAGCGCATGCAAAGTGAGCCAAACCGAGCCGAGAAGCGTGAACTCAAAGAAGAAGTCTATTCGCAGTTGTTGCCCCAAGCGCTAACCCGGTCAGATCGGGTGCAGGCCTTTTTCTTGCGCGATCAAAAATTGCTGGTCGTAGGCACTCCCTCGCAAACAGTGGCGGAATATTTTCTTGATAATCTTGGTCGGGCTATGGTCAGCCTGCATTTCGCGCCGTTAGTGCACCGGCGTCCGGTTCTAGATTTGCTCACACGGGTGTTCTTGCAGTCAAGGGTAGATTCGTTTTCGCTCGGTCGCGAGTGCCGTATGCGCGATCCCAGCGATGTCGCAGCAACAGTAAACTGGTTGGATATTGATCTTGCCGATCCAGCGGTGCGACGGCATGTCACCGAGGGGCTTACCGTTGATCGCCTCGGCTTAAACTTTGATCAGGTATTTCGTTTGGTATTGGACGCTGACTTGGTGGTGCGCAAACTCAGACTAGCCGATCAGGAATCCATGCCCGACGAGCCGATGGACGATCCACTGGCCAAGCACGATGCCGACTTTGTCATGCTCAGCGCCTGTGTCAGCCAATTGCTAGAGGGATTGCATAAAAGCTTGGATGGCTACCCGGATTGAGGGTGACTTACGCTCTAGTTTCGCAGTAGTGTTGGGGGTGTAAAGAGAGGGGGAAACGGAATGATGCTGCGGCTCGCGATCGTGTTCGGTTTATGGCTGTGGGGATTTAACGGTGCGTTTGCTGGGACGGCTCTGGCGCCAGAGGCGAGGCTTGTCGCCCCGCCCAATATCGTTATTTTGTTTGCTGATGACCTCGGCTACGGCGATGTGCAAAGCTATGGGCATCCCTACATCCGCACTCCCCACATTGACGATCTAGCGCGCAATGGCCAGCGCTGGACAGATTTTTATGTTGCTGCGCCGGTGTGCTCCCCCAGTAGAGGAGCACTACTAACCGGGCGTTTACCGCTGCGCACCGGATTGTATGGCCGCTTAATACGGGTTTACTTTCCGAATGAGCCGGGTGGGCTGCCCGATGTAGAGGTCACACTGGCTGAAGCATTACAACAACGCGGATATCGCACCGGCATGTTCGGCAAATGGCACCTAGGTGATGCACCCCATGCCTTGCCCACGCGGCACGGGTTTGATGAATGGCTGGGGGTACCGTATTCCAATGATATGGATTGGGTCGGAGAGCCTGGTTTCGAGGAATTGGTTGCAATGTCCCAGCGTGGGGATAATGAAGCCCGTGCCGAATCCATGGCCCGGCGCGCACAGAAATACGCAAATCCCCAAGAACAAGACTATGCAACACCGCTGATTAAAAGCCAGCGGCGCAATGGTGAGTTTGTTGATTCGGTAGAACAACCCACGCTGCAGGCGAATTTGACCAAACGCTACACCGAGGCGGCGGTGGAGTTTATTAAGCGCAATCGGCAGCAGCCGTTTTTCGTCTATTTGCCCTACACCATGCCGCATACGCCGTTGTTCCGCAGTTCTGATTTTGTGGGCAAAAGTATCGGCGGCCGCTACGGCGACGTGGTAGAAGAAATCGATTGGAGCGTTGGGGAAATTCGTAAAGCGCTGCGCGCTGCGGGTATTGAGGACAATACGCTAGTCATTTTTAGTAGCGATAATGGCCCGTGGCTGACTATGAATGAAGAGGGCGGTCGTGCCGGATTGCTGCGAGACGGCAAGGGCACCACCTTTGAAGGTGGAATGCGTGTGCCGACAGTTTTTTCCTGGCCGGGTAAGTTACCGCCGGGGGTAGTGAGCGATATCGGTTCGGCTTTGGATGTGTTTCCCACCGTAATGTCCCTTGTAGGCAGTGATGTGGCTACCGGTGTCGACGGCAAGGATCTGACAGAGGCGCTGTTTGGTAAGGCGCCGAGTCCGCGTAATGAACTGGCTTATTACCGTGCCGGCGTGCTCTATGCTTATCGCTTGGGGCCATGGAAACTGCACTTTGTGACCGAGGGCGCCTATGGCCTGCCCCCGGAGCGCACCGAACATGAACAGCCAGTACTGTACAACCTGCACCGCGACCCCTCAGAGCGCTTTGATGTTGCTGGGGCGAATCCCGAGATCGTCGCGCGAATTCAAGCTGCCGTTGCAAAACACAGGCAGCGTTTTACCCCCGCGGCGCCGCTGTTTGATGCGCGCTTGGCGACTGGAGGTTAGACATGATGCCGCAGATTCCCAATGAACAGTCCATCGATGCAGGTTGGTTTAATCAGTGTTTTCAAGCCATCGGTATCGATGCCGAGGTTCGCGATTTTACGGCTCAGCGCGTGGGTACCGGGCAAATTGGCAAGTGCATTCGCTACACCTTTGATTATGCGAACGCGTCTGCCGATGCGCCCAGCAGTTTGGTGGGCAAGTTCCCTTCCGACGATCCAAGCAGTCGTGCCACGGGCGTTGCGTTACAAAACTTCTTGAAAGAGGTGCGCTTTTATCAACAGTTACAAAATCGTTTAAGCGTTCGTACGCCGCGATGTTATTTTGCCGAGATTGAAGGCGAGGGACCGGAGTTTTTTCTGCTGCTGGAAGACTTGGCGCCAGCTCAGCAAGGCGATCAACTGCGCGGCTGTGATGCCCAGACAGCAGCGGCGGCACTTAGTCAATTAGTCGGCCTGCATGGGCCGAGTTGGTGCGACTCAAGCCTGGCGGACTTGACCTGGTTATACAATGGCGAGGGGCGTCCAGCGACCGCCACCCGCGATCTTTACCGTGCGCAACTGCCAGGCTTTGTCGATCGTTATGGTGCCGAGTTGGCGGATGATGAGTGCCGCATTATTCAGCAATTGGGCGAGAACGATGATTCGCCGCTGGTGGCTGATGGGCTGCCCGACGTATTTTCGCTGATTCATGTGGACTATCGGCTGGATAACCTGCTGTTCAGTAGCAATGACTCAAGCATTGATGTTGCGGCAGTAGATTGGCAGAGCATTACCCTAGGTTCACCGCTGAGTGATGTGGCGTATTTCATTGGCGCAGGGCTTACCTCTGCGGGTCGCGCACCAGTTGAGGAGCAATTGGTGCGGGGATACTTTGATGCTCTGTGTGCCTCGGGGGTGACGAATTTTCCGTGGCCCGAATGTTGGCAAGCCTACCGCTATGGTGCTTTTGCTGGATTCGCGGTGACCGTTGTTGCGTCTATGATTGTGGAGCGTACTGAGCGTGGAGACCGGATGTTTACCACTATGGCCCAGCGTCATGCCCGCCACGCACTGGATCTGCACGCTGACGAATTCTTAAGGTAATCAGCGCACGCCTTGCCAAATGGCCCGTTCCTCGCTCATGGGGTCGTTCACCGTGGTGCTGGTTTCGTTAAATACCATTGTTGTACGGTGGGCTAGGGTATAACTTGGCCAGCTTGGCGTGCCCTCCTTAATAAAGGCGCTCCAGGCGTGATGCATGGTATCGGCTAGCTGTTGGGGTATGGGTCCAGGTCCGATAAAAACATCGACGCCGGCGCGATCCAAATTGTTAAAGGCGAAGGGAATTTCTAGGGCGTGGGTTGCGCCCAAGCGCCCTTCGAAAGCTCTAGATTTCCAGTCGAATAAATACATCCAGACGTTAGGGGTATGCTCGATTTGAGCTTCAGCCAGACGAATGCCTGGGATTCTGAACATGTGGTCGCTGGTCAGCGCGACAAGTAGGTGGGCCGCATTAGCGTCCGGACGATTGGCCTGATAGGTGCCGACGCCGTCGCTCACATTGAACTCTGCGGCGATTCGTTGCAGTTTCGCCTCATCCACGTCGCCATGGCCCCACAGTGTTGTTTCGTCGCTATTGCTGCCGATCAACACTTCAACGTTGGCGGCATTCCCAGATCTTATTGCCTGTAGCGGATCCTCAGGCATCAGTTCGGTGTTGTGGACTGGATAAAACGTCGAAACACTGGTGCCCAATTTGCTGATCACGCCGGCGCCGGATTCGAATTGGGCGGCGGTTGCATTTTGTGCGGTGAGAATGTCCTCTACAGAAGCGCCCAGCAACCCCACAGCATTGTCTTGTTGTAACTGTGCGCAGAACGCCTTGCCGACGGTTTGCGCTGCTTCTGGATTGAGGGTGTGCTGGGCCGCGCCACTTTGTGCTATGGCCCTTGTGAACAAGCCCTTGGCTGTCGGACAACCCATCAATGCGCCGACGCTAAATGCTCCGGCACTCTCGCCGGCAATGGTGACCTTGGTTGGGTCGCCGCCGAAGGCGCTGATATTACGTTGCACCCATTGCAGTGCGGCGATTTGGTCGAGCATGCCGTTGACGCTGGATGTTTTAAATTCTGCGCCGAGGTGGGTGAGGTCAGCAAAACCCAAAGCTCCAAGTCGATAATTGATGGAGACCACGACAATGTCCTGATCTCGAGCAAAGCGGGTACCGTTATACCAAGGGATTGCGCCTTGGCCGGTGCGATAGCCGCCGCCATGAATCCATACCAAAACCGCGCGCTTGCGGGCTTCGTCCTGAATCCCTATTGGGGCCGAAATATTCAACGTTAAACAGTCTTCGTCCCAGCGAACAGGAGCGCTATCGGTCATGCCGCCGCTTGGAATCTGGGGTGCTGCAGCACCGAATTTCAGCGCTGGGAAGGGTTCGGAAAAGGGTCGCAACGGCTGCGGCGCCTTAAAGCGCAAGTTGCCCACCGGTGGTTGTGCGTAGGGAATCCCAGCGAATAAAAGGGCGTCCTCTTTGACTCGGCCTTGGATTTCTCCTGCCTCACAGGTTACTGATACAGTCTGCATAACTCTCTCCTCCCAATAGCGTTGGCTAAAACCTCATTGTTCCCTAGGTGTCACCAGCGGATAGCGACGTGGAAATTGGTCGAATAATGATCCCAGCCGCAACAGCGCGTTCACATCGCCTTCGACTTTAAGCTGCTGCTGCTCGATTAACTCCCCGGCGTTGGTCTGGCCCATAATCATTTGCTTGAAGTGCGTGGTGGTTAGGGACAACTGCGCATCGGTTTGGCTTGCAACTGTCGCAACGAAATAGTGCAGCACCGCATTTTTTATTTGCAGCACATAGTCACGTTCAATATCACTGAAACGCAACAGTAGGTGCAGATCTTTTACTGCAGCCTGCCCCGGTAGCAAACGCACAGCCATAACTTGGAAAATATTTTCAATTGGTATGCCCGCCGCCATGCCGGGGCTTGCCGCATAGTTGCGTGTTTCAGGCAGTCCCTCGCGCAGTTCCAGCGCGCCGCAGAGGTAAAAGTTTCGCCATGGCGCAGATTCTGATTGGTAGCCCAACTGTTCATAGGTGTCGGCTAACAGCGCGCGACCAGCAATGTGCTCGGGGTCTGCCATAACCACATGATTGAGCACCTCTGCGACCCAGCGGTAGTCTCCGGCCGCGAAACAGTCTTGTGCTTTCTCTACGACAGCATCTGCGCCGCCCATAAAATCCAGATATCGGACAGCTTGTTCCGTAGGTGGCAGTGGATATAAGTTGGCAGGGTTGCCGTCGAAAAATCCCAGATACTTCACATAAACGGCGCGACTGTTGTGATGCACTGTGCCGTAGTAATCACGGTTATAGAACTTTTCGCTCAATGATTTAGGTAAGCTCACCCGCTCGGCGATTTCTTCTTTGTTATAACCCTTATTGGCAAGGCGCAGGGTCTGGTCGTGAATGTATTTGTACAGGTCTCTTTGGTTCTGCAAATACTCCACGGCGGCTTCGCGCCCCCATATTGGCCAATGATGGGAGGCAAATTGAATCTCTAGCCGCTCGCCAAACAGTTCCACCGATTCATTGATCTGCGCAGCCCAGGCTAACGCGTCGCGCACTTGGGCACCACGAGGGGTATAGACGTTGTGTAAATGGTGGGAGGTGATTTCCGACATGCACAGGGCTTTGAATTGGGGTAGATAGAATACGAACTCGGACGGCGCCTCGGTGCCCATGGTCATCTGAAATTCGAATTCGATGCCATCAATTAAACGCGTCTCACCGGTTTCGCAGACAAGGTCATTGGGTACGATAAACCCAGTCGTGCCCATGGATAATGCCGCACCAAGGCCGGTAGTGACGTAACCGGTAGGCGAGGCAGGCAGCAGGTTGCCGTACATGTAGGTAGAGCGTCGTGCCATGGCGTTGCCCACCAACACGTTTTCGTTAAGTGACTCTTTAACGAAATCTTTGGGCGCGATGACGGCAACCCGTCCGCTGGCGGCATCATCGTGGCTGATAACGCCCAACACACCTGCAAAGTGATCGGCGTGGCTGTGGGTGTGGATGACAGCCACTACGGGGCGTTCACCTAAATACTCGTTCGCTAACTGCAAAGCCGCAGCAGAGGATTCGCTAGAGGTCAGCGGGTCGATAATAATCCAGCCGCTGTTGCCCCGAATCAAGGTCATGTTAGCGATATCGAAAGAGCGCACCTGATACAGTCCGTCGCATACCTCGTATAGGCCGTTATGTTGGGCATTCAGCTGGGCTTGGCGCCACAGGCTGGGATTTACCGTGTCTGGCGCTTCTTGGTCGAGGAATGACATACGCGCAAGGTCGTAAGTGATCCGGCCATTGTCGCGCTGCAGGGTTAATGGCTCTAGAGTGGCAATGAAACCCTTTGCCGCGTCGTCGAAACTTTGGCGGTCGGCAAAGTTTAGCTGCTCACGCACCTTGGCTTGGGCCCTTTGGGTGTGTTCGCTTGCGGGCTTTGCTGCGCGTAGCGCCTCGGGTAACGGTTCATAAGGCATAACGTGATGGTCCTTGCGTGTTAGCGTGCCGAAGCTAGTTGGGTTTTAGGTTCGGCAGTGTCTTCCAGTAAATTTTCGCCTCGGCTAGAACCTTAGGCGCTAGCCAGATAGCCGAGACCATGGTGGGGATAGCCATAAGGGCGAAGGAACCGTCGATTAAGCCGACAGTCGCTTCGATGGACATTACAGATACCAAAACGATTGATGCTACAAATACCCATTGATAGCTGGCTCGATGGCGGGTGCCGAAAACAAAACTCGCGCACTGGGAGCCGTAAAAGGAATAGGTGAAGATTGTTGTGGTAGCAAAGCTCAGAACACAGGCAAAGATAATTACAGTACCAACGGGACCAAGCAAACTGCTAAAGGCATTTGCCGTTAAGGTCACACCCTCGGCTTCCGCCCCCTGCCAGGTGCCGGCGACTAAAATCAGCAAGGCTGTGGCGGTGCAGATGATCATGGTGTCGATAATTGGCCCGATCATTGCGACCAGGCCTTGGCGAATCGGTTGATCGGTTTTGGCCGCCCCATGGACTAGGGATTCGGTACCCATGCCGGCTTCATTACTGTATGCCCCACGCTGTACACCATAAATCATCACCGCTAGCAGGCTGCCGCCTGCTACCGCGTCACCAGAAAATGCGTCAGTCATGATAAAAGCGAAGGCGGTAGGTACCTGCTCGGCATTCATCAATAGCGCGATGATTATGGTGGCGAGATAGAGGGCCGCCATAAACGGCACCAGTACCGTTGCTGTGCGGGCGATGCGTGAAAGGCCGCCGAAGATAACTAGGGCAGTGAGCACGGCAAGGACGATGCCGCTGCCGAGGTTGTAGTAAAAAGGATCGGCGCCGGGAGCAATAAGGCCTTGCTCTAAAAATACCAGGTCGCGAAAAATCTGGATCAGTTGATTGGCCTGCAATGCTGGCAAGCAGCCCACCATACCGACGATGGCAAAGAAGAAAGCTAGGAAGTGGAAGCGTTTTGGTAGAGCTTCACGAATAACGTACATCGGCCCGCCCTGCAGTTCTCCGGCGTCGTCTTTGCCGCGATACATAACGGCCAAAGTGCAGGTAAAAAACTTTGTGGCAATACCCAAGATGGCGGTCATCCACATCCAAAAAATAGCCCCTGGGCCACCGATTTGTATTGCTAGGGCGACACCGGCAATGTTCCCCATACCGATGGTGCCTGCTAATGCTGCAGACAGGGCACTGAAGTGACTGATGTGGCCCGGGTGATCTGGGTTGTCGTATTTGCCGCGCAGCAAATCGATAGCATGGCCAAGATATCGAAAGGGCGTAAAGCGCGCGCGCACCAGAAAATAAAAACCGCCGCCGAGTAATAACCAAAGCAGCCATGGGCCCCAGGCCAGATCGGCGAATGTGGTGGTAAAAGACTGGAAAGTATCGAGCATGGTCAGCACTTAATTGAGATGTCTCAGATTAAACGTTTAGCCGCATGGTGGCTATTGGGCATGATGCGTTAGATTTGGTTTTTGTCTGTGCCGCCTTGCCCGGAATTGAAGGGCGTCTGGTATTCTACGGTGCTTCAATAACAGCAAAATCAAGAGCATCGATATGGACAGTTCGTCGACCAATCATGGTGGACCGCTGGGCGCGCAAACCCAGTATCAAGACGGCTACGATAAGTCGTTATTGCACCCTATGACGAGATCTCAGGGGCGGCAAGCGGTGGGGCTAGACAGTTGGCAATATGCTGGCGAGGATCAGTGGACAGCGTATGAATTTTCCTGGCTCAACGCCCGTGGTAAACCAGAGGTGGCTGAGCTGAGCTTTAATGTACCGGTAACGTCACCGAACATTATCGAAAGCAAATCCATGAAGTTGTATTTGAACGGGTTTAGTCAAACGCGCTTCGCAAACACCCAGGAGATGCTCGGTACCTTGGAGAGGGATCTCAGTGGCGGCTTTGGCTGCAAGATTACAGCGAATTTGCGTGGGGTTAATGCGGTCGAAAATACTGGGGTGCTGGCAGGCCAGTGCTTAGACGATATTGATATTGATATTGATGTCTACGATTACAGTCCCGAGCTATTGTTGTCCGTGGACCTAGCTGGAAAGGGCGAGCATAGGTTGTACAGCCATGGGTTTCGTAGCTTGTGCCCAGTAACCGGTCAGCCTGATTGGGCTAGTATCGCTATTGAATATCGGGGTGTGACCATCGAGCCTGCGGGCTTGCTGCGTTATCTAGTGTCTTATCGAAATCATCAGGCTTTTCATGAGACGACTATCGAACGGATATTTACGGATATCTGGCAGCGCTGCAGCCCCCAGAGATTATCCGTATATGGGCGTTTTCTGCGTCGCGGAGGTATTGATATAAACCCTTACCGCAGTAGTGAAGAAGGCGAAGTGCCGCATATTCGGGTGGCGCGGCAATAGCTCAGTGTTTCTTTGTGGGTGCGATGATTGAGCGTAACCAACTGCTCCAGGTTTTATCCGCGCGGGTCCATCGCTCCAGTGCATCCATGCGTTCGGCCAGCGCCTCCCCGTCTTCGAGCATAGAGCGTCGTGTGGTTAATGGCTGCTCCGGATCTAGGGGTCGCAGTACCTTGGCCGGATTACCTGCAGCAATAACATTACTGGGGACGTCCTGAGTTACTACCGAGCCCGCGCCAATAATCGAGTTATCGCCGATAGACACACCTTTACAGACGATGGCGCCGTCGCCAATCCAAACATTGCTGCCTAGGGTGATCGGACTAGTGCGCCCAATGGCTTGAGTACGATCGTAAATATCATGCCAGTCAGCGTCAGTAAGATACGCGCCTGCGGCGATCATCGAGCTCTCACCAATGGTGACGCAGCTGGCGGAATCAATACGCACACCGGGACACAGTAGGGCGTAGTCACCCACCCGGATTTCACCTTGATGCTCGTGCATAGCCCAGGTCGTCAGTCGTACGGTGCGATCTCTAGCGGTGATCACGTGGACGCTTTCGCCGAAATGAATGTTGCGTCCATAAAGTTTCAAAAACCAAGGTTTCATGATCATGGAGTAACGACCCAGAGAATCCAATTGCGGACGGATAAAACGATTTACCCAAAAGGCTTCGATGCGGGCCAGGGCAACTTTTAACGGATAGGGGCGGTGGTCGTCGCGCATGCGGATCGCTCAGCAAAAATAGCCTTTTACTGCCTCGCGCAGGCGAACGCAAGAAAACCCGGGTAAAGCGCGGGATCTGTTAGCAATCCCTAGTTGATTCGGCTAGCATACGCGCCGCTATGGTGACCCACTTTGGTCCCCTCGCGGCGATAAATTGTGAACTCCGCCAGGCCCGGAAGGGAGCAACGGTAACAGTGGATTCGGGCGCCGAGGTGTGGCTGGGTGGGTTGCCGCCATCTAAAAGCTTCATAACAGCTAAATATCGGAGAGGTGGCAGAGTGGTCGATCGCGCACGCTTGGAAAGCGTGTAAGGTGTAAAAGCCTTCGAGGGTTCGAATCCCTCTCTCTCCGCCACTCATTGCAGTGCTTGGGATTAGCGCACAGCGTGTTGATTAAATTATGTTATAACCTAACATAAAATTTAAAGGCTAAAGCGTTCCAAGCAGGCCTTCGAATTTCGCAAAACGCCTTTTTTTTCATAAAATATTTATAAACCAGCAATGCGCTACTGTAGCTAGCGGGCTTCAGCAGTTAATCACGCTTGGCAATAATTAAGGAGATCGAATGCACATGAACGTAGTTTTCCGAAACATAATTCGCGTGGCGGCTGTCAGTGCGCTGCTCGGCGCTCAGCCTAGCTTGGCAGGGCAAAGCGCTATGGTTGAGGAAGTTGTGGTCGTTGGAGAAATCGTTGATGAACTCCAGCTGCTTGAAGCCTCTGACGCCGGCAGCAGATTGGGCCTCTCGCTACTTGAAACTCCTGCGACAGTAGAGGTCATCGATGGCTCCACGATGCAGGCGCGCGGCTACAAACAGGTCACAGATGCCGTGCAGAGTTTGCCGGGGGTCGTGTCCGGAGAATCGCCAGCAGCACCCTCGACGTTTTCAATCCGTGGGTTTACCCGATCCCAAATTACGATCTTGCGCGATGGTCTCTGGGTGGGTCCAGCGAACATGGTTATGCGACCGCAGAATACGTTTAACTTAGACCGGATTGAGGTCCTGCGGGGCCCAAATTCTGTCCTACACGGACAAGGTGCAGTGGCCGGTACCGTTAATGTAGTGACTAAAAGCGCGGAAATTGGTGAACCCAGTAAGATAGATTTACTGGCATCGATGGGTCGTTACGATACCCGTCAGTTTGGTATAGGCGCGGGCGGCAGTTTCAGCGATTCGGCTTGGTACCGGTTCGACGTTAGTCAAAGATCGTCGGATGGATATGTTGATCGTATGGATTCAAACTCGCTTAATGCGACCGGAAGCGTCCTTTGGCGAGCGACTGATACTCTGTCGGTAAAATTCAGGGTTGATCATCTTGATGACGAATTGGCTGATTACTGGGGCACGCCGTTGGTTCCTACTGCCTCTGCGCGAGAGCCCATGCATAATGTGATTTCGACCAGAACAGGTGAGACGCTTGACCGAGCGATGCGCTCGCATAACTACAATGTCAGTGACAGCAAAGCCGAATCGGATCAGCTGTTTTTACGCGCGGACGTCACCTGGACGCCTGCTGAAAATTTCACCATCAAAAACACCACCTATCGTTTTGTTGCTGACAGGGATTGGCTGAACGCCGAGGGTTATGTGTACTGCACCGAGGTCGTCGATGTATGCACACAAACTGGGGAAATTCAGCGTTACTACGGTTATTTCTTTGTCACTCACGAACAAGAATTAGTCGGCAACCGCTTTACAGCGCAATATGATTTTGACCTCGGAGGCATGGAAAACACTGTGCTCGGTGGTTTTGAGACGACGTCATTAGACTTTGAACGTGCGCGCGGGTTCCGTCGTGCTGAACCGCTTGCGGCGGGAGATTCTGTAGACCCGTACGCGCCGATTGCTGGCCTTTATGGTCCGGAGGAACTGCGTGGAGTGAGCCCAACAGATATCCAGACGCGAGCTGTGTTTTTAGAAAATGCGCTTAAAATTAGCGATCGATTATCTGTAGTGGGTGCGTTGCGGTATGAGCAACTGGAACTGGATCGGCAGAATTTCAATTCAGATGGGGTGCTTGAAGCGTCCAGCTTCGACCGTGATTTTGATTGGACCAGCTGGCGAATAGGCTCGGTTTTTAAGCTTGCGGATAACGTTGCAGCATATGCTCAATACAGCGATGCGAAAGATCCGGTTAACTCTAATATTTTTCTTGTGAATGGTGGTGAAGATTTAGATCTGACCGATGCAGAACAATGGGAAATCGGTCTCAAAGGCGCTCTTCCAGAAGTGGGAGTAGAGGCGACTGTTGCGTATTTTGATATTCAGCGGGATGACGTGATTGAACAAATTGGCATTGACAGTGCGACGAACGTAGGTGGTCGAGAATCAAATGGCCTTGAGGTTACAGCGACTTGGGCTGCTTCTGAGAAACTAAAGTTTGGTGTTAACGCGGCGCAAACGAAAGCAGAATTTTCGCGTTCTACTAATTTTCAAAACTTTGCGGGCAACACACCTCCGAACGTACCTGAACGTACTGCGAACCTCTGGGCAAGCTACAACTTCAGCGATCTGCCTCTCACACTCGGCAGCGCCTTTCGTTACGTCGGTGATCGTTTTGGAGACAACGCTAACGATGTGACGTTGAAGTCCTACTCACTCATTGACGCATACGCGTCGTGGAAACATAACAACCTTACAATCAGCGCAAGAGTAAATAATGCTGCGGATGAAGAGTATGTGTCCTGGTCAGATGTATTCTACCTCGGGCAAGCTGATCCAAGCTTTATTTACGCGAATCAATTGCTCCTAGGGGCTCCGCGAACCTATGAGGTGAGTATCGCCGCCTCATTCTGAGGTAGTTCGATTGATGAAACTGTTTGCTTTCTTCCACCGATGGCTCGGGGTCGTGTTAGGCCCCTTCTTCGCCATGTGGTTCTTTAGCGGGATAGTGATGATGTACGTGCCGTTCCCGTCGGTTCCCGATGAAGAGCGGCTTACGTATATGTCTACGATCGATGCGGGGGCGGTGACCATAATGCCCGCCACGGCGGTGGCACAGTGTGGCCTTGGTCAAATTACAGGCTTGCGTTTGATTTCTTTTAATGCGCGTCCTGCGTATGTCTGCGCGTTTCCAGAGCCAGTATTGCAAGTTCATTATGCAGACGATGGCACTCGCGCTTCTCCCTTGCGACAAGACGCTATAAGGCATCTCATAGAGCGAGAATCCGACCAACCGATAGATGTCATTACTGAGGTGGATTACGACCAGTGGACGGTGCACCAGAAATTCGACGCGCAGCGGCCTTTGTACCGTATTGAGTTGGCCGACTCTGAGCGGACTCACCTATATATTGCGCCGCGCACCGGTGAGCTTGTGCAGCGTACGACAAGCTCACAGCGCTTTTGGAATTACATCGGCTCTGTGCCGCATTGGATCTATCCGACTGTGTTGCGTAAACACTGGGCGCTATGGGACGCTGTTGTTTGGTGGCTGTCGCTGTTTGGAATACTGTGCGCTGTCATTGGTGTTTATCTGGGCGTAGTACATTGGATTAGGGTTCGACGTCGTCTGCAAACGGCGATAAGTCCTTTTCGGAGCTGGATGAAGTGGCATCACATCCTTGGATTGTTCGCAGGGGTGATTGTCATCAGTTGGATCGTAAGTGGCTGGCTGTCCATGGATCACGGCCGGCTGTTTTCGACGCCAAATCCAACCCTTGGACAAGTAAATGCAGTGCGTGGCGGTTCGTTCGGCGAAGTGAGTTCGAAGGCGAATATTGCAGACCTATCGAAACATCCAACCGCTGTGGAGTATAGAGTGCATGGGTTTGCAGGCTCCCCAGTTGTCGTTGGAAAAAACCAACAAGGAACTGTCAGTGCGCCAATACTTGAGCCTGTCCGTGTCGCCGATGCAGTAGCTGATGCTTTCCCTGAGGCGATTGTTGAGAAGTGGGGTGTCGTGCCACTCGATGACCGGTACACACAGTTGCGCGAAGGCGGCCTACCCCCAGGTACTATCAGAGTTGAGATGTCGGATCCCCGCCAAACCTGGGTACACATAGATGGACGAACGGGGCAAATACTGTCTGTCCTTGATCAAAGTCGCAGAGTTTACCGCTGGCTATACAATGGGCTGCACAGTCTCGACATTCCTGGATTGGTGAATAAAAGACCCCTATGGGATGTCGTGATGCTGATCCTGTTACTGGCCGGTTTTGCCGCCAGCTCTACCGGCTTCGTTATCGGCATCAAGCGAGTCCTGCGCACACGGTAGCGACAGATAGGATAGGTGCGTTTAGCGATCTTAGGTGTAGCGTACGCAACGGACTGAGCTTTTTGTAGGATGTTGGGGGGGTTATAAAGATTCCCATCGACTTAGGAAATGCCTCGTCTCAATTGTTCATCGCAAAAGTTCCTTTGTGAGGTTTCGGATACAGTTGTATTCTCGGGGCCGCTCTAGGTCGGTGCGGGTGGCCGTGAGTACAGGCCAGGTGTTTAACCTTTTTTACTGCAAACAGAAAACTAAATTGCGAGCTTCTTGTGATCCATCGAGTCTTGATAGCGGGTTTGGCCATTTTGTTCTTGGGCTCTTGCGGAGGGGGCGGTGGCGGTGACTCATCGCCTAGTACCAGTCCCGTTGGGTCTGGTGCCAGTGGCGGCGCAACATCGAGCACTTCACAATCGTCTTCGAGTGGTAATGGCAGCAGCGCGCCATCTTTGCCAACGTCCATGGAGCAAGATTATTTGAGCTATGAGTCGCAATTACTGGATGTCAAAGCCCACTATGGATCGAAGCCTCATGCCTTAAATACAAGCGCACTTTGGTACAAATCACTGAGCTACCCCTCAAGCGCGGTGGTCAGTAAAGACGCAAAAGTTTTTATGGCGGATGAACCGATGGAACACGGCGTTGGTTATGGCACATATTTCAATGTGGACGCTTCCAAAACGCTCGTTTTCTATACGTTCTGGGTGCCACAAAAGCCTGCTTCTGGAGGCGTCTATGTTTTGGAAATGTTGGATGGTGTTGCCCAGACGTTGAGCGCAACAAAGATACCTGGAGGAACACGAGTTCATGTCTTAAACAACACTGATGGTACAAAGACGATAGTCCTACCCGGTGTCGACGAGGGGGAGCTGGTCATTGGTGAGCCTGGGGATGCGCCTAGTTACATATATGATTTAGCAAACAACTTATGGACTGATGCCAACATATTATCCGGTGCTCATGGTTCGGTAGTATTTGATTTCGAAAACGATGGTGACGACGATGTGTTTGCACAAAGCTGGGGTGGAGAATTTAATGGCAGGGCAATGGTATTTAAGAATGACGCCGGTAGCCTCTCGCCACTTGAAATTCCTCATCAAGATGTGCCGGGTGTCATGTCCTTGGCGCCGTTTTACGATGAGTCGGACCGCCTGGGTATCGTTTTTACAGATGCTATAAATGTTGGAGAACAATGGGGTATTCCAAATGAGCGCTCGGTAATCGCTTATTTCCCGAGTGATTTATCGGCTCCCGCGGAGCAAGTAGACGAATTACCCATTCCATACTTTGAGAGAGGCGACTATGCGGGGATCCCTCAAGTGATTCCCGACTGGGATGGGAACGTAGGTCTCTCTCATGACGTGTCTGCGAAAGTAATCGATCTCGATTATGACGGCGACCTTGATATTGTCATCGGATCGATGATCTGGAGCGACGAATACCCCTATGGCGTAATTCAATTGTTGATGAACAATGAGGGCGTGTTCACCGACGAAACCGATGAAAGATTGTTTAACTGGGTACTGGCCGGAAATACGGCCCATCAGGTGGATTTTGTAGATATAAACGACGATGGCTTTGTCGATATTTTGGTGTCGGATCATGGTAATTCTTTCAATAAAATCCCGGCACTAACAGATAATGGCTTGGGGGGTGGTAGTAGGGTTTTAATTAACGATGGTACCGGTCATTTTGTAGTGGTCGCGCATCATCTTATTCATCAAGGCAAAACTTTCGGCGCTACCTTTGTGCCATCGATATCGGCCTATGACGATAAACTTAGGTTCACAAGAATGGACTCTTTGCCGTCGGGTGGTTCGAGTCGATCCATCACCGTGGAGGAGGTCGAGTTTTCTTATTCTTATTCGACCGGCCCAAATGGCAGAGACCCCGCAGCCTGGGGTGAGCCAGATTTCAATGAGTTTTTCTATTTGCTGCATAACCCCACAGCGCGCGATGCTATAAATGCGGGCACCTATCAAACTGGTCTCGAGCACTATATAGAAGAGGGCAAAGAGGCAGGCCTGAAAAGCCATGCGAACCAATAAGGTTTTTCATGGTTATTTTGCGCAATATGGGCTGTTCAAGAGCACGCAATACGATAAATCACTAACGTAATCACTTCGGGCCACTTGCCATTATGACCCAATCTTGAAAATTCGAGACAAATCTTCCCCAGTAACTGAATCGGCTCGAGTAACGGAGAAGCCGCCTTATTCAGGGTAAGATGAAAAGCATTTGAAGGGGGTGAAATGAAATTTGCAAAGGGCCCACTTTTCGCGCTCCTCTCGAGCTCCAATCACAGCGGTCTGATGCGTCTTAATCGAGCCCAAGTTCAATCTCCGCTTATCTGGATTCAAAATCATCCTCCAGGGATCGACATGCTGATTCCAAGCATTCAATCGCAGCGCCAGTCTCCGGATACCAGACATAGCCTTTCAGCTGCTGATGGTAGATCCCAATTTGTAGCGCCGATTCTTTTCAACTCGGCATATGCCAAGGCTTCGCAACCATCTCCCAACAGTAGCTCAGTCCCGTAGTTATCCGATAGACTTGGGTCGTGAGCAGTCGAGTTGACAAGATCGGAGAGGGGCGTCACACGGTTGCGGCCGAGTATCTCGCGGTGTTCCTCGAATTCGTAGCTGAATGCGGCCTAGACGCGTCGTCGGTCCTGGCCAGCGCTGGTTTGTCTCCCGATGAGGTCGTGCAGCTCCCCAGATTCGTGGGAAGCAAAACGTACTACCGTTTGATACGAAGTCTCCTCGCTCAGCGACCAGACCCGCACCATGCCTATCGGTTCGCTCGTCGAGGTAGCGAGTTACGTCATGGCGCTGCGGGAATGTTTGCGCAGAACTGTCAGACGCTACGCGAGGCGACGGCGTTGGGATTTCGTTATGCCCGACCCCAACTCGGTAACAGCGAACGTCTCATGGTGCGAGCCGAAAAGAGGGAAATGGTGGTCCTGATGAGTCCACCCGACCCAAAGGTCGAGATCGATGACGGCGTCGACCGCTTCAACTCGATCGTTATTCTGCTCGGCCATGAACTGCGGGGGCGGCGAATGGCGGGCGCAATGGCGACGCCATTTGCCAACACACTCAAGGTCACGCATTCAGAGGATAGATTCTCGCTGTCTCGCGCAGGCCTTCCCCCAGGGATGACGATCACCTTCAATGCGCCGCACGTCGAATTAGTGCTCTGCTCCGACTATCTGGATACGCCGCTGCTTTCGCCCAGCACCGAACTCCGCGCGATCGCGCTTCGTCAACTCGAAGGCTCGGATCCAGATGCCAACATCAGTGATCGAGTGCGGGCCGTCTTCCAGTCACGTGAGCCAGAAGTTCCCGACCTGGACGAAGTCTGCGCAGCGCTCCACATGTCCAGCGCAACGCTGAAGCGAAAACTGAAGGCCGACGACGCGACATTTCAAAGTCTGAAAGACTCTTTCCGGCTCCGAAGGGCGACGTCCCTGCTAGGGGGGACCGAGGCTTCGGTCGAAGAGATCGCTGATGAGTTGGGTTTTAGCGACGCGAGTGGTTTCACGAAAGCCTTCCGACGATGGACCGGGGTCGCACCGCGAGATTGGCGCCTCGCCTATCGCTCTGAGCCTGGCTCGAGCTGACCTGCATTATTCGCGCAACATCTCAGGACTACAGTGCCAAATCTGGCTCGCGTGAGCCGCATTTCCTTTTATTTGACCTGAGTTGACCTGTTGTCGGGATGAAAAGGAAGGGAGCATCTATGCGTTCTAGACCAGCAGGGTCAGAAGCCTATTCGAGAGACTGCTCGGAGGTGACTGAGGCAAGGAGAGAAACTTGGCTCCGAAAGGATCGAATGCCCTTGAGGGGCTGCGAGTGCTCGAGATTTCCGCGGCAGGGAACTGGGCGGCCTCGCTGCTCGGTATGCTGTTGGCTGACCAGGGCGCTTTTGTCGCAAGGGTTGGCGTGCACCCGGATCACGCACCCATCGAGGAAGCAGCGGCCCGGGCGCGGTCACGGGAAGCCCGGTCGCGGGCCGGCATCGACCGAAACAAGCACGTGCTGGCACCCATCGCCACCGCAGCGGATGTCGTACGGCTCGTTGCATGCGCCGACGTCGTCATTCTTTCCTACGCAACGGAGCTCCCCGAGCTAGACCCCGTCACGATCAGAACCCAGCACCCCTCGCTTCTCTTGGTGACGATGTGCGAGTTTGACACGCTGCAGACGCACCCACCCGATGACGGGCGCGTCGGCGCCGCGACAGGGCTCTTTACCGATATGAATCTTTACGACCGTCTATTTGAACCCGGAGATACCAAATACACGAGGACGCCCCTGCCCAGCACCTACGCCGCAATACATGCGGCTTCCGCCGTATGCCTGGGCCTCGGGCGTCGAGCTAGTAGCGGCCGGGGAGACCATATTCAGGTCTCGCTGGCGGGCTGTTTCTTCCAGGCGCAGACAGCACACCTGATCAATGGGTTCCCGGGCAACAAACCCATCCCGGCGTGGCTCCGCTGGATCCCGCAGGTGTTTTTTAGAAACTGGCTCGAGCAGATGATTGCTGACAAAAGAATGGATTTGTTCGCCCGAACCTGGGACTGTGCCGACGGGCCCTCGAAGCTCCAGGTGATCAGCAGCTCACGGAAACACAAGCCTGCCATGTTGCGCGCCATGGGGCTCTGGGACGAAGCGGTTCGCGTCGTAGGCATCAGCGACAGCGATTTCGATCGATCCAACAGTCTCGGGGTTCGCAGGAATAGGAAGCTCGCGGCGCTGTTGGCGCAGGCGTTTGCCAGACAGAGCTCCGAGTACTGGGTGAAGCTTCTGGCACCCGTCGTCCCGGCCACCGTCTTCCGCACTACTGAAGAGTGGCTCGAGCAGCCCTTCGTTCGCGAGATGGGCTTGCGTGCAGACTTCGACGATCCGCTCGTCGGTTCCATTGCCACCCTTGGACGCTCCGTCGCAACCAGTGCCGGCCCGCCTGAAGGGCCTGGCCCGTCCTTCGAACCTCGGACGATCTTGGCGGACCCGGCGGACCTTCTGGAGGCCTGGAATCAGGCGCCCGCGTTCGCCCTGGAAGGACCCACCCCTCAAGCCAACTCCGCGGGTCTGACGAGTGGTCTGCGAGTACTCGAATTCACCACCGTGGTGGCTGCACCCTATTGCGGCCTGACTCTGGCGCAGTATGGCGCCCAGGTCATCCGCGTCTGCGCTCCCGAGCCGTACCATGAAAAATTCCTCGAGATAAACGTCGGCGCAGACGTCCAGCGCGGCAAGGAAAACATCGCGTTGGATCTCACGTCAGAGGCCGGGCAGCAGAGGCTTCGCGAGCTGATTGTTGAAGCGGACGTGGTCGTCCGGAACATGCGCCCCGAGGCTGCGAAGAGCCTGGGGATTGACGCGGATTCCGTTCACGCCATTCGCCCTGAGGCCATCTATTGCTCGATCTCTGCGTACCCAGGGAGCGACTGGCCAGGCTACGATCCGCTCCTCCAGATCGGAAGCGGCATCGTCGAAGCGTATGCGGAGGAGAGCGAAAGTGGCTACCGCAACTGGCTCGGTGTCGCCGGGTCGGTCGACTACGGGTCGGGCGCTTCCGGGCTGTTCGCGATCAGCCTGGGTCTTCTCGAACGGATTCGAGGGCAATCCGGGGTACAGGTCGCTACCAGTCTGGCCCAGTATGCGCAGTTCGTTCAGCCAGATCGCATCGTTACTGGATCCGGCCTCCCCCCCGTGCCCGCATCATCGATGCCCCTGACAAGGAGCGATGACGGCGGCTGGCAATACACGAATCCGGAGCCTCAGGGCGGTTGCGAGTCGACCCCTGTTCCACTCCAGACGCTCCGTTCCCTGCGCGTGCAAGCGACCCCCGTGTCGGACGCGCAAGTTGGAAGACCATGCCCGCGCGATTTCGATGCTGTCACTGTGATCGCCCAGAAACAGCTGGATGGAAGTATCAACTACTTTCCGGCGCCGTCGCACGTTCGCTTCGAGGAATCAGACGATCCAATCATTCTTCCCGCCGCCGTGCTCGAAAGTTTCGAATAGCCGTCGACTTACCCAACTCATCCAATCCAGAGGTCCAAATGCCCATAGCTTTCGTTCACGGTGTCCCTGAAACCAGCGCTATCTGGAGTGCGCTTGTCGAAGCACTCGAATCCCGCGGCATCGGTGACATTCACCTGCTCACGCCACCGGGATTTGGTGCACCGGTTCCGCAAGACTTCGAACCTATCCAGTCGAGCTACCGCGATTGGCTGATCGCTGAGCTGGAAGTGCTCGGCGGAAACGTCGATCTGGTGGGCCATGATTGGGGCGCAGGCCACGTCTACGGTGCCCTCGCAAGGCGCACGGATCTGATCCGTTCTTGGGCCACGGATTCAGCAGGCCTCATGCACGTAGATTACGAGTGGCACGACATGGCCCGGGCCTTTCAGACACCCGACGTCGGAGAGCAATCTGTGGCGGCACTGTTCGGAGGCACGCTGGCCGACCGAGCCAATATGTTGATCGGTTTCGGCGTTCCCGCCGACACAGCCGAACTCGTCTCGGCTGACCAGAACGAGGAAATGGCCAGGTGCATCCTGGGGCTGTATCGTTCCGCTGCCCAACCGGCCATGGCCAATCTGAGTAGATACCTGGCTGAGTCCGAACAACGCCCGGGTCTTATCTTCGCCCCCACGGAAGACCACTTCGCTGGGACCCAGCAGATGTACACGGAAGTCGCCACCACTCTCGGTGCCGAACTTCTCACCCTGAATGGTTTCAATCACTGGTGGATGTTTGGTGAGGGGGCTGCCATTGGCGCGGACGCCCTCATCGCGCATTGGCATGCCGCGGCGCAGTGCGCGTAGGGCTATAGAACATGAGCATCATTGTTACATTGCTTGGCGTTCTCGGACTCTCCATTCTCGGGCTGTGCGTCTGGCAGCACCGCAGATATCTGAAGGCCCGCCGTGAGATTGTCCAGGATCAGCAGCCCGTGCTGCATCCCAGCCGGATGTTTCATGCGGTGATCTATCTGAAGGTCGAGCGGGGTGCGGACGTGATCGAGGCCGTGCGTTCCCTGCGCCCTGTTCTTGAATCACCCGGTGGGGGAACCATTGTCTATGCCGGTCAGGCTGCCGTCGCACTGGTCCGCTCGGAACAGGTTGAAAACGACTGGGACGCCGTGCTGCTTGTTCAATACGACTCCTGTCAGGCATTCGATGCAGCTCGACAGCGGACGGAGCAGCGGCAGGCGCTCGCAAGTTTCGAACGGGTCTATATCCATGGGTTCCAGCGATCGGTGCTCGCCAATCTGATGATTCCGCAAATCCTGTTGAAGCTGCGCGCGACTGATATCTTGCGACGAAAGCCTTCCCACTTTCCGTTTGTTCCAGTGGGCAATGATGCCTTTCCGTCGCAGAAGGTCATGATCGAGGGTCTGAAGACGCTCGAGAAACTTCGACATCTCTGCGAAGACGCCGTGGTGGTTTTCAACCTGATCAAGCCCGGTGACGCGGCGCAGAGAGCTGCGGATCATGCGTACACTCAGAGCTTGATGAGTGCGATGGCGGAGAGGGCCCATGGCCCGATGCACTTGGGGCGTGCGGTAACGGTGGAAGGTGACGCGGAGTTCTCCGCAGTTGCAGCGGTCTATTACCCGGGGATCGATTATATGCAGAACATGATCGGAAGCACCTTCATGAATCGTATCGGTGAGGATAAGCAGCAAGGCGACTCGCTGGCGGTGGTGACGGTGCCGTTTCTATCGAAGCTATAGGAGAGACTGATGAGCAAACTCGGAAAAGTCAGCCTGACCGTGGCTGTAGGGCTCGCATTGCTTGTGTCCCTAGTTTGGGCCAATCGTGCCGTTGTGGTCCTTTCGATCTTCGAGCTCGCCGTGCCACGGATGAACCCCGTCGGCTCTAATGTCGCCGTTGAATGGCAGTCCGGTGCAGACTCGGAAGGTCGAGCCCTCGCCGATCGTCCTCCGAACATCGTGCTGATCTTGGCCGACCATCTCGGCTGGAACGATTTGACCTTTGCTGGCGGCGGCGTCGCCGGTGGAACCGTTCCCACGCCGAACATCGATTCTCTGGCCGCGGAGGGCGTCAACTTTGTTAACGGCTATGCGGCCAATGCCACCTGCGCGCCTTCCCGAGCGGCGCTCATGAGTGGTCGCTATGGCACTCGCTTTGGATTCGAGTTCACACCGGTCCCACCCGGCATGTCCACCATGCTCCGCATGATAAGGAGTCAGAACGCTGCACCAATGCGCCCGACCATCAGGAATGAAGACGGGGAATCGCCGGGCTCAATGCTCGACCTTGGAATGCCTGGTTCCGAGATCACGCTTGCGGAACTGCTGAAAGGGCAGGGGTATCACACCGCCCACATCGGCAAGTGGCATCTTGGGCAAGCGGAAGGGATGACGCCCGAGGCGCAAGGCTTCGACGAGAGTCTCCTGATGGACATTGGGCTCTACCTGCCGAAGGACGATCCCAATGTGGTGAATGCGAAACAGGAGTTCGACAGCATTGATCGCTTCCTCTGGAGTGCGCTCCAGTTCGCCGTGTCCTTCAACGGCGGCGAAAAGTTCGAACCGGAAAAATACCTGACCGACTACTACAGCGAAGAAGCGGTCAAGGTCATCGAAGCGAATAAGGATCGCCCCTTTTTTCTGTATCTTGCACATTGGGCGCCGCATACGCCGCTGCAGGCGACGAAGGAAGATTACGAAGCCCTCTCACACATAAAGCTCCATCGAGAACGGGTCTACGCGGCGATGATCCGGGCCCTCGATCGCGGGGTCGGTCAGGTGCTGGATGCCCTGCAGGATAACGGCCTCGAAGAAAACACCCTTGTGATCTTCACGTCGGACAATGGCGCAGCAGGCTACATAGGGCTGCCTGATGTGAATGCTCCCTATCGAGGCTGGAAGATGACGCTTTTCAAAGGCGGGCTCCGTGTTCCCTACTTCATTAGGTGGCCCGGAATGATCCCAGAGGGTACGACTGTGACCCAGCCCGTGCACCACTTCGATCTGTTTGCAACGGCAGCAACCGCGGCCGGTGCCGCGCTGCCGGCTGATCGCAAGATCGACGGCATCGACCTCCTCCCGTTTGTCAGTGGCCAGGTCGATAGTGAAACAGCAGGGGTGACGCACGAGAGACTGTTCTGGCGAAGCGGCTCTTCCCAGACCGCGCTTGTCGATGGTTGGAAGCTCAATGTCAGTCGCCCGCCTGGTGCCGAGTCCCGCAAGTGGTTATTCGACCTCCAGGCCGATCCAACCGAGCGGGTGGACCTCTCAGAAAAGCACCCGAAGAAGGTCGCCGAACTAGAGGCGGCGCTGGAGGCGCACAATGCTGAACAGGCGGCGTCGATATGGCCGAGCACAGCTTCAATGGGAATCAACATCGACAAGGACCTTTCGATCCCCGATGCGCCGGATGACGAGTACGTCTACTGGACAAACTGAGATGTTGTGAGCCGGTTTTCCCGGTATTCGATCTGAGGCGACCTGTTGCCTAGAATCGGAGTACGAGAACCTCTTTTCTATCATCAGGCCAACTGTTCGGCGGACCGGCATGGCTGAAGACCAATGGAGTGCAGATTTCCCATGCAGCATGATGAGAACATTCCGACGATCTTGCGCCCGCAGGCAGATGCCGCGGTCTCGTGGATCAACGAAACCCAGGCGCGCAGCTATGAGCTCACGGGGCTGGTCGATTACGAACAGGCGTTGCATGCAGAAGCTGGGGAAGGGTACGAACTCGGGCTTGTGCTTTGTGATGGCGAGATTTGCGCGCGCGAACAGGTTCGGGTTGATCCGTCAGGTGATGGATACCAGTTCGGTTTTGTCGATGCGGCGGAAAGAGAGATTCCCCCGCTTCTCGATCCTCCGGTCGGTGTACGAAGCGGTTGGCTCGAAGCCGAGATGGGGCGCCATAAGTTTGTGGTGCTGCTCTTCTACCGTGGACTCTGGTGACCCCCATGTCGCCGCGAGTTACGTGGCTATGAGACTGCTGGAGTGGTCGAAGAGATTAGAGCAGCTGGAGGGGAAGTCTTCGGCATCTCGAGTGAGCCGCATTCGTTGGCCTCTGAAGCTGAGGTCACTTGGGAAATGACCATCCCGGTGATCGGCGACCCCCACCACGAAATCAGGGAAGATCTGAAGGCGCGTGGGTGGCTCGACATCTTCTATAACGAAGACACCGGTCATCTGCGCGAGCGGAGCTGGGCCAACCATCCAAAGGGATATTTCCAGCCGGCGGTCATCGCCATCGATGAGAAGGCACGGGTGCTCTATCGCTGGCGTGCTGTTCCGAAGATGAGCAACATCGGCGGTGCAGGTGCTAGACCCGATCCCAGGTATACCTGGGATCGTATTCAGGCAGGCATGGCATCGACTTGCGATGCCGATCTGGATGTAGAGCCGACTTTGACAGAGAAAGATCCCCCGTGGCTCTTTAGTCTCTGGATCCATCTGGCGAATGGTTGGTTCATTCGACCGACATCGTTGTCGTTGGACCGCGATGGGAGTGGCGGGTTCGCTCGTGCCCGGACGGCGATGCGGCGTACCTATATCTTTCTCGCCGCCTGGATTGTTGCGTTGCTGCTGTTGCCCCTGACATCGGTGGGTATTGCGGCATTGGTCTGGATGGTCGCTGTCACGCCCGGAATCATCGAGATTCATCGTCAGTTTCAATTTGAACCAGACCCGTGACGAGCTAAATCAATACAACTAAAGACAGGAATGAAACTATGAATCCGTTCGAACTTGAAGCCCTGAAGAACCACCCTGATACAGAGGGGCCGGTGTACATGGTCAATCTTATAAAGTACCGAGAGAAGTCGCTGGATGGGAATGGGTCAGGCCGTGATGCGTACTACCGATACGGGTCAGTTGTGCAGCCGCTGCTCGAATCCTTGGGTGCCGTGGTCATCTGGATGGGTACCGTCGAACACCTCACGCTTAATCAGGGGGAAGATCTCGATGTCGATTGGGATGTGGTTCAACTTGTTGTCTATCCCAGTCGCGATACGTTCATACAGATGGTGACGAATGAAGAGTACCTGGCCGCCAACGTGCACCGCGAGAATGGAACCGACAAGCATCTAATTTTCGCGCTCAAGACGGTAATCTCGAACCCGTTTCCGGCGACGTAGGATCTGCTGTCAGTCCGGGGCGGAGGCGGCCTGGTTGATGGCATGTGCGGTATCCAGTTCCGTTACAGTTTTCGGCATGCAAGCTAGTGCTTCCAGTTTGAACTTCAAGTAAATCACCGTCCAACTGGTAGTTCTGAAAAGCTGACAAAGCCATCCTCATTCACATTGAGTCTGGCAAAAACTTTGTCATACGCTTGGCGGCGCTTGATGAACGCCGGGCGACCAATATCGTCTTTCGCATTCTCATCAATCAAGACACGGAACTCCAACTGTGAAAGCAGGCCATCACTATTGTCATCGGCCTGTGGGCTTTGCCTGTCCAGCGAGAAAAAACCCCATAGTCTAGAAGCGCAGAAACTCGCTCATTAAGGTTAAGATGCAAAGCAAATGCGAAGGGGGGTGACATGAAATTTGGATTAGCGTTCGCAAGCAGTATTAGCATCGATGGCCCTGCCACTATAGAGATTTGCAAAAGAGCGGAACAAGCGGGTTTTGAATCTGTCTGGGGTGGCGAACACGTTATTCGGCCCGACAACATTGAATCAGCATACCCGTATACCAAGGACGGTAAGATTCCCATGGAGCCTGATACGCCGGTACCCGATCCGCTTATATGGTTGAGTTATGCGGCCGCTGTTGCGCCCACTCTTAAGCTGGGCACCTGCATACTCATCGTGCCGCAAAGAAATCCGCTTATTTTGGCCAAGGAGCTGGCGACGTTGGATCAGCTTTCTGGTGGTAGGGTTGAACTGGGGCTTGGCGTTGGCTGGATGAAAGAGGAGTTCGACGCCCTTGGTGTGCCCTGGCCCAGGCGCGGAGCCAGAAATGACGAGTACATTGAGGTGATGCGTGCTTTGTGGGCTGAACCACACGCCGAATTTCACGGCGAATTTATTGATTTTGACAAGGTCACATGCAGTCCTCGACCGGTAGATGGGAATATCCCAATTTTAGTGGGCGGAGATACAGACGCGGCTATCCGTCGCGCCGTGAAGCTGGCAGACGGGTATTTCCCCGGGGAGGGTGACATGCAAAGGTTAACGGAATTACTAGGCCGAGTGCGGGCGGCTTGTGATGACGCCGGTCGCGATTACGCGACGTTGGAAGTCAATGCCATGTTTGGTGCGCAGATGGCCGATCCCAAGAAAGGTATCGAAGATCTTCGTGATTTGGGGGTTGGTAGAATCATGCTGCCGGCATTTTTCTTTGCCGGCCCTGGTGGTCTAGATCGCCTAAGCGAATTTGGTGAAAAATTTATTGCACAACAAGATTAGCCTGCAGGGGAGCTGGCAGGCGCGTTTCCTGCGATCCTTGGCCGGGCAAAAAATCTAATAAGTGCAACAGATGCCCAGCAATTGGGATTTAGGGGTATGGAAATTGAGTGAACCGGTAGGCCAAAGCGACATTGCAATCGTTGGTCTGGGAGTGATGGGCAGAAACCTGGCCCTTAACCTCTTGGATCAGGGGATGCAGGTGGCGGGTTGGGATGCCGATGAAGCATGGGCTGATAACAACTCCAGCTTGTCGGCTAATGCCAATTTTTGCTATGCCAATCACATTAAAGCGCTAGTGCAGGGGCTAAAGCTTCCACGAAAAGTACTACTGCTTGTGCCCGCGGGTGATGCGGTAGAAAAAGCCTTGCAGGCGCTCGCTGCGGAGCTTCAGCCTGGGGACATTGTGGTTGATTGTGGGAATTCTCATTACTTAGACTCAATCGCGCGTGGATCGCGAGAAAGTATGCAGAGTATGCATTTTGTTGGGCTAGGGGTGTCTGGTGGGTCTGCAGGTGCACGCAATGGACCCAGTATGATGTTTGGGGGGGATGAATACGCATGGGAGCATCTATCGCCGATTTTGCAACAGATTGCTGCCCAAGGTATCGACGGCCCATGCATTAAACGATTCGGTGGCGCTGGTGCAGGCCACTTTGTGAAGATGGTTCACAACGGTATTGAATACGCGGAAATGCAGCTTATCGCTGAAGCTCACGATATTATGTCCAGAGGCATGGGCCTATCCCATTCAGAGCAGTCGGACTTTTTTCAGCGCGCAAATAAAGGACCGCTGCAAGGCTTTCTGATTGCTCTCGCCAGTAAAGTTCTTGAGCCAGCAACCACTTCCCTTGACCTAATCATAGATTCAGCCGAGCAAAAGGGCACCGGCGCCTGGAGTGTAATGGCAGCGCTCGAATTAGGTATTTCTGTTCCTTGCATAGCCGCGGCGGTAGACGCGCGGCTCATGTCTAGCTTTTGGCATGAGAGACAGCGGCGCGCAGGCATCTTTAGCGTTGCTAACGCTAATTCGGCTGATTTGTCTCTTGTACTAGAGGATTTAGAGAAGGCGATTTGGTTCTCCAAGATCTGCGCTTACATGCAAGGTTTCGACATGCTAATCAAAGCTAACGAGGTATTTGGTTGGTCTGTCTCTATTAGAGACGTCTGCTCTGTATGGAGCGGGGGTTGTATTATCCGCGGCGCGATTCTAACCACGTTCTTCGATGCTCTGGCTGGCGGCGCGGATATGGACGTCTTGGATGTTGTTAAAATTCGACAGGCATTAATTGATAATCAGCAAGCAATGCGTGCCACCGTTCGCTTCGCTGTTGAACAGGCGATAC
Source organism: Gammaproteobacteria bacterium (assembly GCA_002684495.1). GTDB lineage: Bacteria > Pseudomonadota > Gammaproteobacteria > Pseudomonadales > Azotimanducaceae > UBA4421. The sequence continues at coordinate 135,148 of NYVG01000002.1, read as the reverse complement.
CAATGCCAGCTTTGCATGGGGCAATGTCTTGGTTTGACGCATTTGCCAGTGCCCGTATGCCCCAGGCGATTACCCAAGCTCAGCGCGATGCCTTTGGCTCGCATGGCATCAAGCTTTTCGAAAATCCGGATCAAAAGGTTCACGGGGAGTGGTGAGAACTCACTACATCATTATGGGTGTTACCGGATCTGGCAAGACAACGATCGGATCCAAGTTAGCAAAAGCCCTGGGTCTCGAGTTCCTCGATGCAGATGCCTTCCATCCCAGATCGAACATAACGAAAATGGCATCAGGGATTGCTCTGGAAGACAGCGACAGGCTCCCTTGGCTGTCGGAGGTTAGAGATCGTTTAAGGAAGTCTGACGGTTGCGTCTTAGCGTGTTCTGCACTCAAAGAGAGTTATCGGTCTATTCTCTCTGACACGCCCACTGCGACGCTGTTTGTTCATTTAACAATAACGCGAGAAACCGCTTTTGAAAGGGTGAGTTCGCGGCCGAATCATTTTATGCCTGCTGAACTTGTGGAATCCCAGTTTCGCAGTCTGGAGAAATCAACTGATCTGATTGTTATTGATGGCGAACAGCCAGAAGAGTCAGTTTTAAGGTCGGTAGTGTCGGCGCTGGAAAATCGTCAAAAAAATATTAGTGAAATCTGTTAATCGCGCAGCCACCCTTTTTTCGCGGCGCAGCTAATCAAAGACCTCGTGGTGGTTGATGAGAAACCGCAACTGCCTTTACTAAAACAATAGAAATGTGCGGTCTATCGTCCAATAGGTGGCAAGACACCCCATGCTCCATGCCGCCCCTTTGTTAAACAGGTTTTGCCAACCCAAGCGCGACAAAATCCATGCAAATGCTGCCAGCACGAGAATTACCGCCACTTGTCCGGCCTCGATGCCAACGTTAAAGAGCAGTAGTGATAACCAGAGATCGTCCTTCGGCAGGCCAATATCGGCCAGCGCGCCCGCAAAGCCAAGGCCGTGCAGAAGTCCGAAAATAAAGGCCATTACCCAGGGGCGTCCTTGAGTAAGGCGTGAGCGCTGGTGCTCTTCCTGAACCAGTTCCCTGGCCAGAAAGAAAATAGACAAGGCGATGACGGCCTCTGTCGGACCTTGATCAAGTTTCACCAGTTCCAAAACGGACAGTGCCAAAGTAATACTGTGAGAAAGGGTAAAGGCCGTTATTGTCTTGATCAGCGCAATTGGGTCTCGAATAAATAAGAATAGTCCGATGACAAACAATACGTGATCAATGCCAAAGACAAGATGTTCCACGCCAATGACAAAGTAGCTCATTACTGGAGCGGCTTCCTCGCGCAGGTCTAGCGAGGGTGCATCTGGCCGCAATACATAGTTCGCTTTTTCACCGTCCAGTGTTGTCAACGATACCAGTACGTCGGTGTGACTGAAGGGCAGTCCGTTTATTTGGATAGATGACTGCCCCAGGTCACACTCTGTTCTCCAATGGTAGATCAAGGCAGCGTTACCAACTTTGGGCGGGGCGACGTCGGTCATTGCGCATTCAGCAGAAAAAACTGGATCCAGCTTCACGGTAGTGTTTAACAAGATCGGTTCTTTCCATACCACATGGTAGCGGGTTGATCCTTCGTCAACCTCGATAAGCTGCATATGCCCGGGGCGAAACTCATGGGCGAAGGCGTAATTCCCGATCCCAGCGGAGCAGAAAAAGCCGACCAATAAAAATAACAGAGCGCGGAGTATCATTTAGCGAGATTCATAGAGTCTGGGTAGATGATTTCGTAGCGTCCTTTTAATTCTTTGTAATAGGTCTCGCTGGCAGTGCTGCGAAACGCAACGGCAGCATCACCGGCTACGCGATCTACGATTGACGGCAACTCTGGTATGTAAGAGTCCTCTACTTTGTGAACTTTGACTGTATGCCATCCATAGGCGGATTTGATCGGACCCTGCCATGCCTCGCTGGGCTCCAGTTTATTCAGCGCGGCGGCGAATTCGTCGCCTAAGAAGCCACGGATCTGACCCAAGGTGCGATCGGTATAGCTATTTTGGAGCATGAAGGGGTCGCCTGTAGCGTCCGAATCCAGTGCCGCCCTGGCATCTGTTTCCGCATTTTCCCGGCGTGCACTTGAGAAGTATCGGTGCGTAAAAGACAAACGCTCGGGCACCCGATAATCCTCACTGTTCTGCACAAAGAACTCCTGGAGTGCAGCCTCATCAAGTGGCTGAATGCTCGCAATGTCTTCAGTAATAAAAGTAAGTTTTTGCACTAACCGGCGTCGAATAATTGCATCATTGACATCCAGGCCAAGGCGTTGTGATTCGCGAAAGTAAACTTCGTCTTGTACGTGACGCTCGACGATATCGCGCAGTTCCTCAGCCGAAGGCTCGCGCCTTCTCTGCATCCGCCAGTTGCCGCTGAGTCTTTCGACATCCGCATCGCTTAGTGTGATTACCTTTGAAATTTCGGAATCTGAGAACATGCCAGAAAGTAGGAAAATGGCGGTGCCTGCGATAACGAATGAGGTTACGGGATCTTTTAACCAACTAATCACTCTGACTCTCTTTGCAATGACATTTTTTATAAAACAGAACGGTATTCATTATTTTTCTTTAGTTTCTGCCAGTCGTGCCGATTGGGCGGTCGCGGACCAAGGTGCTTTGATGCAGCCTGCAGCGCTGTAAAATCAGCAAAACCACAACTTTATAGGGGCAAATGGGCTCTACTTTTCCAGCCGGTCGACACAGATACTATTACTTAAATTTACAGAAATTTTCGGTTAACATGAAGTGGAGTTTTGCAAGAGTTCGTTTTAGATAAAAAAGAACCGAGTTCAGGATTTACGCCTGAGTTCCTTTAGTCGCGACGCGCTTAAGCATATAGGTGAGTTTGCAACGCTTCAGAACAGCCAAGGGGGTGGCAACTAAGCGCTGGCGACATGGCGGGTGTGCATTTAACACATTAACATCACCAATGAACTCTGACACAATTTTCCACCAGCATAGAGGTAAGCGAGAGGGCTCGCGACAGGACAGGGGAGACATACATTATGGGAACATTTACCGAGAAGTTTTGGGCAAAGGCCCTAGGTATTGCCGCGATCGTTCTTTGGCTTGCGGGCTGTGGTCAAGGAACTCCGGCGAATAGCGATGCTGGGGCCGATCAGACAGGAGCTGAAGTATCTGAAGCCGAACCAACGGCCCCAAGGTTTGGTGGCACGGAATTGGTTATACCGCCAGACACGCTGAACGCTAATCCAGAAAGCAACGCCAACCGTAATGCCTACTTTGGCGATTTGCACGTGCATACTAATTATTCTTTTGACGCCTTTGCGTTCGGCACGGTTGCATCTCCTTACGATGCCTATCGCTTTGCGAAGGGTGAGGCGATCAAGCACCCGGCAGGGTTTGACTTACAACTTCGAGCACCGTTGGACTTTTATGCGGTAACCGATCACGCCATGTTCTTGGGGGCGGTCAAAGAGGCTGCAGATACGACGACGGAATTTTCAAGGTTTGCGCACGTACAAGGTCTGCACAATTTAAATGCCCCTGAAAATCAGAATTTCGAAAGCATTCCGGATCGTGGTGTCGCATTTAGTACCTTTCTGCCCGATTCTATGGCAATGATTGGCGATGGCGCCCTTGACCCTGATTTGGTGCATCAGATCGCAAAAGACGCATGGACGGATACAATCCGCGCGGCAGAGACGTTTAACGATCCGGGCAATTTTACAACCTTTGTTGCCTATGAGTTCACATCCTCAACTGACGATCGCGGTAACCTGCACAGAAATGTTATTTTCCAGGGCGCTGACCGGTTACCGGCGGTACCGTTCTCCCGTTTCCATAGTCAGAACCCAGAGGGGCTTTGGGACTGGATGGATGGTTTGAGACAAAATGGCATAGAAGCTTTGGCGATTCCTCATAACTCCAATGGTTCCAATGGCCAAATGTTTAAGCTGGTGGACTGGGCCAGCAACCCCGTTGATGACGAGTGGGCGCGTAAGCGCATTCGCAACGAGCCCTTGGTGGAAGTGACCCAGGTTAAGGGGACCTCCGAAACTCATCCGCTCTTATCTAATTCCGATGAATGGGCAGACTTTGAAATCATGCCCTATAGAGTAGCCACCACATTGGCCAGTGAGCCCAAGGGTTCCTACGCCCGTGAAGCGCTATTGGATGGTTTAGCCCTAGCTGAGTCAGGCATCACAAATGCCTATCAATTTGGTCTAGTGGGCGCCACAGATACCCACGTAGGCGCATCTTCATTGGACGAATCAAACTTTTTTTCGAAGGTTGGTCTTCTGGACGCTGACGGCCCGCGCCGTGGTTCGGTGCCCATGAATGCGGCTCAGGCTGAAGTCATGCGCGCAGCAGGGCGGGTCAATGTGCAGGACATTGGTGGGCGCGAATATGTCTCAGGCGCTTATGAAACATGGAGTGCCTCGGGCCTGACTGGAGTTTGGGCGGAGGAGAATACCCGGGATGCCCTGTATGCGGCACTTCGTCGTAAAGAGGTCTTTGCAACATCTGGCCCGCGGATCAAGATTCGTCTTTTTGCCGGTTATGATTATGCAGAAGACGACAGCCTAGCGGAGCGATACGCGAAAGGCGTTCCCATGGGGGCCGAGTTGCATGGCGCAGATGGCCGTGCGCCAGTACTTGTTGCCAGCGCGCTGCGCGATCCAAGTTCTGCGGCACTCCAGCGACTGCAAATTATCAAAGGTTGGGTTGCTGATGGAGAGACTAACGAGCAGGTCTACGATGTCGCGTGTTCGGACGGTGGCCAGGTGGATCCAGAAACCCACCGTTGCCCAGATAACGGCGCCCGCGTTGATTTAAGCGATTGCTCCATCACTGAAAATGTGGGGGCATCCAACCTGGAAGTAGTATGGCAAGATCCGGATCACAACCCGGAACACCGAGCCTTCTACTATGCTCGTGCGTTAGAGAACCCTACATGCCGTTGGTCCACTTGGGATGCGATTAAGGCCGGTGTAGAACCGCGACCAGACCTGAAGAAAACACTACAGGAACGAGCGTGGTCATCGCCGATTTGGGTTATGCCACAGAGCTGAGTCAGCATTGGGGTGGTGCTCGCCACCCCAAGATCCACGGCCTCATAGCTGCTTGTTGGGCAGCGTATTAATTAGCCATACGTTTCAACGGCGGGAAGTGGCCGTAGGTTAGCCCCCGCCATAGCCATTCCATTGGCCCGTATTGGTAGCGTGCCAACCACCAAGGCGATAGGTAGAGTTGCACGACCCAGATGGCCAGCACTACGCCATACAGTTGCCAGCGCGTCAGTTGGTTGATTAAACCAAAACCCGCCCCAGTGAAGATAAACAAACAAATTAGCGAATGCATAAGGTAGTTAGTGAGCGCCATACGTCCCACTGCAGCAAGGCGCGAGCCAATGTTCAGATTGCGCAGCATCAATACAACTATACCGATCCAACCCATCGCCAGCGCAGTGCGACCGAGGTGGTAGGTCGGAGCGATCTGGCCGAATGATGCAACAGTATCAAAGTTACTGGCATGGGCTACCCACAGTTCATAGGCATTGATCAGCAATCCGCAGCAAATGCCGTAGATGGCCATGTTGCGATAAACCGAGAGGCGGAGCTGACCTTGTAATACGCCCAGCTTAAAGAGCGCCATGCCCAGTAGCATTAACGCTAATGCATCAGGCACAAGGATGAACCAAAGGTTGCTAAGCAAGATCTCGGTATTGTGGCCCGCCGTCCAAGAAAATGCGCTGATATAGGAACCGCCGCGCGCGGCTATTTCGTTTGCCACCGTTGCCTCGGAAGGGCGAAACTCGCTTGCGAATTCTTGCCAATCCTCCTGGGCTGCATTCAGCTCAGCAGATACGGGTTTGTCTTGGGCCTGCAAGGCGGCGGCTTCGTTTGCCAAACCCTGCAGGTGCAAGAGTCCAAAGTGCATGCCCGCGTTATACAGGCTTAACAGAGCGATAAAGATGCATGAGGTAATCAGCAGGCGCTTACCGCTGACATTTCGCACAAAAAATAAAATGAAGCCACATATCGCATAAGTCACGAGAATGTCGCCGGTCCATAACAATAGATAGCCGTTTAGAAGGCCAAATATCAGCAGCCAAAATGTGCGCTTCATGTGTAACCAGCTACGGTTGTTACTGTCTCGGCCGAGAAAAAGCACCACGCCTGCGCCAAAGAGGATTGAGAAGAGTCCGCGCATGGCACCCTCAGCGGAGAGATCGACTAAGATCCAGGCGACTACATCCGCTGGCGATTGAATGGTTAAGCTAGGCGCAACATAGGCAGAGGCTATGAAGCCGAAGCCAATGATATTGAGTAACAAGATGCCCAAAAGAGCGAAACCACGCAGGACGTCTAGGCTTTCTATCCTCTGACTTTCTCTGATAGGGGCGGTTTCGGCCATGCTCAGACTCCTCGGATGATTGTGTGGTTACCCATCGTTTGGATATGGGTTCCAGGATATGATACTGCACTAGCAGCCGGTCAATTTGGAGGCTTATATTCAGTCGTTGCTGGTACTCAATAGTTTGTCGGATTCAAATATGCAATTAGCTAGTGCCCAATATTTTAGCCTGAGAACAAAAAAGAAAGACGGCAGCCAGGTCGATACGCCCGTATGGTTTGTGCCTGCACCTGAGGAAAAGACCTACCACGTCTTTACCAACGTTGGTTCGGGCAAAGTGAAACGTATCAGAAATTTCGCGGAGGCATACGTAGCTCGATGCGACATACGCGGTAAGGTGCTGGGGGAATGGCAATCCGCTCACGCCGAGTTAGTGGCTGATAGCGACGCAATCTATGCAACCTTTCGCTCCAAGTACGGCTTAACGTTCCGAATATTCGATTTTTTTTCCTGGCTCGGCGGTAAGCACAAAGAGCGACAAATGATACGAGTGACTATTGATGCGGAATAGCCATGGTGCTTATCGCTCTTGATCGTGGCCGCCGTTGCTGGATTGCGGCGTCAGTTCGATAACGTCGGCAGTGGGGCGGTCGTCTGCGGAACCATGTAAAAGCCATTCGTGGTTGATGCCAAACATTTGGCCCACAGTGGGCGCATAAGGCAAAAAGGTTTGTATATCGGGGTTGTCATCGGCGGCCCGCTCCCAAGCGGTCCAAGCCTCGGGGATAATTAGATCATTGCTGTTTAAAGTGAGGCGATACGCACACTCGGCTGCGGACCAGCCAAGGTCTAATCGAAGCAGATGCAGGCGTTCGCCAATAGATTGTTTAGATGCCATGAGATTACGGATGTGGAGTAAGGTTGAGGGTCTCGCGATGTTCCGTGGGTTGCGCATTATGTTCGAAGCCAATCATTTCCTCGTAGGCGCTGCGATGCACGAAGTCCACGCGTCGCAGGCCAGCTTTGCGCAGTTGTTGGGTAGCGGCGCTGCGACTTGGATATTTGAGAAAAGCACCGTCCGCTGACAGCAGTGGTTTGAGTTGTTCGCCGATCCTGCAGTAAATAAGATAAATGCTTGGGTCGATTGCATGCACTTCTACCTGAGGTTCAAAACCGTTGCTGAGCAGTGTTGAGAGTGCGTCCAGGTCCATGGCTCTTGCTCCTAGTTCGACTGCGTAATGGTGCGTTGCAGAGGATCAACAATGCGTGAAGATAGCGGCATGGTGAGTGCGTGATTAGCATTTGCTACTTAGGAACAATAGGTTAATTCCCTAGGACGTTTAATAAATTGCAGAAAAATTTGAAAACAATTTTGGGTATCTGCAGTGTGCTTATGTGGTTGGGTGCCTGCGCCGACGACCCAGTGACGCCATTGGCCTCGCCGGCAGGTGCCAATAGCAGCAGCCCGAACGCCAGCGTAACCAATGGCGGGTTGCCGGTTTTGAGTTGGCAACGTCGGCAACAAGATACGACCATTTTGGAGTATTCAGTATTGTCCGAAGAGGGATGGTCAAAACCCATCGAGGTTGCCCGAGGTACTGATTGGTTTGTGAATTGGGCGGATATCCCAGCAGTGCAGGAGGTTGCCGATGGGTTTTGGGCGGCCCACTACCTGCAACGTACGCCGGGCGGGAAATATGCCTACGATGTGCGACTGCGCATTTCTAATGATGGCGGTAAGAGCTGGCGTGACGGTGGTAGCCCGCATCAGGATGGCACCTTCACCGAGCATGGCTTTGTGTCGCTTTATGCACATGACGAGCGTTTGGGCATCATTTGGTTGGACGGGCGTGAAACTCAGGTGCCGGAAGGCTCTGGGGCGCACCATGACAGTCATAGTGGTCACGGAGGTATGACCTTACGTGCGGCTGTAATGGATGCACAGGGGCAATTCACGGACCAGCAGCAGATAGACGCTCTAGTATGCGATTGTTGCCAGACCGCGGCGGTAATGACCTTGGATGGTCCGTTGGTGATCTATCGCGACCGTACCGAAAGCGAACAGCGGGACATTGCCAGCAGCCGCTGGCTGGGAGGTGATTGGACGCTACCGCAGCCGGTCGGGGTTGATGGCTGGCAGATCAATGGTTGCCCCGTAAACGGTCCAGTGCTGGTGGCTCGCGAGAATGATGTCGCAGCGCTGTGGTTTAGTGGTGCTAATGGGCAATCGCAGATATTTCTTTCGCGCTCGACAAATGGCGGCGAAACATTCGGAAGTAAACTAAAAGTTAACGATGAGCGCGCGCTCGGTCGAGTAACGGCTCTGATGTACCCTGATCGCTCATTGTTGCTCGCCTGGATGCGGGAAAATGCCAATGGTTCTGCGCATATTGTTGGCCGTTTTGTGAACTCAAACAATGAGTTAGGGGCAATCTTTGAGCTGGTTGAGGTGTCGCCGAAGCGTGCTTCAGGATTTCCAAAATTGCTCCGGTCTAGTTTCGGTCCGATCCTCGCTTGGACGGATCAGTCCGGGGTCGCACCGAAAATTAGGACACTCATAGTTAACGATTCCGCCTTAAGGTAACGGCCTGAGCTTGAGCTAATTTAATAAAAGTTATACTTGAATTTAACTGACAAACGGTAGAAATTATCCGACCAACGGTAGATATTAGGGGTTGTTACCACATGTCGCTAAAATCTATACGAAGTGCCAGTGCATTTGCGGCCGCTGATTTTATCTCTGGGTGCGCGGATAATTTTCTTCACTTGAATAGCGAGGGTGCAGCACTTGCTTATGCCACGCGGCGCGGGCTAATCAGGGTTTATGCCTGTGCGGAAAGCGATTACTTGCTTTGCTACTTTCGATCAATTTACGAACAGGACCCAGCGCGTTTCTTTCGTCTGTCTCGAGAGTACATTCGCGCACAGAAACGGCTGGGTAGCGGCAGTCCGGGCTGGGCGATTACGCGTTTCGCCGGTCAATTATTTCTTAGCCTGCGTTGGGCTAACGACATCAGTGTCTACAAAGTACCCCTCCAGTTGCGTGAGTCTATTATTGCCCGAGGGCTTAGCCAGCGGTGTTACCTAGATTGTTCCTTTGTAGCAAATGGCCTTGGTGTTGCGGATTACCATATGCCCCAGGAACTGGCCGCAGAATTGGCGGGTTAGTAACAAGCACATTGGTTTTGCGCAAAAAAGCAGAAAAATGTTACGCCTGTCACCTATTTCTTACCACTCCTCGGTTTTTCGGCGATTTTTGGTTGCTTCTAATGGAAACTAATGTTTTTAAAATGCGACTAGTTTGATGGGTTATGGTCGACCAATTTGCTGACAGGCTACGTGCACTTAGAGCGGAACACGGATTCTCGCTCCGTGCCCTCGCCAAATTAGTAGGTGTAACTGCTAATGCGGTGTTGCGTTGGGAGAAAGCCGAGGTTACTCCTACGCGAGACAAAATGATTGAACTCGCCGAAACTTTTGACGTTGAGCCGGGATGGTTAGCTTGGGGCTTAGGAGACCGTAATCCGCGTACTAGTGCAGAAAGTCTTGGCAAGCGTCTCGAGGGCTGCAGTAAGGCCGAGTTAAATGCGCTCGCAACTATGTTGGATGCCTTTCAGGTGGAGCGCGAGCAATCGCCTGCGGCAAAAGTTAGGAAAAAAGCGTAGGGGTTTGTCGGATTGGTCTTAAACGCTGGCCTTAAACATAGTTGGCTGTAAATAAGATCCAATACTTTTGGCCAAGGGCATTAAATAGCCGCAAGGTTTGTTAGAAGATGGTAAAGAGCCTAAAGACCGGTTCTTAAAGTAGGCTGTTGCCTGTTCTTGCGCGCTAATGCATGTGTTTTCGACGTGAGTCTTTCTGATCTGAGATATACACTCTGAGACCGGAGGGATGTTATGCCGATAAATATTTTGGGAATGATCGGTGTCAGCGCACCAGCAAACGACGCCACCGTGCATATCGTAGGTGGAGGAATTGACCCCAACTACATTACAGATTTTGCCAAAGTCCACGAAACATCGGGCTTTGATGCGGTATTAATTGGTCACTCTTCCAGCTCAGCAGACGGCTTTGGGATCGCCCAGCACGTCGCCTATAACACGGAAAAAATTAAGATCTTGTTGGCGCACAGGCCTGGATTTGCAGCGCCCACCCTGGCGGCGCGACGAGTGGCGACATTGGACAATCTCATTCAAGGCCGGCTATTGCTGCACATTATTACCGGCGGGGTCGATGCTGATCAGCAGCGCGATGGTGACTTTCTAGAGCACGATGAACGTTACGGGCGCACAGACGAGTATTTACAGATCATGCGTCAGGTCTGGACAGCTACGGAACCTTTTGATTTTGCTGGCAAGTACTATCAGGTGAGACGCGCGAGTTCCGAAGTGCAAGCAGCCCAGAGTCCACATGTGCCGCTATGGTTTGGGGGTGTATCTGAGGCAGCCAAGCCAGTTGGTGCGAAACACTGCGATACCTATGCGTTGTTCGGTGAATCCTTGGGTTTAGTCAAAGGCCTAATGAGCGAGTTGGATGGCTTTGCCGACGAGCATGGTAAGCAGCTCAAATACAACTTGTCTTTCCGGCCGATTCTTGCGGAGACTGAGGGCGCTGCTTGGAAGAAAGCGCGACAAATACTTGAGTCGGTAGAGAAAACGTCCAGCCCAAGATCTAAGGCGCCCGAAGCGGAAACAGCAAAACGGTTAAGCAGTTTGATTGAGGACGGGGAAATTCATGATGAGCGGCTATGGGTGCCTATTGCGGCGGCAGCTCAGGGCAGTGGCAATTCAACGGCGCTGGTTGGTACTCCTGAACAGGTAGCAGAGGCCATCGCAAAGTACTATGACCTTGGCGTAGCTGGGGTATTGATTAGAGGCTTTGATCCTTTCAACGACGCGGTTGAGTTCGGTAAGGAATTGATCCCTTGGATCCGAGACAAAGTGCGTCGACGGGACGAAGCTTAAAGAGTTCGTGTGTTCTGAGTCATTGCCGTGCAACTCATACCAAGAGGGCTACGCCGACGAATGAGCTAGGGTTACAACGCCCGGCCCTCGAGGGGCCCAATAACAGCCCAGTCAATGATGGCCGACGCGATGGCGACCGCTAAAAACACCACAAATATGAAGCCTAATAGCCGCCCGAGATGGAATTTTTGTTCTGGTCGTTTGTCTTCTGGTTCGCTCATAGCGTTATCTCTTAGCCGATAAAGGGTTAGTTAAAGCAAGGCGTTGATGTCGTCGGAACTAAGTCCTGCGGCATTGGCCGCGTTGGTAATGTCTTGCCAGCTGTTGTCATCGATGTCGATGCCATTTGTGCTCCTTGCGGCCAAGCTTTGGCGTTCTGGGTCGCCTGGGATCAGCACTTTCTCTACGCCTTCTGCGGCTTCGCTGGCGTAGATGTAGTCAATCATTGCGGTTACCTCCGCATCGTAAGCGGCAAGGTCTCCAACGGCGCCTGGATCCAGAATAATCGACAACATATTATTCAATGTTGCACCTGCTCGTTGGTTACCAGGCTGCATAGTAAAGTTACCGCCAAGGGCGCCGCCAAGCAGTTCGCACATCACCATAAGACCATAGCCTTTGTGCAGGCCAAAGGGCTGCATGGCACCGCCGCCGTCTTTGCTGAAAATAACGCTGGCGTCAGTGGTCTCTAGGCCATTGCGGTCAACTAACGAATGCTCGGGAACGGGTTCGCCTTTCATATAGGCAACTCTGACCTTACCAGCGGCTACCGTTGTGGTGGCCATATCGAGGACGACGTGATTGCCGTCAGCCCTGGGTACAGCGCAGCAGAACGGATTGGTAATGAATCTGCGGTCGCGGCCACCGTAGGCTACGACCATAGGATCATGACCAACCACATTCACGTAGTGGGTTGAGATTAGCCCAGCTGCAGCACAGTGTTCCGCAAATGCACCAATACGCCCAAGATGCGCCGCATTACCAAGGGCAACACAACTGATTCCATGCGACTTGGCTTTTTCTATGCCTTGATCCATTGCTTGGATGCCAACCACCCGGCCAAATCCCAGATTGCCATCAAAACTCAGAACTGCGCCGCTATCGCGAGTAAGCAGCGCATCATTTTTCGGGTGTATGAGATCGCTCATCATGGATTTGACATAGTTGGGGATCATGCCGACGCCATGGGAGTCATGTCCTTTCAAATTTGCGATTACCAAGTGCTCGGCGACGGCTTGTGCTCGCGCCAGCTCGGCGCCGGCCTTGTGCAATATCGCAGCAGCGATTTGTGTGAGCGGTTTTTGATCAATGCGCATCCCAGCTTCCTTTGGATATTTTTCGGTATAGGGCTGATCATAAGAGCGCAGAATGGCATTTGCTAGGTGGCCGTTAAATCGTAGACTCTAGGTCGAACAGTTTAGGAGGGTAGGCATGGATGACTTAACCTTTGCGGCGGCAGTCGACATCGCTGCTGCGATCAAATCTAAGCGCGTCAGTTCTCGCGAAATAACCCAACACTACATTGACCGCATTGATAGTCTCGACAAGTCCGTGAACGCGATGTGCGTTCGTGTCTTTGAACAGGCCCTGGAGGCCGCTGATCAGGCTGACCAAGCTGTGGCGCGGAATGAGGCTGCTGGGCCTTTGCATGGCGTGCCGATGAGCATTAAGGAATCCTATGTTTTGGAGGGCACTCCAGCGACTTGGGGCATACCCGCGTATCGCGACAATGTCGCCTCTGCCGATGGCCTAGCGGTGGCTCGATTTAAAGCAGCAGGGGCGCATTTTTTGGGCAAAACAAATGTGCCCATAGATCTTGGTGATTTTCAAAGTTACAACGATATATATGGCACTACGAATAATCCGTGGAATCTCGAGCGCACGCCGGGTGGCTCGTCTGGTGGCAGTGCGGCAGCCCTAGCCGCGGGCTTTACGGCGTTAGAAGCCGGTTCCGATATCGGTGGCTCGATCCGTACCCCGGCACATTTTTGTGGCGTTTTTGGCCATAAACCGACTTGGGGTATTGTGCCGATGCAGGGCCACGAGTTGATGGCTGGTGTTCCCGATGCAGACCTTTCCGTGTGTGGCCCGTTGGCGAGAGACCCGCGAGATTTGCGGATTGCTATGCACATAATGGCGCAACCCGCGGGGCGGCATGCGGTGGGCTGGCAATTGAATTTGCCCGAATATTCCCTGGAGTCGTTACGTGATTTGAGAGTAGCGGTATGGGCCAGCGACGCTATGGCACCGGTGAGTAAAGATACCGAACAGCGAGTTCACCAGGTGGCCGCCGCGTTAGCGGCTCTGGGCGCTCAGGTGGACTATACCGCGCGGCCGAACTTCGATATGCGCAAGGCGCATATGACCTACGAGAGCTTATTAACTGCGGTAATGTCCAGTGCCCAGCCTGAAAGTGTGGTTGAGAAAACCAAGGCAAAAGTTGCAGCCTTGGACAGTGCTGATCAAAGTCGCGAGGCTGTCGTTACCCGAGCCGGGGTAATGCTCCATAGAGACTGGATCCGACATAATTTCCGGCGTGAGAAGTTGCGTGAGGCTTGGGACGAGTTCTTCAGTCATTGGGATGTATTGTTGTGTCCGCAATTTACGGTGCCAGCGATTCCTCACGACCAACGGCCCTTTGAAGACCGTCAGATTCTGGTCGATGGTGAACAGCGCTCTTATTTTGAGTCGCTGTTCTGGGCCGGCATTGTGGTGGCATCACACCTGCCCAGTACGGTTTTTCCGTCAGGCGTTGGAGAAGATGGATTGCCTATTGGGTTGCAGCTTGTCAGTGGCCCTTACCAAGACTTCAAAACTATCGAGATCAGTCGTCTGGTTGCTGAAGCTGTTGGAGGCTTTGTCCCACCCTCAGNCTTCGCGTAGNGATACGCTGTCTTGGTGGTGGATTTGTGGTTGGTCTGGCCTAAGGGCNTGGATGTATNTAGATAAACCCATTCCTAGAATCTAATGGCGCACCAGACAGGATTCGAACCTGTAATCCCCGGTTTCGTAGACCGGTGCCTTATCCAATTTGGCCACTGGTGCGTGGGGGGCGCATTATCTGGAAGAATTGCTCGAAGCTCAACATATTTCATGCCGGCTGGCGGAAACAGCGATTAATATGCTCAAATAACCCTTCGGTCGGGGCGTTTGAGTAAGGAGAACACAGTGGATCCACTTATCATGCAAGGCGTTCAGCTCATGGCGGTTGGCATGGGCACGGTCTTCAGCTTCTTGACGATTCTTATTTTTGCCACGGTTTTGATGTCGCGCTGTATTGCCTGGCTGACGCCGCCGAACACAACGTCCGGCGAGACTAATCAAGCGTTAGATCAGAGCCATGTGGCGGTGATTACTGCTGCCATAGCTAAGTTCGAAAACGATAGATTAAACAAATAGTTAAGAGATAATTCTGAGGTTCATGTGGTGAATAGTGATGCTCCAGCTCGGTTAGGTATTACCGACGTCATTCTGCGCGATGCGCACCAGAGTCTGCTGGCTACCAGGATGCGTATTGAAGATATGCTGCCAATTGCTGAAAAGCTCGATCAAGTTGGTTTTTGGTCTCTGGAATCCTGGGGCGGTGCAACCTTTGATGCCTGCATTCGTTATTTGGGGGAGGACCCCTGGGAACGCTTGCGAACGCTCAAAGCGGCCATGCCGAACACGCCGCAGCAAATGTTATTGCGCGGACAAAATCTGCTGGGCTACCGACATTACGCAGATGATGTGGTTGATCGCTTTGTCGAGCGAGCGGCGCTAAACGGGGTCGACGTGTTCCGTATTTTCGATGCCATGAACGACATGCGCAATTTAGAAACCGCAATCCGCGCTGCTAAGCGGGTTGATAAGCATGCCCAAGGCACTATCTCTTACACCGTAAGTCCGGTGCACAATTTACAGCTTTGGCTAGATTTGGCCCGTCAGATCGAAGATCAAGGTGCGGACAGTCTTTGTATTAAAGACATGGCAGGTCTGCTCAAACCGTATGTTGCCTTCGAGCTGGTGAGCGAGCTTAAGGCGGCCTTGAGTATTCCTATTCATATGCAGTGCCATGCGACCACGGGTATGTCCACGGCGACTTATGTTAAGTCTATAGAGGCCGGTATTGATAACGTCGACACGTCGATCTCTTCCATGAGTATGACCTACGGTCACTCGGCAACTGAATCCNTGGTGGCAATTCTGCAAGACCAGCCCCGGGATACCGGGTTGGACTTGGATTTGCTCGAAGAAATATCCGGCTATTTTCGCGAGGTGCGCAAGAAGTATGCGGCGTTTGAGGGTTCCCTGCGCGGCGTAGACTCACGAATTTTGGTGGCTCAGGTACCCGGTGGCATGCTGACCAATTTGGAGAGCCAGTTACGGGAGCAAAATGCCCAGGACCGTTTAGATGAAGTGCTCGCAGAAATTCCCAAGGTGCGTGAAGAATTGGGCTTTATTCCGCTTGTAACGCCCACATCACAGATTGTCGGCACTCAGGCGGTAATTAATGTTCTCACGGGTGAGCGTTATAAGTCAGTGACAAAAGAAACCGCAGGTGTCTTGGCTGGGGAATACGGAGCCACGCCAGCGCCACTAAACGCTGCTTTGCAACAGCGGGTACTCGAAGGCGCGGAGCCGATTACATGCCGCCCCGCTGACTTGTTGGCAGCGGAAATGGAGGCCTTGACGGTTGAGTTGGAGGCCACAGCGGCCGCCGAAAATATCACGCTTGCGGATGCTGCTGTGGATGATGTGTTGACCTATGCGCTGTTTCCTCAGGTGGGGTTGAAGTTTTTACAAAACCGCGGTGACGCATCAGCCTTTGAGCCGGCGCCATCGGCAGAGGTGCAAACTAGCGAGCCAGCGCCGGTTGCTCCGCAACAGTCCGCTGCGGTGGCCAATTATTCGGTGGCTGTGGATGGCAAGGTCTATCAGGTTCAGGTCGCTGCAGGGGAAACGCAAATTCAGCCAGTACAAGCTCCGGCGGCGGCACCCGTGTCTGCAAGCGCGGCAACCCCATTGCAGGCTGGTCTTGCCGGTACGGTGAATAAGGTGCTGGTAACGCCAGGGGAGCAGGTGGTGGCTGGGCAAACGGTGATGATTCTAGAGGCTATGAAGATGGAAACAGAAGTCTCTGCAATGACCGCAGGCTCGGTTGCCGAGGTGCTGGTGCGGCAAGGCGATGCTGTGGTTGTCGGCCAAAACCTCCTAACGATAGCGGAGGTTTAGCGTGGGGTCTGACGAGCTGAGGCGCTGTTGATGGACGCTTTGCAGCAATTGTGGGCGGGCTCTGGCCTGGCACAGATGACTCCGGGTCAGGGGCTGATGATTGTGATCGGGTTATTGCTCCTATACCTCGCTATTGTGCGCAAGTTCGAGCCTTTGTTGCTTGTTACCATCGGCTTTGGCGGTATTTTGAGCAATATACCGGGCGTCGAAATCGCCACTGGTGATGGTTTGTTGCACATGGTTTACGTAGTCGGTATCGAAACCGGAGCCTTCCCGTTGATTATTTTCATGGGCGTTGGCGCAATGACCGACTTTGGACCATTGCTGGCCAATCCGCGCACATTATTTCTCGGTGCTGCAGCGCAGTTCGGAATTTTTGCAACGTTGCTGGGGGCCGTGGCGCTAAGCGCTTCCGGGGTGCTGGAGTTTGACCTTAAGCAGGCGGCAGCGATTGGTATTATTGGCGGTGCGGATGGGCCGACGGCGATTTTTGTCGCCGGTAAATTGGCCCCGGAACTGTTGGCGGCAATTGCTATTGCCGCCTATTCCTATATGGCCTTGGTGCCTATTATTCAGCCGCCGATTATGCGCGCATTGACCACCCAGGCTGAACGCGAAATCANCATGGTGCAGTTGCGTGAAGTATCCAAGGCCGAGAAAGTGGTGTTTCCGCTATTGCTGCTGTTACTCATTGCCTTGCTTTTGCCATCAGCTGCGCCGCTTTTAGGTATGTTCTGCTTTGGTAATTTGATGCGCGAGTGCGGAGTTGTGGACCGTTTAACGGATACAACGCAAAATGCCTTGATCAATATCGTGACCATCTTCTTAGGGCTGGGCGTTGGTTCGAAACTCAGTGCAGAGGCGTTTTTAAATACCCAAACCCTCGGCATTCTAATGCTTGGGATGGTGGCTTTCGCGATTGGAACCGCCAGCGGGGTACTTATGGCTAAAGGCATGAATCTGCTGAGTAAAACGCCGATTAATCCAATCATTGGTGCTGCTGGGGTGTCTGCAGTGCCCATGGCCGCGCGGGTGGCTAACAAGGTAGGGNTGGAAGCCAATAGCAGCAACTATCTTTTGATGCATGCTATGGGGCCGAACGTGGCGGGGGTCATCGGCTCTGCTGTTGCGGCGGGAATTTTAATCGAATTTACAGGCGGTTAGAGCAACTTTGTATAAAATTAGTAAGAAGTATTCTGGCCGTCGGATAAACAATAGCTATTAAGTTACGCAGGCTAAGGGGGGACTTATGTCGCGATTAGGTGTTTTAGGATTGCTGATTGTTACGGTATACGCACAACCGGCTCTAGCGGATCATTGGATTGCGGTGGGCAGTTTTAAAAACCGCGACACCGCAGAAAAGGGGCTACTACAAGCACGGGCTAAAACTTCGGAAATGCTCTCTGTGGTCGCCAGTGAAAGCGCCTCCGGGATTAACTATCGTGTCTCAGCCGGGCCCTATATGACTGTCGACGAGGCCAAGCAGGTATTGCCGAGGTTGCGGCAGGCTGGACTATCTGGTGCCTGGATTTGGCAGCTCAAAAGGTTTGCTAATGATTCTACGGCAGCGCCTCAAGTCCCTTCTCGGGGGGGGCTGAGTGCTGCTCTAGCAGACATTGAGCGCATGGATTTTGCCGGGTTGGACGATGTGGCAGTGTTGAGAGAATCACGCAATGTTGATTCCCGGGGCACAAAGTCGGGCCAAATAAGCATTGAAGATGTGCCCCAGCAGGCGCCCCCTGGCTACAAATTACATCGGCTGCGCAGGGACAATTAGACGCCTCTAGTGGGCTCGGGTTAATGACGGGGTGAACAAAGACGTAAGGCGTTATCGGACCGCTACTCAATGGGGTGTCTACGACCTGGAGGTCAGGGACAACAGCATAGTGGGGGTGGCGGGAATCGATGCTGACCCCAATCCTGCGCCGATGGGCGATCTGCTTTTGGATGGGGTTCAGCACCACACGCGAATCCGACGGCCGGCGATCCGCAAAAGCTGGTTAGAGCGGAAAGATCGAGGTAGAGATAGGCGTGGTACAGAGGCGTTTGTCGACGTGCCGTGGGATGAGGCTCTTGAATTGGCTGCAGGCGAACTGCAGCGTGTTAAAGAGAATTATGGCAACACAGCCATTTTCGCCGGTTCTTACGGCTGGGCCAGTGCTGGGCGGTTTCATCATGCACAGTCCCAATTACATCGCTTTATAAACCTTATGGGCGGCTGTACCCGAGCCATGAACAGCTACAGTACCGCGGCCGCTCAGGTCATTTTGCCCCACGTTGTTGCGCCCTGGTCGCATATGGAATTGCACCAGACCAGTTGGCAAGACGTAATTGAACATAGCCGGTTCGTGATCGCCTTTGGTGGTTTGCCATTGCGGAATACTCAAGTGGCCTATGGCGGTATCACTGAACACAACAGCGCCAGAGATATGCGGCTGGCGAGTGAACGCGGAGTGACATTCTGCAATATATCGCCGCTGCAAGAAGATGTGCCTGCTTGGCTGAACGCGCAAACGATAATGCCGCGGCCGGGTACCGATGTGGCGCTCATGCTCGGGCTCGCGTATGTATTAGAGCAAGAGTCTTTGTTGGATCGAGAATTTCTATGTACGCACTGCGTGGGCTACGAGCGGTTTCGCGAGTACCTGCTGGGCCACAGTGACGGGGTAGCTAAAACGCCGGGTTGGGCGGCTCAGATCGCCGACGTGGATGGCACAGAACTGGTGCGATTGGCCCATCGCATGGCGGCAGAGCGCACCTTCATCACCGCTGCTTGGTCATTGCAACGCGCGGATCACGGTGAACAGCCTTATTGGATGATCGTCACGTTAGCTGCGATGTTAGGCCAAATAGGCTTGCCCGGGGGCGGTTTTGGCTTTGGCTATGCCGCTGAGGGGTTTATCGGCAGTAACCATCGCCGTTTCAATTGGGCGACTTTGAGCAAGGGGCGGAATCCCGCAGCTTTCGCTATTCCTGTGGCGCGAATTGCGGACATGCTGCTGCATCCGGGTTTNGAGATTGACTACGATGGTCAGAAGATTACTTATCCGGATACCCGCCTCATTTATTGGGCTGGCGGTAATCCGTTTCATCACCATCAAGATCTAAACCGATTGGTACGTGCCTGGCGTAAGCCTGAGACAGTGATCGTAAATGAGCCGTGGTGGACGCCGACCGCTCAGTGGGCAGATATTGTTTTTCCTGCGACCACAGCTCAGGAGCGGGAAGATCTGTGTGCATCCAGTCATGACAACTACGCGCACTTTATGCAGCAAGCATTGCCGGTGCAGGGGCAAGCGCGGTCCGATCACGAAATATTTGCTGGGTTGGCGGCACAGCTGGGATTTTATGATGCCTTTACCGAAGGTCGCACAGAGCATCAGTGGCTGCAAAAGCTATGGCAAGATTCCCAACCGCGGGCTACTCAGCAGGGCTTTGAATTGCCAGATTTTGACGAATTTGTTGCGGCTGGCCAGTACAAGTTACCGCCGACAGGGCGTCGCGAATACTGGCTTGCGGATTTCCGAGCAGACCCTGAAGCACGGCCGTTAGCAACGCCCTCCGGGAAATTAGAGCTGTATTCGCAACGTATCGAGAGTTTCGCCTACGACGACTGTCCAGCACACGCAGCTTGGCTAGAACCTTATGAATGGCTAGGCGGCGAAAAAGCTGGGGTTTATCCGCTACATTTGTTGTCACCTCAGCCGAGTCGGCGACTGCATAGCCAGTTAGACCAGAGCGACTATAGCCAAGCCGGCAAGGTTGCAGGTAAAGAGGTATTAACCATGCACCCTCAGGCTGCGGCCGACCGAGGTATTGTCGAAGGCGCTATCGTTAGAGTGTATAACCAGCGGGGCGCTTGTTTAGCCGGGGTAAGGCTAGATGCAGGCATGCGTGCAGATGTGGTGACCCTGCCAACAGGTGCCTGGTTTAAACCTAGCGACCCTGCAAGCGAGCATTCGTTAGAGCTAAATGGCAATCCTAATGTGCTCACTCGAGATCACGGTACCTCCAAACTGGCCCAAGGGCCGAGCGCGCATACTTGTTTAGTAGAGGTTGCTCTGCAGGATATTGAAATGCTTTAGCACGTGATGGTCTTGGGTTTGGATACAGCGGTATCCGCGGATAACCGACAGCAACGGATAGAACGATCTGTCGTGAAAATAAGCACTCCATGAGGGGGCAGGATGGGACGGAATAATGTGTTGCCGCAGTTTGGCGATTCATTGGCACTTAACAACTTGGTGGTTCTGGCTTGAGGCACTTTAAGCTTTTCTTAGTCTGGTTGATTGCCTCAGCAGTGTGGTCGATTTTTGCTTTCAGTATGGCGTTCTATGGATGGTGGATGGCTAGTGTTGGCGAGCGCAGTAACCATACGGAATTCTTCGATTGGGCCGTTAAAGGAAATTGATAGCAAGAATAGTGGCACCGCAGCTCTAGTGCTCATTGAAGACGGCTTAGTTGTGCATCGGTTTTTCGCTAATGGCTTAGATGAGCAGACGCTGTTTGCAACCGCTTCATTCAGCAAATGGATTACGGCGTTGGCCGTGATGTCCTTGGTTGAGCAGAATAAAGTCGATCTTGATGCACCGGTCTCCAACTATCTGAGTCGATGGCGGTTGCCGGATTCTGAGTTCGATAACGACGAGGTGNCTATTCGACGGCTGCTAAGCCATACCGCCGGACTAACTGATGGGCTGGGTTTTGGGGACTATCTAAGTAGTGAGCTTTTACCCTCACTGGAGGAGGAGCTAAGTAATCCTCGGGCATCTAGGGGAACGGAAGTCACAATAACTGTCGGTCGTGAACCCGGTAGCGAGTTTCTCTATTCAGGCGGCGGCTATTTGCTTCTGCAATTGTTGGTCGAGGAAGTGAGCGCTGTTGAATTTACAGACTATGTAACCCAAGCGTTGCTTGATCCTATGGGAATGGACAGATCGAGCTACGAGTTTCTCGGTAATCAGATTAACGCTTCACCGTCTTTCAACAATGACGGCTCCCTCGCACCCACATATCGGTATGCATCTGCTGCGGCCACGGGGTTTGCAAGCTCAGCCTCTGATTTGTCAAAACTCATGGTGACGCTGTTGCATGGAAGAAAATTTCCGCTGCAACAGGAAATCGTCACATCTATGCGGGAGCCGCAAGGTTTCATGCTGGGTGCCGGAATCTGGGGACTAGGCACAATGCTCTATGTGCAGACGAGCAACGGAGATGTCGTCTTTGGCCATGATGGAGCAAACGATCCTGCCATCAATACGTCGGTACGCATAAATCCTGAAACGTTAGATGGCTTCGTGATGCTGGTATCTGGCCATCCGTCGTTAGCGTCGACTATCGGTTCCGGATGGGTGCTCTGGCAGACAGGCTATCCAGATTTCCTGTCCACCGAACGGGCACTTGGGGGTGCGGTGCTGCCAACACTAATGGGCAGCACAGTCATATTGTTGTTGTCGTTAATACAAGCCCACCGACGCTCGGATAAAGCGTCGGCGAGCGAGTGAGCTTGCTCGTGCAAGCGCGGTCCTAAAGACTGGTGCGCTGCACTTTGCGGCTGAGAAAATTAGCCCAACTCACACATAGATACCCACAGCGGGTCGCGAAAGTATCGCAGCATTGTTATCTCCAATTAAAGAAGGGGGAGGGTACGCTAAAGAAGTGAAGCTCGCGTGGGCTCCAATGCGAAATTTATGTTGCTGAACAGGTTAAATCTTTAACATTTTGTAGACGCGGCCAAAATATCCTGACCGCGCATGATGGCGGCAGCACGTCTGCTGGTGCGCTTCCATACTGGTACGAAGCAGAGCATTAGCGAACAGCAAAATTCAACTGAGGAAAATTTTGAACAAGCAATTACCTTATACCGCGAAGACCGCGACAGGAGATGTCTTCGATATCGTTTTTGATCTGCATCCTGAGACCGAGGATCCGGTAAAAGTGCATCAGCTTTTGTCGGCGATTTTGAGCAAGATAGATACCGAACTGTCTGTGCTCGGGCCCAGTAGCAATGGTGACGTTTTGCAAGCTATGGCGATGGCGCTGGCTATCAGAACGCGAATGATTAACGCAGCGCCTGAGCAGTTATCGCAGATTGCTCTGGACCTAGCGGCTGATAGCCTGCAGGCCTGTATGGGGGCGCAAAGACAACGGCCACCTGTTGGACATGGGTGAGGGGCTTGCCGCAACCCCCGGTTGAGCAGATATCCACCGCTAAAGTAGCAATCGGCAGGTGCCTTGCTCGTCGCTGCTCAATTCTATCTCGACCAGCCATGCAAATTGGTAGGCACGCAGGGACTTGAACCCCGATTTCAGACTTAGGAGGTCCGTGTCTTATCCAGTTAGACGACGCGCCCGCGGTCGAGTGCCTACAGTATAAGGGGATGCGGAGTGTGGCGGGTATTTTTAGCGCCGAAAAAACATAGCGTCGTGTTTTAACCGCGCATGGGCGGGATCAGTGCATTCACTGACGCTGGTGGTGGTGCTACTGGCCAAAGTAAACCTGACAAGCAGCATCGCTACGAGTTCATGTTAGGGCGGTCTCGCGATTCTCAGGGGGCTAGAGCAGTCGAAGGTACGATATCTAAGGAATTCGACAAAAAGTAAANTTTGCTTGACATTATGGGCGCCGGGATATAAAAAATGTAAAGTAAACATTACTTNNTATGGGGAAGCAGACCAATGAATGACTCGCTAAACACTGGCAGTAATTACGATAAGCGTTCTATTCGCGAAAACCTAAAACTTGTGTTGTGGGTTTTTGTGTGGACCGCCTCATCCGTAATCNCCCAAAAGGCAAAAGCTTATGGGTGGTGGGAGGCGGAATGGATTACTTTATTGTCCATTGCCATCAATGCCGCTCTGGGTCTGCTTTTGGTGCATTACTACCGGCAGATGCTCAACCGAATGGATGATCTCCAACGCAAAATACACCTAGAGGCGATTTCAATATCATTTGGGCTCGGTCTAGTACTTAGTATCAGTTATACGATCTTAGTGACCTGGGGCTATATCATTAATGAGCAGGTATCTGACATCTTCACTCTGATGTGTATCTCCTACGCAGCTGCCATTGTTTCGAATACGGTTCGTTACAAATGAAGAATCGGTTGAAAGTTTTACGCGCTGAGCGCGATTGGACCCAGGCTGATCTGGCAAATGCGTTAGAAGTGTCACGGCAGACTATAAACGCCATAGAGAAGGGTAAGTTTGCACCGTCGCTACCCTTAGCGTTCAAATGTGCGCGTCTATTTCAGATGCCGATCGAGGAGATATTCTCGGACGAAGAGTGAGGGTGCAAGCTGTTGTGCTTTTGGCGTAACCCGCAGGTTGTTGTGCAAGTTATGGCCAGGTTGTGGCGATGTAATCGGAGCGGCTTGCGCCGCTCCGATTATTCTGACTGCTACTATGAGTTAGGGGCAGACGATTTTTTCGACGACTCTTCCACTGCCGGTCGGTGACGGGCCAGTTTTCATTTGACATGTTTCTGAAGGCTGAACGTAAGCGCCCCAATTGGAATTCGAACGTGTGTTGCTCACGAAGACAGCAGGTTTATGAGAGCCGCCAGTACAGGTGACCGAATAATCATTGTCGTACAGAACAAATTGCCCGGGTCCTGCTGAAGCGTCGGTATATCCCAACTGACAATTATCTTCGGAGAGAACGTTTGAAACGCTCTGCCATCCGCCACCAGATGTAGAGCACGACGTTGATGGTGGGGGTGTACCTGAGCCGCAGGTGTTTGATTGGTTACCAGCCCCTGGCTTTANGCCGCCACCGAGTTTTGGACCGTTACCCATTCCTGGCCGCTGGCCCATCCCAGGCTTTTGACCCATTCCTGGCCGCTGGCCCATCCCAGGCTTTTGGCCCATCCCAGGCTTTTGACCCATTCCAGGCTTTTGACCCATGCCGGGCCCTGTACCTGGACGGAGATTCACTTTGCGGCATTTTTCAACTAAGAAGACTACTTGGTTGCTGCCGGAGAGCGTGTACTCGCGTGCTTTCAATTGCACAGTGAAGGGGGTAGGTCCCTGCACAGAACTGACCATCGCAGCGCAGTTTTGAATGGTTGCAAGTGTTGGGTTGTAGAGGTCTAAAAACGGCGGTGTACCGTTGGGTGTTACCGGATTATTGACTCGGTAAACCGCGTTCTTACTCGTTTGCGCAATGCCAGCGTGATCCGATATGTCGATAGTACAGCCGTTACACGGCGCTCCCGGGGTGAATGTATTAGCAACGCTGACGCCGGCGGTCAGTGTTGCTAAAACGCTTATAGTCAATTTAATCGTTGTGATTAACCCTTTCATTTGCGAGCACCTCTTTTCCTATTTTAAAGCTTTCGTTGTTGATATGTTTGAGTCCGCGATCAGTCCTACCAAGCCGAGTTTGGGTCGGCGTATCCGTCTTGAGGGGCGGGCTGATAATTGTTTTGTGAGCCATCAGCAGCCTGAGTATCGTAGCCATAGCCTGGTTGTTGTTGATTAAAACTGTTCTGATCATAGCCGGGCTGTGTATAAGTTTGCCCATAGGGCGCTGGCGCTATGGGCGGTGGCGAAACGATGACATTGGTTTCCGCGGTCAATGTGCGGGATGTGTAGGGGGCTACATACGCGGCTTTACTGGTATAGAGGCTCTCCGACCATTCGTTTTTTGCGACATAGTAGCGCTCCAGATGCTGCTGCAACTCAACTGATACCCGATAGCTGTTGGCGACGCCCATCCAATTGCCGAGATTGTTTTTAATGGCGGTGAGTTGTTCGTAGCTACAATCGGCTCCGCGCGCTTTTAACCACTGATGTGCAGCAGCTTCTCGAATCGGTGCAGGGGTATCCAGTGCTGCTTTGAAATTGGCGACCAAACAAGTGACCTCTGCCGACCAAGCATGGCTGCAGAAGAGTAAGCTAAAGATGAGAAAAAAATGTCGCATAAACCGTTGCGGATCGCCTAATTACAATCTTCCTTAATCGGAGAATCGGCTGCATACCAAGATTCTTTAGATTTTTTTGGTCGAAATAGCACTATCCGCACCCAATAAAGTGAACCCTGAGCCTTTAGGTTTAACAAAAAGCCCGTAACTCGTAAACCAAAAGTTACGGAACTGTTGTTCTTGGCATTCGCTTAGCTTGGTTTTGGAAGAACTGCAGACCTAGAGAAGTTCTATAGATCTGCTGATGGAGCTAGCGCAGCTCGATTATTGGCGGCAAGCACGGTATTGATAAATTCCAGCCATGTTTTGTCCGGATTCCACACCGCAAAAAGGTCTCTGGTAGCTTCGTCAAATGGCGTGTTTAACTCCAAAACTCGATACAGAAAGCTAAATGCCGAAGCGCGGTAATTCATTTGGCAATGCAGGAGTGTTTTTTGCGCCGGCTGACTGTTCATTACCGCTGCAAAAGTTTGGTAATCGACCAGGGATGGTGATTGCCATGGCACGGGGATATGCACATAGCTCATCCCAAGATCGGTGGCTTGCCGATCGATACTGAGCTGGTCGCTAGCATTGCCGTGACTGCGATAGGCCAAATAAACGATGCGCTTAAATCCATCGCGCTGCAGGGATTTGAGATGGTGGCCGGTGATTTGGCCGGAGCTTGCGAAAGACGCGGAGTAGGTTCGAAAGTTTGGAATTTCTTTGGTTGGTTGTGTTGCCGCCGCTACGCTTGCCAGTAAACAGCCAAATATGACGAGCGTAGCTTTGGGCAGCAGTGAATTCATCTTGGTGATACTCGAACCACTTGTCCTTGGGCTCCGTCAGTAATGATGTAGAGCAAGCCATCAGGGCTGACGCGAATGTCTCGTATACGCTGATCCAGCTCGGTAAAGAGAATTTCCTCTGCGATCACCGTGTCGCCGTCCAAAGTCAGGCGGCGTACATCATTATTGACGAGTGCTCCGACAAATAGATTACCGCGCCAGCCCGCAAATGCTTCGCCTTCGTAAACCGCGAGGCCTGAGGGTGCAATTGAGGGCACCCAAATGTGTGCCGCAGATTCAATGCCCTCGCGCTCCTGGAAAGGTGAGACGTAAGCGCCGTTGTAATCCAATCCATGAGTCGTGATAGGCCAGCCGTAGTTGTGTCCTGGCTTGATGATGTTTACCTCGTCACCGCCACGCGGGCCGTGCTCATGCTCGTAAATTGTGCCGTCTTGGGCAACCGCTAGGCCTTGCGAGTTCCGATGGCCATAACTAAAAACGAACGGGTGCTCTGNAAATGGGTTATCAGTCGGAGCGCTGCCGTCTGGATTCATGCGAATCATTTTGCCGAAATGCGTTGCTAAATTTTGTGCCTGCTCACGAAAATCGAAGCCGTCGCCAGTGGTCAAAAGGAGGGAGCCGTCGGGAAGCCAAGCGATGCGGCCACCGTAATGCAGCGGCGCATATTTGTCCGGCGCCGCGGTGAAAATTTCTTTCACGTCGCTGAGGGTGTCGCCCTCAAGGTATGCACTTGCCACCACCGTGCCATTGCTCTCGGCATCGCCCTTTGCATAGGACAGAAATACTCGTTGGTTGTCGGCAAAGTTCGGATCCACGAGGATGTCGAAAAGCCCGCCTTGGCTTGCTCGAAAGACCTCNGGCACATTCGCGATCGGATCGCTCAGGGACCCGTCAGATGAAATGCGTCGCAGTGAGCCTGATAACTCGGTTACTAACATGTCCCCATTAGGTAAGAAGTCAACGCTCCAGGGAAAGTCCAGGTCCGTTGCCACTGTGTCTAACTGATAATTTGCGGCCAGAGCATTGGTGCCGATACCTAGGCTAAGGAATAAGCCCACACTTACTGTGCGTAATATTGTGGCCAGCGAGGAGCATTGGTTGCGCTTGCAGGGTGCTGTAGTTTTCAAGAAGAGCGATCCTAAAAAATGTTTAAGCTATGGTAGCCTTATCTGTCAGATTTGACACGATGGAGATTATGCGTGCTGAAACGAATTATGGCATTTATCGCTGCATTACTGGGCGGTTATACCGCAGCAGTGTTGGCATATTCACAACTGAACCTGAGTAATTTGACGGATATGGGAGTTAACGTGGGTTTGGGCGATCGCTTTGCCACGTTTGGCCATGATCTCCTGAGCATGACTTCTGTCTACCTGCCCGCCATGTTCGNGGCGCTACTGCTGGCTTTTTTGTTCGCCACCTTAGTGCTGCGTTGGGTGCCGCACCTGCGCACGCTTGGGTATGTGCTTGCGGGTACCGTAGGCATGTTGACGCTNATTTTGTTCTTTAAAACCCTGATGGGAACTAATCCGATCGCGGTCACGCGAACTATGGTTGGGTTCGTATCTCAGTGTTTAGCTGGTGCTGTGGCAGGAATCATTTACGTGCGCTTGAACGATAAGTCGTCGGATACGCAGCAATAGCGTTGGTGTAATCAGCCTAGATCGTCAACTAGGGTAGCGTAGTNTTNCCAGTAGCGCGGATAGGTTTTATCGACAACATTTTTGTCGTCTACCTTAAGTGTGCCGCTCATACTGCCCANTAGAGAAAAGGCCATAGCCATGCGGTGGTCGTGGTAGGTGGTCAATGTATGCGGCTTCAGCGTGGCTGGGTTAGCAGGCGAGATGTTGATCGAATCTTCGGTTGTTGATAACTCTACCCCCATCAAGGCCAGTTCCTTTGCCGGGCATTCGAGGCGATCACACTCCTTATGATGCAGGGAGCTCAAGCCGGTAATTTGGATCGGCTTTGTCAGTAAGGGTGCCATTGCAATAAGGGTCAGAGCTGCATCTGGCATACTTTGCATATCGATTTTTGGCAGTGGCTTGATATTTTCTGGACCGCTGATGTGGGTCTCATCGCCGCGCGTTACCTCGGCGCCCAGTTGCTCCATGACGCGAAGAAAGCCGTAATCGCCTTGGCAGCTGTTATGGCCGAGATTAGTTAAGGTCACATTACTTTTATGCAGTGTTGCTAAGGCCGCAAAATAGGTGGCGGCGGTAGCATCGCCCTCCACCGTGACAGAACCCGCCTGATATGGTCCGGGTGTTATCTCCAAAAGCTGGTCATTGAGCCACTCTACCTGCACCCCACGTTTGCGCATTTCGTTGATGGTGATGTCGATATAGGGGCGGGAAACCAGCTCGCCTTGGATCTCGATTACTTGCTTAGCCTCATTCAGATAGCCTGGTGCGGCGATGAGAAGGGCGGTGATGTATTGGCTTGATAAGGACCCATCGATGCTTAAATGCTTGGCTGTTTTGATTGGGCCAGAAATGCGCGCGGGCAGACAGCCATTATCGGACTCAATGCTGCAGCCTTGCGCGGATAAAAGATCTAGGAGCGGTTTATTTGTGCGCGCACGCAATGATGGATGGCCGTCAATAACGGTTACCCCGCGACGCAAAGCGGCCAGCCCTATGAGTAAACGCGTCGATGCTCCGCTCATACGAGCATCGAGTTGCACGGTTTTATCGGACAGATCAATAGGGCCGGTAACAACGATCGCTTCAGCAGTTAATGCGACTTTGGCCCCTAGTGCTTGTATACAATCCAGCATGGCTGCGGTGTCGTCGCAGTCAGGTACGCCTGTTAAATGTGTCGTGCCTGAGCACAACGCAGCTATTGCAAGTTGTCGCAGTGCGATGGACTTGCTACCGGGGAGAGTAATGCGCGCGGCAAATGGTGCGGCTAGCTTTTTGACTTTGAAGGGTGGTGTAGCTGCAGCTTGGGTTGGCTTTGATGTTAGATCGTGCATAGCCGCGCAATGTAATGAAAATAGCCTAAGAAAGACAGACGGTGGCAGCAACTGTGGCCGCAAAAGAAAAAACCGCCTCTGGATTGGCAGCTAACAATACGTTACGTTGCGGATCCAGAGGCGGCTAGCAAGTCCCCAATTTTTAATGCTTATTCTCTGGGGACGCGGACATTCCTCTCATAATGCCCGCATCTTGTGTAAGCCTTTCGCCGTCCTTAGATGTTTTAGCATCCAAACACAGATGCCCAGCATGTAAGGTGGTCTGGCGCCCACGTTCCTGCGGAAATTCGGCTAAGGCTTGCAAAGCAATCGTCGCCATCCGCAAAATTGCGTCACAATCAAGGACGCAGTGCCCTCAGTTTCCCCCGAACCCGGCAGGGCTTAAATTAGAAAGTATCAGATGGTTTCTGTCGCTGCAATGTTTTGAAACAACCCTTATATTGCAGCTTGGAGTAACGAGGAGGTGCGATGACTAACTTCTATCAATCTCTGGAAACGGCTTTCCGCTCGCGGCTAGACGCACCAGCGTTAATCTTAAAGGATCGGCCAGACTGGAACTTCCAGCAGTTGGTGAGCGTTGTCGATCAATTTGCTGCAGTGTTGCGTGCACAGGGTGTGGTCGCGGGCGACCGCGTTATGGCTCAGGTGGAGAAGTCCCCGGAGAATCTGGCCCTATATTTGGCAACCCTAAAGGTGGGCGGTGTATATGTGCCGCTCAATACTGCTTATACGGTGGCCGAGCTTGATTATTTTGTTAACGATGCCCAGCCCCGATTGTTTGTGGGCACAGATAAGCGTGCAGGGGTAACTAGTTTTACCCTCGACGGTAACGGTCAGGGCACCTTGCTCGAGGCGGCTAATCAGCATGATGCCGCCAATGGAACAGAAACAGCTGATCGACAGGCCCAGGATCTGGCAGCGATTCTCTACACATCGGGTACCACCGGACGCTCCAAGGGTGCCATGCTTACCCATAGCAATCTGGCGTCTAATGCGCGCAGCTTGAGCGAATATTGGGGCTGGCAAGATGACGATGTACTGTTAAATGCGCTGCCAATTTTTCATGTGCACGGATTGTTTATTGCCAGTCACTGCGCTCTGCTCAACGCAACGCCTATGATTTTCCACAGTAAATTTGTCGCCGAAGATGTGCTGGCGGCGCTACCGGACTGCACGGTATTGATGGGGGTGCCGACGTTTTATACGCGTCTACTGCAACAGCCGGAACTGAGCCGTGAGCAGACCCGTAACGTTAGAGTTTTTATCTGTGGGTCTGCGCCGCTAACCGAGCAAACCTTTGCTGCATGGGAGCAGGCTACTGGTCATAAGATACTTGAGCGCTACGGTATGAGCGAAACCATCATCAATACCAGCAATCCGTTAGTAGGCGATCGTGTACCCGGTACCGTTGGGTTTCCGCTGCCTAATCAAGAAGTGCGAATAGCCGATGCTGAGGGCGCTGAAGTGCCTCATGGCGACGTCGGTACCATTGAAGTGCGTGGCCCAAACGTGTTTAGTGGTTATTGGCAACAACCCGATAAGACTGCTCAGGAGATCCGGCCTGACGGTTTCTTTATTACCGGAGATCTGGGCACTCAGAAGCCGGACGGGCGTGTTGCGATTGTCGGGCGTGCCAAAGACTTGGTTATCTCTGGTGGCTACAACGTTTATCCAAAAGAGGTGGAACGTCTTTTAGATGAAATGCCGGACATTGTTGAGTCGGCGGTGATTGGTGTACCTCACGATGATTTTGGCGAAGCCGTGGTGGCGGTATTAGTTGCTGCAAAGCAACTGCATGTTGATGAACTGAATTCAGCTCTGGCCGATCAGCTGGCGCGTTTCAAGCAACCTAAAGCGGTGATCTATGTGGACGAATTACCCCGAAATACTATGGGTAAGGTTCAGAAGAATGTATTGCGCGACCAACATAAAGATTTGTTTGCGGGCGCTTAAGCGGCTATGCCGATGGGCGAAAGCAGCAAATAAAGCCCGATAATACATAACCCCAGAAAGCCGACTACCCACCAGCGCGGACGCCAGGGCGTTAGATCTACTGGTGATTCGATCTTTGGCGAAACGTGGGTGCTAGCACTGGCAAACATCGCCAGGGCGCCGAATTCGAGCACGAATAGAATACCGTACCAGTGAATAAAGTGGATCCCGGTGTCCCAGAAAAAGGTGATAACGGTATAGACGGGGATATGAAATAACACTACGCCAAGAGCCGTTTTGCTATTGGCACGAGGTAGAAAGAGGGCAGCAAGCACAATTGCGATCAGTGGAATATTGTAAAATCCGCTGAATTTGCGAATCAGCTGCCAAAGACCCTCTGGGGCAAGTTGTAAACTTGGAGCAACGATCAGACCCGTGATGCTTACGACCACGCATGCCCATCGGCCGACGTTCACCTTGCTGCGCTCACTGATCGCTTGGCCGCGCCAAGGCATGATGATGTCGTAAGTAATGATGGTGGCGGAACTCTGTAGCAGGCTGTTAAAAGAGCTGAACACTGTTCCCAGCAACACAGCTAAAAACAGGCCAATCAGATAGCTCGGCAGCACATCGCGCACTAAGCGCGGATAGGCCTTATCCATGCCACCAATGTCCGCACCGTAAAGGTGAAAGGCAATAATACCCGGCAGCATGATAAAGAAGGGTATTAACAGCTTGAAAAAACCAGCGAGCAGCACGCCTTGTTGGCCGGCAGCTAGGCTTTCGGCGGCCAGACTTCTCTGTATCACGTATTGGTTTGTGCCCCAATAGGAAAGGTTCGCAAACAGCATGCCGGTGAACAGCGTTAAAAATGGCGTGGGATCGGTCGAGGTGCCTATGGCGTTGAGTTTTTCTGGCGCAGCCGTGGTTACAATTCGCCAACCTTCGACGATGCTGTCGCCGCCTAAATGCATTAGGCCGAGGATAGGGATTGCAAAGCCAAAAAAGATTAAGCCGATACCGTTGAGCGTGTCGGAGACAGCAACAGCGCGTAAGCCGCCAGTAACTGCATACAAGGTGCCAATCGTTGCAATCACCACCATGCTGACCGGAAAGGCCATAGCGCCGCTTAGCTCGGCGCTGAATGTCTCGACAACTGCGATGGTGCCGGAGTAGAGGATAGAGGGGATAGTCACCAACCCATAAGCGAGTAAAAACAGTACTACAACAGCCATACGTACGCGTTGATCAAAGCGCTCGCCGAGAAATTCAGGCACGGTGGTGAAGCCGTGGGCCAAGAATCTGGGTAAAAACACAATTGCGGTGATGATAATGGCAACTACCGCCATCACCTCCCAGGCCATAGAGCTAAGATTAAAGGCATAGGCTGAGCCAGCAAGACCGATGATTTGTTCTGCAGAAATATTCGTCAGCAGCAGCGAACCCGCGATGAAGGTGCCGCTGAGCGAACGGCCAGCGAGGAAAAACCCCTCGCTGTTGGCGACTTTACCGCGCGTGAGCAAATATGAAATTGCAGCGACGAGGCACATAAAAAAGAGTGCAGAGAACCAAACCATGCAGACAGCCTACGATGACCACATGTTTAGGTCTATACTGGGGAATGGTTCAAATAGGGGGCTGCATGAGCTGGAGGACGTTTTTTCAAGGTTCGCTGATGGCGCTGGGGGTATTTGCAAGTGCACAAGCGATGGCACTCCCAGGCCTAGTGCTCGGCAGTTTTAGCGCTCAGGACAATGCAGACGCTCGTAGGGCAGAAGTCGAATTTGTTATGCGCGAACCCGTGCGTGTGGTGGCTGCCCGGGTAAATGGGCGGCAGCTCTACCGAGTGGTTGTTGCCGCTGATGGCCTCAGTTTGGAACAATTGCGGTCGCGGGCGCTCGCCGCAGGGTTGGGGCGCGGCTGGCGTATCGAATTACCTACAGCCGCCGCTCAAGATGTGCGAAAAACTNTNAGGCGTGTGGNGCCGCGATCCCAGAGTTTAGCCGCGCCGAGAGCGCGGCCGGCTCCTCCAACGACNCCAGCCAATTCCGAACCTTTGCCCACTCCTAAGGGAGATACGAGCGCCACGAGGTCTATGGTTGCGCTGGGTCCAGGGGGTGCGGATGTTGATATCCAAATTCCGGAATTCGCCAAAGACATGGTAAGCATGCGTCTGGACGGGCGTTTGGATGAGGGTGTATGGGCCCAGGTGCCTGGTTACGACAACATGCTGGTAATGGACCCAGACACGCTCGCGGATACTCGGTTTAAGACCGACGCTCGATTTTTTTACACCGATGAAGGCCTGTATATCGGTGTCTATATGCAACAACCCCGAGACACGTTGATTGCTCGATTATCCAGTCGCGACGAATTTATTAATCGAGATTCCATAGGAATTACGCTGGATACATCCGGCGAAGGTCTTTACGGCTATTGGTTTGTGGTTAACTTGGGCGGTTCGGTAATGGACGGCAAAGTTGCTGCTGAGCGTCAGTTTTCGCGTGAGTGGGACGGCCCGTGGAGTAGCGGTACNGCGGAGTTAGAAGACGGCTGGAGCGCCGAAATGTTCCTGCCTTGGTCAATGATGACCATGGCGGACGCGGAAGACGGCAAGCGTGAGCTTGGGTTCTGGATAAATCGTAAAGTCGCTTATTTAGACGAACGCTGGAGTTGGCCCGCTTTGCCTTTTGCATCGCCGCGCTTCATGTCCGCGTTAGCGACCATGCGCACCCCCAACGTGCAGCCCAAGCAGCAACTGGCGGTTTTCCCCTATGCTTCCTACACCGCAGATGCGATGAATGATGAAAATGAACCGAGAGTAGGAGCTGATATTTCTTGGCGACCGTCTTCTAATTTGCAGGTTACGGCAACGCTTAACCCNGACTTCGGGGCGGTGGAATCCGATGATGTTGTCGTAAACCTGACCGCCTTTGAAACCTTTTTTCCTGAAAAACGCCTGTTTTTTCTTGAAGGCCGTGAGGTCTTTGCGACCACGCCTCGCAGCTTAGCGCGCACGGACAGTCCCTCCGGCAGTGGCTCCAGGGGCACTAGCTCGACATTTAATCCTGAGCCAACGACACTGTTGAATACCCGCAGAATTGGCGGAGCGCCGCGGGTAGCGGCTCCGGAAAATGTCGATGTTGCTGGAGTAGAGCGTGGTAAACCCACAGATTTGAAGGGAGCAGTAAAGGTCACCGGGCAAAACGGAGGGTTACGCTACGGCTTCTTATCGGCTTTTGAAGGCGACATGAGCTTGCCGGGGACTTTTAACTCAGGTGAATTCGATGGTCAGGCGGTCAAGGTGGATACTTCAGGACGTGATTTTGGGGTTGCGCGCTTGTTATATGAAAATGTAGGTGAAGGTCGTCGCTCCATTGGTTACCTCGGCACCATGGTGAGTCATGAGAGCGGCGATGCCATTGTGCATGGCGTAGACGCGCACTGGCTGTCGCGCAATGGTGCTTGGGCGGTCGACGGGCAGGTGATGACCAGCGATGTTGATTCTGAACAAGGCTATGGGGCTATGGCAGATATTGACTACAAACCGCAGCAAGGAGTTCAGCATAAGTTAGCCCTAGACTATTTTGATAAGAAGCTTGATGTCAGTGACCTTGGGTTTATCCGTCGTAACGATGCGATGAGCATGAATTATCAATATATGTGGTCGACGGGCCGGAATCTGCAACGGCTGCGCAATAAAAAGCGTTCATTGATGCTGTCAAATTCCTGGAATACTGACGGAAAAGTTGTGCGATCCGGCATTTTCTTGCGCAACGGTTGGACATTCAAAAATCTCAACGAGATTCGCACTGAGCTTGATTACTTTCCGGTGCGCTGGGAAGACCGCAACTCATTTGGTAACGGCGCATATAAGATGCACGATCGTTGGGTCGCGGAAATTGCGATTGGTACCGACACCTCGCAAAAAATTTCATACAGCGCATTGTTAGGAGCGCGCCAAGAGGAGTTAAGTGGTTGGACGGTTCGTTCTTCGCTGGGGTTGACGTATACACCCAGTGACCGTTTTTCATTTGACCTAGACCTTAACTATTTCAAGCGTGACGGTTGGTTACTGCATGACCGTGATCGATTGATGGCGACTTATGCTGCTGGAGATTTTCAACCGCGCCTTGGTATGGACGTTTTTTTCTCCTCGAAACAACAGCTGCGCCTGACTATGCAGTGGGCTGCGATTCGCGCTGAGGAAAAGGATTTCTACCTGATTCCAGAAGGTGGGGGTCGACTGTCGCGTATAAATGATCCCGTCGCAGCAGGTATTGCCAGTTCAACAAATGGTGATTTTGCGCTGTCGCGGTTAACTACGCAGTTGCGCTATCGCTGGGAGATCGGGCCGCTATCTGACTTCTTTTTGGTATATACNCGGGGTAGCAATCTGCCCGGGCGTATCGACGACGAATACGATGACCTATTTCAGGATGCGCTCAGCGAACCCATCGTCGATACGTTTATTGCGAAGTTGCGTTATCGNTTCGGCAATTAGCAACAGTTNCTGGAGTTAGTGACTNTCACTAACTTNCAGNGTATCGCGCAATTCGCGCTTNAGAAATTTGCCCGAGGCATTTCTCGGCAGCGCNTCATTGGTAAACCAGATGTAGCGCGGNATTTTGAACTTGGCGAGCTGGCCCGCGCAATGTTCGCGAATGNCNGCNGCNTCNNNNGATTGGCCCGGAGTTAAATAGATAGCCGCGCCNACNTCTTCGCCGAGNCGNTCATCTGCGACNCCGAANACTGTGCACTCTGCNACNGCCGGATGATCNAANATNGNGCTCTCNACTTCTGCGCANTAAATNTTTTCGCCGCCGCGTAATACCATGTCTTTNATTCGGTCGACGATGTACAAAAAGCCGTCTTCGTCTTCNCGNGCCATATCGCCAGTTCGCAACCAGCCATCAACAATTGTCTCAGCAGTGGCNTCGGGCCGGTTTAGATAACCGCGAATCACGTGCCCGCCGCGCACCCACAATTCACCAGGTTCACCCTTTGGCCGTTCTTCGCCGGTTTCAGGGTCGACCACCTTGGTTTCGAAGATGGGCATGGCTGGGCCGCAGCTCGCTGGTTTGTCGACGAAGTAGTCGGCGCCAATGGATGTGATGATGCCGCAGGTTTCAGTCATNCCNTANCCTGTACTAGGGCGGGCNGTGGCAACCTGNTCGTCAATCTTACCCACTAAGTCTGGTTGCAATTGCGCACCGCCGCCGCCCAATGTGAGAAGGCTAGAGGTGTCGGTCTTGGCGAAGTCTGGATGCGAAATGACTTCGCGCGCCATAACGGGAACGCCGCTGAGCGCCGAAATTTTTTCTTGCTCAATGAGTTTTAGCGCAATGCCAGCGTCCCACTTATACATGTGAGTGAGTTTGCCGCCCGCTAAGGTTGTGCCGTGGGCTACGCAGTTATTCGCAGTAACGTGGAACAGCGGGGTTGTCACTAGGGCTGAAGGAATGGGTGGCTCCGCATCTGCTTCGATAAGCCCCTTTTGTACGGCTAATACCCGCTGCAGAGCGCCCGCGAACATTAAACTCCAAATATTACTCACACAACCTCGGTGGGTGAGCTGTGCGCCCTTGGGGTTACCTGTAGTACCCGAGGTGTAAAAAATGCAGGCGTCGCTGTCTGGATCGATCGCCACTGTCTCAATTGGTGCCGGATTGGCAATAACACTTTGCCATGGCGTAACGTTTTCTTGTTCCGCACTTAATCTAACGCCTACTNCCTGCATAGTCGGTAATTGCTGTCTAATTTCATTAAAAGTNGCCAGGCGTTCTTCATCAAGGATGATCGCCTTGGGCTCGGAGTCATTAAGCGCGTAGAGCATTTCTGGACCTGTCCACCAGGCATTCATGCCCACGACCGTGGCGCCAATGGACAGCGTTGCCCAATAGCTGAGTAACCACTCCGGGTAGTTGCGCATGGCAATGGCTACCCGATCGCCAGAATTTACACCTTGTGCAATAAGCCAATTACCTAGGGCATTTACCCGGTCATGGGCTTGCGCGTAGGTCAAACGCTCGTCTTCATAAACTAGATATTCGCGATCGGCGTAAGCGGCAGTCGTTGCCCATGCATCGCGCAAATTTGGTACTGCATTGGCGTAGGTACGGATGTCAACGCCGCGAACATTTGTGGTAGTAACTTCGAAATCAGCCCCTGGTGCAGTGAGCGCAGCCCACGCAGATTTATACTCTTGGTACATTGTGCCCCCTTAAAACGATGGGCAACTTTACATGTAACAATAGCGTTTGCGAAGGTCAGAGCAGGGGCTTTTGCGAGTCTTGGTATGGAATCTATTGAAAGAATTGATAATGGTGAAATGCATAAAAATATTACCGTGATTGTGCCGGCTCTTGCTCCTAGTCAGGAGCTAGAGGCATTACTTGGTCAGATTCGGGCTTTTGGGTTCGACTTCATTGTGGTTCAAGCGCGCGATGCTGGGGCAGATGCTGACACTGAAGTAGAAGGTGGGCTTTGGCTGCAGGCACCGGCCTCAAGAGGAGGGCAGATCGCTGCCGGCATTGCTCGGTGCGATAGCGATTGGCTTTGGGTTCTGCACGATGACAGCAGGCTTTGCGAAGAGACGGTAGAGCAGCTGTTGCAGGTGGTTCAAAGGGGCACGCCGCGGTGGGGTCGATTTGCTGTGCGCTTCCATGAAGGCACGTTGCGGCTGCGTGTGGTCGCAGCCTTTATGAATCTGCGCTCTCGGCTAAGTAAAATTTGCACGGGTGATCAAGGCATGTTTTTCCATCGGCAGCTGTTAGCGTTGATCGATGACTTTCCGGTGCAGCCGTTGATGGAGGATATTGAGGCGTCGAAACGACTTAAAAAAGCCGCCGACCGTCAATTTCTGGCATTAACGGCACCGCTGGTGACCAGTGGCCGGCGCTGGATAGAACATGGGTATGTGATAACTATTTTGTATATGTGGCGGATGCGCTGGCGCTACTTTTTCGGCGCCAGTCCCGAGGCCTTGTTTTATCAATATTATCGTCGGCAAGGTTGAGGGTTTAGCCATGTTGAGTTTGGCATTGTTTGCTAAAGCACCTATTTTGGGGCGGACGAAAACCCGGCTGCAAGGTGCTTTGGGCTCAGAAGGCGCATTGGCNGCGCACNGCGAGTTGGTTGAGTATGCATTGACCCAGCTGTCTTTGGTTAGGCGCAAATCCAGAATTAGAGTCGAGCTATGGGCAAGTGCTGAACACCCTTTGGCCGAACAATGGGCCCAAGTCTTCGAAATACCGCTGAGAATTCAATTTGGTGATGATCTGGGCGCTCGTATGCATCATGCGTTGCAAGATCAGCTCTCACGTGGTGCTGAGTATGCGCTGGTCATGGGTTGCGACTGCCCCTCACTAGACGAGGATTATCTGAGCTGGGTGGTGGAGCATGCTGGGACGCGCGATGTCATTATCGCGCCAGCCGAGGATGGCGGTTATGGCCTGATCGGAATGGCGGCAGCGCAGCCAACGCTTTTTGACGATATGCCATGGGGTTCAAGCGCGGTAATGGCCGAAACGCTGCATCGCGCCCAGGAGATTGGCCTGCGAGTGCTGGTAGGCGAACGGATATGGGATGTGGATCGTCCTGCGGACTGGTTGCGTTTTCAAAGGTTGCGCGACGGTTCCCAAGGTAGCTAGTTGGCTGCCCCCGCAACTTGGCGAATGCGCTGAATCATTGCCCGCAAGCCATTGCCACGAGTCGCTGATAGATGGCTCAGCAACTGCAATTCGTCAAATAACGCTTCAATATCAGTTGCTAGAATCTCTGCCGGGGAGCGGTCATTCAGTGCGATAAGCACGATACTGATCAGACCACGGACAATATGAGCGTCTGAATCCATGGCGAAGTGCAGCGTATTGTCACGCAACTCGTGAACCAACCAGACCTGACTCTGACAGCCGCGGATAATATTTTCGTCAACCCGCTGGGATGTTTCTAGGGTCGGTAAATCTTTGCCGAGGTCGATGACAAAACGGTATTTATCCTCCCAGTCATCGAAAAACTCGAAGGTGTCTTTGAGTGCCTGTATGTCCATCTTAGAAGACGCCGAGTTCCAGTTGCGCAGCCTCACTCATCATGTCGCGTGACCAGGGTGGATCTAAAACCAACTCCACTTCAACACTACTTACTCCTGGCGCTTGTATAACCCGGTCTTTAACTTCTTCAATGAGTACTGGACCCATGCCACATCCTGGAGCAGTTAGGGTCATCTTAATCGCGACATTCGTCTTATTCAGAGCAACCTCGTAGATCAAACCGAGGTCAGCTATGTTGACCGGAATTTCCGGATCGTAGACGGACCTTAGGGCATGCCATATATGCTCTTGGTCAATGCCTTCAGGTTTATTGGACTCTGGGAATTCCAGTGGGTCGACATGCAGGCCCAGTGCATCTGCATCTTTACCCGCCACTCGTGCCATATTGCCGTCGACAACTATGGTAAAGCTGCCCCCGAGAGTTTGGGTGAGAGTTACAAAGTGGTTAGCTCGCACCGTAATCGGATCGCCAGTAGGTACTAGCCGGGCCTCGCAGTCGCGGTTGAGGGTTACTATTCGCCGCTGCAAGTTGCTGTCTAATCTGCGGCACTGGCGTCGCGAGCCAGTGTTGCTGCCGTTTCGTCGTATGCTGAATTCGACTGAGTAAAGGCCGCATCGTTCATCGCAAAACTCTCGCCACAGCCACAGTAGCTTTGCGCCCGAGAATTCTTAAATACGAGGCTGGAGTTTAAACCTTCGGTAACCAAATCCATTTCGGTGCCGTCGACTAGGTTTAGATCTTCGTCGCGGATGCAGATGTTTATACCGCTATCGATCTCTACTTGAATATCGTTGGGCTCTGCCTCTTTGAGGAAGTCCAGAGTGTACATATAGCCGTTGCAGCCGCTTTCTTTAACCCCGAGACGTAAAAACTGGGCGTTTTGCTGTTTTACTTGGGCGCGGATATGGGCACGTGCCGACGCGGTGATATTGATGTGTTGTGGTTTAGTAGTCATGGGACAATAGTGGCGCTGTGAGGCATGGTTTTCAATATCTTAGATCAGAGAAACGTTGAGGCTTTTTCGACCGCCTCAAGAAGTCGAGTCACATCTTCGTTGTTATTATAAAGACTGAAAGAGGCACGAACCGTTCCGGGTACTCCAAGCCGCTGCATCAGCGGCATGTTGCAGTGATGTCCTGTGCGCACAGCAACACCTTGTTGGTCGAGTAGTGTGCCCACGTCGTTGGGGTGCCCTTGCTCCAGCAAAAAAGAAATGACTGCAGAGCGCTGCTCCGGCTCGCCAACGATGCGCACGCCTGGAATTTGCCGTAAGCCGCTCAGAGCATTGGCGACTAAGCGATCTTCGGCGGCGACCAGTTGTGCTCTGGGAATCGTTTGTAGATAACTGATCGCAGCACCAAGACCAATTGCATCAGCGATGTTAGGAGTGCCTGCTTCAAAGCGGTAGGGGGGGAGCTGATAGGTGCTTTGCTCGAAGCTGACATGCTCAATCATTTCGCCACCACCCTGCCAAGGTGGCAATTCGCAGAGCAAATCGTAGCGACCATAGAGCACACCAATACCCGTTGGTGCATAGACTTTGTGCCCTGAGAAAACGTAAAAATCGCAGCCGAGCGCCTGTACGTCTACCGGCAAGTGCAGGGCGGCTTGAGCACCGTCGACTATGGTTAGGGCGTTAACCGCCTGGGCTTGGGCAATAAGTTGCGCTGCCGGGGTAATACTGCCTAGTCCATTGGAGACATGGGTAAAGGCCAGAATGGCGGTGTTCGCGGTGACTTTGTTCGCGGCATCGTCAAGATCGATGTTGCCGTAATCGTCGATAGCGATGACTTTGATTTGCGCGCCAGTGCGTTGGGCCAACATCTGCCACGGCACAATGTTGGAATGGTGTTCTAACTCGGTAATTACAATGTCCTGACCGCGCTTGATGCGATTGGTTATAACATTGGCAAGCAGATTTATCGCCTCGGTGGTGCCCCGGGTAAATACAATTTCCTCTTCCCTAGAGGCATTGACAAAGTTGCGCACCGCTATACGTGCGTTTTCCATAGCCTCAGTTGCTTGTTCCGCGAGTTCGTGCGCCGCGCGGTGAACATTAGCGTTGCAGGTTTGGTAGTAGTTGTTGACGGCGTCAATAACCACTGCGGGCTTTTGCGAAGTTGCTGCATTATCCAGATAGACTAACGGCCGGCCGCGGCTGCTGCGTTGCAGAATGGGGAAGTCAGCGCGGATACTCATGTCATTTCCATATCTTGTAGCGGGGCCACTAGTGCAGGGCCCGCTGTATCTGCTATAGGCCCATCAACGCACTGTTGCAGAAAGCCCTCGCACAGCAGTCGCCTCGCCACGGCGGGGGCGACACCGCGGCTGCACAAGTAAAAGAATTGGTTATCGTCCAGTTGGCCGATGGTTGCACCATGTGAACAGCTGACGTCATCGTTATAGATTTCCAATTCTGGCTTAGTATTGATTGTGGCGTTGGCCCCAAGACCAAGGTTTTTATTACTCAACTGAGCGTCACTACTTTTCGCACCTTCGTGTATGTGAATACGGCCATTGAATGTGGATTTGCCGCGGTCAGCGACGATATTGTGTACCCGTTGCCGGCTTGAGGTGTTGGCACTGATGTGCTCAATAGTGATTTGCTGATCGAGATTTAAACGCTCTGCCACCATAACCGCGCTGGTCAGCTCGGCATGGGCGCCAGCGCCGACCAATTGGATCTGCGTGTCTTGACGGCGTAATGTGCTTGCTAGTGCATGATTATGCAGTCGATAGTGGCCATGCGCATGCACTTGAACAGATACAAATTGCCAGTGTAATGCGGCGGCGCCGAAACTATTCCGAGCGTGGGTCACGGCGCTGTTGGCGCCCAAGCGCAGCCAAAGAGTTTGTTGTTGGTCGTGGTCTTGCTCGCACTCCTCGGTGAGGGTCATGCTGACACCCGGAGCTACATCAATGATCACGGGCCAACTGTTGCCTTGATAATGCAGATTCAAGGGCTGGGCTAAATCTGCAGTCACCGCGATATGCAGCAGGGGTTGTTTGCACAGCTGGGCAAAGGCTTCAGGGGCGCGCTGGATGTTGACCAAGTCAGCCAGGTCGATATTGCTGGGGTTTGCTGTAACAGTGACGCCTGTTTGCTCGTGCCCGCTTAGAAGCGGTTGTGTAGCGGGTAGTTGGCGCAGCTCGGTAATTTTACGTGCCGGCGTATATTTCCACAGTTCTCTCCGGGCCGGGCGTGCCAGAGCACGCTGATAGTTCTCTACGGCGTCCTCGGCCAGTACCGTATTGTTCAACCAGTCAGGTAAATTCAGCGGTTCCAGAACCTCTAAGTCAGCCATGTGTAGCCTTTGGCCTCGAGTTCAAGGGCCAGATTTTTGTCGCCGGATTGAATGATCTGGCCGTCAGCCAATACGTGCACAACGTCAGGCACGATGTAGTCCAGAAGTCGTTGATAGTGGGTGATCAACAATACGCCGTTATCGGCACTGCGATAGCGATTTACACCCTCAGCCACGACCTTCAATGCGTCGATATCGAGGCCGGAGTCGGTCTCATCGAGAATTGCCATTTTCGGATCGAGTAATAGCAACTGTAGGATCTCGTTGCGCTTCTTTTCGCCGCCACTAAAGCCTTCGTTGACGCCACGTTTTAAAAACTGCGGGTCCAGATCTAATGATTCAGCCAGAGTGCGGACTTGTCGGATAAAGCCAGCGGCATCAGGTTGTTCAGCTTTGTGCGCCTTAGCAAGAGAATCTGTGCTGGCTTTGAGGAATTCCATGTTACTGACACCAGGAATCTCCACGGGGTATTGAAATGCTAGGAACAATCCGGCCTGAGCGCGTTCGTGAGGCTCTAGGTGCGATAAGTCTTCATTCGCCAAGTTCAATGTTCCGCGCGTAACCGTATAGCCCGGACGACCAGACAGCACGTTTGCTAGGGTTGATTTGCCAGACCCATTAGGACCCATAATCGCATGCACTTCGCCGGCCTGGATTTGCAGGTTTAATCCTTTCAGGATTTCCAGACCATCCTCTTCGCCGACGTTGGCGTGCAAATTTTTTACCTCTAAAAGGCTCATCCAACCGCTCCTTCCAAACTGACCTCGAGCAGCTTGCCTGCTTCTACTGCAAATTCCATTGGCAACTCGCGAAATACCTCTTTGCAAAACCCGTTAACAATCATACTGACAGCTTTTTCTGTATCGATACCGCGCTGTTGACAGGCGAATAGTTGGTCGTCGCTGACCTTTGATGTACTGGCTTCGTGTTCAATGATCGCTGTGTTGTTCTTGTTCTCGATATACGGGAATGTATGTGCGCCACAGAGGTCGCCGATCAGTAGTGAGTCGCACTGGGTGAAATTGCGAGCATTAGCAGCAGTCGGTGATACTCGGACCAGTCCCCGGTAGCTACTGTCACTGCGCCCGGCACTAATGCCCTTGGCGACAATCGTGCTCCGGGTATTCTTGCCCATGTGAATCATTTTTGTCCCGGTATCCGCCTGTTGGCGATTATTCGTCAGGGCTACCGAATAGAACTCGCCAATCGAGTCATCGCCGCGCAGCACTACACTAGGATATTTCCAAGTTATAGCAGAGCCTGTTTCAACTTGGGTCCAGGAAATTTTTGCCCGGGCACCGGCGCATAAGCCGCGTTTGGTCACGAAGTTATAGATACCGCCACGGCCATTCTCGTCGCCGGGGTACCAGTTTTGCACCGTGGAATACTTGATTTCTGCATCTTCCAGCGCAACGAGTTCCACCACGGCAGCATGCAGCTGATTTTCATCCCGCATTGGTGCTGTGCAGCCCTCAAGGTAGCTCACATGAGAGTCTGCGTCGGCAATGATCAGTGTGCGTTCAAATTGCCCGGTATTACGTTCGTTGATGCGGAAATAGGTCGACAACTCCATAGGGCAACGCACTCCCTTGGGTATGTAGACAAATGACCCATCGCTGAAAACAGCAGAATTTAACGCGGCATAAAAATTGTCTTTTTGCGGCACAACACTGCCCAGATATTTTTTTACCAGTTCTGGATAGGATTTAACGGCCTCTGAGATAGGGCAGAAGATGACGCCGGCATCAGCAAGCTTTTGTTTAAACGTAGTGGCAATTGAAACGCTGTCGAAGACCACATCTACGGCCACGTTACTCGACGGTTGTTCTGGATCGGGGACGACACCTGCCAATGCAGCTTGCTCGTGCAGTGGAATGCCGAGTTTCTCATAGGTGCGCAGCAGTTCTGGATCCACTTCATCAAGCGAACGTGGGCCGTCAGCTTGGCTTTTTGGTGCTGAGTAGTAGGAGATGTCCTGAAAATCGACCTTCGGGTAGTGCAAGTGCGGCCAGTCGGGCTCGCTCATCTCTTGCCATTGGCGATAGGCTTGTAAGCGCCACTCAGTAAGCCACTCTGGCTCATCCTTGCGTGCTGAAATGAAGCGGATGACGTCCTCATTCAGACCAGGTGGTAGCGTATCCGCCTCAACATTGGTTATGAAGCCGGCGCTGTACTCTCGACGTGCTGCAACCAAATCGTCTACAGAGGGTTGGCTCACTTTTGCTCCTGAATGTGTTGGGCTAACGGGGTTGCGACAATGATACCGCGAACGGCGCTAATTTTCGGCATAGTCAGTGATTGGGGTGTGAAATGGCCGCTGCAAGGTGTTGTGGCCAAATAAATGCCAGCAAAAGTGAAAATGTTTTTGTGTCAAAGCGTTGTTCAATGAGATATTGCACCGGACGATCAATGGATTGTTGCTTTAACTATTCGCGCTGACTGAGATTAGGAGTTTGTATGCCCCGTTTGCAACGTGTTCCAGAACCACACGTGCA
This sequence comes from Gammaproteobacteria bacterium, assembly GCA_002684495.1. Taxonomy (GTDB): domain Bacteria; phylum Pseudomonadota; class Gammaproteobacteria; order Pseudomonadales; family Azotimanducaceae; genus UBA4421. The sequence continues at coordinate 90,155 of NYVG01000002.1, read as the reverse complement.
ATACGCCTATGGTGTCTATTTGTTGGGTCATAAGCACCCTCTGATAAAGGCGCTGAAAAGCCGTCACCAGCCCTCCATACACGGCCATCGTTCCTGGGACTCTGCGTATCTGATGATGGACTATCTAGTGCACAATCCAATCTCCAACGCTTGCTCGGTAATGGAGTTGGGCTGTGGGTGGGGTGCGGTTGCCACATTTTGTGCCAAGAAATTCGAAGCCGTGGTTACCGCGGTAGACCTAGACGCTCAGGTTTTCCCGTACCTAGGCGTGCTGGCGGAAATTAACGATGTTGCGCTCGAAACCAAGTGCAGTGACTTCACGAAACTTAAAAGCGCAGACTTAGGCGCTAATAAGGTCATTGTTGGCAGCGACATCTGTTTCTGGGATTCCCTTGTGGCGCCCCTGGTGAAGCTTGTAGAGAAAGCAATGAAGGCTGGCACTGAAAAGATCATTATTGCTGATCCAGGCCGCCCGACTTTTTACGAGTTTTGCGATCAAATAGCCAAAAAGTACCCGTTGCAGCTACAAGAGTGGTACGCCGTAGAGCCGGACAAATATACCGGCGAAGTGGTTGAAATAAGAAATAAATAGAAAAAGTTACTATTTATCATTAGTTTAGGATAAATCCTTCAAGTTGATTCGCGAGACCGGTGCAGGCGTTATTCTGTACCCGCGCAATGAGGGGTATAGGCACCACTAGGGCCGGCATATAACTGGTACCTGCCGCGTCTGAGGATACTCGCCCAGCGGCGCGCTGTTGCTGGGTATCCCAAATAGTGGCTTCGTAGGATGCGTCGTTTTCCCAAGTGAGAAAGCCAAAACAGCCGCCGCCGCCAGCGCCAACCCCGCAAGTCATGGACCCCGATTGCGAGACCCTCTTGGTCTGGCCTTGCACCCAGATAACGTAACGCAGTCCCAATTGTTCCAAACGCTGGGCGAGCAGTGGTTCATCAAGTAGGGCCGGCAGTTCAGTGGCGCTGACCGGTGCGGTTCTAGGTTCGAACCATGGAAATGTTGCGTCTACGAACTCTTGCTCCTTGAGTACATTGATGGCGTCGTTGTCGAGGTTGTCGGCGACACAGGTGATGAAATCGATTTCAGTTTCGTTGTTGCTTGGCCGGCTGCGACGGCCTAGAACCACAACTGCATCCGACAGGGTGATACCGGTGGCGCGCTCTCGGACCTCTTGAACTGTGGCGGTTACACAGCCGCCCAGCAGGAATATGCCCAGTACCATGGCAATGCCGCGAAAAACGTTGGAATAAGTGTTGGTCATTTTGATTCTGCAGCTTGTATTCATGGTGTTGGGCCTACATCGCTGATTGCGGGCGCCGCATCTGCAGCTGGGGATAACCAGCTTTGTACAGGTTGTGCGGTACTGAAATTCAGACTAAACATGGCTGCCATGTCTCTGCATGCGGCCAAAGCTGCTGCGTAGAGGCCCTCAGTGTCGTTATTGTAGTTAGTCTGATTGGCCTTGCCGTAGGCAGGGAGATCCCAACTCCCCAATAACACTGCGTTGCTATCGTATAGGTCGAAGCGATAACGCATCCATACCTCGTAATAGTCGGTTCGAGACTGGGCAGGCGTTGCGAATTGCAGTTCGGCGATGTTGGGCACTAATAGGCCGTCATAGGTCGTTGCGGCGACCGTGTCGGTAAAGATGTGAGCATTGAAGGCGCCTTGGGCCAAACGATTGAAGAGCCTTTTTTGTACCGCACCGACGTTAATGCTGTAGTCGCCGCGTTTGGCGATTTTTTCGTTATGCACAAAGCTCTGAAGCTCTGGGGTAATGACTATGGCCACTCGGGCAGATGACGGTGCTACCAGCGGCACAGGGAAGTCTGTATCCAGGGCAATACGGTTGTTGGCGCAGCCACTGCCGACTATCAACAGCGCCACGGCTAAAAGCCACTGGGTTGGCCGGTACAAGGCGATCATGGCATTGCTCATTGGTACTCCGTTAATCCGACAAAGGTGCCATCGTTACGATAGGCGAGTTCGCGCATTAAGGCGGCAAACCGGTAAATGCGCGCATTAGGCTGGTCTAGGTAAACAGGGAAGCCGATGGCGTGGATACGGACACGACGTCGGCCCGTTTCGTCGGCACGGTTCACTTGGTCCACGGCCCCGACCACTTGCTCTATCGAATTGCCGGTATAGTCATCGCCGAATACATAGATACTGATCCGCTTATTTGGATCGTAGTAGGTGGCTATGGCCTCGCGAATACCTTCCACCGGGCTTGAGTTGGAAAAAGGTGCCCAGTTCTGCAACGTAGTGATGATGCTGTTGCGTAAGGCTGGCGTGTCATCAATCCAACGCTGGCGATATACCGGAAACATATAATCACCCATATCGTTCATAACTTGGATGCCTTTGATCTGCGGGTAGATAGAGAGTGTTTCGCTGACTTTTTGTACAACTTGGCCCCAAGCTGCGCTCTGCATACTCCCCGAGGTATCAATAATAAAGATGATGTATTCCGAATCGACGCTGATGCCGCCCACCAGCTCTGAGCTGCGACGAAAATCTAATCCTAATAACTGCTCCATTTCGTCGGTGAGGCTCTGGCGTGCGGAAGCCAATTGCATATTCTCCGTGGAAATGTTCTTACTGGCCTCGGTCATGGTCTTAAAACGGCCCAAAATATCGCTCAGCTGCTGCTGTGTATCGGCTTGCTGGGTAAGCGACAGCTGCAGCTGCGCGTTTTCGTCTGCGATTTGTTGGCGCAATTCTTCTATCTGTCCCCTGATTTCGAATACCGCCTGTTCTCGCGCGGCGATTTGCTCGGATAAATCGAGGTTGCTGTCCTCGAGAACTATTGGCTCCAGAGTTTTAGTGACCATTAACAGCAGAATAATTGCCCCGAAACCACAGCAAATGACGTCGAGAAAAGAGACGCTAAACTCTTCGATGCCGCGTCGTCTGATCATGGCCAATCCCAGGATGGTGAGATGAATGCACCACCAGAAAGCCTAGCAAGTTGCCACCATGCTGCGCTGGCTTCGGGGTCGCCCTCCATCGGAAACAAAATCACATTGACCGGAATTTGTCGCGGTAAGCGGGTTGCAGCTTCCCGAAATAGGCGCAGGCGGGTTTTACCATCGACCGTAGCACTGCGCGGCTCGGCTGCATTACGGGTGGGTAGCCCGTCAGTAACAAGGTAAATGTTGTCAGGAATCGGTGACAAGTCACGGACGGCTAACATCAACGACTCTAGATTGGTGCCACCACTCGGTGTAACTTGACTTAGTAGGTCAATAGCGCTGTTTAGCGCGGCGCCGTCAGCCATCGGCTCCCAGTCGAGGTTATCCGTATTGCCGCTGGAGTCTGTTGTAAGGAAGCTGCGAACTTGCTCATTAAATCCGTATATTTGAAATTCTGCGTCGAGGGGGAGTTGTGCCGCTAACCAGTCCACGGTGCGTAGGGTACGTTGCCACTTGGGTGCCTGACGTTTTTTTTCTTCTGGCATGTTGCGTCGGCGCAGGACGTTGACGATCGTTTCATCAAGCATGCTCGCGGAGGTGTCGACAATAATCACGATGTTGCGGCCGCCGACTTTTAGGCCCGTTAGATATTGGCGGTCGCCTTCACCTTTTACCGCTCGGATCTGCCTGCCATCGGTGGCTGCTTTCAGCGCTTTAAGGCGTTCCACTTCTTCTTTGCGGCTGTCCAGATCCGACTGCAGAGCTGCGACGTCCTCTTGTTGTGCGAGGGTGCTGCGCTCTAAGTCGCTCATACGTTCGAGGCGTTCTTGTAACTGGATTTCAAGTGCGCTGAGGCTGGTTGCTGATTGTTCCAACTTTGCTCTTAGGGTCTGCTGATTTTCTACAAGCTCAAATAAATCCTCTTCACCTTTCAGCACTTGGTAGTCGAGTAGTCGCATTTCAGCGAGTAGATCTTTGTTGCGGACTTCCTGAGTCTGCTGGGATTCGTGGTTGATGATTAAGAAAATTAACACCACCGCGCCGAAACCGCAGGACATAACGTCCAGAAATGCCAAAGAAAAGCCTACATTGCGCCGGCGTTTGCGCATTTTATTCGCTGATCCGGATCGCTACCCAAGTGGCCATGGGCGATTGAACTTCGTCGCCGCAGCGCAAGCGCGCGCGGGTCGGTGCAGTACCGTTAACCAAAACCTCTGCGCCTGGCCGCAATAGCCCGTCCTCGTCAAAATATGTGCGTACTGCTTCTGCTGTGAGCGCTAATGCATGATGCTCTGCGAGCAGGTGGGTCGCTGGGCTGATGCTCTCTGCTGCGGGCTTTTCTGTTGCAGGAGCGGCGTCTTCGGCCGTATCACTGGTTGCAGCAAGTTGCCCTTGAACGACGCGGATCGGCGCGCNTTCGGCAAAGGGTTCGTATAATGCGAGCAAGCGCTGTGGATCATTTGTGACAGTCACTACGTGGTGACCGCTATCCATGAGGAGTTCGCTCAGCCCCGGAATTGAGGCTACGCGCGGCGTTAAACCTAGAGTTTGGAGGTCTTTGAGCTCTGCTAGAGGTAAGCGCTGCTGCAATGCTGACATTAATAGGGCTTGAGAAATATCAGCTTTGCGAGCGTGTCCGTCGACGTCGATAGTCACTTGAGGGTCATTCGGCAGGCCTTGACTAATCCATGCCAAGGCCTGATNAAAGGCCTGCTGTTCAGTCCCCGCGCTATGCAATGGATCGAAGCGGCTACTCTGCAAAAACGCATTTGCAATCACCTGTAGCCAAGCATCAATAATGCCCAAAATGCCGCTGCCCTCAAAAACGCTGGTACTGCCCACGCGAATTTGTGCCTGGTCAACGATTAGCTCGCTGAGATTAGTTTGATTCAGGCCGATGTCGAATAAGTGATAGTTTTCTGTGGAGATTGCCGTTGCGTNGCCCAAGGCGCCGTCCACAAACCCTTGGATGATAAGACCGGCCTCGTCGGCGATACCCAACAGCAACCCCAATTGCTCATCGGAGTAGTGTGCCGGAGTAGCAACCACAACTGTGGTGACGCCGTGCTCAGCCTGAATGGCCCGCAGATGGTGATAGATCAAGTCGGCGTAATTTCGTGCGGGACCAATAGCTCTGGGCAGCACCTCAGTGCTGAGGCGTGATAAATATTGAATGTTAAAGGTTTGTGGCTGGATGCGGCCTTTGGCCAATGCCATGTCACCAAAACCCAGTTGATCGTTTTGTGCGAACGCCGCAGCCGCCTGCTGGTAAATGCACTNGCCTTGTTGTGTATAGCAGCTGAGCTGCCAATCATTCAGCTCCAGCAGGTGATTCATGAGCCATTCCGTGTACGTAGGTGCCGGAGCAGCTGCTGATCGCAGTAATGTTGGGTGTCGAGGACCAGACGTTCCTGCATAAGTTGCAGCTGATGCAGTAAAAACATAAGCAGGATGCTGATCACTAGGGCGATAAAGGTGGAATTAAACGCGACGCCGAGGCTCGCAGTGACGCCGGCAATGTCGCCCTCAACAGCTTTGTAGGCTTGGCCAAGTGCATCACCGATGCCGCGCACGGTCCCAATAAAGCCAATGGATGGGATCGCCCAAGCGATGTAGCGGATCATGGACAGCTCGCTGTCCAAGCGCTCGTATTCTGACTCACAGACGGTTTTCACGGCCTCGGCACCGTCGTGCACATTTTCAGTTGCCGCGAATCGATTCAGCGCCGCCATGAGCGCACGGGGCAGNAGGGCTTGTTGATCTTCTTGGGCCAACGCCTGCAGTGGCCGGGTATAAGTTCTGGCATCCTCCGGCAAAATATTCACTCCGGCGCCAACATCGATCAGTGCCTGTTCATGCAGATTGCGTTCTTGCATGGTTGATCGCGCTTTGTAGCCCATCATGGCGAAGGCCCAAAAAAATAGGATAAAACAGGATTCCTGCTCGTAGTCGCGAAGCACAACGTAGAGGGAGCGCTCATTTTCCACCATCTCGCCGGCAGCAGTTTGTGCGGCGCGGAGTTCTAAAACGGCATCAGCGTTGGGGCGTATCACCGTGATATAGACCAAATGCACGAGGATTATGGAAATGATTAAGGCGCTGAGTTGGTAAACCAGCTCAAAGGGTAGTTGCTTTTTCATAGGCTGACTTCTTGCTGGTCCTTGAGTGCTGGCGGCTGATACTGTGCTAAATGTCCACAGGCATAGAGACGATAAAGTCTTCGGAAATCTGTTCGCTGGTCTTAACTGTGTCCGAGTTACGTTCTCTGCGATCTCTACTCTTCAGCGTGGCTGGTTTTTTGGTTTCCTGGGATTTCGCCGTGCTGTTTTCACTTTCGTTGCTTTGTTCGTTCGGCGGCATTTTGCTGGCAGCCTCAGCAGCGACGGTTGGATTACTGATAGCAATGTTTAATAGCGTCACCGCGCACAATGACAGTAAAAGTTTCAGCTGTATTGCCTGCATAGATTACTACTCCGCGTACCGGGCGATTCTGAACCCCAGATCTTCACGACCCTCAATACCATAGTCCCGAAAGGATAGCCGTAACTCTGTGATGGTTCCGTGCATCCAACTGGCGCCTTTGANGACCCGAAACTCACCTTTTTCCGGACCCAGATGGTCTGTGACGGCGTTTTGATCGGGGATTTCGTAATAGTCCTGCGTCCATTCGGCGACGTTGCTCCCTAGGTCATACAGGCCATGACTGTTGGCGCTAAAGGTGCCAACCGGTGCGCTGACCGNATGGTTATCGTTATAGCCGAATATTATTCGACCCACTAAATTGCCAGCGGCGCGGTCTGCGTAATTGGCAAAGCGCTCGGGTGGCGGCAGTGCGTCGCCCCAGGNAAATTTCAGTTGCTCGCTGGAGGTTTTGCCGACTTCGCTACTGGCTTGCCGCCTCGCTGCCCAAGCCCACTCAGCTTCGGTTGGTAGCCGATAGCCCGTCGAGGAGGGATTGATTGCTGTGACCTTTCCAAACTCAATGGCATAGAACGGGCTCAGTCCATCTTGTTTGGATAACCAATTGCAATAGTTCGCGGCCTCGTGCCAGCCAACGTTAACGGCTGGTTGATCGTCATCATTCAGGTCTTGATTCTGAAAGTCGCCAGAATCATGGCCGCTAGCGAATGCGCGGAATTGCGCATTGGTTACTTCTCGTTCGGCCAGGTAAAAGAGTCGATCGAAGTTCGCTTGGCGCATTGTCTCGTTGGCGCGTCGGCCNGGTTCTCGTCGCGAGGCGCCCATTGCTACGGTATCGGCATTGAAAAGTCTTAGGGTATGTCCTTGGTCATTNTTAATCACTGGTATGAGTGCTGCGAGCCGCGCCTCCTCTAGTGTAAGTAATTTTACCTTGAGTTCCTGCACCAGGCCTGCGNGTGGATTCAGCACGGTCTCGAAACCAGCATAACCCGGTCGGGTAACTGAGATGCGCTGGGGTTTGAGTGGCAACTCTAGCGATGATTTGTCCACAGTGATGGGTTGATCGTTGATGGTGACTAGGGCGTCTTGTGGTCGTGTCTCGATCCGCACTTCACCGAGCATGCGGGTGAGCTCCAGCTTTATCGTCCTGGTCTCGCCGCTTGCCAGCGTAAGGCTTTGGGTCGCGGCCGCATGACCTGGGTATACGGCTTGCACGGTTTGCTTGGTTTTGGACTTCAGATCGATTTGCAAAGGCGTTTGGCCCTGATATATGCCATTTACGGTCAATGCTGCATTGCTGGGAGTAGTGGCTATCTGCAGCTGCGCGTCGGCGCGGGTTAGCACTCCAGCCGCAATGGTTTGTGGTGTACCAGCGACAGCTAAAATGCGTTGTTCATAGGTCTTGAAGCCGGGCTTTTGCAGTCTGATCTGGCGCTCGCCTTGCATGACCTCAACCTGAGCAGGGGTACTTTGACCGGTACTCTGATTATCAATCCATATTTCTGCACCGTCGGGTTCGCTGGAGATCTTCACATTAGCCCAGGCTGGTGCCAGTTCGACGCTAACACTTTGTGTAATGCTTTTGCCGGTAACGTCCACTTGGACAGTTTGGGTTAGGTAATTTGGGTGTCGCAGCTGTAATTGCCGCAACCCTGCCTCCGCGCTGAACTGGGCGGTTGCGTTAGCCGTCAGTTCCAGCTCGGTGCCGTCAATAAAAACCTGCGCATCACTGGGGATTCTAGTGAGCTCGATTACGCCGGGATTCGGTGTGAATGTGTACTGAAAACTTTGGTTTGATGCAGCTGAAATCCCCAAGGACCTTTCCAAAGGTTTGTGCTCCCCAGTGCGTGCTGCCACTGTGTAGGTGCCTTCGCGCATAAGAAAAACGCTACCCAGTTTCAGATGTATACCACCCTGAATCGATATCTCTTCTGCCTTGGGCGAAAAGGACAGCACAACACTTTTGGCGGTAAATAGAAACCAAAGAGTGAGGAGGACAATCATCAGTAAGCCGGCAAGTGTCCATTGCCAAAGTGGTACGCGTTGGCGGTCACTGTTGGGATCGCTAGGGCGATAGTTGGTCCGCTTAATGGTTGCGTGTTGTGGCTGTTCGCTCATGACTAACGCAATGGCTCAGTACAGAGAATTTCCACCGGCGGCATATTGGGCAGTACGGTGATATTGGCGTAAATGTCCCGGCAGCCGATTTTGCTGCCGCGCAATGTGTAAGTTCCGGGTCGCAATGTTAGCGTGCGCTGGGTAAAGCGCCCAAGAGTTCCTATGTTAGACAAGTTGACATCAATAGTGTTGTCGGAAACAAGGGTAACCGCCACTGGTTCGCGGTATTGCTGCAGCAACTTCTCCACGCCTTTAATCGCATCATCAAAAGCTTCAGGTTTGGCGTCTAGGGCCTGAGCTTTCCCCAAAGCCCTTTCTGCATCGTTGAATAAACGTGGGTCAGACAGGCGCTGGGGCTGTGCCAGCACAGCGTTCATAAGTGCGTTTATGCGCTTGTGCTCTTGTGCACTGGCGATGCCAGCACGGCCAATCCGAAGATTTGGGTCCAGATCAAGTANGCGTTGATAGGCGTTGATCGCCTGATCCCAGGTTCCTTCCTCCATTGCTTCTGTTGCATCGGACCATGCTTGCCTAATCAGGGCGACGTCGTAGAGTTGGGCGACTTGCTCGAGGCCGCCCAAAGCTGCTGAATTATCAGGTTCGATTGCGATGACTTTATTAAAAGCTGATCTCGCGCTGGTAAAATCGCTTGCATCAAGGCGGCTGAAGCCGTCGCTTAGCCATTGTCGAAGCTGCTGTGCCTGCCTGCGAGCTTCGGCTTCAGCGACGCGGACATTAAGCGATGCAGTAAGGGGATCTAAATCACCAATCTCTGCGTAATTCGACAGTGCCTCTGCATATTGTTCCTGCAGTCCCAGATTCAGCGCTTGTCGCAGTAAAATCNCGATCTCCGGCAGTACATCGAGACGTCGTTGCAATGCCTCAACTGTAGCCTCAGATGGCGCAATTTTCCGGGCTTCATTCAGAGCGCTGGAGGCTTTAGCTGGATTTAAGCCGTCGATGGCAGATGTGGCCGCATCAATGGCTTGTGCGAGTTTCGTCTGACCGAGTTGAATTGTTTGCTCGATTTGGTCAGCCGCTTGTTGATAGTTTGCCAGAGCGTTTAGGTAGTCTTGGGTTTGAAAATACTCATCCCCCAGCAGTGCCGTATCAGTGGCGCCCTCCATGCTCGCAGTCGACCAGTCACCAAGATTGAAACGCTGCTCTAATTGCAATTGCTGCTCAACAAATCGTCCTAGCTCATCTCGTGCAGTCTGCTGTGCCTGTTCAAGCGTGAGTTGGGCAAAGGGTGCTGTGGCTGGGACGGTCGTCTGATCGGGTGCTGGCGAGTTGCTCGGTATTTGCGGGTTGTCGGTTGTTGCCAGAGGCGCTGCCAATTGATAGCGGCTGGCTAGCGGAATTGCTATTGCGAGCAGAGAAAAAATACACACTGCAGCGATGACTGCGGGCTTATTTGCGGTAAGCCATTGTTGCCAGCCTCGCTGNGTCTCGGTCGCCTGTAAGTGCGATAGGGCAGGGCGAACAGTGTTGATTGGTCTCTGGATTTCTTGCATCAATTTGCGCGAGCGGAGGATTGTGCCGATTGGTCGGCATCCAAGCCGTATTCCTCAAGATACAGTCTACGCAGTATTTTTCTTAGCTCGGTATATTGCTGCTCGACAGAGCCGGTGAGTCGAAGGGTCTCATTGTCGAGTTGAATTGTAGTAGGGATGAGTTCTGCCTCAGTGTCTGCGCCGATTTCTCGTAGCCGATCGGCGAGCTGGGCAGACTGTTGTTTTTTATTCAAACCGCTGATGATTAAGCTGGCCCCGGCACCTACTGTGGCAACGCCGCTTGCATCTACGTAGGGGTTTTCGCTCGAGTAGACCCCACCTATGCCGGCCGCGATCGCGAGGCTACCGCCGATGATTTGTGAGCGCGACTGTGACTGCAGTGCCTTAAATTCGATTGCGTCAGCGTAGGTTGCGCGGCGCCAGCTATCGTAAACCGGCAGCATTTGCCGGGAATAGTTTGCATAGAACTCGTCCAAAGTATCGATGAACAAATATTCCCGCTCGCGTATTTCTCTTACCCGTCGCAACATTGGATCGTTGTCAGCCGGTAGTCGCTGTAACTGGTACAGCCCCTCTTCAACCTGAAGCAGATAACCAGAGAAGGCATCTTCAGCGAAGGATCGGGCAAATCGCATCTCAGCAGTCTGGCGAATTGCAACAACAGCGGCTGGGCTCAGGGTCTCTCGAAAGCTGAGCATATCGTTGGCAAGGTCTCGATACAGGCTTTGAAACGCATCAATTGATTGGGGCGATTTATCCAAGTAGACGTATTTACTTGCCAGGCTAGTATAACGCTTGCTGAACCAGTTTCTGCCCGTGGCATCTGTAACGTTAATATCTACAACAAGCTTCTCGCCGTCGGATTCAATAACCTTGCCCTGCACGGTTAGGTCGACGGCATCACTTTGTCGTGGCACCACCCGCACAGCGCCCCAATTGCCGGTGGATTGCAGCATGTTCTTGGCCACAAAGGGCATGTAACGGGCTTCGGCGAGACGAATTTCGGGCTGAATAATCAGCTCGATTTGAGTGTCGTAATCTTCTGGGACGTTGGGGTCAAACAGTGCAACCCCGACATCGAGTAATTCTTCTTCACTCAGCGCCGTGGCGCTCTGGCGCGGCGGCGTCAAATCTACCGTGCGAACCGTTTGAGTGACGCACCCTGCGAGCATAAGCAACAGTGTCATTCCGATAAGTCGCATGCAGGCTAACCCTTTTTATATCGACGATATTCATCCCAGAGTTTTTCTTTGAGTTCTGGGTCCGTTTCCTGCATTGCGGCTTCACGCAGTTGCCGAGCGATAATATCGTCGTCTTTAGCGTCGGGTAAATTGGTTGGCGCGGCGTCGTCGCCGCGCTTTGGCGGTGGTGGTGGCGTATTAACGCGCCCCCGAGTGGCAGTTGTAGGGCTCGAAGAGGCCGCTGTGCCGTTACTTCCCATGGTGGTATCTGCAGCGCTTGGTTGCCCTGAGGAAGAGCCACTGTTGCCGGGCTTGCCAGCGGCTTCAGTCTCTCGCAGCACCGCGCGCTCAGCCAAAATTTCGCCGTCTAGTCCCTCTAATGCCTCAGCTAAGGCCTGATCTGCGCCATTTTTGGTGTCATCTCCAGCGGCCTCCGTAGCATCAGCACTGCCGCTGGCATCAGCGTCACCACTGCCGTCAGGTATCCCTTGATTACTTGTCTGCCATTCACCCTGGTCGCCATTACCCCCCGTCGGTTCGCCTTCCAGCCAGCCGTCGGAAGATTGCCCCGGCTTGTCTGCGTCATTGTCAGCAGTCTGCTCAGAGCCGTTCGAAGTAGATTGTTGCGAGTCGCTCGAGTCGGTGTTTGTTCCAGCCCTCGGTGGAGGCGGCATTCCGGGAGTGCTTGGCAGAGGCAGGCCGCCGGAAGGAAGACCGGAAGACGATGATCTAGGTGCTGAACTCGAGGGGCCGCCCGCAGAGCCGCTGGGTCTTGAACTTGAGGAACTACCAGAGGAACTGCTTGGACTTGAAGAGCTGGGTTGTGAGTTTGAGGGCGCGCCAGATGAACTGCTCGGACTCTGGGGTGTCGGCATTTGCGGTTGCGGAAATGGTGTTATGGGCGCGCAGCCGAAAAGGGCAAGCAGGCCTGCTAACGCAACGACGGATAACTTATTCACGATTCCACCTTCTCATGGGGCCTGATCTTGGGTCGGATTTGTTGGNTCGGCTGTAACCGAGTCCGATTGTGTCTCAGCCAACTTTGGATAGTGGTCAAATTCATAACGATAGCCAAATCCTTCTCTGACAAATGGGCCCTCGGCATTAATTGCGGGGCGAAATACTGCATCACGTAGATTGCGGCGAACCTGGAAATCCATTAGGCCGTCGGGAATCGAAGTGATGGTCTCTAAATTTCGAATTCTGCCGCTTGGCAACACATCAAATCGAACCTCCACCTCACCACTTGCGGGTTGACGGCGAAAGTCGCTTGGCCGTTTCGGATTTTTGGGTTGCGGAAAATAAAGCAGTTTTGGTTCGTCGAATGTTACCAAGGCGCGCTCGCTGGCATCGATTTCTTTATACAGGTGATTGTATAAGGCTCGCGCTTCGCGAATATGGCCGAACATTTGATGCCAATCTGCCAAATCCAGCATGGCTGCCTGCAATGCCTCATTAAGTGCAGAGTTCTCTTCATCACTCATTTCCGGATCCAGTAGCGCACGGTCTACTGACTGCTGGCGNATGGTAACGACGGTCTGTAAGGCGCGCTCGCCGGCGGGGAAGTTACTGATAGAGATATACTCCCGTGATAGATCCATCTCGCGCAAACCGCTCTGGGCACGCGGATCAAATTGACTCTCGCTGTAGAACGGTGGGAAGCGTTCNGTGAGATAAGTTTTCGCAATGCCCTGCAGATAGGGGATGGCTGCTTCGTTAGATTGGCCATCCTGGACTTCTAGGGTCGCCAGTGCTTGCTTAAACAGCACGCGAGCGCCGAGAAAATTGAATGAGCGTTGATAAAACTCTCCGAGGCGCTTGATGGCAGGCAGTAGATCCAGCGATGCCCGACCGTAGTGGCGCTGCAGAACCTCAAATGCGTATTCTTCCCGTTGTCGGGCCTCNGATAGATTTCCTGCAGCGGTATGCAGAGTGGCTTGTCGATAAACGATGTCGACTTGTTCGGGGGCGAACAGGCCCTGATTGCTTCGGCTCAAATGCAGTGCGTGGGCGTAATGGTCTGCCGCCGCGCGCGGGTTTTGCAGGGCCATCTGGGCATCGCCGAGCAGCGTCAGAGGCTCTACCAGTGCATAGGCATGGCGCCCTTGATCAAGCTGCATGTCGGCAACGATTTGCTCAAGAGTTGATCGCGCCTGTTCTGCTTCAGCGCTTTTGATCTGCAGGGCCAAGTAGTCCAGATCCGGATTTTCGGCCACGTCGTCGGCCGCGTGGACGTTGAGCATCCATGCAGTCAACATCACGCCAGCTAAACTCCCAACCGTGCGACGCTTCGATTGTCGCCTGGATCGATATATAAAGATTAGGCGGGTGGCGGTAAACAGCATTTCAATCAGTTAACACTTCGTCGGNTTTGCTGAAGACCATAGCATTCTATGAGTGAAAAATTTGCGACAAATTGTTGCTGGGAAATCTGCACGATCTCGACACATCTGGGAATTAGCCGCTATTTCTACTACCATTAGCGGCAATAGGAGTTGATGACAAAGACGTTGGCAATGCAGGCACAGNAAGAGCTAGACGCCCGCGGTTTGAACTGTCCGGAACCGCTGATGTTGGTGCGCAACAAAGTGCGCAAAATGAAGAGCGGCGAAATTCTGCATATCTGTGCCACCGATCCCACAACTCAGCGCGACCTAAATCAGTTTTGTACATTTNTTGGTCACTCCATGTTGCGCTGTTCAGAAGCGTCAGGTGTATATGAGTTTTGGATTCAGAAGTCGTCAGCATGAACGCCNCGCGAATTGTTGAAATATTCGATACATGTTTTGCTCAAAGCCATGCCACACGNCTGGTTGGCGGCGGCGCTGAGCCGCTGTACTTGCCCGCCAGCGGATCGGCAGTAGCACAACTGATTTTTCGTGACGATTATGCATCTTCCGCTTTGCACGAGGCAGCACACTGGTGTTTAGCCAGCAGTGTGCGCCGGCAGCAAACAGATTTCGGCTATCACTATATCCAATCCCCCCGCTCGGCGACTGAACAGAGCCAGTTTTACCGGCTTGAATTGCGCAGCCAATCGTTGGAATGGCATTTCTCTCAAGCCGCCGGCGTGGCGTTTACCGTTAGCGCTGACAACTTCGCTGCAGAGGCTACCCTCGATGACGAAATACGCTGCCTAGAACAAGACTTTACGCGTCAATTAGATCACCAACATGCGCGCACCAGAGCGTGGCTCGATACCAGTGGTGGTGTTCGCGCGCATAAGTTTATTCACGCTCTGAGCATGGCGCATGGATAAAGTCGATTGCGTGATTATCGGCGCTGGCGTCGTGGGTTTGGCGGTGGCGGCCGAGTTGGCGAAGCAGGGCCGAGAAGTGGTGGTGCTAGAGCAGCATGAACTGATTGGCAGTGAGACCAGCTCACGAAATTCGGAGGTTATTCATGCGGGTATTTATTATCCGACCAATAGCTTGAAAGCTAAGTTCTGCGTCCGTGGTAAGCAGCTGCTTTATGAGTATTGCGCTAGTCGAGGTGTAGACCACAAGCGCTGTGGGAAAATAATTGTGGCGGCGAATGATTCTCAACGTGCCACTGTCGNACAGTACATAAGCAAAGCAGCAGCCAACGGGGTTGCTGACTTGTATTGGATAGACGAGGCGGAACTCGGGGCGCTGGAACCGGAAGTCCAAGGCATTGGTGCGGTGGTTTCGCCGTCTACAGGTATTGTTGATTCCCATGGGTTCATGTTGAGTTTGCAGGGCGAGATGGAAGCGCATGGGGGAGCTTTAGCGTTGGGCTGCGCTGTGCAGTCGATAGAACCCCGAGGCACTGGCTCGGCAGTGCATGGGGAGGACTTTTCCATCGCCGCGGATTGGGTAATAAACTGCGCAGGTCTTACCGCACCAGATCTTGCTGCGGGTTTGCCAGGTGCACCTCAGGCTTACTATGCCAAGGGACACTATTATAGTTATGCCGGTCGCCAACCCTTTTCGCGGTTGGTGTATCCAGTGGCCGAAGCGGGTGGTCTAGGTGTGCACGTTACCCTAGATCTCGCTGGGCAAATAAANTTTGGTCCCGATGTGCGATGGCTGTCTGCAGTAGATTACAGTTTTGATGATTCACACAAAGATGACTTTGCGGCGGCAATTCGGGCCTATTTTCCNGGTCTCGACGCGTCACGTCTGCAACCCAGTTATACCGGTATTCGTCCGAAAATTAGCGGGCCGTCAGAGGCAGCAGCGGATTTTATGCTGCATGGACCTGAGCAGCACGGTGTGCCAGGGCGGCTAAACCTGCTGGGCATTGAATCGCCGGGTCTAACGGCTTCGTTGGCACTGGCAGAAGCGGTCACGGCGCAACTTTCATGAAAGTTGCCTTGCTNGTAAACCCGTTAGCAGGGTTAGGCGGCGCTGTCGGATTAAAGGGTAGTGATGGGCTCAAAGTGCAGGCTGAGGCTATTGCTCGCGAGGGACGGGCGCGAGGCGCTGCGCGGGTCGCCGCTTTCTTNCAGTCTTTGACTGTAGCCCAAGACGATAATACCCATTCCTTTTTGCAACCGTCTTCACAACCGATTACTTGGATGGCATGGGGTGGTCCCATGGGTGCCGATTACTTGCAGCAACTTGACTTCGACTTTGTGCAACTAGGTACGCCTCGAACCCCATCGTCGGCCCAAGATACAATCGATGCTGCAGCGGCTTTTGTCGACTATGGCGTAGACCTGATAGTTTTTGTTGGCGGTGATGGTACTGCTCGGGATGTGCTCAGTGCAGCCTCCAGCGCGACCTCGTTTTTGGGGGTGCCAGCGGGAGTGAAAATGCACAGCGGCGTGTTTGCGATTTCGCCGAGAGCTGCTGCACGGGTGGTGGCAGATCTAGCCAANGGTCGCCTGATTGATCGGGTGCCTCGTGAGGTGCGCGATTACATCGAGCCGGAGTCTGGNGCGGCTGCNGCAAGGGATGCGGTCATCCGCACCCGTGGCTACGGCGAATTGTGGGTGCCCGAAGTCAACGATTTGTTGCAACAGACCAAGGTGGGCGGTAAAGAAACCGAGGCGCTGGCGATCAATGAAATTTCCAGCTATGTGACAGAGTGTTGGCTTGATGACCGGCAAACGGCGATTATTCTCGGCCCTGGCAGCACATGTATGGAGATCAAGCGAGGCTTAGGTATTCCGGCAACGTTGCTTGGTGTTGATGTGCGCCTGCCAGATCACTCGCACATCACCGATGCCACTGCCAACCAATTGCTCGCGGTGACTCAAGAGCTAAGCGCTCATGTGGTTCTGAGCTTTACGCGGCAGCAAGCTTTTTTGTTGGGGCGTGGTAACCAGCAGTTAACTCCAGCGGTGCTGGCGAATCTGCGCTGGCCCAGAGATTACACGGTTGTCAGTTCAAGACAAAAGCTTCTCGCTTTGCAGCAACGCCCGTTATTAGTTGACTCTGATGACCCAGCGTTAGACGCCAAAATTTGCGGTTTGGTAGACGTAGTCACCGGATATGATGAGCGTTCTTTGTATCGGGTTGCGACTCCGATTTAGCCGTTGCAATTATTGTCGATAGCTCGCGAGAAAGTTTTTCAAGCGACCCAAAGCCTCCTTTAATTGCTCCACATGGGGCAAGAAAACGATTCTGAAGTGATCGGCACGGGGCCAGTTAAAACCGCTGCCGTGTACCATCAGCACTTTCTCCTGCATCAGCAGGTCGAGAGCGAATTGCTCGTCGTCCTGTATATTGAATTTGGTCGTGTCAATTTTGGGGAATAGATACAGTGCACCCTTCGGCTTTACGCAGGAGATTCCGTCGATCTCGTTGAGCAGTTGCCAAGCGACATTGCGTTGCTCAAACAGGCGCCCGCCCGGAGCGGTGAGCTCGAAGATGCTTTGGTGGCCGCCAAGGGCTGTTTGAATGGCATGTTGGGTAGGCACATTTGCGCACAAGCGGGTAGAGGCAAGAATATTTAGCCCCTCGATATAGTCCAGTGCGCGTTCCCGAGCGCCGCTCACAACTAACCACCCTGAACGAAAACCAGCCACTCGATAGGACTTGGAGAGGCCGCTAAAGGTCAGCATCAGCAGGTCGTCTGCAAGAGACGCCAGCGGGATGTAGGATTCTTCATCGAATAAAATTTTGTCGTAGATTTCATCGGCGAACATCACCAGATCAAACTCGCGGCCGATTGCGATGAGTTGTTCCAGCATATCCCGCTGGTAGACGGCGCCGGTTGGGTTGTTTGGGTTGATGACGACTAAAGCCTTGGTTTGCGGTGTTATTTTGCTGCGCAAGTCAGCCAGATCCGGTTGCCAGTCGTTTTCTTCGTCGCAAAGGTAATGCACGGCCTTGCCGCCACAGAGGTTGACCGCAGCACTCCAGAGCGGGAAGTCAGGGCTGGGAATCAGTACTTCGTCACCGTCGTTGACCAATGCTTGGATAGACATGGCGACAAGTTCAGAGACACCATTGCCGATGTAGATATCATCGACATCAACATCGGTAACGCCCACCTGTTGATAATATTGCATAACAGCTTTNCGGGCCGAGTAGAGGCCTTTCGAGTCGCAGTAGCCCTGTGATTGAGGCACATTACGAATAACGTCGCGCAATATCTCTTCCGGGGCGTTAAACCCCCACGGGGCCGGATTGCCAATGTTGAGCTTGAGCACAGTATGGCCGTCAGATTCTAGCTGATCAGCTGCTTTGAGTACGGGCCCGCGAATGTCGTAACAGACGTTGTCGAGTTTATTGGACTTTAAGATGGGCCCTAATGTCCGTTGCGGGTTGGGGCTGTTCATAGCGGTTCCTGCATGTGTTCTGGCATATCGCTGGCAAGCGCTAGAATTACAACAGCGCTGAATAACTTTTTGCTAGTCTAATGGTGGGATTAGCGCTTAGCATCCTCTAAGTCATGGTTTCGGAGAAAAAAGTGACTAACTCATGGTTTTGGAGAATAAAGTGACGGTTGAACTAGAAAAAATAGTCAAAACGGACGCCGAATGGCAGGCACAACTCTCTGCTGAAGAATATGCAGTGGCTCGGCAAGCCGGTACTGAGCGACCGTTTACAGGCATGTATTGGGATGAGACGCGACCGGGCACCTATCACTGCAAATGCTGTGGAAGCAAACTGTTCGATGCCGAGACTAAGTTTGATGCAGGTTGCGGTTGGCCGAGTTTTTATGCACCGTTGTCGTCCGAGGCGTTGGCAACCCGTGAAGATTTGAGTCTTGGCATGCGTCGAATTGAAGTGCTGTGCTCACGTTGCGACGCCCATTTAGGTCATGTGTTTCCAGATGGTCCGCGGCCTACCGGTCTGCGCTATTGTATGAACTCAGTGTCGCTAACATTAGAGGCGGACCGGTAAACTAAATTGACGAAGGGTAGGCGTGGCCAATTGCAACAGGCCCGCGTTTTAGAACAAAAGGGGGAGAAATGAGTCCAGCAGAGATAGCCGCGAGGGATCCACAACGGGCCGCTTATATTGTCGCGGAAACAGGACAGGTCATTACTTATGCCGAGCTAGAAGCAGATGCAAACAGGGGTGCGCAGCTGTTTCGCTCCCTTGGACTGCAGCGTGGTGACCATATTGCAATACTGCTAGAGAACCACCCAGACTTTCTAAAAATTTGTTGGGCCGCGCAACGGTCTGGATTGTATTTCACTGCAATCAGTTGGCGTCTGCAGCAGGCGGAAGTTGAATATATTGTTAACAATTGCGAGGCCCGAGCGTTTATTACCTCCGGCGATCGTCGTGCGGTTGTGGAACCTTTGCAGGGTCGCATGGCCCATGTCGAAGCGTGCTTCACTGTCGAAGGAGAAATTCCTGGATATCAGTCTTGGTCGGATACATTAGCCGCTATGCCTGCGGAGCCGATAGCCGATCAGTCTGAGGGTGCTGCAATGCTTTATTCTTCCGGCACCACCGGTTTTCCAAAGGGCGTAAAACGACCGCTGCCAGAGTATCCCTATGGCGAAAGCGATGAGATTAACCTCGCTGCAGTGCTATACGGTTCTACCGAACAATCGATCTATTTATCACCAGCGCCGCTGTACCACGCGGCGCCTCTGGCATTTACCATGGGTTGCCTGCGACACGGCACAACGGTGGTAATGATGCAGCACTTTGAAGCGGAATACGCGTTGGAATGTATCGAGAAGTATCAGATTACCCACAGCCAATGGGTGCCGACGATGTTTGTGCGCATGCTCAAGCTGCCAGAAGAGATCCGGGTCAAGTACGACGTAAGTACCATGCAGGCCGCGATTCACGCTGCGGCCCCGTGTCCTATTCCGATCAAAGAGAAGATGATCGAGTGGTGGGGGCCGGTGATTTACGAGTATTACGCAGGCACTGAGGGCAATGGTTTTGTACAGCTGAATTCTGAGGAATGGCTGGCTCACAAGGGTTCCGTGGGCAGGCCATTAAACTGTGAGTTACACATTTGTAACGACGAGGGTGATGAATTACCCGTTGGTGAATCAGGGACGATTTACTTTGCTGGTGGCGGTACCTTTGAATACTACAAAGATACTGAAAAAACTCAGGGCTCATTGCATCCGAAGGGTTGGTCTACCCTAGGGGATGTGGGCTATCTTGATGAGGACGGCTTTCTTTACCTAACCGACCGTAAGCACTTCATGATCATATCTGGTGGCGTCAATATTTATCCTCAGGAAGCGGAAAACGTGTTGATCAATCACGATAAGGTGTTGGACGTGGCTGTGTTCGGCGTTCCCAACCCGGACTTTGGCGAAGAGGTTAAAGGCGTGGTGCAGTTGCGTAATCCTGAGGAGGCCAGTGCGCTCGTTGAAGTGGAGTTGATTGATTACTGTCGAGAGCATTTATCCGCAATTAAATGTCCACGCAGTATCGACTTTCGAGACGAATTACCGCGGCATCCCACAGGCAAGTTGTACAAGCGTCTGCTGAAAGACGAATACTGGAATAACGCAAGCTGAGAGTATTAGCGCTTACGTAGCAGATTGGCAGGTGAGTATTGGTCGCTCAGCGGCCGCTTGCGCAAATTCCAGTCTGGCTTGGCGCCAGCAGCGATCGCGACCTCCGCCGCGATGCGCACAATCGGCACATCGTAGGGACGCAAATCCGCTTCGAGGGCGCGCGCGCGATCCAGCAATAATTCTTCAGATAACGGTGTTCGTGTATCGCTGTCACGCTGTGCTTGGGGTATCAAAATGACCCTATTGCCGGTGTCTTGGCGGCGATAATTTATAAAGTCGCCAAACACCTGTCGGTAGCTATTGGATTCATGGTGATACAAATTGCTAGACGAGAACGTATTGGCTACTAAGGTGCCTTCGGGTGTCAGTAGGTCGCGCATTTCCTGCAAGTACTCGACCGTCATCAAGTGCTCCGGAATATAGTCTCCGTTAAATGCGTCGAGAATGATGAGGTCGTAGCGTTGCCCCTTGATTTTGGCGCGTTTACCAAAAACCCGTGCGTCTTCGGTGAAAATTAGATTCTGCGCATCTGTGCGGTAATCGAAGTAATCCGTGGCAACCCGAATAACCGCAGGGTCAATTTCTACGGTATCTATCACAGCGCCAGGTGTGAGTTCTCGAAGCGCCATGGGCAGGGTGCCGCCGCCGAGCCCAACGATGAGGATCCGGTTGGGATTTGGATTAAATAGCAGTGCGGCCATGCTCATCTGGGCGTAGGTGAATACCATTCTTTTTGGTTGGGCGAGGTCCTTGCAGCTTTGGTTGCTGTCCGATCTAACCAGCGTGAATTTCAAGCACAGTAGATCCTTGTTTTGATGCACTAGGATGCGCGTATACAGCGATCGCTCCTCATGCAGCACACCAAATTTATCCGCCTCAGCCCTGGCGTGAGGGGTCAAAAAGAGCAACAGCAGCAACAGCAAACGAGTACTCATAAGCAAGGGACCTTAGTTGCAGTGCTCATAGGCTAGTTGGCGAAAATTCTGTCCGCAGTGAACGCCAATGCAGCGAGCAGTGCCAGACACCCAATTAAAAGGATAATGATGGTGTTCACTTCGAACCACAGCACGAAGTAAAACGAAGTCATTAGCGTGCCAATAGCACTACCCAAGGTTGAAACGAAATACAGGGAACCGGCGACACGGCCCGACTCAGCCACGTTGTCCACCAGCAGGCGCACGGAGTAGGGCGAGATCATGCCAAGAATTACCGTGGGTAGCCCAAATAGAACGATGGACGTGAGCAGCGAGCCGTATCGTGGATCTTCGATGCGCAGGAAAATGAATTCCATTATTCCTTGGGCATAAATGGTTAGCGGTAGTAATAACACTGCTGCCACCGCGAAGATGGCCGCGAAGCGACTGGAAGAGGGGTTATGTACCGATAACCTTCCGCCAAGCAGGTAACCAATTGAGAGTGACAGCATAAAGATCGTGATTATGCTCCCCCAGACGTAGATGCCGCTGCCGAAGTAGGGGGCAAGAATACGCCCGCCCAACAATTCGAGCGACATGATTACGAAACCGCCGCTAAAGGCAAGCAGGTAGATGACAGGAATCAACGGGTTCTCGCTTTTGTTGTTACAGGCCTAGTTTAGGTCTTCGGTAGCTGCGCCACTGTCTTTCCAGCCACGGTAGCCCTCGCCAATGTGGCAAACGTTTTCAAGCCCCATGTCTTGAACGGTTTTGGTGGACAATGCAGAGCGCCAGCCGCTTTGGCAGTAGAACACTAGTTTTTTACCCGAAGCGAAAACCTCTTTGTGGTAGGGGGATGATGGGTCTACCCAAAATTCCAACATGCCTCGGGGTGCATGAAAGGCATTGGGGATTTTGCCCTCGCGCTGCAATTCGCGCGGATCCCGCAAATCTACAAACAACGTGTTGTCATCCTCTAGCAACGCCTCTGCTTGTTCGATGTCCAATGTTTCAATTTCATCCAGTGCGCGATCAATCAGATCTCGGTGGGTCACTTTGAGCATGGGTGTCTCCTAGGTTATTTGCCCTGCCAATTAGGAGGGCGTTTCTCTGCAAAGGCTTTNGGTCCTTCAATAAAGTCAGCGCTACTGACCATGGCTTGCACGCTTTCATATTTGCCTTCCATGGCATCTTTTAGCGAGGCGCTGTCTAAACTCTTGTAGACCACATCCTTACTTGCACGGATGGAGAGCGGCGCGCAAGCAATGATCTGCTCAGCCCAGTTCATCGCTGCCTGCATCAACTGGTCATGGGGTACAACTTCATTCACAAAGCCGAGTTGTACGCCTTCTTCAGCGCTTACATGGCGGCCAGTCAGGATCATACCTAGGGCCCGTTTGGGGCCAATTTGGCGGGGTAGGCGGTTGAGGCCGCCTGCGAGTGCGGCAAGCCCAACCTTGGGTTCCGGTAGAGCAAATTTTGCTTGGTCNGAGGCGATGATGAGATCGCAGGCCAGTGCGATTTCAAATCCACCGCCCATGGCCACGCCATTGACGGCAGCGATCACGGGTTTTTGCATATCGAAGCGTGAGGTCAGGCCGCCAAAGCCCCTTGGCGTAGGCATTCGTTCGCCACCTTCTGCTTGGTAGCGCAAGTCATTACCGGCGCTAAATCCGCGGCCCTCACCAGTTATGATGGCTACCCAAAGGTCGTCGTCGGCGGCAAAGTCGTCAAAGACTTGACCCAGTTCGGCGTTGCCCGGAGGGTGTAACGCATTCAATCGATCAGGTCGATTGATCCGCACGGTCATGATGTGATTGGCTTTTTCTACGATGCAATATTCGCCCATGGTCCCTCTCCATTCCTTGTGTCAAAAATGCTGTGTGCTGCAACCTTAACCGAACAGGCCCAAATGTGAACAGTGGTTNAAGCGGCCAAGGGTCGCTTCCTTATGAAAAGTAAGCTCGGTGAGGCTGCAATTGCGAAAATGATAGTCGCCCCAGCGGCTTGGGTCGTCATGCAATAGTGTTGCAATGGCGATTGCCATAGCTGCGCCATGGCTGACCACAAGCACAGTGCCCTGTTGATGAGTCTGAGTGATCTGGGCAATGCTATCGCCCATGCGCTGTGCCACATCAGCTAGGCTCTCGCCGTTCGGCGGTCGCCAGTGGATATCCCCGGTACAGCGGTCAATAAGCTGATGCTCGCTTTGTAAATGGCTGTATTTTTCTCCTTCCCAGTCGCCCACAGACATCTCAGCCAGGCCATCAATGACAGTCGGTGTGTTGGATAGGCTCGCTGTTGCCAAGCTGCCCGTATGTATGCAGCGCTGCAGAGGGCTGGTGTAAGCGGCGGTGATGTTGTAGTTCTGCGCCAATGCTTTAGCCGTCAGTGATGCCTGAATTCGTCCTTTTAGAGTCAATGGGCTATCTGTGGAGCCGTGCCAGCGCCCCTGTCTGTTGGCCTTTATTTGCCCGTGGCGCAGCAGTAAAAGGGTAATGCTCATGGTGTTGCCTCATCTGTGTGTCCGAAGCGTTCAGCTACTAAGCAGCCGACCAAGTCACCTTCGACATTTACTGCTGTACGAAAGGTATCTAAGGGGCGCTCAATGAGCAGGAGTAAGCCTATGGCTTCTAGGGGAATGCCGGCTGCGATCAAGACCAACTGCATGCCAGCCATTGAGCCTGATGGCATCCCCGGTGCGCCGACCGAAGACAGCATGGCCACAATGAAGACCGCGATAATACCTACCGTGCCCAGCTCAACGCCAAACATATAGGCGAGAAATACCGCAGCGATGCCCTCGAATAGGGCGGTACCGTCCATGTTGGCGGTGGCACCCAGTGGTAGGACAAACGCGCTGCGCGTTCGCTGTACCTGCAGTTTTTCTTCAGCGGTGGTCATCGATAGCGGCAAGGTCGCGGCGCTTGAGGATGTAGCCAGAGCGGTAATCAGGGGTTGAATGATAAGCTGCAAAAAGCGCCATGGCTGGATACCCGATACCCACCAAGCCAACAGCGGCAGAACGATTAGCCCGTGAACCAAGGTGGCGCCCAAAACCACGCCCGCGAATTGCACAAGTGCTGCAACGGTATCCAGGTTGATCTGGGCTGACAGTTGGTAGGTCACAGCAAATAGTCCCAGCGGTAAGGCGGTTAGGACCCAACTGGCGAGGCGGTAGATGCCCTGAGTAATGTCGGAAATCAGCCGTGGCAGTGGCGAATCGTCTTGAATAGTAAGGGCGGTTGCGGTGCCGAACAAAAGAGCGACCACGAGAATGCCGAGGATGTTCATTTCACCTAGGGCGGTAAACGGGTTGGCGAGCATTCTTTGCAGCAGGGAGTTGGCCAGGGAAAACAGCGAGCCGTCGCCCGGATTGATCAAGCGTGGAGAGGTTGCACCAACGCTGGCGTAAGCGCCTGGATCTTCAACCAGTGGAGCGAAGGCGGTCCACGGGTGAATGAAAAATACGACAATCAGGCCAATAGTCACGGCAATTGCGGTAGTAAAGAGATAATAGCCCAAGGTCACTGCCCCAAGTCGTCCCATGCTGCGGGTATTACGCAGTTCCATTACACCGCTGATCAGCGAAAAGAAGATCAGCGGAGCAATCAGCATTTTCAGAGCGGCGAAAAAAGCAGTTCGGAGCAATTCGGTGAGTTGCGCTAACCACTCCATTGGCGGCAAGAATTGAGCGCACAGCCAACCCAGGACCGCAGCGCCGACAACCAGCAACCCAAATTTTGGTGAATTCATACGATTCATTCGCTTAAGATGTGCAAGCCGTTGAGTTTAATCGGCTGCTGGCCCAGGTGGCCAGTCGGGGAGGCAATTTTGTGAAGTTGCTGGATCATAGAATCAATGACAGGAACCTTATGAGAGGTCCGCAGCCACTGGGATATGCCCGAATTTCGCTACTGCTCACGTTGCTGCTGGGTGGGTGTGGCGAGCCGCAACAGTCTGCTTATGAGTTCTTACAAGGTGCAACCATGGGCACCTACTACCGGGTTCAGTTCGCACCATCTGCTAGTTGTCGGCCCAGTCAATTTGCTCTGGATCAGCAGTTGCTTGCGTTTAATCAAAGTTTATCGACCTATATTGCGGATTCTGAACTGAGTCTGCTTAACAAAGCCCCGGCACAGATACCAAGGCCGATAAGTGAGCGCCTAAGTGTTGCGCTTGTTGCGGCAGTGGAGCTTTGGCGAGACACAGCAGGGGCATTCGATGTTACGGTCGGCCCGTTGGTCAATATTTGGGGCTTTGGACCAGACCAAGAGTTACCTTGGCCACCCAGTGAAGCAGCGCAATTGGATGCCGCGGCAAGCGTGGGCATGCAGCATATTGAGTTGCTGTCCAATAGGCAGCTTCGCAAACGCCTAGCAACGACCTATATCGATTTATCNGCTATTGCGAAAGGCCAAGCGGTAGATGAGATTGCNGAAACAATGTCGAGCATGGGCTGTGAGCATTTTCTGGTGGATATAGGCGGTGAAGTTCGGGTTAAAGGCCTGAACAGTGCTGGCAAGTTGTGGCGGGTCGGCATAGAAGTGCCTCGGTCCGGGCAACAAGGCTCGGTGCAACGAGTTCTCAGCGTCTCTGGCCAAAGTGTGGCAACTTCAGGAGATTACCGCAATTTCCGGGTGGTCGATGGCTTACGGGTGGATCATGTCATTGATCCAAGAAGTGGTAATCCCGCAGATAATAATGTGCTGTCGGTGACCGTTGTGCACCCCAGTGCGATGTGGGCCGATGCTTACGCAACCGCCTTAATGGTGCTCGGCCTAGATGCCGGACTTGCGTATGCCGAGAGCCGGGGCGTGGCTACGCTTATTTTGGCAAAAAGTGCCGACGCTACGATTACTGAGAGGTATACTTCGCATATGCAAGCGTATCTGCTGGGTAACCCGGAGTAAGTCATGACCACTTTGTTTTTTGCTTTTGGATTTATGTTGTTAATGGTCGCGCTAATGGCGGTAGGCGTGCTCTTTGGACGTAAGCCGATTGCGGGTAGCTGCGGTGGCATGAAAGCGTTAGGGATGGAAATGGAATGCGAGATTTGTGGTGGTGATCCGCAGCAATGCGACAGCGAATCAGACCCAAAACCAAAGTCCATTGAGAGTCTTGCGGTGCGACGCGGGCGTTAAACAGTCGGCGTCGAGCGGACGGCACCAGTGAAAAGTTTGACCTGGGCATTAGCGCTCCGGTTTTTGCTTAGTCCAATTAGCAGTCTGTCGTATGTCAGTAAGCTGGCGTTGACGGGTCTAATTGTAAGCACTGGTGTTTTGCTGCTGGTACTTTCCGTTGTCAATGGTTTCGACCGCGAATTACGTGAGCGGATACTGGGGATAACTCCGCACTTCGCTATTGCACTACCTGGTGGTGTTGTTCCCGCAGATATTCACACTGATACCGAAGTGTTGAATGCTAATGGCATTGAGCATTTGGTCCCGGTGGTTCATGGCACAGCAATTTTGGCGGCCAACGATAACCTCGCGACCGTGCAGTTAAAGGGTATCGATTCTCAGGGCTATGCCTTGGTGAGTGATATCGGATCATTTTTAACCCCAGGCTTACAAAATTCGGCTCGGTCAGACAATCCTCTCGCTGTTTTGCAGCAACAGCGCTTTGCCATAGTAATTGGCGCCACACTGGCGAAACGACTTGGGGTAGTCCCAGGCGACTCAGTCGTGGTCATGCTTGCTGAACCGAAAGCCTCTATCGTTGGGCCAATCATTCGGCAAAAACGTTTTGTAGTCGTTGATGTATTCGACAGTGGTTCTCAACTCGATGCTCAGGGTGCCTTTATCGGTCTGGCAGATGCACAGCGTCTGCTCCAGCTAGGGCCGCGTGTTAACGCGGTTGAGGGTCGTTTAACAGATATTTTCGACTTTGCTGGGGCACGACGGTTCTTGTATACGCGCTTTGCCGATGCAACGGTGGTGCGCAGTTGGATGACCACCTACGGTAATCTTTACCAAGCAATCGCCATCCAAAAAGTCACCATGTTCGGGCTATTTTCCTTGCTCATTGGCGTCGCGGCTTTCAATCTTATTTCGAGTTTGATGATGCTGGTGGAACGCCATAAAGCGGATATCGCAATTCTTCGTAGTATGGGCGCAACCGACATCCAGATCACAGGCCTCTTTTGTTGCTTAGGGATGTTGCTCGGAGGAGCAGGCATTATGCTTGGGCTGGTAATTGGTTGGCTGGCAGCCCTCGGATTGGCAGAGCTGTTTCCATTCTTGCAGTGGTTATCTGGGGCGGATTTGATGAGCCAATACTTTATCTCGTACTTACCCGTAGATGTGCAGCTGCTTGATGCGGTCAGTATCTTCGTCCTGGCGAGTGCACTGGCATTTGTTGCGAGTGTGTATCCGGCATGGCGCGCAGCGAAACTACTGCCTTCTAGAGTGCTCGCTTATGAATAATTCGGTGATGTTGTTGGCTCAAGGCCTAGCGAAAAGTTTTTATCAGAATGCTACCGAGGTACCGGTTTTGAAGGGGGTGAATCTGCAGTTGGCTGTAGGTGAGCAAGTGGCCGTGGTCGGTCGCTCAGGTTCAGGCAAGAGCAGCTTGCTGCATCTACTGGCTGGGTTGGATTCTGCAGATAGCGGCTCGGTGCACATCGACGGCGTGGATCTGCTGGCGGCAGATTCGAACGGTAGAGCGCGAATACGTCGTGAGAAAATGGGTTTTGTCTATCAACAACATCACTTGCTCGGGGAATTTTCGGCCCAGGAGAATGTTGCTATTCCGCAGCGGTTGCTCGGTATCGACGAATTGTCAGCGCGGCAAGCGGCACAGGACATGTTGGCGTTGGTAGGATTAGAAGAACGTCTAAGTCACTTGCCGAGTGCGTTGTCCGGGGGCGAGCGTCAGCGTGTTGCGGTAGCCAGAGCATTGATAAATAAGCCTCAGGTGGTGTTGGCCGATGAGCCCACCGGCAGTCTTGACCGCGCCAGTGCTGAGCTGTTGATGGATCTCTTGTCCAACCTGAGCAGGGCACAGGGCACATCTTTCGTTGTAGTCACCCATGATGTTTCGATGTTGCAACGATTTGATCGTGTTGAGTCACTAGATGATGGCATTTTGCAGCCCCTTAGTTCTTTGGCTGAATAGATGACTAATGCGCTAACCCTCAGTCTGTGGATGGCTGCAAGGTTAACCCTTCGCGGAGGCCGCGGATTTTCCCGTTTCGTCAGTTGGGTCTCCGTGATCGGACTGACTTTAGGTGTTATGTCGTTAACGGCGGTAATGGCGGTTATGAATGGCTTTGATCAAGAGTTAAAGCAGCGCCTGCTCGGGTCGGTGCCACACATCACGTTGACCAACGCCCAACCAACCACACGATTACGTGAATTTGCGCAAGCCGATGCAAGGATCCGGCAAATTGCGCCCTATTTTCAGGGCTTTGGCGTCATTACTCAGAGCGGCAGAGGCCAGCCTGTCACCGCGATTGCTTTAACTGAAGCCGGATTTAAGGCGCAACCGCAGTTACNCAACGCACTGTCTGANGGAGCCCTTGCTGCATTAAGAGAGGCGTCCAACGGCGTATTAGTAGGTGCGCCATTGGCTCGAGCTTTAGGATTGTTCCCGGGTGACAGCTTGAATCTATTGTTGACCNTGCCTAGGGGCGAGAGTTTGGGGTCAACGGTATTACGCGCGAAAATTGTTGGAACATTCGAGCTTGGAGCAGACCCAGACTACGGCTTGTTGCTGATGAACCTAGATACTAAGCCGATGGATATTTGGCGGCAGTTAGGGCAAACGGGGTTGCGCCTACAGTTGCACAATGCCCTAGATGCACAGTCGCTAGTGAGTAACTTGGCCGTGTCTTCTAATCTTTGGGAAGGCCAGTCTGAGGTGGTTGTAAGTAGTTGGGTCGACGAATACGGCGATCTCTTCCAGGCCGTTGCTTTAGAAAAAACTCTAATGGGCACGTTGCTGCTGCTGGTTATCGCTATTGCCGGATTCAATATCGTGGCGGGGCAAATCATGATGGTGAACGACAAACGCGCAGACATCGCAATCTTGCGCACCATGGGCGCCGATCAAGCCCTGGTGCGTAACGTATTTCTGCTCCAAGGCTCGCTAGTGGGGCTGGTAGGGACGATAACTGGGCTGGCAGCTGGCGTACTCATTGCCACACAGGTTAATGAAATTGTCGATGCACTGGAGTGGTTAACAGGGCGTCACCTGTTAGAGGGCTCGTACTTCGTCAAAGTGCCCAGTCAAATTAAGGGGGCTGATCTTTTTCTTACCGGTCTCGCTGCCGGAGGTTTGGCTGTATGGTCTGCTTGGTTGCCCGCCCATCGAGCGAGTCAAATGAACCCGCTGGAAAATCTCAAGGTCTGAGCTCGCCCCACAGAAGTTATGGCTAAGCTCTGCGCTTATTCCACTTAAGTATAATATGGGTGCGCCACAGCAGCTGCGATAATACATATCCGCTGACTGCAGACACCCAAGAACAAATCAGGCAGCCGAGCAAAAACGGATAGCCGATTCGTGAAGCGTTATCTAGGAACCAACTGAAGCTCCAGGAGAAGTTGTCTATTGAGGCCTCTCCACCCAATAACCAAGCCCCTAATTTGTACGCAAAGTAGAACATCGGCCCCATGGTGATTGGATTGCTGATCCATACCAGTCCAACGCTGATCGGTAAATTGGCTTTCAGCCAAATAGCAGCCAAAGCCGCAAGTAACATCTGCGCAGGTACCGGCACAAAGGCACAAAAAAGGCCAATAAAAACAGCGAGGGAGACTGAATGACGGTTCACATGCCAGAGCTGCGATCGTTCGAGCAGGTGCGCGATGGGCTGCAGGGAGGAATGCCTACGGATTTTTTCGGCGTTTGGTAAGTACTTTAGAAGAGTCTTTTTAGGCATAACTACATTGTTAGTGCGGGGCTAATTTCCACGCCTTGCGAGTCGCGGCGGAGTTGGAGTTAAGGAATCAACATTAGGCTCAATTATATCTTGATAGCGGGGGTTGTGGTCGCCGTTTTTCGAGTTGTGTTGGCTTGGCAGCAGGCGGCGTTGGATACATTACCTCAGTGCGCACGAGGCCAAGATGTGCTGGTGAAATTACGAACGGATGAACTGTCGCGTCACGCGCCCGAGCGAATACAGGGGCGCTTTGTTGTTCTTAGCGATATCCAGCAACGTTGCCCAGATGTGCTTGGAAAAACCCTCAGGTTAAGTTGGCGCAACAGTGAAAACGCGCTGGCCGTGGGGGATATTGTGGTTGCGACTGTGCGTTTAAAGCCGCTTTGGGGAACTTTAAACGTTGGCGGTTTCGATTACGAAAAGTGGTTGCTCGCCTCAGGGTATAACGCGACCGGATACATAAAGCACGGCTTCCTTGAAGGATCGCAAAAGTCTCAGGGTCTGTCCCAGTGGGTTCGTTCGGTTCTTGCAACCACGCAATTAGTGGAAAGAGGCGCCTTACTGGCGCTGGCATTGGGCGATAAAGGCCGGGTGGCGCCTGAGGATTGGGAGCGATTACGGATCACGGGTACGATCCATTTGTTCGTCGTCTCTGGGCTTCATGTAGGGCTAATTGGAGGGTGGCTTTATCTGCTATGCCTAGCCTGTTTCAGGCTTGGCGGGTTGTTTTTGCCCCTTTCGGCCCATAGCAATCGCAGCGCTGCACTGTTCGCCCTGGTGGGGATTTTGCTCTATGCCTGGCTGAGTGGGCTGCAACCGCCCGTGGTTCGCGCCGCTTTAATGGCCTGTGTCGTCGTTTTCGCCGGTTTTACTCAGCGTCGTTCTGTACCTTTGCGGATGCTGCTGCTGACGTTCATCTTGGCGGTCGTGCTGCAGCCTTTGGCTGTGTTCAAACAGGGTTTGTGGTTGTCTTATATTGCGGTTGCAGCACTGTGCTGGGCCGTGGCTGGATATCGCAAACCCATGAGCAAAATTCATGCATTTGTTCGCATGCAATTTGTGTTATTTCTGTTGATGGCGCCAACGCTTAGCGTGATCGTCGGGGCGATCCCATTGCTGAGTATCCCGGCTAACCTATTTGCGGTGCCGGCAGTTACCTTGGTTGCGCTGCCGAGTCTGATGCTTGGACTCTTGCTCGCGCCAATAAATTCGTCGGTGAGTGGCGGTTTGCTGATGTTGGCTGATCTCACCGTTATCACGACAAAGGCGCTATTGGACTCATTGATCAGTATTGTGCCGCCGCGTGCTCAAAGTATTGGCTATTTGTCGATTGGCACCGTGTTGATTATCAGCCTCGCCGCTTGGGCCTATTTCCTGCCCCTGTCTAAGTTCTATAAGAGCATCACCGTGCTTGGGTTGTCGTGTCTTTTGCTTACTAATCGAGTGGGCGTTAGCTTCGGGCAGGTGCGGCTGCAGGTGCTCGATGTCGGACAGGGCAGTTCTGCTATTCTGGATACTAAATCCCGGCGTATTGTGGTGGACACTGGCCCACGATTTGAAAATCGTTTCGACGCGGGTCAGTCAATTGTGGTTCCGGCATTGCGCAGTACTGGTGCCGATCAAGTTGATCTACTGATGCTTACGCATATGGACAACGATCATGCTGGAGGGCGGATGACGCTGATGGCGCGGTACCCTAGTGCGGAACGTATCTTCGGTGCCAAGGCCTGCGAGCACAATAAGTCGTGGCTCTGGGACGGCGTGCGTTTTTCTGTGTTACAAGACAAAAACGGCGTTAGCCGCAATGATCGCTCCTGCACCTTGCTGGTTGAGACTGGCGCGTCGAATGAAGAGGGGCAGCAGCGGATATACTTGAGTGGTGATGTGTCAAAGGCAGCGGAGGATGTTCTGACAGCGTGGTTGCCGAGAGATTTGGCTTTGCTGGTAACCCCACACCATGGTAGTCATTCATCTTCGTCTTCAGTTTTTGTGCGCCACGTCGCGCCTCGTTGGGCGGTGCATAGTGCTGGTCGCAGCAATCGGTATGGACATCCTCACGATATCGTTACGTGGCGTTACCGGTTAGAGGGTGCGGGTCAAGTGGTTACCGGGCGGGTTGGAGGAGTGACGTGGAATAGTCTGACACCGGAATATCTGTTTACTCAGCGTGGCCAATGGCTGGTCCGGGAGCCGTGACCTGTGCCGCGTCTGCCTGACGGATTAACTGGCGTAACGAGTCCAGTAGTTCGGCCTGTTCATCATTGTTGAGAAAGCCTCCAATCTCCAGTTCAGTGCCCTTGTGCACTAAGGAAACTTTTTTTCGATACCACGGGTGGAATGCAGGCTGCACTTGGATTTTGGTAAAGAATCGCTGCCACTGGTAGGTTTGTTGTGGGCGTTTAACACCCACTTCCAGAGTAATGGTCTCTGGCGTTAAGGACAGCACTTCTTGGAGGCTCGAGCGGCGCAAACACAACCACAAACAATAGCTAAGAACTGCCATCTCTAACGCAGTGAAAGGCAGCACGACCCAATAACCCATGGCGGTGAAAGCCAGGGCGATACTGAACGAAATGGTCATCATAAACATCAGAAAGTAGCCTAGGGCCTTCCAGCTCATAGAATGGTTAGGTTGCATGGTGATGGTTCCAACGACCTTGTCGGGGCGTTCGTTGGGGTCATGCGATACGCATCTGATCATTAGTGTATAGCCTTCAAAACTGCCGGTTAGTTCACTGGAGTTGTTGTCGAAATGCTGTGAAATAAGCCATGCATAAATGGGACATAGCTTGAAATAGTGTGCTTTGACCACATTCTAGCAGGCAGTGAAACAAGCTTGTAAAGAATTGGGTCGGCAAGCGGAGTAGGCATGAAAGAATTTACCCAAAGAGTCGAGGCGGCGTTGAATAGTGCTCAACGCTTGGCGCTGTCACGCCAGCATGTAGAGCTCAAGCCGTTGCATGTGCTCGCGGCGTTTCTCGACATAGATGAATCGCTAGCTGTAGAGGTGGCCACTGAGCAGGGCATTTTGTCCCAGCTGCGTAAACAAGTGAAGGCGGCGCTGAATGATCTGCCAAGACTAGGCCAGTCTGCACAAGAGCTGCGCATGAGTAATGAACTGGCGCAAGTTTTTGAAGTGGCACAGCAGCATGGCGAAAAAGCGGGTGATCATTATGTGCCCGAAGAGTGGGTATTGTTGGCGCTGTTAGAAGAGCCAAGGCTGCGCCAGCTACTAAAACCATTAGGATTTTCCCCACAAGTGATTCGAGCGGCTGCGAACGCGCGGCGTCAAGGAGACAAAGTGTTAGATAAAAATGAAGAAGACCAGCGTTTAGCGTTAGAGAAGTACACTATAGATCTCACAGCCCGAGCCCTAGAGGGCAAACTGGACCCCGTTATTGGCCGCGATGAGGAAATTCGTCGCACGGTGCAGGTACTGCAGCGACGAACCAAAAATAATCCAGTACTTATTGGTGAGTCAGGTGTGGGTAAAACGGCCATTGTTGAAGGATTAGCGCAGAGGATTGTTAACGGTGAAGTTGCTGAGTCTTTGAAAGATAAAAAGGTATTGTCCCTAGATATAGGTGCCTTGATTGCAGGGGCCAAGTATAGGGGGGAGTTTGAAGAGCGGCTTAAAGCGGTGCTGAACGATCTGGGTAAACAAGAGGGCCGGATAATCTTGTTTATTGATGAATTGCATACCATGGTTGGTGCCGGCAAAGCCGAGGGGGCGATGGATGCCGGCAATATGCTTAAACCAGCCCTCGCGCGAGGTGAGTTGCACTGTGTCGGCGCGACCACTCTTGATGAATACCGAACCTTTATAGAAAAAGACGCGGCTTTGGAGCGGCGCTTCCAAAAAGTGCAGGTTGACCAACCAGATCTGCAGAGCACCGTGGCCATCCTACGGGGGCTGAAAGAGCGCTACGAGGTGCACCATGGCGTCAATATCACCGACCCCGCAATTGTCGCTGCTACTACTTTGTCTCATCGCTACATAACTGATCGACAATTGCCCGATAAGGCAATCGACCTCATTGATGAAGCCGCGAGTCGGATCCGCCTGGAAATAGATTCAAAGCCGGAAAGCATGGACGCCCTTGAGCGTCGTCTCATGCAGATTCGTATGGAGATTGAGGCGCTGAAAAAAGAACAGGACGATGCGAGTCAGGTGCGTCTGAAAGAGCTGCAAAGCACGGCCGCTGAGCTGGAACAAGACTACAGTCGACTTGATGAAGTTCTGCAGCAAGAAAAAGACACGCTCAAAGGAGCGCAGGGCACAAAGGAGGCGTTAGAAGCTGCTCGCCTGGAGTTTGCCGCTGCCCGAAGGGAAGGCGATTTGACTCGAATGTCGGAACTACAGTACGGCGTCATTCCAGATCTAGAGAGGCGCATTGCTGAAGCGCCCGAAACCACCCAAGGAAATCAGCTGTTACGGGACAGGGTTACGGCAGAAGAAATCGCTGAGGTGGTTGCTAAGTGGACTGGAATTCCTGTTGCACGACTCATGTCAGCAGAAAAGCAGCGGCTATTGCACTTAGAAGAGGAGCTGTCGAAACGCGTGGTTGGACAACAATCAGGGATCAAAGCGGTGAGTCAGGCAGTTCGCAGAGCGCGCGCAGGATTGGCCGAGCAGGATCGGCCGAATGGCTCGTTCATGTTTCTTGGACCCACCGGGGGGGGCAAAACAGAGCTCTGTAAAGCGTTGGCGGAAGTGCTATTTGATAGCGCCGACGCAATGGTACGCATCGACATGTCCGAGTTTATGGAGAAGCATTCTGTTGCTCGATTGATTGGCGCGCCCCCGGGCTACGTCGGTTACGAAGAGGGCGGTTACTTAACCGAGGCTGTGCGGCGCAAGCCCTACTCGCTGATTCTGCTGGACGAAATCGAGAAGGCTCATGCCGATGTGTTCAATATCCTGCTGCAGGTGCTAGATGACGGTAGACTTACGGATGGCCATGGCAGAACAGTCGATTTCAGCAATTGCGTGCTGGTGATGACCTCTAATCTTGGTTCCGAGGCCATCCAAGCTTTGACCCAAGATGGCAATGAGGAGCGGATAGAGAGCACGGTGATGGGCATTGTGGCTCAGCATTTTCGCCCCGAATTTATCAATCGAATCGACGATGTGGTGGTCTTTAAGCCTCTAGGAGAAGAGCAGATCGGGCAAATTGCTCAACTGCAGCTCGATGCATTGAATGTGCGTTTGGGTGAACAGGATCTGCAACTCACTCTTGCTGATGATGGATTAAAAGCAGTAACGAGCGCTGGCTATGATCCGGTTTACGGCGCGCGACCACTAAAGCGCGCGATACAGCGTTTGGTAGAGAATCCGCTAGCAAATCAGATATTGGCCGGAAAGTTTGCACCAGGTGCGGAAATTTTAGGTGCATGGGATGGCGAACAGCTCATTTTCACTGAAAGTGCACCATAAGACAGATATTGTATAAATATACAGTATCTGTACAATCATGGTATGGAAACTGGCAATCCAATACAGCAAGACTGGCTTTCTGAGTTCGTCATTGGCGTGGACGAAGACCTGCCTAGGGCGACAGATTGTGGCGACGCACCCAAGTCGCACACGCCAGTGGGCGCGACTTTGCCATTATTTGCTGAACCCGAACAGCATGCCTTGGTTGTAGCCAGGGCTACTGGGCGGGATAAATTGCAGCGGCAACTAAGAGGTTCCTGGGTCAGACAGGTCGGTCAATCAGGTAATTCCACAGAGTTAGAAGAAAATGCCAGGCACTCCATAGGGTCAGCCGATCCGGTTCTTGAGCATCTTAATTCTGCGATGGATTTAGCGTATTCCCTGCGAACGCGTTCGCCTCAACGCTCTTACCGGCAGAGCAAGACGGCGGGCGTTTTGATCTGTCAGCATCTTGTCGCTGCTTTAAAGCTGGCTGACGCGGCCCAGCATGCAAAAAGTTAGTGATACGGCTCGGTTAACTATCACACTAAGCACAGCATTCCAGCTAACATAGAGGCTCTTTAATAGAAGGAGTCACGGCGCGGTGCTGAAAAAATGTCTATTTCCCGTAGCAGGGTACGGTACGCGGTTTTTGCCCGCCACCAAGGCTATGCCGAAAGAAATGCTGCCGATACTGGACAAGCCACTGATTCAGTATGGTGTGGAGGAAGCTGCCGACGCTGGATTAAGCAACATTTGTTTTGTTACCGGTCGTGGTAAGCGGGCGATTGAAGACCATTTTGATGTCAGTTTTGAGTTGGAAAGTTCTATTGCGGGCACTGGCAAAGAAGAGGCGCTAGAGGGCATACGAGGCTTAATCGATCAGTGTTCCTTTTCATATACGCGGCAGCGTCAAATGTTAGGCCTTGGGCACGCCATTCTAACCGGCAAGCGCATCGTTGGTGATGAGCCGTTTGGAGTCATACTTGCAGATGACCTATGTTTAACGTCAGAAGACGAAAAGGGTGTGATGGGGCAAATGGCTGCTCTGTATGAGCAATATGGCTGCAGCATTGTAGCGATTGAAGAAGTGCCGGCGGATCAGGTACATCGGTATGGAGTTATTGCCGGCGAGCCAATCACACGAGATCTATTGAAAGTCACAGATATGGTGGAAAAGCCCGAGCCTGAGCATGCTCCAAGTAATCTCGCGATTATCGGGCGCTATATTCTCACTCCGGATATTTTCGATATTCTCGATGGAATCCCAGCCGGTCGTAATGGCGAAGTGCAAATCACGGACGCCCTACTGCAACAGGCCCAGCAGGGTAAAGTATTGGCCTATAAGTTCGAGGGCCGCCGCATTGACTGTGGTTCTGTTGAAGGATTTGTAGAAGCCACAAATTATTGTTACCAACGAATGGGCTGATTAACCGATGTCGATTGATTTTGNGCTCGATCAAGCCGCTGCGCGTGTTAGCGCGCCNACTACTNTGCACCNGCCTATGGAGTTGGNTCAGTTACCCACACCGGCATTGGTTTTAGAGCGTGCCGCTATGGAGCGCAATATGCGCAAAATGGCTGATCATGTTCGCGCTGCGGGTAAAGGTTTTCGCCCCCACAGTAAGACCCATAAGTGTCCAACCATTGCTAAGCTGCAGATACAGATGGGCGCGGTTGGAATATGTGCAGCTAAGATCAGTGAGGCGGCGATTATGCTCGGGGCTGGAATTCCGTCGGCGCTGATTACTTCGCCCATCGCTACGCCGACGAAGGCCCAGGCGCTCAATTCGTTACTTGGCACATACCCAGATCGCGAGCTGCTTTTGGTTATTGACTCTGAGCAGGGCTTAGGGGCGCTGCAGGGGGCAATAGCCCCAGAGCGACGCTTAGGCCTGTTGGTGGATATTGATCTTAGTATGGGGCGCACGGGGACGCGCGAGGTAGATACCATGTTGCGGCTGATCGATGCAGTAATGAAGGATGAGCGTTTCGAATTTCGTGGTATTCAGCATTATGCCGGTCACCTTATGCACATCGAGGACTATTCAAAGCGACGTGATAAATCCTTAGCTTCTTGGTCACGATTGGATGAGTTTTTCACCGCACTTGCAGCGCGGGGTATCTCCGCAGAGATTGTCACCGGGGGCGGTACAGGTACTTACGATGTCGACGTCGCGGTGGAGCGCCTCACCGATATTCAAGTGGGCAGCTATATCTTTATGGATGAGGAGTATCGGGCCTTGGCCAGCGCAGGTGCCAGTCGCTTCGAAGATTTTGAGCTTGCTCTTACCGTAGCCTGCAGCACCATTAGTCAGCCCCAATCCAAGACAATTACCGTCGACGGTGGTTACAAAGCATTTGCTTCTGATTCGGTAAATCCGGTTTGTGACGATTTACCCGGCGTTGAATTTCGTTTTGCCGGCGACGAGCACGGTGTGCTGATTCTGGGTGATGGTCAGCAAGAGGTGCAGTTGGGTCAGGTGTTGAGATTTGCCGCACCCCACTGTGATCCAACGGTTAATTTGCACGACTATTATTGGATTTTGGAAGACGATGGCTTAGTGCACAGCGTTTGGCCTATCAGTGCGCGAGGCTGCAGTTGGTAGCAAATATTTTGACAGGCCAGGCGTTGCCATGATCGATGTGATTTTAGCAGGCGGCTGGTTAATGTTGCCGATTTTAAGTTGCAGCGTGGTTGCCGTAGCAATTTGTGTAGAGCGCTACTGGTCGCTACGTCAAGACTTGGTCGCCCCACCCGAACTGTTAGCGCTGACTCTCGCGCAAATGCAGCGAGTGTTGGGCGATCCCGGAACGCTCGAGCAATTACGCAACCACTCGCCCTTGGGGGCGGTACTGGGGGCCTTAGCCCAAACTGATGCCGAGCATATGGAAAGCGTAAGAGAGGCGGCCTTGGCCAGTGTTGCCCACGACCTTGAAACCTATCTCACAGCCCTAGGCATTATCGCGTTAATCAGTCCGTTATTAGGTATTTTGGGTACCGTAGTTGGCATGATCGATGTTTTTACTTCTGTGGTTTCCGCCTCTGGGGGGACGGCAGCACTGGCTGGGGGTATTTCTACAGCGCTCGTTACCACTGCCGCAGGCTTATCGATTGCGATTCCCACATTGATCGCTCACAGATTACTGTTGCGCAAGGTGGATACGTTACTGGTGATGCTGGATGAAACCAGTCAGCGCTGGTTGATGCGGTTGAATGCGGAGCACGAAAGCTAATGGCTTTTGCGCGGCGGCGCCGCCGCCAGGAAGGCGTTTTAGAGTTAACGCCACTGATTGATGTAATTTTCTTACTGCTAATTTTCTTTATGGTGTCCACCTCCCTTGTTGTGAATCGGGAAATTGCGATCAAACTTCCGGAATCGACTAGCGCCGAACGCGAATCTAACGATCAACAGTTAATTATGTTGATCAATGAAGCTGGCGATTTTTTAGTCGCTGGCAACTTATATCAAGACGCAAGTGTTGAGGCGTTAGCAGGAGTTCTTCGAGATCAGGTCGGAGTACAAAGTACGGATAGGGTGTCTATCAGATTAGATGTTGATGAGGCCACAGACTATCGTTTCGTAATAAAGGCGATGGACGTTTGCCGCGCAGCAGGCATTAGCGATGTGCGGTTAAATACTCGCGGTAAAAATTGAAGAACTAGCAATGGCGAATTCTGATTGGGATACATACAAGCGGCTGCTCAGTTATCTGGCGCCCTATTGGTTTTGGTTTGGGATTTCTGTGCTTGGATTTTTACTTGCAGCTGGAGCCGAAGGTTATTTCGTGCGCTTGTTTGGCAACTTAATCGATGAATGGGATAACGAGGCTGCGCGGGCTGCTGCAACGATCCCACTGTTGATGGCCGGTGCAGCAGGGCTGCGTGCGATTGGCACAGTCATCGGTGAGAGCATGATGGCAAAAGTTTCTTTCAACATGGTGTTTAATCTGCGCCAACAGTTGTTTGAACAATTGCTGCGACTGCCCACGCATTATTTCGATGCCAATGCCCAGGGTCATATAGTATCGCGCATTACTTTCACCGTTACCCAGCTGCGCGACACCAGTACGGATGCAATTCGAGCGGTGGTGCAAGACGGCCTTAAAGTAATCGTTATAGTTGGCTTTATGTTAGCTTTAAACTGGCGCCTGACACTCATTTTTATTGCTGCAGCGCCGCTCTTGGCGTTGGTTGTAGTGTTTGCCAGCGGTCGTTTCAGGCGCATTGCAAAGCGTATTCAGCACTCCATGGGCGACGTAACCCATGTGGTATCTGAAGCGGTAAATGGTTTTAAGGTTGTTAAAACTTTTGGCGGCGAGCGCTACGAACAGAATCGTTTCGATCGTGCCAGCAAGGTTAATCGTCAGCAGAATTTGAAGATGGCGATGACACGCGTCTTTAGCTCACAGTTGAATGAGACCATTATCGCAGTGGCCCTGTGTTCGCTGATCTTGCTACTGTACCGGCCGGATGTGGGCGGTAGTTTG
Source organism: Gammaproteobacteria bacterium (assembly GCA_002684495.1). Lineage (GTDB taxonomy): Bacteria > Pseudomonadota > Gammaproteobacteria > Pseudomonadales > Azotimanducaceae > UBA4421. The sequence goes on along the minus strand of NYVG01000002.1, from coordinate 50,372 downwards.
AGTGGTGGCGAGGCGGTGATGTTTTTGAGCTGGGCGGGGATGTTGGGTCGGCCTATTCGTAAGCTCTCGGAGATTAATGCAAAGTTGCAGCGTGGTATCGCTGCGGCTGAGGACGTGTTTTCCCAGCTCGATTCAGGCGTAGAACACGATCACGGTTCTAAGGCGATTGCTCGAGCCAACGGTCGATTGCTATTGCAGGGCGTCAGTTTTCGGTACCAAGATGACGGGCCGGACGTACTGCAGGATATAAATCTCGACATAGCAGCAGGCCAAAAGGTGGCGTTAGTTGGGCGCTCAGGCAGCGGCAAATCCACCCTAGCCAGCCTACTACCGAGATTCTATGACGTGGGTACAGGCTCCATTAGTATCGATGGCGTGAACATAAACGATATTCAGCTGACCAGTTTGCGTCAGCAGATTGCTTTAGTAACCCAGCAGGTGACTTTGTTTAACGACACGTTGCGCAACAATATTGCATACGGCGATTTGGCCGATGCAGATGATGCGGCCATCAACTTGGCGATTCAGCGTGCGCATGCGGATGAGTTTATTGCGGCTATGCCCAATGGCTTAGATACCATGGTTGGGGATGATGGAGTGTTATTGTCCGGTGGCCAGCGGCAACGCATCGCCATTGCTCGGGCGTTACTCAAAGATGCGCCGGTCTTGATTATGGATGAGGCGACATCGGCATTAGACAATGAATCGGAAAAGCACATTCAGGCCGCCTTAGTAGAGGTTATGAAAGGGCGTACCACTTTGGTGATCGCCCATAGACTATCCACGATCGAGTCAGCAGATAGAATTGTGGTGCTGGAAAGCGGCCAAATCGTGGAAGAGGGCACGCATCAAGAATTGCTGGAGCTAGGCGCGCAATACGCCAGCTTGCATGCTGCGCAATTTCAAGATACTCCTGAGTCCGAGCAGTCTGCAGACTCCGCGGTGCAGCCGCTGTCGACACCTTCCAGCATCCAGATAGTGCCGTTCATGGGGGATTACGCGTCGCGTTCTGCATCCGCCCTCAGCGCTGCTTGGTACAGTGGCGCGCGCTGGCCGTTACTAATGCTGCCGCTATCGTGGCTGTATGGCTTCCTAGCGCGCCGATCCAAAAAGATACAGCAGCAACGGGCTCACGCCGGCAGTAATGGGCATGTACCAGTGATTGTTGTAGGTAATATCACCGCGGGAGGCACCGGCAAAACCCCCATGGTTATCTGGCTTGTTGAACAATTGCAGCAGCGCGGCTTTAACCCAGGTGTTGCTATGCGCGGATATCGAGGTCAAGCGAGTCGCGCGGGGTCCTTGGTGCCGGCTGATGGAAATGCCGCAGCCTATGGCGACGAGGCGGTCTTGATGCGCCGTCGTTTGCAATGTCCGGTAGCGGTTGCGGCGGATCGCCCCGGGGCTGTAACTATGCTGCATGAAGGTGGCTGCGACGTAGTGGTGAGTGATGATGGTTTACAGCATTACGCCATGAATCGAGATATTGAAATTGCCGTGGTAGATGGTGCGCGGGGTTTGGGTAATGGCTACCTTATGCCTGCGGGACCGTTACGCGAACCACAGGCGCGCCTGGAGAATGTCGATTGGGTTGTGTCTAACGGCTGTAAAAGCGGCCTTAGGGCAGACGAGATCGTGATGCAGGCGCAAGCGCTCGATTTCGTCAATTTAACAAAGGGTTTGGCGCTGTCCGCAGATGCGTTTGTGGCGCAGTTCAAGTTGGTGCATGCGCTTTGTGGTATCGGAAACCCACTGCGGTTTTTAGGTTCATTACGATCGCTTGGGATATCCGCTGATTTGCATGAGTATGCTGACCATTACGATTACTCCGGCAAGGAAGTTGCGTTTGCCGACGGACTGCCAGTGGTTTGTACAGAGAAAGACGCAGTTAAGTTGCGCGAGCTTGAAATAGATCTAAGTCATGTTTGGGCGCTGCGTATAGAGTTGGGATTTGATGACGATGTGAGTTCGATGCTGAATGTGCTGCTGTCAGATAAAGGCATCGCTCCACGCTCTGAGCGCCTGGAGGAGGAATAGGCCGTGTCCGTGCATATAGTGATTCCTGCCCGCTTTGCCTCCTCGCGACTGCCGGGTAAGCCCCTAGCAGACATTGCTGGGCGACCTATGGTCGTGCGCGTCGCAGAGCGAGCGGCTGCAACGATTGCCGATGATGTCACTGTTGCAGTGGATGATTTACGTGTGCAGCGTGCGGTTGCGGAGGCAGGGTTCAGCGCTGTGTTGACTAATGTGGAGCACACTTCTGGGTCCGACAGGACCATGGAGGTCGCGCGCATAAACGGTTGGGGCGACGACGACATTGTGGTGAATGTTCAGGGTGATGAACCGTTGATCCCAATTGCAGTGATAAACCGTTTGATTGAAAGCATGAGTTCATCGCGCGATCTGCAGATGGCAACGGTCGCCGAGCCGCTGGATAGCTTTAGCGACTTTGTAAATCCGAATGTGGTCAAAGTGGTCACTAACGATCGATCTTGCGCCTTGTACTTTTCCAGAGCGAATATTCCCTATGCTCGTGATGCTCAAGAGAGTATGTCCGACCAGAGTTGGGCTGAATTTGCCAAGAACCATAATATTCGTCGGCACGTTGGCTTGTATGCTTTTCGAGTCAGGGGGTTACGCAGATTTGTTGAGTTAGGACCGAGTACTCTCGAACAAATCGAAATGTTGGAGCAATTACGCTGGCTGCAAGCTGGGCTTGATTTACTGGTGGTGGACGCGTTCGAGAGGGTTCCGGGAGGAGTGGATACCCTCGCTGACCTAGAGCGCGTGCAAGCGCTCTGGCCAGGGAAGGATCAATAGCGGCGCTATTTCGGCGCCATGCGGATACCACCGTCAAGACGAATGGTCTCGCCGTTTAGATAGGCGTTTTCCACGATCTGCTTGCTTAACGACGCAAACTCCGGCGGTAAACCAAGGCGTTTCGGATACTGAACCATCTCGATTAATGGGTCTCGTACCTGATCCGGAGCACCCGCCATCATTGGCGTATTGAAAATGCCGGGTGCAATGGTGCAGATTCGAACGCCTTGACGGGACAGATCACGGGCGATCGGCAGAGTCATCCCTGCAACGCCAGCCTTACTTGCAGAATATGCGGCCTGCCCGATTTGACCATCGTATGCCGCAACGGATGCTGTGTTGATTACTACGCCACGCTCTAGTGCCTCACCCTCAGGCTCGTTCATTTGCATGATTGCTGCACACTTACTCAGCACAGAGAAGGTGCCGATGAGGTTGACTTGAATGATGAAATTGAATTTCGCGATGTCCAGAGCGCCTTCGCGTCCAACTGTGCGCGAGGCTGCTCCGATGCCTGCGCAGTTGACATTGATATGAATAGCTCCGTGGTCAGCATGAATCTGTTCGATTGCAGCGGTAACCGAGGCATCGTCGGTGACGTTGACTTGATAGGCTGACGCGTTACCAATTTCCTCAGCGGTGGCTTTTGCCAGATCCTCGTTAAGGTCAAGGATGGCGACCTTGCCGCCATTGGCGACGATCATTTCTGCGGTTGCTCGACCCAGGCCGGAAGCTCCGCCGGTAATGACCGCTAGTTTTCCTTCAATATTCAATGGATTTCCCCGTTAGTTTCGTAGCTTGGTCTAGTATACATTAGGACTATTCTTATGCGGCTTTTGAGCGTGTTTTATCAGCGAGATTTTTTACCCAGTAAAGACGCGGATCATTGGCTGAAGTGGCTCCAGCAGGAGAGTAATGTTGCCTGGACTAGAGAATCCTTCAGTATTTTTGGTCGTCGTGTAACCGCACCGCGACGTCTAGCATGGTTTGGCGATGCAGGCCTAAATTATCGGTACACCGGCACTGACCATGTCGCGCAGGGTTGGCCTCGAGAGTTGTCGGTACTGCGTGATCGGGTCCAAGCCATAGCGGCTCAGGAATTCAACTTTTTGTTGCTAAATCGCTATAGCGACGGTCAGCAGCATATGGGTTGGCACCGCGATGACGAGGCCGGCTGTGCGGGTAATATTGCCTCGTTGAGTCTGGGCGCGGCGCGCCGCTTTCGCTTTGAATCCGAGAACAGCGGCAACCGAGAGCAGATTGATCTAGAGCATGGATCGCTATTGCTTTTCGATGGTCGCCAGCGCCATTGCCTTGCGAAAACAGCGCGTCCGGTTGCAGAGCGCATCAACCTTACATTCAGGCTGCTTAAACTTTAATGAACCTAATAAAGAATATGCCGTTGGCAAATACACTGGGCCTTGCAAGCTATGCGCAGTTCGGTTGCCTGTTGATTCACAGCGACGATGTGGTCGCCGCTCGAGCATTTGCCGATGCAGAAGGTTTGCCCTTTCGTGTTATCGGCGCAGGTTCGAATATTGTGCCTATGCCCCAGGTGCGTGGGGTTGTCGGTGTGATGGCGATTAAGTCCCTGAATATTGTTGATGAACAGGATACGGGTCTGCAGCTAGAGGTGGGCGCCGGCCATAACTGGCATGAATTGGTGCTTTATTGTGTTGAGCAGGGCTGGTTTGGCGTTGAGAATCTAGCGCTGATTCCGGGCTCGGTTGGCGCCGCACCTGTGCAAAATATTGGCGCTTATGGCGTAGAGTTCGCCGAGGTAGTTGCTTCAGTTCAGGTGCTCGACGGCATGGGTGACGTACGTTGGCTGAGCGCTGAAGATTGTGGTTTTGGGTATCGTTCTAGTCGCTTCCAGCAATGTCCGGATGAAATTATTACGGCCATTCGGCTCAACCTTGCAAAGGTTCGGCACATAAAAATTGACTATCCTGATTTGGCAAGTTACTTCCAAGGCCATGTAGATTTAACGCCTAAACAGATTGCTGCAGCGGTGATTGATATTCGATCGGCGAAATTACCTGACCCCAGCGTCAACCCTAACGTCGGTAGTTTTTTTAAGAATCCCATCATTGATAACGCGCGCATAGCGTATTTCGAAGGTTTGGACCTGAGCGTTTTTCGCACCCGCGTTGGTGCGAAATTATCGGCAGCTCAGCTTATTGACCGCTGTGGCTGGAAAGCAAGGCAGTCTGGGCAGGTTCGGTGTTGGGTTAAACAGCCGTTAGTGTTGGTGAATCATGGCGCAACAGAAGCCGCGCACATCTTAGAGTTTGCCTCTGATGTGCGCGCTAGTGTTGCTGACGCTTTCGCTATAGAGCTTGAGCTTGAGCCGTCTGTACTGGCCTAGTCTGCGCTGTTGTGGTCTGTGCTGGGTACTTTAATACCCTGGGATCTGAGAGCCGCTTCGCGTTCACGACGGCGAACTTCCCGGGGGTCATTCGCCGCGCGTACTGTTCTGGTAGGCGCTGGAGATGAATCATCTTGCTTAGATACAGTGTCTACCTCGGCTGCAGTTTCGCCCGGATTCGGTTGCTCTTCTGCAATATTTGCTGTGCTTTCTTCAGGCGCATCTACCGCAGTTGACGCTGTGTCTTGTGCATTTGCGTTAGGCTCTGCTTCTGCTTCTGCTTCTGCTTCTGCTTCTGCTTCTGCTTCTGCTTCTGTAGCTGTTTCTGTTGCTGAGGTTTCAGCAACACTCGGTGTTTCAGTAGTCGTTTCGCCGGCTGAAATCTCAGCTGGCTCTGCCCCGTCGGTGGTTGGTGCCACTTCTGCAGTTTGTTCGCCGCTGTCTACCTGCGTTCCATCCTGCTCCTCGGCGGCAGCAGACTCTGGGGCTTGAGCGTCGAACTGATCTGTATCAGCGGGTTTCGTATCTATTTCGTCCTCAGATGTCGGCGCAGTTTGAACCGGTGGTGCTGAAGGAGTTTTGTTTTTATTGCGCGGATCGTTACCTGCACGGCTGGGTCGCTCTGCTGCAGGTGCTGTCGCGGTTTCTTTAGCCGTAGCGGTTTCGCTATTTGTTAGATCAGCGGCAGCGCCTGCTGCCGGCGTCTCAGGTTGGCTAGGTTGTGTAAGCTTCTCGGCGCGGACAGTTGGCGCTTTCTCACGGGGTGGGGCGCTGCGGTCTCGTTTCGGCTGACGCTTACTCTTTGCTAAATCCTCTGAGCTGGGCTGACGTTCCTCCGGCGAGGTGGCCACAAATTCCTGCTGTGCTTCGGCACGTCCGGATTTGTTCTTATTTCTGCTCTTAGTTTCGTGGCGCTCTGGTGTGCCAGCATTTTGCCGACCGTTATTCTTACGCTCTTCGTTAGCAGTTTTGCTCTTGCGTTTGTCGTCGCGCTCTTGGTTATTGCTGCGGCCCTGATCTGAGCGATTGTTGTTACGTTCCCGTTTACGATTGTTTTCACCGCGGCCATTGCCGTCGTCGCGACGCTTACGCGGATTGCGCGAGGTAGTTGATCGAGCCGACTTATTGCGGTCATGGGTGCCCTCATTGTCAGGTTCAGTGACCTCATCTGAGAACAGACTCTTAAATATTTTGCTCAGTAGCCCGGGCTTTTTATCCTCGACTGGAACGACCTTGGGTGCGGGTTCTCGGGCTTGAATTTGTGCCTTTACAGCTGCTTGGGGATGCTGTGGCAGCGCTGTTTCCTCGGGGAGCTCCTGAGCCGCAGCCTGATTGGCCAATTCCGAAAGGGTATAACTAGGAATCTCGCCTTCTTCTTCTACGTGGTCATTGCGCAACCGCTCAACCAAGTAGTGGGGCGTTTCCAAGTTCGAATTAGGGATAATGACAATGTGCGTCTTGCTGTGCTTCTCAATCTCAGCGAGATCACGGCGTTTTTCGTTCAATAAGAACGCGCCGATCGCAAGGGGCACCTGTACGCGAATCACCGCGCTGCGTTCCTTGAGAGATTCCTCCTCCATAACACGCAGTATTGCCAGAGCCAGCGATCGGGTGTCACGAATTCGTCCCTGGCCATTACAGCGTGGACACAATTCCGTGCTGATTTCTTCTAGCGAGGGGCGGAGCCGCTGTCGGCTCATCTCCATTAAACCAAAACGCGAGATGCGGCCGGTTTGGATGCGAGCTCGGTCCGACTCTAGCGCGTTGCGCATCCGGTTCTCCACCGCACGCTGGTTTTTAGTGTTCATCATATCGATGAAATCAATTACCACGAGGCCGCCAATGTCGCGTATTTTTAGCTGTCGAGCGATCTCATCTGCCGCTTCCAAATTGGTATTCAGGGCGGTTTCTTCGATATCTGAACCCTTGGTGGCGCGAGCCGAGTTAATATCGATGGATACCAAGGCCTCGGTAGGGTCGATAACTATACTGCCGCCGGATGGCAGCTTAACCGTATGCTCGTAGGCTGTTTCTATCTGGCTTTCGATTTGATAACGACTAAACAACGGAATTGGATCGTCGTAAGCCTTAACTTTGTCAGAGTAATTAGGCATTACCTGAGCAATGAACGCTGAAGCCTCTTGGAATGCGGCCTCGCCCTCGATCAGTACCTCGCCAATATCTGGGCGCAAATTGTCTCTAACGGCACGCAGCACCGCGCTGTTCTCTTGATACAGTAATGACGGCGTCTGCTCGGTGGTTGCCGCATTTTTTATTGCCTGCCAAAGCTGCAGTAAGTACGACAGATCCCAGTTTAGCTCTTCGCTGCTTCTACCAACGCCAGCGGTACGCACAATGACGCCCATACCGTCCGGGATCTCTAACTGCGACATCGCTTGTCGAAGTTCGTCGCGATCATCACCTTCGATGCGCCGAGATATACCGCCCGCCCTTGGATTGTTGGGCATCAGAACCATGTATCGACCGGCTAGGCTCAGGTAAGAGGTCAAGGCCGCACCTTTATTACCGCGTTCCTCTTTTTCTACTTGAACGATTATTTCGGTGCCTTCGCGAATGCCGTCGCCACCTTTCTGTTGGTACTCGCGAGCTATTTCTTTCAGTGGCAGGAAGCCGTGGCGCTCGGCTCCAAAATCAACAAAAGCGGCTTCGAGGCTTTGTTCGACTCGAGTGATTTTGGCTTTGTAGATGCTGGACTTTTTCTGCTCTCTTGAGCGATTTTCTATATCCAAGTCGTAAAGCTTTTGGCCATCAACCAGTGCTATTCGTACCTCTTCTGGTTGGCGGGCGTTGATTAGCATTCTTTTCATTATGTTCTCCGTCTGATGAGCTAAGCGCGCATCATTGTTTGGGCGAAGTAGTGAAGTAGTAATGAAAGGATCAATCTGGTTGTAGCACTCTCGACCTGAGGAAAGCGGGCTATCCTTGATCGAGAAAGAAAGTCTCATTAGTCATCAATCGACTTTAGACTTTTTATGTTTGTTCAGCGCCGATGGCTCCGACACAACCTAGGCCTGCGCATATGCTTTTACGAAAAACAATGCCCTAGGCGCTGAGCTTTTAACAAATTCTTTTATCTACGGCGGACAACAGTCCGCGACCAGAAAGAGGGCGGGCATCAGGGCTAGGTGACGCTGTTAGAACTTGCGTCCAGAGGGGAATCCGATATAAGCGGACTGTCTCTCAAAAGGTCCTTTAGGTGCTCTTATGCCGTCTTTCATACACAGACAATGGTTTTAGGCCAGACTGCGTACCTTTAGCGGTTACTCTACTTCTTCGCTATTAAATTATTACTTAGCGCTAATAGCGCCATATTACTCGTTGCAAGGTGGGCCCTTCTGCCCACAGCTGTCTATTAATCTTATTCGGTATGGAAAGTTAGAATTTACGCCTTAACTGCTATAATGCTGCCAGCACCTTAGATGCTCACGTGCAATCGAGTTGCGGCGTGCTCGTCATGATGCCATTCCAACGGAACGCTCAAAGTCTAACAGCGATTGCTAACTCCTTCAAACAATTAAAATTTTTGCTCGAGTAGAGAACGATGCCAGTAGAGTACGTAGACATCACCAATGCCGAGGATGTAGGGCAGCGTATCGACAACTTTCTATTACGGTCGTTAAAAGGGCTACCGCGGCAGCGCATCTATAAAATTTTGCGTTCTGGTGAGGTGCGCGTTAATGGTGGGCGAATAAAGCCCAGTCACAGACTGCAACTCGGTGATCGAATTCGTATCCCGCCGGTTACTGTTAAGGCAGAGCAGCCAGTTCAAATGGCAGATGCTACGGTGGATACGCTGGAGGCAGCTATTCTCTACGAAGATGCTGACCTGATTGCCTTGAATAAGCCCTCAGGATTCGCTGTACACGGAGGCAGCTCTATCACCAGTGGTGTCATTGAGCTGTTTCGGGCATTTCGGCAAGCACCGAGATTGGAATTAGCGCATCGTATCGATCGTGACACGTCAGGTTGTTTGTTGCTTTGCAAACGCCGCTCGGTGTTGGCCGAAGTTCAGGCAGCGTTCAGAGAGCGCGTCGTGAAAAAGAAGTATGACCTCTATGTTGCGGGCGCTTGGCCAAAATCTATCCGAACTGTGTCACTGCGATTGCAACGCTACGAAACCGCATGGGGTGAGCGAAGAGTGCGTACTTCCTCGGCGGGCCAATTGGCGCGAACGGATTTTGCAATCGTTGCCCAGAAGCAAAAGGCGACGCACCTGGCAGCTTCCCTACATACTGGACGCACGCATCAGATTCGCGTGCATACACAGTCCCAACAACATCCGATTTTAGGTGATGACAAGTATTCTGCGACTGCCGAATTAAGGGCGCCGCGTCTATGCTTGCATGCCAGTAGGCTGGTGATTCCAATCGGTGGTGATCGGCTAGATTTTCACGCACCGATGCCTGACGATATGACGGCATTTTGGAAAGCCCTCGTATAACACCTAGGCAAATCCTAGTCGTACACCTAAATCCAGTAAACGTGATGTTAATTGGATTAGCGAAATGCCCTCCAGCGCGCTTGGGTCTGACGTCTTTACTGCGTTAAAAAGAATGATGCCCAAAGACTCAATTTTAAAAGAGCCGGCGCAATCGATGGGGTTATCCTGTGCGATGTAGGCAGCAATTTGCTCGCGGCTGAGTGCGCGCAGTTGCAACTGCGTGGTATCCAGATCATGGGTTAATGTTTCTACTCTGCCAGATACCACATGGATCACTGTCATGGCCGTATAGAATATCGCCTGCTGGCCACTCATCTGCGCAAGTTGATCTTGGGCAGCTTCTATGCTGAGTGGCTTGTGCAAGAGTTGGCCATTACAACTGCCGGTTTGGTCACACCCGATGATGATAGAGTTTGAGTGTGTTGCCACCAAACTCTGAGCTTTTTCGTGAGCCAGTCGTGCAGCAAGACTGGCCGGTGTTTCGCTAATTCGTGGACTTTCATCGATCGCGGAAGGGTGCTGGGAAAAATCCAGACCAAGACGCCGCAATGATGCAGCTCTGTATTTTGATGCTGAAGCGAGAACGATTTTACTCTTCATTTAGACAGCCACTTTACACAAGGTTTTCAGATACCTATGATTGCGCCCGCTTTGGGCTGGCTCAAGGGGTATTATTGGCTAACTCAAGTTATAAAAGCCTCGCGCAAAAGAACGGCATAATGAGCCGTGTGGTTCCTGCTGACGAGCTGCCGCGTTTTGCCGCGGCATGCAAGCTGGCTGAAGACGTCAAAGTTGAAGCGCGTTTTCGACTAGACGACCACGGCAGAGTATGTGTCGCCGCGGAATTAACTGCTCGGGTAGATCTCGATTGTCACTTGTGCAACGAGTCGGTGGTCTGGCCTATGAGCATAGCGTTTGAGGCTGTAGTTGCCTTTGACGAGCAGCAGGCCAATGAATGGACCGAGCGGTCGACTTCAAGTCGCTGCGAACTGGAACATATTATCGTCGCAGCCGGGCAGTACTTTGACGTTGCCGAGTTGATCGAAGATGAATTGATCCTCGGATTACCTCGACAGGTATGTTTCGATCAACAATGTGCGAACATGCCTGAATTGCGCTTTGTTGATGAAGACAGCGAAGCCGCAGAGGACGTAGCCAGTGATCGGCAATTGCCGTTTCAAGGTTTAAAAGAGTTGGTCGCAAAAAACGGGCCTGTGAAAGACGGCGGCGATCAAGAAATAGATTAGCCATTCGATGTTCTCTGAACCCGAATGCATTAGGTTTAACAAAACGAATCAACTAAACAGTTTAGAGGGTAAGCAAACATGGCTGTTCAAAAAAGTAAGGTTACTCGCTCGCGCAGAGGGCAGAGACGCTCGCATGACGCGTTGGCAACCCCGACATTGTCAGTGGAGCCAACCTCTGGCGAAACACATCGACGACACCATGTGAGTGCGGATGGGTTTTACCGCGGTCGACAGGTAATGCCTGACAAAAAGTAAGGCATTTTCGGATCATAGATGGATCGTTGAATTCTCAGGGCAGCGATCCTCTCGACGGTAGGTCTCAGACCTTGGCCATGGAGTTCTGTCGCATGGCTGTCAAACCACACAGTAGTTGCTATATGCAGGGCTTCCCGGCTGGTTCTGACACAACACTTTTCACCCAAGTGCTAGGTGCTAGCGCTGTCTTTCGTTAAATTATCAACAATACACCAGCTAAATTGGCGCAAGGAGCTCGATAATGAACATCGTTACTATGTTTCCAGGGCAAGGCTCACAATCTGTGGGCATGCTCGCAGACGTGGCAGAACATAGCCCAATCGTGCAACAGAGATTTGCCGAGGCTTCTGAGGTTTTGTCATTCGACCTATGGCAATTGACACAAGAGGGTCCTGCCGAGATTTTGGGTCAGACAGAAAATACGCAGCCAGCGCTGTTAACTGCGAGCGTGGCCCTATGGGAGGCTTTGCAGGCGCTGCGAACGGAACCGCTAAACGTTAAGGCCATGGCTGGTCATAGTCTGGGAGAATACTCTGCACTGGTATGTGCCGGTGCAATTTCGTTTGCAGATGGCGTACGGCTGGTGCGTAAAAGAGGCGAGCTAATGCAACAAGCGGTACCCAGTGGCCAAGGTGGTATGGCTGCCATTCTGGGTCTAGACGATGCCAAAGTGCAGGAATGTTGCGCCGGAGTTGCCGGAGTTGTCGCAGCCGCTAATTACAACGCCCCCGGACAAATTGTTATTGCTGGCGAAAAAGTTGCAGTAGCGGATGCAATTCAAGCGTGTAAGGACGCCGGCGCCAAGCGAGCGTTAGCGCTGGACGTCAGTGGTCCTTTTCATTCGCCACTCATGGAGCCAGCCGCCGAAGAATTTTCTGCAGTCCTTAGTGAGGTCCCGGTGCTAATGCCTGTAACGCCGGTTGTGCAGAATGTTTATGCAAAGGTTGCAGCTAATGAACAGGAAATTCGCGCCAATTTAGTCGCACAGTTATCCGCTCCGGTGAGATGGACAGAAACCATCGAACAACTGTTGAGCGAGGGCGCGGAGCAATTTATAGAGTCGGGTCCTGGCAATGTATTGTGCGGGTTAGTTAAGCGAATCGCGCGCGGTACTCCTGCAGTCACCTTGTCTTCGCAAGAGGGGTTAGAGAGCGCAGTTGGAATCTAAGTCCATACAATTAGAGGCAATCTAATGGAGTTAAAAACAGCACTGGTTACTGGTGCAAGTAGAGGCATTGGCGCGGCGATTGCTGCAGAGTTGGCCAGCCAGGGCTTTTTTGTCTTCGGCACCGCAACATCCGAGGCTGGAGCGGCAACAATATCCGAGCAGTTGCAAGCCCAAGGACGCGGGTTGGTACTGCAGGTGCAAGATCAAGAATCTGTAGACCGTGGATTCACGGAAATACTCGAGCGTGGGCCGGCGCCTTTGGTGATTGTTAATAATGCTGGAGTGACCAGAGATAATTTGATGCTGCGGATGTCGGCGGACGAGTGGCAAGAGGTTGTGGATACCAATCTAAATGGCGCTTTTCGTGTGACCAAGGCGGCGCTGCGAAATATGGTTAAGGCGCGCTGGGGGCGAATTATCAATATTGGCTCGGTGGTGGCAAGACTCGGTAATCCGGGCCAAGCAAATTATGTGTCCAGCAAGGCGGGGCTTGAAGGTTTTACCCGCTCTTTAGCGCTAGAAGTTGGCTCGCGCGGCATTACGGTTAATTTGTTAGCACCAGGATTTATCGAAACGGATATGACAGCTGCATTGAGCGATGAACAGACCGCTGCAATGTTAGCCAGAATTCCACTTGGTAGAATGGGTGAAGCGAAGGAAGTAGCCGCGGCAGTCAGTTTTTTGAGTGGCGATCAGGCGGCGTACATAACTGGGCAAACAATCCACATAAACGGTGGAATGTTCCTCAACTAGCCTTCTAAAAGTTGATGGGGGCGTAAATTTTTCGTGAAATTGATTATTGAATTGCCAAAACCGGCTCTATAGAATCCTCCGGCCCCGAATCTAGGAAACATCAGGAGATGTCTTTAGCATGAGTAATGTTGAGGAAAGAGTAAAAAAACTTATCTGCGAGCAACTCGGCGTTAAGGAAGAAGAGGTAAGCAGCGATGCTTCCTTCGTTGAAGACTTGGGCGCTGATTCCTTGGATACTGTGGAGCTTGTAATGGCTTTGGAAGAGGAATTCGAAACCGAAATTCCCGACGAAGAAGCCGAGAAAATCACCACGGTCAAAGAAGCCATAGACTACATACTGGCTCATCAATAATTGATTAGGGGCGCTCAGATAATGAGCGCCCCATTCTTTTGCTAGGCCTATCGGCCCTTACCTTTATGACCCGACCGCGCGGAATCCGAGTTCTGAGACTTATACGCACGTCTGTTTTTTAGTGAACGCTCGAATAAACAAGTGGGTATGCAGACAGGCTAAGCAATATGTGGTTTATTTGTGACTCAAATGCGCATAAAGCGAGAGAGAATTTATGACTAGACGTAGGGTGGTTGTTACTGGGATGGGGATGGTTTCTCCAATCGGCCACAGTGTTGAGAGTTCTTGGCAAGCAGCAATAGCCGGTCAAAGTGGCATCCGCATTAATGAAGGCTTCGATACAGAGGCCTTTGGGGTGAAAATTTGTGGCAACGTCGTTGATTTCGATATCAGCGAATACATGAATCCCAAGGAAGCTCGCCGGATGGATGGCTTCATTCAGTTGGGTGTGGCTGCAGCAACCCAAGCGATTAAAGACGCTGGGCTAACCGCGCACCCCGATGACGCAGAGCGCATAGGCGTGGCGATTGGCTCGGGTATTGGCGGCATTGAAACGATTGAAAATACCCATGCCACCTTAGTCAACAGTGGGCCACGTAGGGTATCTCCCTTTTTTATTCCCGGTACGGTGATCAACATGATCGCGGGTAACGTGTCCATAGAATGGGGCTTTAAGGGCCCTAACTTTGCGGTGGTTACTGCCTGTACTACAGGTACGCACAATATCGGCTTTGGTGCCCGTATGATCCAATACGGTGAAGCCGATGTGATGGTTGTCGGTGGCGCGGAGTCTGCGACGTCGCCAATTACCGTTGCAGGCTTCAACTCAATGAAAGCGCTATCAACAAGAAACGATGACCCTGCGGCGGCGAGCAGGCCATGGGATGCAGATCGTGATGGCTTTGTCCTCGGTGAAGGCGCCGGTGTGCTCGTCATCGAGGAGTATGAGAGAGCGAAAGCGCGTGGTGCGCAAATTTATGCAGAGCTTACTGGTTTCGGTATGAGCGCTGATGCTTTCCACATCACGGGGCCAGCAGAGTCCGGTGAGGGCGGTGCTGCGGCAATGCAGAATGCCTTGAATGATGCGCAATTGAGCCCCCAGGATCTGGGTTACCTGAATGCTCACGGGACTTCTACGCCGTTAGGGGACGTGGCAGAGACAGAGGGGGTTAAGTCAGTGTTTGGAGCAGACACCAAGCTGTGCGTCAGTTCGACGAAGTCCATGATTGGCCACCTTTTAGGCGCTGCAGGATCGGTGGAAGCGATCTTCACTATCAAAGCATTAACTGACCAAGTGCTACCGCCGACAATAAACCTAGAGAACCCTGGCGAAGGGTGTGATCTAGATTACGTACCCAACGAAGCGCGACAAACAGCGCTAAATCATGCAGCAACGAATTCTTTTGGCTTTGGCGGTACAAACGGCACCCTGATTTTTAGCCGTATGTGAAACTCTTGAATGCTCTGCGGCTAGATAGAGGCATTACTCGTAAGGCGACACTTGTCCGTCTCGCAGCCAGTGCTGGAAGTGTTGGTTTATTCATTGTGGCGGCTTATTTCGGGCTATTGGCATGGGCAGAGCGTCCAGGCGAGCTCGACGCGTCGGTTCGTTACGAGGTTCAAGCAGGGCAACCGTTTGCCCAGGTTGCCGCTGAGCTGCATCAACAAGGGGTTATACTAAGTCCAAGGTTGTTTTCTCTATATGCCCGCTTAACCGCTCTGGATGTGGCTGTGCAGGCAGGAGAATATGATCTTCCGCGGCGGGTTTCGCCGGTCGGGTTGTTGACTCTATTTGCAACCGGCCAGGTTGTATTGCATCCGGTGCAACTGCCGGAAGGCGCCAAGTTAAGCCAAGTGCTGAAAACGCTGCGTACCAACGCGTTCCTAGTCGACGACTTGGGTATCGGCTTTCTTAATGGTGACTTGGACGCGTTGTTACGGCGGCTGAGGGTGTCAGCGCCCTTTGCGGAGGGCTATTTTTTTCCTGATACCTATTTGGTGGTGAAAGGCACAAAGGTTAGTGATGTGCTAATCATGGCCCATGACGCGATGATGGCTAAACTTAATACTGCTTGGCAGCAGAAAAGTGCGTTGGTGCAGTTGGCTACTCCCGCAGAATTACTCATTCTAGCTTCCATCATCGAAAAAGAGAGTGGTCGGGGAAGTGATCGGCGTACTATTAGCCAGGTCTTTCATAACCGCCTACAGCGCAATATGCGGTTGCAGACAGACCCTACAGTGATCTACGCAATAGGCGACGGATTTGACGGCGACATTCGATCCCGGGATCTGCGGATGGATTCACCGTTTAACACATACAAAGTTAAGGGTCTGCCGCCAACCGCGATTGCGCTGCCGTCTTTCGATTCATTGTTAGCTGCGGCGCAACCGAGCAGTGGAGATTACTTATATTTCGTCGCGCGGGGTGACGGCACATCGCAATTTTCGCGTACTCTAGGCGAGCACAACGCGGCTGTGAGGAAATTTTTGTTACAAGGCACTAAGCTCAACTAAATCTGCTGGAAAGGCGCAGTTATGGCCGATGATTACGGAAAATTTATTACCTTAGAGGGTTCAGAGGGTGTTGGTAAAACCACCAACATCGAGTTTGTCTGCGAGCTATTAGAAAACAACAATGTGCCCTACATACGAACCCGTGAGCCGGGCGGCACGCCATTAGCCGAGTCCTTGCGTGAGGCCATGTTGGTCGTGCGAGAGGAAGAGGTCAGTGGTATGACCGAGCTGCTCATTGTCTTTGCTGCGCGTACCCAGCATTTAGACCAGGTGATTCGGCCAGCTTTGGCGCTTGGTCAATGGGTCGTTTGTGATCGCTTCACTGATGCCTCCTATGCCTATCAGGGTTATGGGAGAGGACTTAACTTAGAGCACATTACCGCGCTGGAAAATTGGGTGCAGAACGGCCTGCAGCCAGATCTCACATTGTTATTGGATCTGGCACCCGAAGTTGCAGAGCAGCGCATGCAGGCGCGGACTAAAGACCGCATGGAGTCTGAACAGCGGGAATTCTATCAACGGGTTCGAGCCGGTTATCTTGAACGCGCCGCGCAGCAAGCACGTTTTCGCATCATCGACGCACAGCAAAGCGTAGACGGGGTTGCTGCACAGATCGAGGCCCATATCACCGACCTGATTCGACATTGGCGAGGCTAGCGGTTCATGTATACGCAATACCCCTGGCACGATGCCACCGTGGCGCAAATGGTCGGGCTGGCAAATTCCACACGCCTGCCCTCAGCAATAGCGCTGAGTTGTGATGAGGGCTGGGGTGGCGAGTCGTTATTGGCTCGATGTGCAGCTGAATTGGTAGGCATTACCACTGATTTGCCTCCCTATGAGGTGGCTCATCCGGATTTCTGCTGGGTGCGCCCAGATGGTGCCGTGATCAAAATAGAAGCCATCAGACGGCTGACGCAATTTGTAGTGCAGACACCGCAGATCAGCGTGCGCAAGCTGGCCTGCGTAGTTGATGCGCATTTGATGAATAAGAATTCCGCTAACGCATTGCTCAAGATGTTAGAAGAACCGCCGCTGAATACTCATATCATGCTTGTCACACCCTATTGGGGCCGGCTGATGGCGACAGTTCGAAGTCGTTGTCAGCGCTTTGTAATGGCCAAAGATTTTGCTCTTGCGACGCGCTGGTTGGCAGCTCAGGGTGTGGACTTTAGCGAGGCAGATTTAGCAGAGGCGGGTGGTGCGCCACTGGCGCTTAGCGCGGCTCAAGATTTTAATCTCCGTGGTTGGCTGCTGGCGTTGGAGCGTGCAGCGGATCCGGCCGACGGTGTGGCGGCGCTGTTAAAGTCGGATGTCGTGGATGTATTGGCCCGCTGGGTGCGCTTGCTGTTAGCGCAACAAAAACACGCGGCCGATAAACAGACCTTAGCGTTCATCAACGAAATTAATCAGGTGAGAATAGCCCTACAGTCCTCCAACTCTGTGAACGTACAACTGCTGCTCGAGAAGTTGCTCGCCCAGTGGTTTGCCCTTTCGAGTTATAAGCAAAAAACAAGTTAAATCCGCCTAGGACCCAGTCTTATGTTTATTGATTCTCACTGTCACCTGAATTACCTGCAATCAGCCGATGCAGCCATAGAGCGGGCACGAAACTGTGGCGTAAAGGGGGTCTTGTGTATAGGTGTAGATGAGGCAGGCATAGATGATGTCTTGGCGATTGCGCAAGCTCATGATGATGTTTGGGCAAGTGTGGGCATGCACCCACAGAGCGTGCAGCAAGAATATGCATGGATAGAAGAAAAATTATTGGCTCCTGGCGTGGTAGCCGTGGGTGAAACCGGATTGGATTACAAGACCGCTGATAGTTCGGAAGAACATCGCATGCAGCTCCAGGCGTTTGAGCATCAAATGGACTTGGCTGAGCGGCATGACTTGCCCGTAGTGATCCATACCCGGGATGCACAGAGCGATACGTTAAAGATGCTGGAAAAGTTCCCGAAGGTCAGAGGCGTATTACATTGTTTTACCGAGTCATGGGAAATGGCCGAGCGCGCCATAGATCTCGGTTACTTCATTTCCATCTCCGGTATCGTGACCTTCACCAAGGCAGAAAACGTTAGAGAGGTTGCTGGGAAAGTGCCACTTGATCGGCTACTCATCGAAACGGATGCGCCCTGGCTAGCACCAGTGCCCCATCGTGGAAAGCAGAACGAACCTGCCTATGTAGCAGATACGGCGGGCTTTCTGGCCCAGCTCAGGGGCTTGGATGTTGATGATTTGGCGCAGGCGACGAGCGCTAATTTTCGGCGCTTGTTTCTTTCTTAAGATGTTGCGCGAAAAAATTTAATATCGTATTAAATCGATGGGTAGAAACGTGAGTCTCTTGCATGGAGTGTTTTGCGCCAGGGTAGGTCATCAACTCAAATTGTTTTCCGAGCTTTTGCAATTCCGACATGATCAACGTGCTGTGGGTGAATAGAACATTGTCGTCGGCCATGCCATGCATAAGCAGTAATGGACTTGCAAGATTCTCCAGATGAGCAATAACCCCACTTTGCTTATAAGCCTCAGGGTTGTCCTGAGGTAAGCCCATATAACGCTCCGTATAGTGGCTGTCGTAAAGCGCCCAGTCGCTTACAGGAGCGACCGCGGCTCCGGCCTTAAAGATGCCCGGGGCTTTACATAGCGACATCAAAGTCATGTAGCCACCATAGCTGTGACCAAAAATGCCGACGTTGTCGACGTCGGCCCAGGGCACGGACTTAAGCAGTTCTACACCCAGTAATTGATCTTCGACCTCCGCACTGCCCATTGCTTGGTAAATTGGTGCTTCAAAGTCCCGTCCACGATTGCTCGAGCCACGGTTGTCTAATTCCAAGACGCCAAAACCGTAATGGGCGAACAACTGCAGTAACAGTGGGCTCCATTCCTTACGCACTTTTTGTGCACCCGGGCCGCCGTAGACATAGACGATGACCGGGTGTTTGCCTTCTGGAGACAGCGGTGGCGTTAGTCGGAAATGCAAGTCTTGCTGGTCGCAGGTCAAGACCGATCCAAATTCACAGGCAACGTGATTGGCTGCGAAGGGGTGGTAGGGGTGGCCACTGTTAATCTGCTCTTCGAATAAGACGTNCGCCTCGGATTCGGAGCCGATCGTGTTCAGTTGCACCCGCAGAGGCCTCTTGTCACCGCTAAAGCGATCCAGAAATAGCCCTTTAAGGGCGTTTAATGAAAAGTCATGCCATCCCGGCTCGTCGGTAATTTGCACAAACCCACGGCCATCCAGAGGAATAGCGAACAGATGATTCTCTATCGGGGTATCTTGCCACCCGCAAGCGTAAATATGCTCGCCATCAGCACCGATTACTTGGTTAATGTGGGTTGGGCCGGCAAGGAGCTTAGGGGCGCTCTGTCCGTCGATAATCATGACCTGGCGTCGCCCGCTTGATTCGGTAGTAAAGCTATGAGCACCGTTTGGTAACTCGATAAAATCGTCAGTTAAGTTGATCCAGGTTGTCGAATGCTCAGAGTGAAAGGTATGCCACTGTGACTCTGTATAGCTCTTGTGCAATATCACTAAGGTTTGCTGCAGCCGATCTTGGCACTGAATGTAGAGTCCGCTTGCGGTCGCATTCACCCGAGCGAGATAGGCCTGCTCTGGACTGTCGCGCCAAATTTCCTGTTGTTTGCCGGTAGCCAGGTCGTATTGCCAAAGTGATACCGACGGATTAGCAGCGCCGGCGTAGGGATAGCGTTGCGCGATCGTGCGGCTGCCATTGGCGTCCACCTCTAGGCGATTGCTTACCGCAACTTTACTCTCGTCAACTTTGCTAAAGAATAGTAAGGACTCATCAGCAGACCACCAATGACCTTTGAAGCGATGCATTTCTTCTGCTGCTAAGAAGTCTGCAGCGCCATTCGACAGAGTCGCCGATGCGTCATCTGTTACGCGTTGTTCGGCGTTGTTGGGATCGTTTAGATTACGGTAGTAGAGATCGCCGTCTCGAACATAGCTCAGAAACGCGCCGTTGGGGCTTATGCTGAATGCTGCTTGGCGCTTAACGCGGTCAGTTAAAAGCAATGGTTCTGATTGTTCGACATCTGCCAGAAATGCCTGTCCGTCGATGCAAGCCACAACAGACGCTGTATTAGGTCGCCAGAAATATTCGGTGATGCCTTGCGTAAATTGTCTTCTGCGTTCCCGTTCTGCTCGCTCCGTTGGCGATAGGGCGCTAATATTTTCTTTTTCTTCATCGGCCAGTGATGCCGCCGCAAGTAGGCAAAACCGCTGCTCTAATGCGCGATTGAAAATCCAAAGGTCCAGAGTGCTTATGTTGGAGGCATTTGGTTGCAGAAAACTTATGTGCTTTCCGCACGGCGATATTTTGAATTGCGAGGGTTGTGCAGGGCGTAACGCGGGTTCCGCAAACAGTCGTTCTGGTGTCAGCGTGTTTTCCATTACTTGTGGCCTTCGGAGCGGATCGTCGCAAACGCGTCCCTGGTGAGATTCTCTACGCCCGTAGTGAGTACCCGGACATTATCCTCGATGCGAATGCCGCCATAGCATTTAAGCGACTCGATTAATGTCCAGTTAAAGCGACGATCCTCAGCTTGGTAGTTGCTCAGTAATGCTGGAATAAAGTACACCCCAGGTTCAACGGTCAGAACCATGTCTTGGGTGATAGGCCGAGTAAATCGCAAGCTGGGATAATTCTCTGGTGGCGGCTGTAGGTCTCCAGTCGCGCTGATTTGCTGCCCACCAACATCATGCACCTGAAGTCCAAGCAGATGCCCCAGACCATGGGGACAAAAAGCTTCGGTGAGGTGGCTTTCGAAGGCTTCTGTGGCTGAACACTGCAGAATATTGGTCTCCACTAGAATGTGTGCAAGCTGTTGGTGCATGAGCTGTTGTAGCGCAATATAGCTTTGCTCAGGTGCGATCGCCGCGATCAATTTATCTTGGTGAATCTGCATACGTGCAAGTAATTCCAGAAACACCGAATCTGCCTCAGTAGCAGCATTCGCATTGGGTTTTGCGTAGGTCCGCGTGATGTCGCTTGCATAGCCACGAAACGCGCCGCCCGCGTCGATCAAGAGACTATGTTGGACAGTCGCACACTCACGGTTTTGTAGTTGATAGTGCAGAAAAGCCGCGTTCTCGTTTTGCGCCACGATATTGCCATAGGGCAACTCGCTTTCGTTTTGCGCGCTGGCAGTCAAATAAGCCATATGCACATCGAATTCACTGCCACCGTTGCTAAAACATTGGGCGGCCGCGTTATGTCCTAGAGCACCCATTTGCGACGCATTACGCATGGCGGCAAGTTCGTACTCAGTCTTTTTTGCGCGCGCAAAGTGTGCCCGATGGATGAGCTGGGACGGATTGCTTTGCCAGTCTGAGTGTAGCTGCGTCTGATCCGTTACTTCGCCGATGAATGCGATGCGCTTGGGGTCTGTTGCGCATTTGTGGGCGTGGTCAGCACAGTAAGTTTGTAGTTCGCCATGGGTTGGAAATACCTTGATGTCCAAATAGATTGAGAGATGCTCCGGTGCTGCA
The DNA here is from genome assembly GCA_002684495.1 of Gammaproteobacteria bacterium. GTDB lineage: Bacteria > Pseudomonadota > Gammaproteobacteria > Pseudomonadales > Azotimanducaceae > UBA4421. The sequence continues at coordinate 28,915 of NYVG01000002.1, read as the reverse complement.
GGTGTGGCATGCCAATAATCTTCAGGCTGATAGAACAGTAGACAGGGCTTTTGCCCCGGTGTGAGCAGCAGGCAACTGTTAGCAACGGCATACTCAGGTGGGACCCATTGTAATAAGTGGGGGTTGGCCTGAAATCTGGGTCCTTGGTCATCCTCAAAATAGAACTGAGTTACTCCAGCATGCAGTATCACCACATCAAGCTCGCAAGCGGTCAGCGCCCGATGCCAACGATCCTGAATAATCTCGTAGTGATCATCAAGCAGCGTCGGGGTGTCTATTTCAGTGTAGGAAGTGATGAAGTCGGGTTGCATTAGGTCAGCCTAGCTCTCAAGCGAAAGAGCGACGATCATAGCAGCCAATAAAGGCCATCCGCAGCCGAAATGCCAAGATTGCCGTCGAGTGCTGCCCAAACTATCAGACCCATGTTAGATTCCACCGTACGGAGAACATCTTGGAGAGAGAATGACAGCTTTTGCATATGCCGCGCCGACTTCTGTAAGCGAAGTATTAACCCTACTTGATGACCATTCGCGTAGCGGTGAACCCACACAGATTCTGGCTGGTGGCACCGATGTGATGGTGCAGATGCGTAGTGTTAACCGTGAGCCTCGTACAATTATCGATATCAAGCGGCTTGAGGAAACCAACCGCTTAGAAGTGGGTGCTGAGGACATATACATTGGCTCCGCTATCCCAAGCGCGCAAATGCAGGAGCATGCTGAATTAAAGGCACTCTACCCAGGGCTTTTGGAAGCGGCTGATTTAATCGGATCAACACAAGTTCAGGGTCGAGCCACAGTTTGTGGGAATTTGTGCAATGCATCTCCTGCCGGGGATAGCATTCCGGCGCTAATTGCTGCGGGGGCTGTCTGTGATATCGCAACAGCAAATGGATCTCGAGAGCTTGCTGTAGAGGATTTTGTGACTGGGGTAGGCCAAAACGCCTTAGCCACCGGAGAATTTCTGTTGGGGGTGAAATTGCGTCGCCCCCAAGCTTCCACTAAAGACGCTTACCTGCGCTTTACGCCACGTACTGAAATGGACATAGCAGTGGTAGGAGTTGGCGTATCTGTATCTCTTGATGGCACTAAATGTGTAGCTGCTAGGGTGGCGATAGGCGCCGTTGCCAAGACAGCTTTGCTGGTCGAGGAAGCTACAGAGGCTTTGATTGGTACCGCATTGGACGAAGCGTCATTGCAGCAAGCTGGCGAGGCCTGCCAGGCGGCTGCACAACCCATATCAGATAAGCGGGGGTCTGCCGCTTATCGCCGCAAAGTAGTCGGTGTATTGTGCCGACGCGCGCTTGCAGTGGCGCGAGATAGAGCATTAGGGCAATAACATGACAAAACTACATGTAACAACGACGATTAATGGTGAGGCGCGCGAGTATCTGTGTGAGCCGAATCAATCGATGTTGGACGTACTGAGAGACGAACTCGGTCTGACCGGAACCAAGGAGGGATGTGGTACCGGGGATTGTGGCGCATGTTCAATTTTGGTGGGCGAGCGCCTAGTTTGCGCCTGCTTAATGCTTGGAGCCGAAGCACAGGATGCGCATATTGAAACCATCGAGGGCGTCGCGGGTGAATCCGGCCTGCATATTNTGCAGAGTAAGTTTCTCGAGCATGCGGCGCTGCAATGCGGCATTTGCACCCCCGGATTCATTGTGGCTGCCAAAGCGTTATTGGATAAACATCCCAATCCAGACGAAACCACGATTCGTTATTGGCTTGCCGGTAACCTTTGCCGCTGCACTGGCTACGACAAAATTGTCAGGGCTGTGCAGGATGCTGCTGCAGAGATGTCTCATCCAGCTTAAATTCCCGTGGGTGGTCGTTACCGATGTCGAGACTGATAAATTTCGGTTCACTATGCATTGATTGGGTATATCAGGTACCTAACTTAGTTGCGGCTGGCGAAACCATTAGCAGTTCTAGTCGGGCAGTTCACCCCGGCGGCAAGGGTTTAAATCAATCTATAGCGGCAGCGTTAGCGGGTGCGGATGTACTGCACTTCGGTGCTGTTGGTGACGATGGAGCAGCATTGCTCAAGGCGCTGGACGATGCGGGAGTAGATACCCGGGGAGTTGTGCAGCTTGAGTATGGCTCTGGACACGCTCTCATTCAGGTGGATTCCAGCGGCCGCAATGCCATCGTGATCTACCCAGGTGCAAATCGCTCGGTGCCACAACGGCAGTGGCAATCGATGTTTGACTCAATGCAAGCGGGTGATTGGTTGTTGTTGCAAAACGAAACCAACGATATTGCTGAGATATTAACGTACGGCAAACAGTGCGGCACCAAAATGGCGATTAATCTTGCGCCTGCCGACGAGCGTATCAGCGACTACCCTATTCAGCATGCAGCCTTACTCATTGTGAACGAGATTGAAGCGATGGCGTTAGCTGCGACGTCGACTGTGAAGTCTGCATTCGTCGAATTGCATCAACGCTATCCGGACACAGATATTGTCCTAACCCTTGGCGGTGATGGGCTGTGGTGTGCCCCAGCTAATCAATCAGTTGCATTGATCCTGGATTCATACGAAGTCGCAGCGGTCGACGAAACAGCGGCCGGAGACGCGTTTATTGGTTATTTGATGGCGGCCTTGTTAGCCGAGGAGGGCATGCCTGAGGCGCTAATGCTGGCATGTGCAGCCGGCGCGTTAGCGGTAACTCAGGCCGGTGCAGCCTCATCACTGCCATCGCTAGACAAGGTCGAGGCTCTGCGGTTCGATAACTCACTTGCAATGCGGCAGCTTGAATTCGACAACTTTAAACGTCAAATGTGAGACCAGTTATAGCGGCGAGTTCATCAATGGCTTGTTGTTCAGAGACTACTTTGATGGTGCGCATACCTAATGCTCGGGCAGGCTTAAGGTTAATGCCCAAGTCGTCCAAAAATACAGCATTCTCGGGTCGGACTTCAATGCGCTCGCAGGTGCTTGTATAGATTAGCGGGTCGGGTTTGCGCACGCCCTCCTTACTGGATTCAATGACGAGATCAAATAGCGCCATCACTTCGGCAACTGCGCTCGCCTTGTTTTCGTCTCTGGTCATGCTTGGACCGTGGCCTGCTTTTACGTTATTGGTGATGCACGCGACTTTGAAATGTTCTTTACACAGTTTGAGTACGCTCACCATGCGCGGGCGCAGGCTACCACTCAATACAGCGACAACGTCCTTGCCATTAATTCNGTGCCCCAAAGCTGCGCTTTCTTCTGCAAATAGCACGTCAAATTCATCCAAAGAAACGCTGTTAGATTCGAATTTAGCCCAGGCATTTGCCGTAGGATTCTGCGCATTAACGCCTCTGATAAAATCTATGGGAGCACCCAGTTTGGCCTCCAGTACATTGAAGGCGTCAAATGGGCTGCTGGTAAAAACACCGCCGAAATCCCAAAGAATCGCCTCGATCTCGTTGTTAATGGTGTGTGACACAGCAACTCCTTGGATAAAAATAGAGCAACGATGATAGGCGCAAATTTAATTCGAGCAATACGGGGTTTTGAGATCTTGTGCAAAATTTTATTTGTGTGCGGGATTGCGCGCTTATATCTTCATTGCTGCGGTAACTAAAACAAAGAGAGAGTGAAAAATGAGCAACCAAATTTCTATCCGCTGTGCAGATGACTTTGAGATGGGCTGCTATCGCGCCGAAGCAACAGGCTCAGCTGCCGGTGCGATTGTGGTGATTCAAGAAATCTTCGGCGTTAACACCCACATCCGAGAGGTTGCCGACGGATATGCTCAGCAAGGCTATACCGCCTATGCTCCCAAGTTATTTGATCGCATCGGGGCAAACATCGAACTTGGTTATACCGAGTCTGATATGGCCAAGGGGATTGACCTTGCCTTTAGTCAACTTGAGCTAGGTCAGGTGATCAGCGATGTGCAGGCCACAGTCGATCAAGTCGCTGCAGATGGGGCGCAAAACATCGGTTTAGTGGGATATTGTTTCGGTGGCCTGGTGTCTTGGTTGAGCGCGGCTCAGGTAAGCGGGCTAGCTGCGGTCGTCGGGTACTATGGCGGCGGTATTGCTGGGCATCTTGATCAGTCACCTAAATGCCCCACAATGCTGCACTTTGGCGAACTGGATGCGCATATTCCTTTAAGTGATGTGGACAAAATACAACAGGTAAACCCCCAGTTGCCGGTTCACGTATACGCTGCCGATCATGGGTTCAATTGTGATCATCGTGGCAGCTATGACGCAAAGGCGGCAGATCTGGCGCTTTCAAGGAGCTTAGAATTCTTTGCGCAGGAGCTTGGCCGCGCTGCTTGAAGGCTGAACCGAGCGGGCATTAGCGCATTCCGTCCGAAGTGCTGGAAGGGCGATCCGCAGAAGCGCAGGGCTGCAGAATACAGTGGGTACACTATTGACATCCCGTAGGCGTTTGTTGATGCTTCGGGCTGCGAATCGGCGAGGGGGGAGCCATCGTTAAGAGGTAGCGGTTACTAGTGTTTAAAGCCGCTGGAGAAAGCCCCCAGACAGTCCACACTCGGCAGGTATCTCTGTTGTTTTTGGCCTGCTTAAAACTATTTGCACGAGTGGTTAATGGATTGAAAGAACTTCTTTCGATTTCGGGTTCATACGACCTGCCAGTAGCCAGTTGAGCAAATTCCATAGATGTTCCAGTAGGAAGTTGTGATGAAAAAACATATACGAAGGCTATCAGCGATGGTTCTGGCCGTTGCCACGACTATGTTGGGTGCCTCAGTTTATGCAGCGACATTGAACGATATTTTTCAAGTCGCAGAACGCATGAACGTGAATGCCAAAAAATCTCAGGCAAAAATCGACGCGCTTAATGAGGACACCAGAAAGCTCCTCAGCGAGTACAAGGTCGTACTGAAGGAGATTGAAGGCCTCAGGGTATACAACCGACAGCTGGAAAAGCAGATTGCCAATCAAGAGAAAGAAATGGCTCAGCTTTCTTCATCAATCGATGAGGTGACTGTCATTGAGCGCCAGATCACGCCTTTGATGCTGCGCATGATTGATGGCCTAGAGCAGTTCGTGGAGCTCGATGTACCGTTTTTACTAGACGAGCGTCGCGATCGAATTGAACGGCTGCGGGAAATTATGGATCGTGCAGACGTCGCCGTTTCAGAAAAGTTCTCACAGGTGCTGCGAGCATTCCAGATTGAGAATGAATATGGACGCACCATGGAAACCTACGGCACAACCATCATGCTGAATGGTGTTGAGCGCCAAGTAGATATGTTGAAAGTAGGTCGTATAGCACTGGTCTATCAGACTCCTGACGGNGACGAAACGGGCCACTGGAATGTCGACCGAGGCGCCTATGAGGCCGTGGACGCGAGCTACCAGGGTTCAGTCCGACAAGGCATTCGTATGGCACGCCAGCAGGCGTCGATCGACATGTTAAGCCTTCCAATTAGAGGCGCGGAGGCAGCACAATGAGATTGGTTATNATGAAAGTTAAATTCGCCTTGGTTGCCCTTGTTGCAGCCATTACCTTTTTGGCGCAACCAGCTGTCGCACAAGAGGCAGCACCAGCGGCCAGCGATCTAGAAGTTGTTAAGGCCAGTAGCCTTGACGAACTGCTAGACAACGTGCAGCAGCGTCGCGTTGTTGAATCTAAAGAACACAGTGCTCGAGAGCGCAAGTTTGCGGCAGAAAAAGCTAACCAAGCCAAGATGCTGCAGGATGCGAAAGAAGAGCGAAGACGCGAGCAGCGCCGTTCAGACCGTTTGGAAACCACATTCGAAGAGAATGAAATTCGTATTGGTGACCTGCAAGAGCAATTGGATAAGCGCCTAGGCAGTTTGCGTGAACTATTCGGCGTGCTCCAGCAGGTTGCGGGTGACACCCGCGGCTTGTTTGAAGGTTCTTTAATCTCTAGCCAATACCCGAATCGCGGAGAATTCCTCGGCGATCTAGCGAAGAAAATGGGTACTTCNAGCCAGCTGGCNAGCATCGACGAGATGGAGTCGCTGTGGTTCGAGTTGCAGCGAGAGATGACTGAGTCTGGCAAGGTTTCCAGATATCCAGGAACGATCACGCGGTTGTCTGGGGACAAAGATAATACCGACATCGTTCGGGTAGGTTCCTTCGCCTTACTGGGCGGTGGGGAATACCTGCAATGGAATGTCGACACTCAAACGATCACTGAAATCGCGCGACAACCTGCAGGTCGTCACACCAGTACTGCGGAAGAGCTNCAAACAGCACAGCCGGGCGAAATCGTTGAATTCTCAGTAGATCCGACTCGTGGTTCGCTGCTGGCTCTATTGATTCAAGCCGCGACTCTTGCAGAGCGTGTTGGTTCGCCAACATCCGGATTCACCGATGGTCAGGGTGGCCCAATCGGCGCGATCATTATCTGGTTCGGTATAGTCACGGTCNTTTTCGCGATTTGGCGTGGCATTACGCTGTTCCTAACGAAGCGTCAGGTGACTGCGCAGCGTGAAACAGCTTCCGCGAGTCGCGATAATCCACTTGGCAGAGTGCTCAGCGTCTACGAAGAAAACAAAGACGTCGATGTTGAGACGCTAGAGCTGAAGATGGGCGAGGCGATTTTGGGTGAAACACCTGATCTAACCAAGGGGATCTCCTTTATTCAGGTGATCTCCGTCGTTGCGCCACTTGCGGGTCTTCTGGGAACGGTTATCGGTATGATTGAGACCTTCCAAGCGATCACGCTGTTCGGTACAGGCGATCCGAAAACTATGGCCGGGGGTATCTCTACAGCGTTGATGACCACAGTACTGGGTATCACCGTGGCAATACCGACCACACTGCTTCACCAATTTGTGCAGGGGCTTTCTAAGGATGTACTCCACACGATCGAGGAGCAAAGCGCCGGGTTGATTGCCGAGCACGCGGAAAAGGCTGGCAACCCGATAGGGTCATAAGGTAAAGGACCTAAGATATGTTTACTGAAGCTTACCTTGACATCATTCGTTACATGGAAATGGGCGGTGATGTCTTGTGGTACATTGCGGGCCTTGTTTGTTTCATGTGGACGCTGATATTTGAGCGCATCTGGTACTTTCAAGCCGAACACAAAAAGCTGCTTTTTGATGCGACTTCTAAGTGGGAAGGGCGCTCAGAGCGTAGTTCTTGGACGGCGCACCAAGTGCGAGACGGGATCATTTCGGAAGGAGCCGGCAAAATAGCGGGCAGCCTATCGATGATAGAAACCTGTGTTGCGCTGTGCCCGCTCTTCGGCTTACTGGGTACCGTTACCGGTATGATCGAGGTGTTCAACGCCATGGCAGTGCAGGGTGGTAACGCTCGCTCCATGGCGGCTGGGGTATCTATGGCAACCATACCGACGATGTCGGGAATGATTGCAGCGCTATCAGGGATGGTTGGCACAACCTACCTGAAGCGTAAGGTTGAGAGTGAAACCAGACGCTTAGAAGCGAGTTTGCTGCTTGACCATTAGGCGTTGAGACCAGCACTTATATAGCTTTCGGCGAAAAGGATTTTAGTATGGCAAGACGTGGACGTGGGAGCGCCGGCACAACGAGTGATGATGTCAACATCAATGACTCATTAACGCCAATGCTCGATGTTGTATTCATTATGTTGATCTTCTTTATAGTGACCGCAACGTTCATTAAACAGGCGGGTATCGAGGTTCTGCGCCCCGATGCGCTGACCGCCGAGCAAAAACCAACGGTTGCGATATTGATTGCTGTGGGACCGACAGGGGAAATTTGGATCGACAAAAAGCGTGTCGATCCTACCTCAGTCCGTGCGCACATAGAGCGCTTGCACGCCGAGAACCCGAAAGGGGGATTAGTGGTGCAGGCTGATCGCAAATCGACCAATGAAAAGTTAATGGCTGTTCTCAATGCAGCGCGTGCAGCCGGCATGCGCGAAGTAGCCATATCTACCGAGAAATAAACGGAAAATTTAATGGCCACACGCTACTTTGCCAGCTTTGGATTAGGGATTGTCATCACCCTGGTACTGTTTTTTGTGATGCAGGCAGTTATTGCTACCGATGAAGCAAGGTTGGATGAGGGTGCAAAAGGTAAATTGCTAGACTTTGTGCGTCTTGAGGAAGACCAAGAACTGCAAACCAAGCAACGCAAGCCTAAGCCGCCACCGCCACCTGATGAACCGCCACCAGATATGCCAAAACCGGAATTCGAGTCCTCTGATATTTCTCAAGGGGTGGATGTGGGCGCGGTGGATGTTGACGTAAACCTTAACGTAGAGGGCGGTGGATTTAGTTCCGATGGCGAATATCTGCCGATTGTGAAAGTAAATCCGCAATACCCACGTCGTGCTCAAACCCGTGGTATCGAAGGGTATGTTTTGCTTGAGTACATTGTGACCAAAACCGGGGCTGTGCGAGATCCAGTTGTGATTGAGGCTAAACCGCCAGGGATATTCAATCGCGCTGCGATAAACGCTGCACTAAAGTACAAATATAAGCCTAAGGTCGTTAACGGAGAGCCAATCGATGTAGCGGGAGTGAAAACCCGAATTACATTTGAAATGGCAGATTAACTAGGAGAAACAGTGGGTATTAGAGCCATGAAAAGCTTAAACATTGGCGTAATAGCGTTATTGTTCGCCATGCTGGCCCCATTGGGTCACGACGGCTCATTGGGTGTTGCTAAAGCGGCTGCTGCGGAAGAAGAGCCGAAGAAGAAGCAGAAAACGCGACGTGTACCGTCGCTTAGTGAGTCTGTTTACAAGAAGCTTGGTGAAGGCCAAGAGGCGATCGATGCCAAAGATTTCGATCTTGCACTCGAAGTTATTCAAGGCGCGCTCAATCGTTCACGCAGATATAACGAAAACGAAATCGCCAACTTGCACAACATGCTGGGCTACATTTATTACCTGAAAGACGATTACGACGGCGCGCTTCGCGAGTATAAAATTGTCGTCGAGCAGGGCGAGAAAATTCCAGAAGGCCTAGAGGTAACTACCCTCTATACCGTCGCGCAGCTCAGCTATGTTCAAGCGAACTATGACGACGCGCTTTACTACATGGAAGTATGGATCACAAAAGCTACCAATCCCTCTGCGGCGCCGAGATTCTTCATGGCGACCGTTTACTACCAAATGAAGGANTATAACAAAGCGATCGAACAGATGGAGCTGGGGATTCAGATTGCCCAGGAACGAGGCACCGATATTACCGAGCAGAATTGGAGTCTGCTCACCTTCCTATACTTCGAGAAAGAAGACTGGCCAAACGTTATTCGGGTATTACAAGTTCTGGTTGAGGAATTTCCAAAGCGCGAGCATTGGGTTCGGTTAGCGGGTGTATATGGCCAAGAAGGCTTTGAGAAAGAGCAGCTTTATACGCTTGAAGCGGCCTATACAGCGGATTTTCTGGAAAAACAGACCGACTTTACCAATTTAGCAGGGCTGTTAATGCAGGAAGAGGTGCCGATACGCGCAGCTAAGGTATTAGAAGACGGGCTTAATCGTGAAGCCATTGAGCGCGATTCGAAGAATCTCCAGTCCCTTGGGCAGGCGTGGCAATTGGCTCAGGAAGTGGACAAAGCCATTCCGATTTTTGAAGAGGCCGCAGGGATGGCGGACGACGGAAAGATCTACGAACGGTTATCCTATCTATATCTTGAGTCGGATCAGTTCGAGAAGTGTGTAGATTCTGCGACCGGCGCCTTAGACAAAGGCGGTCTGCGTAAGAGTCAGAGCGTCTATATTGTCAAAGGCATGTGCTTGTTTAATCAAAACAAGCTAAGCCCAGCGCGCTCGGCTTTCGTATCATGTCGACGAGTCGCGCGTGACGAAAAGGATAAAACCAACCAACGCATTTGCGGGCAATGGATAACCTTCATCGATCGCGAGAGTAAACGTCAGGCCCAGCTTGCAGCGGCGTCTGGCTAACCTAGGGCAATTCGATCACACTAAAGCCGGTCTGAGACCGGCTTTTTCTTTTGTGGGGTAGTCATGTTTACCGGAATCGTTCAAGAACTTTTACCCGTCAACGGGATTGATCACGGCGCTGATCTAAGCCGACTGACGCTGAAAATGGGCGCCCTCGGCGATGGCCTGCAGCTTGGCGCATCGGTTGCGATCAATGGCACCTGTTTGACTGTGACCCAGCATGATGCCGATACCACTCGCTTCGACATCATTAAGGAAACTTTGAGTACGACAAACCTCGGGCGTTTGGATGTGTCTTCCAAGGTTAATGTTGAACGCTCCTTTAAGGTGGGCGATGAGGTAGGTGGGCATGTAGTTTCCGGGCACGTGTCGACTACAGCGACTTTGGATCATCTGCATCATGAAGGTAATGATCGAGTGCTCACCTTTAAGGTTGAGCCGCGTTGGCAGAACTATATCTTCCACAAAGGCTATGTCGCACTGGATGGCGCGAGTCTCACAGTGTCATCGGTGAANCGAGAANCNTCATGTTTCAGCGTTAGCCTTATTCCCGAAACAATNGANCGTACAACACTAGGCCTTTTAAGTGTTGGGGAGCTGGTTAACGTCGAGATCGACAGCCAAACTCAAGCGGTAGTTGATACGGTCGAGCGAGTGCTTGCGGAGCGTCAGGATCAACTGAGCATTGAGAGATAGATATGCAGAGCTTCCATGAGAGATTGCGTCGAAGCTGGCAGCAGAGCGGTTCGTTGCTTTGTGTAGGCATCGATCCTGATCTTGAGCGGATACCCCAGGAAGTCGCTGCTGCAAACAAGCCATATTTAGAGTTCGGTAAAGCCATTGTAGAGGCGACAGCCCCGTATGTTTGCGCCTTTAAGCCTCAGGCCGCGCATTTTGCTGCAGTAGGAAGAGAGCAAGAACTAGCCGAACTAATCACCTTTGCGCAAAAAAATTACCCAGACACCCCGGTTATTCTCGACGCCAAGCGAGGTGACGTGGGCAGTACTGCGAAGCTGTATGCTCGTGAAGCTTTTGAGCGTTACAGTGCTGATGCAGTTACCGTTAGCCCGTATTTAGGCAAAGACAGCCTGGATCCTTACTTCGCCTATACTGAGCGGGGCATAGTGGTTTTATGTCGCACCAGTAATCCCGGCAGTGATTGGCTGCAAAATAGCCCGGATAATGAGCCCCCAACCTATTTGCGTGTCGCTAAACAAATCAGCGAATGGGATGTCGCAGATCAATGCATGCTGGTCACCGGCGCCACATACCCTGATGAACTGGCTAAGGTGCGGACGGTGGTTGGTAATCTGCCACTCTTAGTGCCTGGAGTGGGTGCCCAAGGTGGCAGTATCGAAGAAGTGCTTAGAAGCGGTTTAGACGCCCACGGAACAGGCCTGGTGATTTCCAGTTCCCGCGCGATTATTTTTGCCGATTCGGGCCCGGATTATGCCGAAGCTGCTGCAGCGGCTGCCGAGTCAGCCATGAATGAAATTAACAAATACCGTTAAAAAACAGATGGTTGGGGCATTATTATAGATTGATTCTATATTTTTGCGTCGCGAAGTAGATTGCGCGCTATGATGCCTTGTTGGATCTGACTCGTACCTTCATATATGCGGAATAGGCGCACGTCACGATAAAACCGGGCAACAGCGTACTCCTCGATATAACCCGCTCCACCATGGTATTGCACCGCCCGATCAGCCACGCGGCCCACCATCTCGGTAGCATAGAGTTTGCAACAAGAGGCAAGCGTGTTGACGTTTTCACCTTGGTCGCGGCGTTTAGCGGTGTCTAAGACCATGCATTCGGCGGCATAACTCTCTGCCTTACTGTCCGCGATCATTCCTTGGAGAAGCTGAAATTCAGCGATTGGTTGGCCGAATTGGGTGCGCTCTTGGCCATAGCTGAGGCAAAGCTCGATCAGGCGCTCGGCGCAGCCCACGGACAGCGCGCTGATATGAATTCGGCCGCGATCCAGTGTTTTCATCGCGGTCTGAAAGCCTTTGTGTAGCATCGCGGAGCCGCCGAGCATTTGGCTGGCGGGTACTCTGCAATCTTCAAATATGACATCACAAACATGGGCCCCTTGCTGCCCCATTTTTCGGTATGGCTTGCTTAAGGTAATTCCGGGAGTGCTGGCATCCACAAGAAAAGCACTTACACCCTTGGCGCCTGCTTGGTCTGGGTCGGTGCGAGCAAAAACTGTAAACAATTGGGCACTTGGTGCATTGGTGATATAGCGCTTAGTGCCGCTGATTAGATAGTCGTCGCCGTCTTTAACCGCCTTGGTCTGTAGCGCGCCCGCATCAGAACCTGCATTAGGCTCCGTTAGCGCGAATGACCCGATGATTTCGCCGCTCGCAAGTTTAGGCAGGTAATAGGCACGCTGTTCGTCAGTCCCGTCCATCACTATGCCCTGAGAGCCGATTCCATTATTGGTGCCAAATATTGAACGGAACGCAGGTGAGGTACGCCCGAGCTCCATGACCACTTTGCATTCTTCATAGGTATTTAGACCAATACCGCCAAATTCTTGTGGAATCGTGAGACCGAAAAGCCCTAACTCGCGCATCTCCTGCACGACATCCTCGGGAATGGCGTCATTCTCTGAGACCTGTGCCTCCAGAGGGATGAGTCGTTCATCGACGAATTTTCGAATTGTCAGAATCAGCTGATTTAAGGTTTCTGTATCCAGCGAAGAGGCGGTAGGTTGTGCTGATGAATTCATGTTTCTATCCGATTGATGCAGCGGCATATTATACGTAAGCAGGACTCGAGTTTCGCTGCTTTGATCGCGCATTGCAGTTCTTGCTTAGCTCCTTTAGCCTGTCGCGCTTTGGTCAAAGAGATTTAACGATGAGCAACGATAAAGCGCCATTTTCCTGGGATGATCCGTTCCTAATTCGGGCACAGCTTTCCGAAGAAGAGCGGCTTATCTTGGACAGTGCTAAGGATTATGCGCAGGACAAGTTGCTGCCTAGAGTGCAGGAAGCGTTTCGTCATGAAACCTTTGATCGAGAAATCATGAATGAGTTCGGCGCGCTCGGCATGCTCGGTGCAACGCTGCCGGAAAAATATGGCTGCGCTAACGTTAACTATGTTGCATACGGCATCATGGCTCGGGAAGTAGAGCGAGTTGATTCTGGCTATCGCTCGGCAATGAGTGTGCAGTCTTCTCTAGTAATGCATCCGATATACGCATACGGAGACGAAGCTCAGCGTGAGCGCTACCTACCCAAACTAGCAACCGGCGAGTGGGTCGGCTGCTTTGGCCTTACCGAGCCAGATCATGGCTCTGACCCCGGTAGCATGGTCACTAACGCAAAAGCGGTTGATGGTGGATACATTCTCAACGGCGCAAAAATGTGGATCACCAATTCCCCCATCGCTGACCTAGCGGTCGTGTGGGCGAAATTTGAGGGAGACATTCGAGGTTTTATCGTCGAGCGTGAATTTGCAGGTTTTAGTACGCCTAAAATTGAAGGCAAGCTCAGTTTACGTGCCTCTGTAACCGGTCAAATCGTCTTAGAAGATGTATTCGTGCCCAGCGAGAACCTGTTGCCTAATGTGCGTGGTCTAGCCGGTCCTTTTGGCTGTTTAAATCGGGCACGCTACGGTATTGCCTGGGGCGCTATGGGGGCCGCAGAGGCGTGTTGGCATGCTGCGCGTAGTTATACGTTGGATCGTTTGCAGTTTGGGCGGCCATTGGCGGCAAACCAATTGGTGCAGAAGAAATTGGCCGATATGCAGACAGAAATTTCCCTTGGCCTACAGGGTTGTTTGCGCATGGGCAGAATGTTCGATGAGGGCAGCTTGCCAATAGAGAACATTTCTTTGATGAAACGTAATAACTGTGGGAAGGCGTTAGACATTGCCCGGGTTGCACGTGATATGCATGGAGGCAATGGTATTTCTGACGAATACCCGGTGATGCGCCACTTGATGAATTTGGAAACGGTGAACACCTATGAAGGTACCCATGATGTTCATGCATTGATTTTAGGTCGGGCGCAGACCGGCATTCAGGCATTCACCGGCTGAAAAGCGGAACTGGTCGACAGATTTGCAAAATAACTCTGAAAAGTATGTGAGACTTTGTCCTAACGGGTTGCTCTAGTGGATTGTTAGTTCTAACTTTGTCCTATTAATCCAAAGTAGGACAGGTGCTGGTGATAATCAATGTAGCTATTGCTGAGAGGCAGCGGCTAATTCGAGAAAGTCTGGCGACATTAGTCAATGGCCTAAAAAGCTGCCGAGTTGTAGGCGTTTGCGCTACCGGTGACGCCGCCATCAAACTAGCGAAGCAGGAAAATCCAGATATTTTTTTGATCGACATGCTGCTGCCTGGCGTGGGTGCTCTGGAGGTATTGCAGAGAATCGCCGTTGCTGATTTGAGAACCCGTACAATTGTTCTGGGTAATGTAACGAAAGCCATCATGCCAACTCAAATGCTCCAAGCCGGTGCACTGTCTTTCCTTACTCAGGGTGTTTCCACAGAGGAACTCGATCATGCCATTCGTAAGGTTTTTTCTGGTCAACGTTACGTCTGTGAGTTCATCGCGCAAAAAATGCTCAACGCGTCGTTGGGATACAGTGAAACGAGCCAGATTGCCAAGCTTACGCGTCGAGAGTTTCAAGTTTTACTGATGCTTCTAGACTGTCAACGGGTCAGCGAGATTGCACGTTTGCTGCACTTATCGCCAAAAACGGTTAATAGTTATCGCTACCGACTTTTCGAAAAGTTGGGGGTAAGTAGTAATGTTGAACTCGTGCTCTTTGCGGTGAAGAATGGTATCCCCGCTCCAAGTTTTGACTCAGAAGAGATATTGCAAAAGGGCGCAGATAAAAGGGCTTCGGTGATGTTAGTTGCAGAGGAAGACACAGTATTCCTAACTAGTGATTCAGATTAACGGGGCCTTTTTCTAAATAGGGTTGGGGGTCTTAACAAGCTCACAGCATAGCTTCCGCTTGAACCTCGCCAAGCATGTTATTTATTGTGAGACAGGGTCACTCGGACCAATAGGGTCTACGGATCGCAGTCACTTCGGCTCAGCAGCGGAGACGTGCAAGCAACTGAGCAATCCCCACCGGGTTACGTTAATCTTGCGGTCGAATGCGTTGGCTCCAAAATTATGGCATTTGACTCCGAGGAATTTCTCAAGAACTTAACCACTAAACCGGGCGTTTACCGCATGTATGACGCGGAAGGTAAAACCCTGTATGTCGGTAAGGCCAAGAACCTCCGCAATCGAGTGACCAGTTATTTTCGGGCCAAGGGTTTGCAAACGAAAACCATGGCGATGGTTGCGAAGATTGCAGATATTGAGATCACGGTTACCGCCAGCGAAACCGAAGCGTTATTGCTGGAGCAAAATCTGATTAAGGCCCAGCGCCCCCCCTACAACATTACCCTCCGAGACGATAAGTCTTATCCTTTCATACATATATCCGCGGATCAGGATTTTCCGCAACTGCGTTTTCACAGAGGCAATAAGGGCAAAACGGGGCAGTATTTTGGTCCTTATCCCTCTGCCTCCTCGGTAAGAGACAGCCTTAATTTGCTGCACAAACTGTTTCAGGTGCGGCAGTGCGACGACAACTTTTTCCGCAATCGCTCCAGACCGTGCCTGCAATATCAAATTCAGCGCTGCAGTGCGCCTTGCGTCGGTAAGATTTCCATCGAGGACTATCAGCAAGATGTGGAGCTGGCCGCGCTGTTCTTACAGGGTAAGAGCGCCAATGTGCTGAAAGTTTTTCAGGACAAAATGGAACAGGCGTCGAGTCTTATGGATTACGAGAAGGCTGCGCGCCATCGCGATCAGATTAGCCATCTGCGCAGGATTCAGGAGCGCCAATATGTGCACGGGGCAAAGGGCGATGTGGATGTATTTGCATTGGCTGAAGAAGCGGGGCGCTGTTGTATTCAGGCGCTATTTGTTCGCAACGGTCAGTTACTAGGACAGAAGAGCCATCATGTAAATAACGAACTTGGCCTAGACACTGCTACTCTGCTGCAGGCATTCCTGTCCCAGTATTATCTGGGAGGGGAGCAGTATGAACTTCCCCAAACCATCCTTGTGTCCGACTACAACAGTGAATTTGAGGTATTGCACCAAGCCCTCGAGCAACGTGCGGAGCGGAAGATTCACCTTGCTAAAGCTTTTCGCGGACAACGCGCTCGGTGGCTGGCTCTGGCGGCTGAAAACGCTGCGGTAAACCTTCAAGCAAGGGTTGCTGCGCGAAGCCAGCTGAAAGCGCGGTTTGGCGACCTGCAGAGCGTCTTATCGTTGCCGCAAAGTCCCCAGCGACTGGAGTGTTTTGACATCAGTCACACCATGGGAGAGGCCACTGTTGCGTCATGCGTGGTGTTTGATGAAAACGGGCCTTTAGGCTCCGACTATCGTCGCTTCAATATTGAAGGCATTGTCGGAGGGGATGATTACGCTGCTATGGAACAGGCTCTGACTCGCCGCTATCAGCGCTTGAAAAATAACGATGCTCAACTACCGGACTTGTTGGTTATTGATGGGGGAATGGGGCAAGTTAAGCGCGCGTTACAGGTCATGGCGCAATTGGACCTTGATCAAGAAATAAACATTCTGGGTATTGCTAAAGGTCCAGACCGAAAGGCGGGCTTAGAGCGCTATTTTTTGGGTACGACTGGGGTAAATATAGATGGGCACTCGCCCGCAGCGCACCTCCTGCAGCATATCCGTGATGAGGCGCATCGCTTTGCAATTACTGGCCATCGACAGCGTCGCGCAAAAGCACGAAATCAGTCCCAATTAGAAGGGGTAGCCGGCGTCGGTGCAAAAAAACGTCGTCAACTGCTACTGCACTTTGGCAGTATTGGCGCTATCAAAGGCGCGAGCATCGAAGAGCTCTGCAAAGTCAAAGGCATAAGCAGTACAATTGCTGTAGAAATTCATAAACACTTCCACTGAGACAATAATCGAGTGAACCTCCCTAACATTATTACCCTGGCGCGCATACTATTGGTGCCGGTTTTTGTTGTGATATACCTTTGGCCGGGGGAAAGCACCTATTTAATAGCAGCAACTTTATTTGCCCTAGCTGCAGCAACCGACTGGCTTGATGGCTATCTGGCCCGGCGTTTAAATCAAACAACACCATTCGGCGCATTTTTGGATCCGGTGGCGGACAAACTCATCGTAGTGTCTGCTCTTACGGTTTTGGTGGCGCAGCACTCAACGGTTTGGCTGACTTTACCGGCCTTGATCATTGTTGGACGAGAAATAATGATCAGTGCGCTTCGTGAGTGGATGGCCGAAATGAACAGCTCGGTTACCGTGGCTGTTAGCTACCTGGGTAAAATTAAAACGTCCCTGCAAATGATAGCCATCGCAGTGCTTTTAGCATTGCCGCCGAATTCCGACTCTGGCCTTATTTTTGTGGGTTATACCTTGTTGTATGTCGCGGCACTAATGACCCTGTGGTCTATGTCGGTATATTTACAGGCCGCATGGCCGACTCTTCGGCAGGGTCTTGCCACAGCTAGCGTGAATAAGAGGTCTAAAGGGCCGAACTAGTTTTATGGCGGGTTGGCTGCACGAGGGCAAGACCCTAAACAGGCGATGTGGAGGCTGAGGCCGGAATCGAACCGGCGTTAACGGAGTTGCAGTCCGCTGCATAGCCACTCTGCCACCCAGCCCACGCGAGGGCGCATTCTAGCGATGGCGCGGTTTGAATGCCATGGCTCAGTGCATATTTTGTTTAGAGAGTTCACCTTTAACTTTATTGGGAGCACGAAATGTTGGGACTGGACGCCAAGTCGAATCCAGAAGGTTTTATTCAAGGATTCAATGACAATCCGTTTCACCGCTACCTGGGGTTACAGATTGTTGAACAACGCGTCGACTACGGGCGCTTGCGTTTACAGCGCAACGATTCGACTCCCACCGGCATTGGCGGCAGCGTGCATGGTGGCGTTATCGCCACCATGATCGATATGGCTGCGGTGGTCTCTATTTTCAGTAATTTGCCCGATACAGGAAGTCCCGCGGGGACTGCGGATTTGGCCGTGACCTACCTGCGGCAGGCGCATGGTGATTGGGTGGATGCTGAGGCGCAGGTTATCAAGCGTGGGCGGCAGTTGTGCACCGTTGAGGTCAGTATCCTGAACGACGAGGGGGTATTGTGCGCCCGTGGCCGTGTGTTGTACGCGATGCGCAGTGGTACCTGAATCAGGCGTTGTTTGGTACTTTAGCGAGGATACGATCAAGGCCATTGGCAAACTGTTGCACAACTTTTTTGTCCAATGCGGGAGGGCCACCACTGGCTTGTCCAAGATCGCGTCTGTGCTCGGCACTGGCACGGCGTCGCAGGGCGTCTTTGATGTTGTTGTGGTCGTAAAGCGTGCCGCGCGGATTTAATGCGATACCTTGCTTTGCAATAACTTCTGCGGCCAAGGGGATGTCACCGGTAATAACCAGATCATCTTTTTGCATGCGCTCGACAATGGTGTTGTCCGCGACATCAAATCCTTGAGCGACCTGTAAGCTCTTTATGACTTTGGAGGGTGGTACGCTAACGAAGTGGTTGGCCACAAAAAGCGTAGGTATTTTCTTGCGTTCGGCAGCTTTGCAGATAACCGCTTTAATCGCTTTAGGACACGCATCTGCATCAACCCATATATTCATAGTGCCCCGATTCTGCATACACAGAATTGATCTCAGTTCCGCTACGCTGCAATAGTGAAAGACAATTCATTTTCAGGGTTATTGCTCGATCTCGCAATTTTCTTCGGTTCAATACTGGGGTTTGTGACGGTTTTTTTGTTCTTCAGCTGGCTGGTACCGCCGAGTCGTGATCCCTATTTGTTCTGGCCACTATTTCTAATATTCCTTTACGGTTTCTCACGCGTGCTAACCCTGGCATTGCGCAAGAAACAGCGCCGGCGGCGGCAATAACCGATACTTAAGCCGCTGCGGCGGGGATTTAAGTTTTCGCGGGCTCAAAGATCGTAGTCGGCAACGATTGGATTGCAGGTGCCAAAGGCCAATATTTGGTCGTCCAAAAATACATTGAGCTGGCGCAGGTTAGCGTAGGCATTTTTGCTGGCCCAGAAAAAAGGTTGGCTCTGGGATTGGTCGGATGTGCTGCCTCTATTGGTTGCAAGCAGGGGTGCCGAGAATTTATTGGCGCAATCCCGCAGTCCTGCTTTGGCTAAGGGCTTAAAGTGATCCTCTGATGGTTTGCTAAAGGTGCGCAAGAATCCGCGTTGGCGTTTTTGCACCGTTGGGGCGTTGTCTGCCAGATGCCCAGCAAAGATCACATTCTTTGGCAGTTTTTTAGCGAAGAAGCTGCTGGCTCGCCCTAGTTCTTGAACCATGCTCATGGCGGAATCCATAGTGACAGAGGTCCATGGGTGGACGTCGAGGAGGTGCAAGTCCTCCAGACCCGGTTTGCTGAAACTGGCGACTACGCCGCCTGATGGCAAGGACATGGTTGAGCGCAGGCGGTGGCCATTTGTGCCGCTGGCATAGAGGACACTCTGTTTGCCACCGTGTTGTGCTGAATGAATCAAAAGGCCGTTAATGTTGTCGGGCAAGGGTGCTGGATCTTGAACGAATGCAAAATCCGCGCGCAAAAAGCCCGTCAAATAGGGCCACGCAGCGGCATTTTTTTGCATGTTCCAGGATACAACTCGCATAACAAAGTTATGCGGTGTTAAGTCTTATGTGTCAACTAGAGCAGTATGTAGATTGTTGATTGAAAAAAGTCAGCGCCACAGCTACTTTGCCCGCTTGGTAATACTTTAATTTTGGGGGATTTATGTTGAAGCTGCATTTTGCACCGAATTCAAGAGCCGGCCGTATCGTTTGGCTGCTCGAGGAACTTGGGCTACCTTACGAGATCAATAAGATGGCTTTTCATCCGCAAGATTTAAAGTCAGATGAGCATCGAGCGCGCCATCCGCTCGGGCGTGTGCCGGTTCTGGAAGACGGGGATATCAGTATTTTTGAGTCCGGTGCAATTGTCGAATATGTATTTGAGCGGCACCAGAATGGCGGCCTTAAACCATCGGCTGATTCGCCGCTGTTTCCCGGGTATCTACAATGGTTCCATTATTGCGAGGGCATGGTGATGCCCCCTGTGAATACCATAGTCGTGCAGACTGTGCTGTTGCCGCCCGAGCGGCGGGATGAAAAAGCACTCGGTCAGGCGCAACGACTGTTAACCAAGGCGCTTGAGCCGGTTGAAGCAGCTCTAGCGGGTAATGACTATCTGATCGGTGACTTTTCCGGTGCCGATATCATGCTGGGACACGCCTGCTTTATGAGCAATCGGCTGGGCTGTGTTACGGACGAAATGCCTAACCTTAAAGGTTATGTGGAAAGAATTGCCGCCCGACCGGCATTCAAATACGCCATCGAGTTAAGTTAAGCGCAAATATTCGTAGTGAGGGCAGACGATTAACGTCACCGGTAGGCCAATTGCGGCGCTCTTGCGATTGGGCATGGGCGCCTCACGTACGTCCTGCGTCTACGGTGAAACTTTGACCGGTAATCATTTTGCTTTCGGCTGCGGCCAAAAACAGTGCTAGGTTAGCGACATCCTCGGGCAGCAGTCGTTCTTGCAAGGCGACTTGCTGCA
This sequence comes from Gammaproteobacteria bacterium, assembly GCA_002684495.1. Classification (GTDB taxonomy): domain Bacteria; phylum Pseudomonadota; class Gammaproteobacteria; order Pseudomonadales; family Azotimanducaceae; genus UBA4421. The sequence continues at coordinate 8,444 of NYVG01000002.1, read as the reverse complement.
TCCAGCGCGACTCCTCATCAGGTGTAAGCCAAGTCTGTAATTGCCGCTCGGTCGCTACCCACCCAGGAAGGATAGCGTTAACTCGAACACCGCCAGGTCCATAGTCTCGCGCCAGCGCTTTAGTGAGTCCAATAATGCCGGCTTTAGCGGTCACATAGCCAGGCATGTTGGATGGCCCTAGGAGGGCGTTAATGGAGCTGAAATTAATGATCGATCCGCCGTTGCGCTGGGTCATGAGGCCGGCTGCAGCCTGAGCAGCAAAGAAGGCTGCATCGAGGTTAATGGCCATACAGTCGCGCCAACTTTCTGGGGTTACGTCTCCTGGCGCGTGGCGCATATCATTCGCCGCGTTATTCACCAGCACGCACACCGGACCCAACTCGGCATCGGCTTCCAGAATAGCTTGCTGCAGGGCTTGGGCATTGGTCACATCGATTGCCTGAAACCAAAGCTTTGGGCCCTGCTCCGACTCGATTGCTTCGACAAGTTTCGTTGCAGAGTCAACGTCGATGTCCACGAAAGCAACGTTAGCGCCTTGTTGTGCAAAGGCTTTAACCAGAGCGGCACCGATTCCTGTGGCACCACCGGTAATAAAGACGCACTGATCTCGCAGGCTTGGATAACTTGCTGACGTTGCCATCTGCTGACCTCTTTTCGCTATGATTTACGGCCAAGCACCATTGCGCTGGGCGGGGCAAAGACTAACCTACGGCTGTGCAAATAAAATGAGAAAAATACCATCGACATAGATTTAAAGGGCCAGAGAGCTTGGCAAACGCAAGAAGTGACTTCTCAGCACAGAATGCCGGCCCACGTGCCTTTGGCTAGTTGGCGCAATGAGAGCGATGCGCGAAATGACTGCCCAAGCGAGGCGGTGTTGTCTTTGGATACTACTGCAGAGGAGTCGTGGCAGTTTAAACTTTTCGACAGTGTGCAGGCGGTGCCGGATTCGTGGCCCGCGCGCAGTATCGACATGGAACCTATTGAGGTGCCAGGACATTGGCAACTGCAGGGCTACGATCATCCGATCTATACCAATGTTAAATATCCGTTCCCCCGGCGGCCACCCCTGGTGCCGGATGACAATCCAACGGGCTGTTATGAGAGAACATTTACACTGCCGCCGACTTGGTTGGCAGCACAGCAGGTACGGGTGATCTTTGCGGGCGTCGATAGTGCTTTTCACCTTTGGTGTAACGGCCAGTGGGTTGGTTATTCTCAAGACAGCCGACTCCCAGCTGAGTTTGATTTAACCGATTACTTGCGCGCCGGTGCAAACGTTTTAAGTGTCATGGTGATGCGCTTCTGTGATGGCAGCTACCTTGAAGGCCAGGATATGTGGAATTTGAGCGGTATCTATCGTTCGGTCTCATTGCTGGCAAAACCGTTGTCCAGAATTAGCGATCTGCGTGTTACCGCTGAGTTAGATTGCGATTATTTGCACGGGCAATTAAACCTCCAGGTAGATGTCGAGGGCGCGCGGGACTGTCGGATCGCGACAGCCTTGTACGAAGGGGATGCTGCTGCCAGCGCGCCGCTATTCCAACACGTGCACGAAATCGGTACTCAGCAAATAGATGAAAAAGGCGCATATATTGACCGCAGTCTTATCTCCATACCGGTCACAGCACCGAAACCATGGAGCGCTGAGTGCCCGAACCTATATCGTCTCACGGTAAGTTTGTTAGATGTCCATGGGCATATCATCGAATGCGAAGCCTGCGATGTTGGCTTTCGTAACGTTGAAATTATCCACGGTCAGCTGTGCGTAAATGGTCAACCGGTGCTGATTCGCGGCGTCAACAAACACGAACACGATCCGCGTACGGGGCATTATGAAAGTCTTGAAAGCGTTGCCCAGGATCTGCGGCTGATGAAGCAGAATAACTTTAATGCAGTGCGCTGCTCTCATTATCCGCATCAGGCAGGCTTTTATCGGCTATGCGATCGTCTTGGCTTGTACGTCGTGGATGAGGCGAACATCGAAACCCATGGAGCCACCCCCATGGGGCGTCTTGCTGATCACCCGGCGTGGGCGGGTGCGTTTCTCGAGCGCATGGTACGTATGGTGTCTCGAGATTTTAACCATCCCAGCATTATTTTGTGGTCATTGGGTAACGAGTCTGGTTACGGGGCAGCCCATGACGCTATGTATCATTGGGTGCGTAAGGTCGACCCCAGCCGGCCTGTACAGTACGAAGGCGGCGGCTCAAACACTCCGGCCACCGACATAATCTGTCCAATGTATGCGCGGACTCACGCGGATCTTGACCAAGGCGAAGATCTCGGGCCCAAACCCTCGTTACTCAATTGGCTGGCAGTAGCAGGGGAGCAGCGACCGGTAATTCTGTGCGAATACGCCCATGCGATGGGTAATAGCTTGGGTAACTTTGCCGATTACTGGAAGGTATTCAGAGAGCATCCCCGGCTTCAAGGCGGTTTTATCTGGGATTGGGTAGATCAGGGCCTCGAGAAAGTTGCTGCCGATGGCAGTCGCTTTTGGGCTTATGGCGGCGATTTTGGCGAACAGATCAACGACCGGCAATTCTGTATTAACGGCCTGGTATTTCCTGACCGAAGTGCTCACCCGACATTATTTGAGGCTAAGCGTTGTCAGCAACCCTTCGTTGCCGCGTTGGATGGTTCGGTGCTGAAAATTACCAGTGAGTATCTATTTCGGCGCTGCGATAACGAGCAATTGCATTGGCAGGTCATTGACCAGAGTGGTGTGATTGACAGCGGGACTTTGGAACTTGATCTTGAGCCTTCGGGGAATGTGGAAGTTGCTTTGCCCGAAGCAATCAAGAGCGGCTCTGAGCCGCGCTGGCTGAATGTTTGGATTAAACAAATACAGCCGACCTCTTGGTCCGATGTGGATCACGAGGTTGCGCGTTGGCAGTTTGAAATTGGTGGAAAAGTACACGAAGCGTCGCTCGCTGCAGCCACTGCTGTATCCATAAAAGCTACAGAAGACACCTATAGAGTAAGCGTAGGTAAGACCCACTGGATTATAAACCGCGTTACTGGGCGGCTGACGAGCTGGCTCAAGGACGGCGCGGAGACACTGCACACCGAACTTGCCGATAACTTTGTGCGCGCGCCACTGGATAACGATATTGGTACCAGTGAGGCAGAGCGTATGGATCCGAATTCTTGGCTCGCCCGCTGGCAGAGTGCGGGTTTGTTTGCGCTTGAACATCGTTGCCTGCAAACCGCAGAGGGAGCAGACGGTCAGACGATTACCGTGGAGCATGGTTATTACTCCAACGATAAATTGCTGTTCAAGAGTCACTGGCTTTTTCATTTCAGTGATGATGAACAAGCCCGTATCGAGATCAATGTGGAGGTCGATCCAGAGTTGCCGCCTTTACCGAGGGTGGGCATCAGCATGAGATTAGCGAAATCCGCAGATTCCGTTACTTGGTTTGGTCGCGGGCCGCACGAAAATTACCCGGATCGTCTGGCCAGTGCAGATTTTGGGCATTGGCGCTTGCCGCTGAGCAGAATGCATACCCCCTATATTTTCCCCAGCGAAAACGGCTTGCGCTGCGACGTTCACCGCCTCGAACTGGGTTCGGCATCGGTATCGGGACAGTTTCACTTCAGCGTCAGCAAATTTGGCCAAGCACAGCTGATAGATGCTTTGCATGACTACGAGCTTACAGCGCAGGAGGGGCTTTTTGTGTATTTGGATGGATTCCATATGGGCGTAGGTGGCGATGATTCCTGGACGCCCAGCACGAAGCCAGAGTATCTGTTAACCCAGAGTCGCTATGCTTGGGCGTTTACGCTGGAATAACTGACCATAAATCTGTCGCCTAGGCCAGATAGGCGGTTGCGATATTTTGTTTGGGTTTCGTCAGAGAGCTAAATCTCAAGCAAAGAATGACTCGTGTGGGGCATGAAGCGCATACGGGTCAGGCGATCTTGAGATCGATACTGAGTGATTAATCTACCGGCTGACCGCCTATTCCGGTACCTTTATGCGCTCACAAATATTTCAATATCCGATTATGAACGACCAGCCCTCAATCAAATTGAATTTTCCCTTAGCCGTCGTTGGATTGATGCTACAAGTCGTCGACTCAAATGGTCTACTCGAAGAAGCTGAACTCCAGCGCACGGAACTTGCCGCTCAAGAACTACTTGATATGACGCAGGCCGAAGTAGGCAATTTGATCGCTGAAGCTACATCCCTTCTGGGGATTCCGGTTGGGTTGCGTGCACTGACCGATGAATTGAAAAAAGAGATGAATCTCGAGGCACGTATTAATTTCATAAAGCAGTTGTGGCATATCGCCCATGCCGATGGGAGTGCGGATAAATTCGAGGAGAGCGACATTCAGGAGATTGCCAGCCTACTTGAGGTGCCGTTTAGAGAATTGGTATCGGCGCAAGTGGTTTCCAAGCTTCGTTATATTGAATCCTTGTTTAAGGATCAAGGTGGTTTCATAAATATGCCGCTGACTACAGCGATTTTGTTTATGGAGATCGCTCGTGCAGATGGGCGTATCGATGATCGGGAAGTGGCGGTCTCCATAGAGCATTTGATGGCGACGTTCTCACTGGACCAGAGCGCAGCAGAAGCGCTTATTGAGCGATCTTTTAGAGTGGTAGGCAATGGGCCTGGTCTGCGGGCCTACACAGATTTCTTAGCTCAAAACACGTCCACGGATGAGCGACGCAAACTGATTTCTTCCTTGCGGAAAATAGCGAAAGCAGACGAGTCGGTGGACCAATATGAAATTTTAGAGATTCAGAACATATCAGAAATGTTAGGGCTGTAGAGCCTCCAGTCGAGACGAAGCTCCAAACGTATTGGAGATAGCTGCAGCGCGCTGAAAATGCAATCTATTTGCGGGTAGACTTGCCGTTGATTTCGGATGTGAATATTGTGTTCCATGATGCAGTATTTGTTGGAAACGGATGCCGGCATTGCAAATTGGGGTGCTTACTAACAGGAACATGTCATGCATGAATATGATTACGTCATTGTTGGCGCAGGCTCTGCAGGCTGTGTTTTAGCAAATCGCCTTAGTGCTGATCCGCGAACGCGCGTTTGTCTTTTAGAGGCAGGTGGCGGTGATAAGTCACCGTTATTGCATGTGCCCGCAGGTTGGGCCGCTACGTTTAAGAACAAGAAATTTGATTGGTCTTACGAGACCGAACCAGAAGCGGAGCTGAATAATCGCAGAATTTATTGGCCGCGGGGCAAGGGCCTTGGAGGTTCTAGTGCGATAAACGGCATGATTTATATCCGCGGGGTGCCGGTTGATTTTGCGGCTTGGGAGCAAGCTGGCGCAAAAGGCTGGTCGTGGGAAGAGGTGTTGCCGTATTTCATCAAGGCCGAGCGACAGCAAACTCACAATAATGAATTGCATGGGGCGAGCGGGCCTTTGTATGTGCAGGAGGTTGTAGACAAACGGCCAATTCAGGAAACCTTCCTCGATGCGATGGTGGAGCAAGGTGTTCCGCGCAACGCCGACTTCAACGGAATCGATCAAGCCGGCTGCGGTTACTACCAATTCACGCAAAAAAATGGGCGTAGGTGGAGTACCTCCAGTGCTTACCTGAACCCTGCGCGTGGGCGTAGCAATCTCGAGATAAGAACTAAGGTTCAAACCAAGCGAATTATTTTCGAGCAGAATAAAGCCGTTGGGGTCGATACGGAGCGATCGGGTCGATCAGAAACTATCCGAGCGCGGCATGTGATTCTAAGTTGCGGTTCGATCGGGTCACCCCAGCTATTGGAGCTGTCAGGCGTCGGCGATGCTGATCGATTGCGGGGCCTTGGTATTAATGTGCATCATCATCTGCCGGATGTAGGTGAACATCTCCAAGATCACTTGTTGTGCAAAGTCGTATATGCCACGCGTGCTGATCTTTCGATTAATCGAGAAGTCAGTGGCGCACGCCTCATACCGGCGGCCTTAAAATGGTTTTTTGCGCGTAAGGGGCCGCTCACCACAGGTTCGGCGCCTATCGGAGCATTTTGGTACACACGAGAAGGTCTTGAGGCGCCAGATATTCAAGTCCATTTCGCGTCGGGTGCAACCTTGTACAACAACGCAGGTAAGATCCGCGCATTGGCTCAGCCGGCAATGAGCGCAGTGGTGAATCAAAGCCGGCCTGAATCGCGAGGCTCAATTCACATTACCAGCGCTGATTTCCGCGAGTATCCAGAAATTAAGGCGAACTATCTAAGTACTGAACTCGATCGCCGCACCATGGTGGATGGGATGAAATTACTTCTGCGGGTTTTTCAAAGCGAGGCCCTTGCAGGCAGCATTACCTCGCGGCTCTCTCCCTCGGAGGAGATGGGTGATATGGACGATGACACCTTGCTTGAATATATCCGCGAAGAAGCGAGTACGGTTTATCACCCAACCAGCACCTGCAGTATTGGCAAAGTTGTCGATGAAAATTTACTGGTAAAAGGTCTCGATGGACTTTCTGTTGTGGATGCCTCGGTAATGCCCTACGTAGTGTCTGGGAATACCAACGCGGCGACCATTATGGTGGCCGAGAAGAATGCTGACTTCTTATTAACAAGAGCGAAATAAGAGTTAGTCGCGCAAGTGATCTGGCCTAGTTTTGGCTCCAACTAACAGATTTATTGGCTCGAGTTAATAGCTGCAGATTAAAGCAACCGAACATTCGCGCCCATTAGGGCCTACGACGAAATTACATCACTGGAGGTAGCTCAAGCACCCGGTTGCAGATAAAACATCGCGCAGCTCTGGCGTATCCGCCTCCACCCACAGCGACTTTAATCGGGTAAAACACTTTGCCTGATATTTAAATGTTGGTTGCTCATAAGTTCGATCCGCCAAAGTCAATGACACCATCGGCTCGCCATTGGCGACGGCATAGTGATTGGCGCTTAAAAGTGGCAAGTAATAGGTAGCGCAAAAGCGCAGCATATCCAACAGGGCCGGCCGCATTTCGGCAAACGAATGCCATTCGCCATCTATCCCGCTGCTGTCCTCTAAGCGCCGTACCCAGTCATATACGCTGGGTACCTCACTGCGCATGATCAACATCGGGGTGTGATCACTGGCAAGTGTTTTCAGTTGTCCGAATAAACCGAAGTCTGCCAATGCAGGTCGGGTTCCAAATAGGTATTCATCACGGGTCGCAAAACTATCCAAAATTGTCAGCAGCTCGTGGAAACTTTGCTCGATAATCGGTTTGTTTTGCGGTGTGCAGCCAACCAGTGGCATACGCCCGACTTGGCGATCGCGAATTGCTTGTGCAGCTTTGGCCAATGCCGCGCCCCTTAAGCCGGGAGTGTTGTCGCTGATGATTTGGCGGCTGCTGTATTCCTGGTCGATTTCCAAATCCCAGCGATAATGGAACATCATCTTGGTGACCCACTCATCCGCCATGTCTTCAACAAGATAAGACAAAAACGCCATAGCAGGGTGGGTTGGGATAATTGAACGCTCTGTGTGCCGAGCCTCCAGCATCAATGCTAAGGGTGTTGAATCTACATGCAGGCTATTGTCTTCAGGTAGACGCAGAATTGGGATTACCGGTGGTCCATCGTGTAGGATCTGGGCGCGTATTGCTGGAGTGATTTGTATCCAGTCAAAGGGTAAGCGACGATAGTGCAGTATCCCGCGCATTTTCTGGGAATAAGGCGATCCGCCGCCGCCGTATAGTTGGTATCTGCTCATAACACGTCCCTTCGAATTGGTAACTGACTAGCACCTTTAAGATGCGTGACTACACCTATGATTTCAACGGGCACGCTGGATTTTTGCTGGCTACTTAGGCGAATTCTTAAAAGCGGTGCGCGTATTCGCGCCTTAGGCAAAGCCCATATGCCGCTCAATACAACGAGTGCAGAACTTTTATCTCGCGCTGAATCCATCTTAGCGTGTTTTCGGCATCGCCCTGTAGATTCTCCCTATCATGGCCTGGTCCTGACGGGGAGCATGGCAAAAATGATCGCACCAACCATTGCGTGGAACGCGAAAGTGATTCGTGTTGGATTATTACTAAGCTCGGTTTGGTTTCTCTATGCCTGCGGAGGCGGTGGTGGCGGTAGCAGCTCCAATACGCCATCGGCCTCTGGGCAAAGTGTCTCTCAAGCGGACACCACGGCTCCGGTAATTACTTTAACCGGCAACTCAACCGTACAAATCACCCAAGGGCAGTCATATACCGAAGAGGGCGCGTCGGCAACAGATGCGGTGGATGGTGATGTCGAAGTGACGATATCTGGAGAAGTCGATAGCGACGCGGTTGGTAGCTACAGTATCCGCTATACAGCCGTGGACAGCGCCGGTAATGAGGCTTCAGTCAGTCGAGTGGTTAATGTGGTAGCGGCACAACAGTCTGACCCAACTGAGCTGACTGTTTTCGCCGATGGCATGGCCGGTGCAGTTTGGGATCTGGGTTTTGGCGCCTATGATGAGGCTATCGGTTACGGCACTTGC
>NYVG01000008.1 GCA_002684495.1 Gammaproteobacteria bacterium | reverse complement strand
TGAATTTATCCTGCAATTGCAGGGAGTGGATAAACAGCAGCGGCGCCAGCGGGCTGAACAGGCGCTCGCAAATTTGGGTCTTGGAGAACTCGGCGATCGGCTTCCTGGGGAATTGTCGGGTGGCCAGCAACAACGTGTCGCGATCGCTCGAGCCATCGTTACCGAACCGGTATTACTGGTCGCCGACGAACCCACGGCAAACTTGGATTCCACGACCACAGAAGAATTGCTAGTGCTTATGAGTAAGCTAAACTCTGACCATGGCATGACTATCATCACAGCAACCCACGACCCTATGGTAATGGCTCATGCAGGGCGCCAAGTGCATTTGTTGGACGGACTTATCGATCGCAATGATTAACGCGCTGGGCGGTTTCGCAAGAGTGCTTATGGCGGTGGCGCTGAGTGTTGTTACGGCGCAGGTGGTATGGGCCGACGAATACGCCATAGTCGTGGGCAGCTATGCGGATCAAGGTAATGCCGAGCGCGCCCGGACCAGTGCAGAAACACATTTACGCCAACGCGGAATAAACGCTCCCGTCAGGTTGCTGGCTGCTAATGGACGTACGCGGGTGCTTGTGGCCGCCACGGCACAAAACCGCCAGCGACTGCTGCAACAATTGCGACAGCTCAAATACCCTGACGCGTGGCTACTGACTCTGGCTGGGCAAGCGCGCCCTAAAGCTGAGGTGAGCCAGACCGCAGCGTTACCGACCAGTCCAGTTCCCAAGGCGACACCGGTGCAGTCCGCGGCGCAGCCACGGCCGGTTCCAAGAGCCCAAACGAAGAAAAAACCGCGGCCTATCGCACAGCCCATGCAGGTGGATGCACGGGTTAAAGGCTTTGCCCTGGCGGCAGATTTACCGGGGTCGGATTGGCAGCGCATGCAGGTGAGCAACCCCACAACGGATGCCAGCGGTGACTTACGCATCATCTTGAACAAAATAGTTGGACCACTGCAGTTCCAACTGCATCACAGCACGCTATTGCAGGCTGGCGATGCGGTGCAGTGGGGTCAGGCGGCCCTTGGGCAGATAGACCAAGTGGCCACTACCGATGCTGGGCGTCTACTGGACATGACCTGGCAGACCGATGCAGGGGCGCGGCACCAATGGTCGCACCGCATCGATCGTCTGAGCATGCAGTGGCACCAGGCGGATTGGAGCGTCACCCTTGGTCGTCAAGCGGTCAGTTGGGGCAGTGGTATTGTTTTCCAGCCGTTAGATCCCTTTAATCCCTTCGCTCCCACAGCGGTAGATCGGGACTACAAAAATGGCGACGACCTCGTGCTGGTGGAACGCTTGTTGCCCAATGGCCATGACCTGCAGGTGCTGCATGTGATGCGCCGCGATGAACGCCAGCAAATACGCAGCGGGGTCAGCAGTACCGCGGCCAAGTGGCATGGTTACCTGCGCAATAGTGAATTTGAGTTGATCGTTGCTAACCACTACGACCAAAACTTTGTAGGCCTGAGTGTGCGCCAGCCTGTAGGGCCGGCAGTAATCCGTACAGACCTGGCCTGGCGGGAGGGGCTAGTGAGTGGTGATCGTTGGCGTTTGCTGGGCATTGTTAACGCTGATGTGGCCTTCCCGATCCGTGATCGTATGGCTTACGTGTTCGCAGAATATTTCCATAACGACTTTGGTATGCAGCATATGCCCACTGCCGGAGAGGCGTTGCCGCGCCAGCTGCAGACCGCATTGCTGCGAGGCGAAGTGTTCAATTTAATGCGCGACTACCTCGCCCTTGGCGCCAGTTATCAGTGGCATCCGTTAGTAACCCAGTCGCTGTCGGTGATCAATAATCTTAGCGATGGCAGCGCACTGCTGCAGGGTCAGGTCTCAGTAGACGCCGCGCAAAATCAACGACTGCAGTTCGGTTATATCGGCGGCTATGCTGATGCAGGCGACGAATTTGCACCACTGCTCGCGGCGATTAGTCCCCAGGGTGAGATCCATACCCAAGGCGGCAGCGACCGCTATTACCTGCGCTGGGCATGGTATTTCTGATTCGCTGCCCTAGGTTCCGATTACCGTTGTGTTGGTATTCGGATTGGTTGGGTTAATTTTGCCTCGGGCCTAAAGCTCTATCGGTTTGCCACTCTCATCTGCAGCCGCCACATTGGCTTTCTTCGCGTCGATTAGCTGGGGCACAATCTGATCCAGTTCGTCCATGGTCCATACGCTGCCGCGCTTCTTAAACTGCTTGATGATTTTCGGTTGCTGCATAATTGCGATGCCGCCGCGACCAGTGTGAAAGATCTCGGAAGTGATACCTGCCGAAGCGTCGCTGGCAAGCCAGGCACAGATGGGTGCGATGTGCTGTGGACCACCGCTTTCGATTTCGCTGTCGCCAACATTCTCGCCGCGGTTTTCGCGCAGGGGTATGGTCATGCGGGTTAATGCGCCCGGGGAAATGGTGTTGCTGGTACAGCCATACTTTGCCAATTCTAGAGCCATGACTCTAGAGAAGCCGGCGATGCCGGCCTTGGCCGCCGCATAGTTAGCCTGGCCAAAGTTGCCATACAGACCTGAGACGCTGGAGAAATTGATGATACGACCGCCAGTACGGTTTTCACTGCGGATGTAGTTGGCGAAAGGCCGAGTGCAGCAATAGTGGCCCTTCAGGTGTACGGCGATTACCGCATCCCAGTCGGACTCTTCCATTTTGAAAATGGTACGGTCGCGCAAAATGCCCGCGTTATTTACTAAGATGTCCATACCGCCGAAGTTGTCCAGTGCGGTTTGCACCAAGGCCTCGCCACCGCCGACCTCGGCAACGGAATCGGTATTAGAGACAGCCTCGCCGCCGGCGGCACGTATTTCTGCCACGACATCATCAGCAATTTTGCCTGTACCCGTGCCGTCGGTATTACCGCCCAGATCGTTCACAACAACTTTGGCGCCCAAGGATGCCATCAATAAGGCGATTTCTTTACCGATGCCTCGGCCTGCGCCGGTAACGACGGCGATCTTGTCTTCTAGTCTTTGCATGTTGTGCTCCCAGCCTGTTGTTGGCGTCCCCTGTGATTGTGCAGCGCTGCCACTCCCGCCGCCGCTTGGGCTAACATACCAATACTCGGAGTTGAATTACCACAAGGAACGCTATGACAGCTGATGCCGGCTTTAATGCAGATACTCGTACCGACTACGGCCAAGCGACCGCAAAGATGGTCAATGATCACTTTGGCAATGGCGGCCAGCGTGGGGTGTTATTGATGCGTCACTCGGCGCGAGAGTACAATCGCGACATAAACGACTTACTTAATCCGTTAACTGATCACGGTCGCGAGTTGGCTGTGGCTATGGGCGGCGCGTTAACGGCGGACATTCAATTGCGCGGCTATGCCAGTCCGCCGGAACGTTGCGTGGAAACAGCGGAGTTGGTGCTCAAAGGCGCAGCGCAGAACATGCAAAGCGTACGACCGTTGGAAGCGCTGGGGATTTTCTACGCTTTGGATCACGTTCGTATGTGGAAGGGCATGAGCATGAGTGGCGGGTTAGCCGCGTATTTAACTCAGTGGTTTGGTGGCGATATCGCCGAGGATGTGATGATGCCGACTAATGTGGCTGTCGCGATGGTGTTGCGGGTGCTGCGCGGCAAGTTAGACGCCCCGGCACTGGGCGCAAAGCCGCAGCTGGATTTGTGCGTTAGCCACGACATGACGGTCTACACCGTGCGCCACGGGTCGGGCCTAGAGCCCATTGCCGCGGCGCCGGTGGACTTTCTCGACGGTCTGCTTATGTATCGCGAACAGGGACAATTGCTGCTGCGTAGCCAGCATGGAGGTATTGTCAAAGTGGATGAGAACTTGTTGTCGCCCTGAGTCAGGTGCTTTGTTCGTCCAGTTCAATCCAGCGCTCGGTTACTTCGTCCAGTTGGGCTTGGGTGTCTGCGAGCGCTTTCAGTACTGGCTCTGTCTGTTCGAACGGACGCTGAAAGAAATCCGCCGCTGCGGTTTGCTCCTATAATGACGCCACCTGTTGCTCCAGCGCTTCGATCTGCTCCGGCAGTTGCTCTAGTTCCCGTTGCAGTTTGTAGCTAAGGCGTTTTTTCTGCTGGGCTTTTGGTTCTGCAGTTGTGGCTGGGGTTGTCGAGCTGGTTGCTTCCGACGTAGGGTTGTTTGTTTTTTGTTGCTCGGCTCCCGGTGCGTCTGCGATGCGTAGAGCCCGTCCCCGAGCCTCCCAATCGCTGAAACCGCCTGGGTAGTCGATGATGTCGCCACTGTCCTCAAACACCAGGGTGCTGGTAACCACGTTGTCCATAAAGGCGCGGTCGTGGGACACCACGATCAAGGTGCCCTGAAATTCCACCAGCTTTTGCTCCAGCACTTCGAGCATTTCAATGTCGAGATCATTGGTAGGTTCGTCCAGCACCAATAGGTTATTGGCCCGGGCGAACAGCTTCGCCAGCATCAGCCGATTACACTCGCCGCCAGACAATTTGTGTACTGGTGTGCGTGCCCGTTGTGGCGTGAACAGAAAGTTTTTCAGGTAGCCGACAATGTGCCGGTCAGCACCATTAATGGTGACATGATCTCGACCTTCGGCGACATTCCACGCCACGGTCTGGTCGCGATTCAAGGTTTGCCGTACTTGATCAAAGTAGCCTACGCTCAGTTGTGTACCCAACGTTACGCTGCCCCGATCCGGTTGCAATTCACCCAACAAAATTTTCAGCAGGGTTGTTTTACCCACGCCATTGTTGCCCACTAAGCCGATTCGATCGCCGCGCATAACCCGTAGACTGAAGTCGCTGAGTAGACTGTCGTTACCGAAGCTGTGGCTGACGTTTTTTGCCTCCACAACCTTGCGACCGGATTCTTTTGCGTCAGATACCTCTACTTGGGCGCGGCCCTGTTGCTCAATACGTTGGCTGCGCTCGACGCGCAGCGCCTTGAGGGCGCGCACGCGGCCTTCGTTGCGCGTGCGTCGCGCCTTTATACCCTGACGAATCCACACTTCCTCGTCGGCGAGGCGTTTGTCGAAGAGGGCGTTATGGGCTTGTTCCTCTTCGAGCGCTTGTTCCTTCAAGCGCAGATAGTTGTTGTAGTCGCCGGGCCAACTTACGACCTGGCCACGATCAATTTCAACAATGCGTGTGGCGAGTTTTTGTAAGAATGCCCGATCGTGGGTAATAAATACTACGCTCCCTGCGTAGCCGCGTACCTCGTGTTCCAGCCACTCGATGGTCGCAATGTCTAAGTGGTTGGTGGGTTCGTCCAGTAACAGCAAATCCGGTTTGTTGACCAAGGCTCGTGCCAGAGCAACGCGCCGGCGCCAGCCACCCGATAACTCTGCCATTAACGCAGAGGCCGGTAGAGCTAATTGGGTGACGATACTCTCGGCCTGTTGTTCTGGCTGCCATCCGCCCAAGGTATCGATTTGCGACTGTAGCTGCTCGAGCTTGGCTAAGTCAGCATCGTCAGTGGCGCGAGTACTGAGTTCCGTGTATTCGTCGATTAGACGGAACTGGTCGGCAAGCCCCGCACGGACGCTGTCCATTACTGTGGTGTCGTCTGCAACCGGTAGTTGTTGTGCAAGGCTGCTGATGCGTAGCCCGCTCCGAGCTTGTACGGTGCCCTGATCGGCGAGTTGATCGCCACTGAGAATTTTCAGCAGTGTTGATTTGCCTGCGCCGTTCCGACCAATTAGGCATACGCGCTCATTGCCCTCAATGCTCAGATGGGCATTGTCCAATAGCGGTGTATCGCCAAAGGCAATGGATAAGTTGTCGCAGCGAATAAGACTCATAAGGTGGTCAAAGTTAGCAAGCGCCACATTATAGCGGTTGCAGGGTTGAATAGGCGCGGTGGGGTATTTTTATGGACTAGAAGTGTCGCGCCAATGCGCGCTGTAGAACTCGTGTAGCGGATCGCGGCGATACCTGCTCGCAGCTTACGGTGTCGCAGTCTTGGAACTTGGCAAACTCCGGTAAGGCGGCAGCTAACGCCCGGCACACGGAATCAGTGTCTGCCTCTTTACACTGCAAATGTACGCTTTGCAGAGCCAAATGCCGTTGCGCGCGATGGGCTTTGCAATCTATCCGGCCCACTAGTTCATCCCGGTACAATAGCGGCAACGCAAAATAGCCATAGCGACGTTTAGCTGCAGGCACATAACATTCAATTTGATAATCGAAGTTGAACAGCGAGTGTAGTCGCGCCCGTTGAATAACGAGGTTGTCGAAGGGCGACAGTATCTGCAGTTGTGAACTTACTCGAGGTAGCGGCTGGTCTAATAGTCCCGGGCGCGAGTAATAGACTTGATTGTTAGGTAGCTGCACTTGCTGCAGTTCTGCCATTGCAAGGCGGTGTAGCACTTCAGCCTTAACCGCCCGGGTAAGGCCGGCATGACGTCGGCTATAGGTAATGCCTGGCAGGGTCACCAGACTATGGCAATTCAATTGTTCGTCGATCAGGTGATTAGCCCACTCGCTTAGGCTTGGCATTATGGTGGCAGCTGAACTCGGCAAGACGCGTTCAGTCAGATCGTAGGTTTTCTGAAAGCCGGCGCGCGAGCAGATCATTAGATCACCCTGCAGATACAGCCGCTCGGCGGCTTTTTTGGCAGGTTTCCAATCCCACCAGCCGCTGCGTTTGGTCCGAGGAGTTTCAAGATCCCGGGTGCTCATTGGGCCATCGATGCGAATTCGCTGCATCACTTTGTTCATCAGCTTGGTATCTTTGGGAAGCTTGCTGCGGTGTTCGCCAGCGCGTACCCGGGCTTTGTCGATAAGCGAAAAACGAAAGTCTCGCATTGGCATATAGGCTGCGGCATGGGCCCAATATTCGTATATCTCACCCTGTTCCAACATGTCGTTACTTAAACCCGGGTTGAAGTTAGGAACCCGACTGAACCATGTGTGGTTGTGCGCCCGCTCTATCACGCTGATGCTGTCTAATTGCACATAACCCAAGTGCTCTATCGCAGACAACGCTGCTGCGTGTCCGTGCCCAAAGGCGCTGGCAGTGGTTAAGCCCTGGCCGTACAACGCGAGGCGACGGAGTTTTTTTAGATCTCGTGGCTTTGATACAGTTAGCATAATTGTTAGAATTTTGGTTGCGTCAAGCTATTGCCGCCGCGTGGGGCTTTGTTCACAATCTTGTCATTGTACTTCTTTGCAAGGGCGCCATAGCAAGGCAAAACTGTGGCTGCTCGAGCAATTTCGCCGCTTACTGAAAGGTAATTAATCCATGCATAAATCATTCGTTCGTTGGCTCCAACACTGGCTGTTTTGGGTCGGTTGTGGTTTTGCGGGATTTGTTCATGCTGTTGCACCCAAAGCAGTTATGGATGCCGGCGGCATGGTCGCCTCGCGCTCGGCGCTGGCGTCGGAGGTTGGCGCGCAGATTTTGGCTGATGGAGGTAATGCCATTGATGCTGCGGTGGGTGTTGGTTTTGCCATGGCGGTGACCTATCCGTCTGCGGGCAATATCGGCGGTGGTGGCTTTATGGTTATTCATCTGGCTGACGGCACTGTGATCGCCAATGACCATAGAGAACGTGCGCCTGGGGCGGCCAGCAAAGATATGTTTTTGGATGGCGAAGGCCAGGTGGTAAAAGGGCTATCTACGGCTTCGCACTTGGCGGTCGGCGTGCCGGGCAGTGTGGCTGGGTTGCTAGATGTTTTGGAGCGCTATGGCCGCCTAGATCGTAAGCGCGTGATGCAGCCTGCTATAGATCTTGCAGCCAAGGGTTTTGTGCTCGATCGCGATTTGGCCGGACAATTTGTGCGACGCCAGAAGGCATTTGCTCAGTATCCGGCGTCGGCTGCGGTGTTTTCCAATGCTGGCGAACTCTACGAATCGGGTGACTTGTTTGTTCAAACTGATCTAGCAAATACGCTGCGGCGTATTCAAAAGGTCGGCAGGGCAGGTTTCTATCAAGGTGAAACCGCAGATTTGCTGGTAGCAGAAATGCAGCGCGGCGGTGGTCTGATCAGCCATGAAGACCTACTCGACTATCGTTCCAGTTGGCGGCAGCCGATTCGTGGCACCTATCGCGGCCACGAAATCGTATCTATGCCTCCGCCTTCGTCTGGCGGTATTTTGTTGGTGCAGATGCTCAATATGTTAGAGCCCTATGATATTGCAGCGATGGGCTACGGTAGCGCTAAGAGTATTCATTTAATGATCGAAGCTGAGCGTCGTGCCTATGCGGACCGCGCCCAGCATCTTGGTGATGCAGATTTTTATCCGGTACCGATCGCGAGGTTGATCAGTAAAGACTATGCGCAACAGCGCTTTGCTGATTTTGACTCGGCAAAAGCGAGCGTTAGTGCAGATATTGGTGCCGGAAATATCCCCTATGAGAGCCCTGAGACGACTCATGCTTCGGTCATCGATGCGCAAGGTAATGCTGTGGCCTATACCACGACGCTGAATCTTTCATACGGCGCCAAGATGGTAGTCACCGGAGCAGGATTTCTGCTCAACAATGAGATGGACGACTTTTCCGCGAAAGAAGATAGCCCCAACGCTTTTGGTCTGATCGGACGCAAAGCCAATGCCATAGAGCCGGGCAAGCGCATGCTCAGTTCTATGACGCCAACCATCGTGCGCAAGGATGGCAAGCCATTACTGGTGACGGGTTCGCCGGGCGGCAGCACAATTATTACGACCACTCTGCAAGTGATTATGAATGTTATCGATCACGGTATGAGTCTGTCCGACGCGGTATCAAGTCCGCGTTTTCATCATCAATGGCTACCCGACCGGATAATGCATGAGGGTTTTGCCTTTTCGCCAGACACGAAGGCGCTGTTGCAGGCTAAAGGGCATAAAAACCTAATCGAGGTGCCGGCCTTTTATGGTTCCGGTATTGGCGATGCGAACTCGGTTATGCAGAACGAAAATGGCCTTTATGGGATGGCAGATCCTCGTAATGCGGGTGCAGCCTTGGGTCCAGAGCGGGCGCAACAGTTCGCCCAATAGGATCAAGACAAACTAGAGGCCCGCAATACAGGCTGGGCCTGCAATGAGCGGCGCGAGTAGGGGCTGTAGCCCCGATCAGGAGGCGAGATTTTGTTCGATTTTCTCGAGCAATCGCTGCAAGTTAACTGGCTTAGTGTCGAAATCATCAGCGCCAGCGCCCAGCGCTTTTTGTTTATCTTCTTCCATTGCGTGTGCAGTGAGGGCGATGATTGGAATGCCGGCAATCGCCGGATCAGCCTTGGCTTGGGTTGTCGCCTCCCAGCCGTCCATCACAGGTAAACCCATGTCCATGAGCACAAGATCAGGTGTATTGTTTCGCATCATCACCAAGCCTTCGGCGCCGTCTACCGCGATCTCAATTTCATAACCCTTTCGGGACAGTCGGCGCGACAACATGTCGCGGTTCATTTCGTTGTCTTCGACGATGAGAATTTTGGTCATGAGCACCCCTTGTTCCTGCATTAAGGCCTTAAAGTCAGGTATAAACTTGCTGTGCTAACACAGCAACCTGGTCATCTTCTGTGAATTGAAATCGCAAGTCATTGTGCGGGTTCAACGTCAATTTGTCTCCACCTCTACCAATCATAATACCCAGAGCGATTTCATTCACCTGTTGGGTTGCAACGATTAGCTCACTGAACGAAATTTCTTGTTCTAAGGGAACATATAAATGAACTGGGCGCAGTGCAATTTCGATTCCCCCGGCACTGAGGAGCTCCTTGTAAATAGACGCCAGAATTGGCTGCCGTGCCAACTGGGTCAGCTGCATGCTCACAAACTCCGGACTTATAACCGCATCTGTCAGAGGCGTGTCAATGCATAGTGCACGGGTGTCTTGGTCGTAAAATTCTGCGGTAACGCTGGGGAATTCCTCGTTTTCGTCTAATGCTTCTTTGAGCTCTCTGATCATTAACAGGGTTAAAGATGTGCGAGAGTCCGGGTCGTATGCAGGATTCGATTCGTCGGCGAGAACGATCACGTCGTCATAGCTGGGGATATCTAGGCTCTTAAGTACACCTCTGTTGGCCGTGTCTGAATTTTTATAGGTCACCTTAACCTGATTCAAGCCCTTAGCCATATCGCCGCCAAATATGCGCTCAACGAATTCCTCTGAATGACTGCTGACGATGGTTACGGTGACCTCTTGTACAGCATGACCGTCGAATTCCCGCAGTATGTCGATAATGCTCGCATTCCAACCGAGTATAAGCACTCGATTGAAAACGGGGCGCTCATACGGCGCTACGTCCATAAGAGGCTGTATCTGGGCTGTTGGAAGGCCACTTATTTCAGGGCCCTCTTGGCTGGTCAAAATAATCAGCTCTTCATCGTCAAAGAGTTCGTAATCGGGTTCAGGGTTAAGGACAGCGGTGCGCCGCTCCACCCCGTTTTTCTCTTCTACCCAGCTAACTCCAAGGAGAATGCTATTTTTGAACGCTTGGGCGACTTCGCCAAAGTACTTGTTTTCGTACCCTTTGACGCTGTGTAGAACAATGTTGTTATTGCCGAAAGAAAATAGCTCTGCGTAGACTGCGGAATAGCCTAAATAGCGGGAGCATTGCACAACGGTCTTGCTGACGAAGTCGGAGCTGGAGACCACAGGAACGGACGACTTCGTCGCGATGTCCGCAATATCAACGTTGTCTTGATCGGTGATTTCAACGACGGTATTCGGTACACCATTACTCCACTCTAGATTCTGCAGCTGCATGAGCGTTTTGATTGTAGGTATATCTTTCGATTGGATATTGCCGACAGCACCCTCGTCCGCGAGCATGATGATGGCGCGACTCTCTTGTACGCATACCCGATCCAATTCGGTCGCCAGTGTGGGCGAGCCATGCTGAGGCATCACGCGTACATACTTGAAGTTACGCTCTACCAGCCGTACTTCTTCCGACATCATATCGATGTCCGTATTGGCGAGGATGACGATGGGCTGGCGTTGTTTTAATGCCTCGAAAAAACGCAGGATGGAGACGACTTTTCGGTTCCATCCAAGAATTACGATATGGTTGAATTCCTGTACCGCCGTTCCGCCGCGACGCAGTTCTTCCATGCTGCTTTGGATCAAGTTAATGACGAAACCGATGATGCCGCCAACGATGATCAGGCCCATCAATGTATTCATGAAGCCAATCGCGATAATAGCGCCAGATGCTGAGTAGTCCTCGGAAAACGCCCCGGGGTCGAGGATATGCTTTAGGGACCAATACAACGTGTCTACAAATCCGTTATCGTAATCAGCGGCAATCCCTTCTGCTTTCAAAGAATCCGGATCCAGTAGACCAAAAAAATATGCACTCATCCCAATAGCGGTAAAGATGGTCAGCAGTACGAACATGACGAAGAGCGGGAAGACCGGATTTTGCGCGTATTTACGACAAACAGGTAGCGCAGCCGGCGCATCCCGAATTGATCCCGGAATTTAGAAAGGTCGAAGCTCTTTCTTCGTGATGGCTGCATTTTTTAGGGGCTAACCTTAGGCTGTTTGGTCCAAGTTTAATTTAGATATGAAGCTTGTGAGGTTCGACATATCGCCCTTAGGCACAAAGCCTTTGACGTTGTCGAACTGATCGAGGATTTCTTGTTGTGTCGTCGACATGTCCTTACCGGAAAATATAACGATAGGCACATGTTGTGCCTCGTCGACTTGTGCTGCGTAGGCGTCAAGGAATTGCAGGCCATCCATTCGCGGCATTTCGATGTCTAGGACGATCAAGCGTGGTCGATCTTCATCTTCTAAGGTCGACTTAATCACTTCAAGGCCAGCTATGCCGTCCTCTGCTGAAGTGGCCTTGAAACCTTCATCGGTCAGAATCCGGCTGAGCAACTCCCTGGTATTTTCGTCATCATCAACTACCAATACCTTAGATTCCGATGAGGCCTCTGCACCGAGCAGCCTGTTTACTTCCTGGACGAAAACCGCGCGATCAATGGGCTTAGTGAAATAACCGTTGGCACCCAATGACTCTGCGAATTTTTCCTCAGACAATTGGGTGACCATAGCCACCGGTACATCTTTGATGGTTTCGTCAGTTTTAATCTCGCGTAGGATCGACCAGCCATCGCGCCCGGACATGTAGACATCGAGCAGAATCAAGCCAGGTTTTTTGTCGCGAATAATTTGCAGCCCGCGCTCGCCATCGGTGGTGCCAATCAGGTTTATATTGGCCTTGTTGAGGGTGCGTTTAACTACTTCGTGAATCGACGGGTCGTCATCAATCAGAACCACATACGGCTTTTCTGAATCCACCGTTTGCAGATCTTCAATGGCCTCGAGGTCTTCGTCATCGCCACCGATGTTGCGAGGCAATATCAGTGAGAAATCCGACCCGACGCCCATCTCGCTGGTTACGGCGACAGTTCCCCCCATCATTTCTGCGAGCTTTTTCGTAACGGCCAATCCCAGGCCGGTACTTGCTTGAACCTGAGCAGCCTTCTGCATTGTCGACGTTTGAACTTGGGTGAATTCGTCGAACAGAGTTTCTAGCGCTTCCGGTGGTATACCGGTACCGGTATCAATCACCGAGAAGCGAATCATTTCACGATTGCTGCCATCGCTATCGGTTTCGGGGGTGATCCGCAGAGTAACAGTACCTTTCTCGGTGTTTTTAAATCCGTTGCTCAAAAAATTAGTAAGGATTTGACGCAACTTAGTTTCGTCAGAATACATAGTGCCCGAGATCTCATCCTGTTCGATCACAAAAGCATTGCCGGTTTTCTCTGATAATGGTGTATTGATCGCGGTCAGCATTTCCACCACATTTTCGATATCGAAGTTGGTGGGGAATACTTCCATCTTACCGGCTTCGATCTTGGATAGATCCAAAACGTCATTGATAAGGGCAAGCAGATGTCGTCCTGATGTATTGATGCGCTCGATGTCGGGCAGCAGGTCGTCATAACCCATGTCCTCACATTCTTCCTGCAACATCTCGGAATAACCCAATACGGCGTTTAGTGGTGTACGCAGTTCGTGGCTCATGTTGTTGAAGAACTGAGCGCGATTGGCATTTGCGCTGATGGCCTCATCTCTAGCGGCCTCCATGTCCTCAGTCTTGGCCTTGATTAGCTGATTTACCTCGTCTGACATTCGAGTAAACGCCAGGGACATCATCTCGATAGAAGAATCTTCGCGGTCATTCTCTGATTCTTGTTCAGATAACTCCTTCATTCGAGCTATATCACCAACCATGAGATCTTTAGCTTCACCGTCGAGCTGCTCGGCGAGATTGCTCATCTTTTCGAGAATAATTTGGTCTCGCTGACGGCGACGTTGGTATCGCTCTTCCGCGTTGGCATGATTCTCGAGCAACGTCGCGCGATAGCTCTCCAGAGATCCTGCAAGCTGCCCTACCTCATCCGTATCTGAGGCCAGTAAGCCTTTTCGCACAGGCATTTGTGCATCAAGCTCGTCGTTCGTCAGGGACTGCAGTACACCGATTGCCGAGGTGATGCCGGCGAAAGCTTTGGCGGTGATGTAAATCACGCCCACAGTGATGAACACAATCAGAGCGAAAACAATTGAGTAGACCAATAAATTAGATGCCGCTAAGGCATCGAATTGCTCTTTCTGATCTTGGAATACAACGAGGTTAGCGCGCCCACCCGGCAAGTAGTCGCTGAGGGACAGCACGGTAACTGACGCTCCTAGCTCAGTTAAGTTTTCAGTGAAGATCGAGCGACTGGCTTGGCTCTGGAGTTCGGTCTTAGCAGCCGCGATCAAAGCGTCGATGTTGTTTATGCCAAAAACGCCCTCCTCAACTGTATCGTAGGCCTCAAGCGACAAGTCGTAGTCTGGTGTGATAATTGCCGCTCGCACTTCATATAGCTCTTCATACAATTCGATGTTTGAAAACATGTTCCTTGCGATCACAACTACGCCGATGATTTTGCGGTCAGCGTTTTTTACTGGAAAGACGATGGCTTGATTTATGGTTGGAGCCTCTTCATTGCTGACGTCGTCAACAAAGACGATCTGGCGTTTGGAACGCACAGTTCGCTGCAAGAACGTATCTAGTGGCGATTGGAAGTCGATTTCCGCGGTGCTACTGCACGGGTCGACACCGTAATCGAAAGCCGAGCCACAAAATAAGCGCTCGCCATCGAGTGCGTAGACGATACTAAAACTCAGATAGCCCTCGTCGAAATCAGATTCGAGGATATAGCTCACTAGGTCGTCTACAGAGTCGTTGTCGCGCTCGGCGATAGCTTTGTTAAGAACGCCGATTTCAGACTCGTCGAATTCGCTCAGATCGGCACGGGGACCAAAGCGCTCAATATAATCATTAGAAAAGCCGTCTGGATTCCATTTCTCGAGATAGGTGATGAAACTGCTTTCATTTGTGTTTGACCAAGACGCATCAAATAAGGTCGTGCTGGTAGTAGAAAGCGTTTCTTCCTGTAGTTCGATCTGCTGTCGCAGCCCGATTCCCATTACGACGGCGATGGCAATGCAAGATAGGGTAACCGCAGCCAGAATTTGATATCTAATTAGCACGAGCGTTTGCGACTCCTAATAAAAACCTCTTCTGGATGTTCTGAACGGCTAAGTCCTGTAGCCGCGAAGCTATCTCTGAAGCCGGTATACAACCTTTGTTTCGATGCGCTGCACCTCAGTCGGTACGCCATTTACTCGCAATGGCTCATAGATCCACGAGCGAACATACTTCAGCGCGTTTTTTTCAAAACGGTTAGGGGGAGTCGCTTCTAGAACGAAGGCGTCTACGACTTCGCCAGTCACCCCCACGGTAAATTCAATTTTGACCTCTCCCTCGATCTCGCGGCGCGCAGCCGAGCGCGGATAGCGAAATCTGCCCTCTGAAATACGCTGGATATCCACTACTTCGTCTCCCACGTAGCCTTTCTCGGCCAAAGCGTTCGGTGATACCAAAAGTAACGCGACGATCAATCCGCCAAGAACAGTGACCATCGCCAAGCGTGGGTTGAAAACGTTAACTGAAAGTTGGCTAATCATTTTTCTTTCGCAATCCAAAATATGAAGATAGATATTTAAAAAAGGCATAATGCCAATTTTGCGGAACTCATTGAAGGCCCGATGATCTAAAAATGCGCACCAAAAGTAAACAATTGGTAAGAAAAATTACAGGACGATTACTCGATAAAATTTGCCCCCACGAATTTGTGTCATTCAGTAACGGTACGAGAGATCGCGCCCAGAGTGGTTTGCTTTTCTTTGGCCTAGGTGTAAAAAACGTTTTGGCTATTGGAGAACATTTTTGAGCGCGGAGCAGAAAGAATTGCGGACATTTAGAGATGATGTCCGAATTATCATTTTTGAGGCTGGAACCAAGGCAGGCAAGGCATTTGATGTTGGCTTAATTGTTTTCATCCTCGCCAGCGTAATCTTAGTGATGCTTGACTCAGTGCCTGAGATTCATGCCCGTTTCGGGGATTGGCTTTACCTCGCGGAGTGGGCGTTTACTTTGGTCTTTGCTATCGAATATGGGTTGCGGCTCTGGTCGATACAAAACAGATGGGCCTATGCCGGAAGTTTTTACGGCATTGTCGATCTCATGGGTATCTTGCCGATGTTGCTGAGCCTCTGGATTGACGGCTCTCAGTACTTTCTAGTGGTACGTGTGTTGCGGGTGCTCAGAGTATTCCGTGTATTACGCATGGTGCGCTATGTGGGCGAGGCTGAATTGATTACTCAAGCCCTGGCTGCAAGTCGCCGCAAAATCACCGTATTCATTTGTTCTGTTATGGCTCTGATGGTTGTGTTTGGCTCGCTGATGTATCTGGTGGAGGGTGGCCACAACCCTGAATTTGCCAGCATCCCCCACAGTATTTACTGGGCGGTAACGACCATGACTACTGTCGGCTATGGTGACATCGCGCCCATTACCCCCCTTGGCCAGTCCATTGCGGCGCTCATAATGATAATGGGCTACGGTATTATTGCGGTACCCACCGGCATAGTGACCCTTGAGTTGAATGAGGCTAATCGACGCCAGGCCAATACGCGCGTTTGTCCTGAATGCGCGGCTGAGGGTCATTCTCGAGAGGCGAGCTTTTGTTGGCGCTGTGGCGAGGCGTTATATCAGCGGGGTCGCTCTGGGGCTCATGCGGATGATCAAAGTTCGTGAACACGCCGGCTAACTTGCCAAAGGCCGTAGTGTTCGACATGGACGGTACTCTATTGGATACAGAGACCCCGGCTCGAATTGCCTTTGCTCGTGCGATTACTGACTTGGGATTTGAATATCAAGATCGAGTCTACGACCGCTGTATCGGCACCAGTCATGCTGAGACTAAGGCAATTTTGACCGCAGCCTACGGTGAACAATACGACCATGAAGCCCTGCACCAACGATGGAGCCTATGCTTCGATCAGCACACCCGGGTAGATCCGGTCGCCGTAAAGCCTGGTGTGGTCCCAGTGTTGGAGCGTCTCGCAGAGCTTTCGATTCCTATGGCAGTGGCGACCTCGAACCGCCGCGACATATGTGAACAGCACCTGCTGGAGGCGGGTTTGCGCGATTTCTTTCAGCTGTTTGTCTGTGCTGACGAGGCCGGGAAAACGAAACCTGCGCCTGATCCTTACCTTTTAGCGTTGCGCAAGTTGAACGTGGTTGCCAATGCCAGTTGGGCAGTCGAGGACTCACATATTGGAGTGATGGCGGCTGCCCAGGCAGGCCTTAAAGTGTTTCACATTCCGGATGCAGGCAGCAATCAAGACTCGTCTGCGTTGACCGTACCTCGAGTGCAATTGAATACAGCTTGGGAACTGCTGGATCATTTGTGAAAGCAGCTGCGGGCGCCGAGCTTGGTGGCGCCCACGAGCTACTTACATACCTCGGTTACGCAACCTCGACAATCTGCTGTGCGGCAATCAATTTGCCTTGTTCTGCAGATTTCTGGAACGACTCGATTTGATCGAAATTCATGTAGCGATAAACCTCCGAAGCCATGGAATCAATTTTTGATGCGTATTCCATATATTCTGCAGGTGTAGGCAGTCGACCCAAAATACCGCCCACTGAGGCCAGCTCGGCGGAGGTTAGGTATACGTTTGAGCCGTCGCCGAGACGATTCGGGAAGTTCCGAGTGGATGTCGACAGTACGGTGGTGCCCGCAATAACTCGTGCTTGGTTGCCCATGCACAGAGAGCAACCTGGCATTTCGGTGCGTGCGCCGACTCGGCCATATATATTGTAGTAGCCTTCTTCCATTAGCGTATGAGCGTCCATGCGTGTTGGTGGGCAGATCCAAAAGCGCGTATTCACCGCCTCAGCCTCGTCCAGTAGTTTGCCAGCCGCGCGAAAGTGACCGATATTGGTCATGCACGAACCGATAAAAATTTCGTCGACCTTGTCGCCAGCAACCTCGGACAATAGCCTTGCATCGTCTGGATCATTAGGGCAACAGACGATGGGCTCATTGATGTCGGCCAGATCAATTTCAATGATGGCGGCGTATTCGGCGTCAGCATCAGCACTCATAAGTGATGGATTGGCCAGCCACTCTTCCATTTTCTGTACCCGGCGTTCCAAGGTACGCATATCGCCATACCCCTCGGCAATCATCCAGCGCAGCAGGGTGGTATTCGAGCGTAAGTATTCGGCAACCGAATCCTCACCGAGCTTGATGGTACAACCCGCTGCTGAGCGCTCAGCGGAGGCGTCGGACAATTCAAAGGCCTGCTCGACGGTAAGTGTCTCTAAGCCTTCAATTTCGAGCACGCGACCAGAGAAGAAGTTCTTTTTGTTCTTCTTCTCAACGGTCAGTAAACCTTCTTTAATACCGTAGTAGGGGATCGCATGCACCAGGTCTCGTAGTGTGATGCCGGGCTGCATTTCGCCCTTGAAGCGCACTAATACGGACTCTGGCATATCTAATGGCATGACCCCTGTTGCGGCAGCAAATGCCACCAGCCCAGATCCGCCGGGGAATGAAATGCCCATTGGAAAGCGCGTGTGGGAGTCCCCACCAGTGCCAACCGTGTCTGGGAGCAACATGCGGTTGAGCCAGCTATGAATGATGCCGTCACCTGGGCGCAAGGACACGCCGCCGCGATTCATAATGAAATCGGGCAGGTTATGCTGTGTGTCAATGTCCACGGGTTTTGGATAAGCGGCGGTATGACAGAACGACTGCATGACCAGATCTGTAGAAAAACCTAAGCAAGCGAGGTCTTTCAACTCGTCGCGAGTCATCGGTCCGGTCGTGTCTTGGGAGCCTACGGTGGTCATTTTAGGCTCGCAGTAGGTGCCCGGGCGCACGCCCTCAAGACCACACGCTTTGCCCACCATCTTTTGTGCCAAGGTATAGCCCTTGTCCGATGCTTCGGGTGTATCGGGACGGCGGAATACCTCTGATGCAGGCAGGCCTAAATGTTCGCGGCTGCGCTGGGTCAGACCACGACCGATAATAAGGTTAATGCGTCCGTCGGCCTGAACCTCGTCGAGAATGACATCGGATTTGTGTTCGAACTCCGACAGCACCTCACCCGCTTCGTTAAGGATTTTGCCCTCGTAGGGGCGTATCTCAATAACGTCGCCGAAGTTAAGCTGTTCTACTGGTGCCTCAAATACCAGTGCACCTGCGTCTTCCATAGTATTGAAGAAAATGGGTGCTACTTTGTTGCCGATACATATGCCGCCAGATCGCTTATTCGGCACGCCGGGAATATCCTCGCCAAAAAACCACAGCACAGAGTTGGTTGCAGATTTACGCGATGAGCCGGTGCCGACGACGTCGCCAACGAAGGCCACAGGCAGGTCGTGATTACGCATGGCTTCGATCTGCGCCATTGGGCCGATGCTGCCGTGCTCCTCTGGCTCCAAGCCGTCGCGAGTCATCTTGTACATAGCACGTGCGTGCAATGGTATATCCGGTCGTGACCATGCATCTTGGGCCGGTGATAGATCATCGGTATTGGTTTCGCCAGAAACTTTAAAGACCACCGCTTTGATGCTTTCCGGAACGGCGTCATTACTGGTAAACCACTCAGCGTCAGCCCAGGATTGCAGCACGGATTTTGCGAAGTCGTTGCCTGCGTCGGATTTAGCCGCCACATCATGGAAGGCGTCGAATACCAAAGTAGTGGATTTAAGTTCCTGTGCAGCCGCCGCGGCTAATTCTGCATCGTCCAGCAGTTTAACCAGGGTCTCTACATTGTAGCCGCCATGCATATTGCCCAGCAGTACCACTGCGGCAGCGCGATCGATAAGCGGTGATGAGGCTTCGCCATTAACAATGGCGGATAAAAAGCTCGCTTTAACATAGGCAGCTTCATCGACTCCAGGTGGCACTCTATTAGCGATGAGATCGAGCAAAAATTCTTCGTCTCCAGCGGGCGGCGCTTTGAGCAGTTCTACTAGGTCTGCGGTCCAGGCTGGATCCAATGCTTTCGGGGGTATTCCAAGTTCTGCACGCTCACTGACATGAGCTCGGTACGCTTCAAGCATGGCTCTCGGCCTCCTCGTAAAGATTAAATAAGCGAGCGAATGGATAGCTCGAAATCGGAGGCGGAGTATATTAGAAGCCGCGCGGGATTTATAGATTCCCGCGCAATCTCTAGGGTTGTCCGCGGCGCTGTCGCAGCGAACAGCGCCGCAGCGGTGGCTTTTGGCCTAGCTGCCGCGTACTGACACTTCTTGTTGCAAGCCCATTATTTCTGCGGGTGTCAACGACATGGCGGTTGCAACATCGTTAAAGAAAGCGATTTCCAAGGCGCTTACGCGACCATCAACAGCGATAACCTCTGCAAGGGCCTGAATGGTCTCCACTTTGTCCTCATCGCGCATGCGCGCCGCGGACGTGGACAGAATCTTCTTTAATGGTGCCCGTTCATAAAGTTCCGAGTTGGCCGCCACGCGTACCTCGCTGGCGTCGAATTCGGTATCCAAGTGCGCAGCGAGAACTTCTCGTACTTTTTCGATCTCGATATCTTTGATGTTTGTGTCGGCAGCGGTTGCTCGAGCAAGCACTAATAACATCACCTCTCTTTTTAACTCAGCCTGCTCCTCCGGAGTAGGATCGTTGTCAAAGAGCTTAAGAACACTAGAAAGTTTGCCCGAGGCCATGGTGATCTCCAAAAATTTGCCAGTCTATAGTTGGGCAAACACCTCTGGGAGTCAATCGCTCATGGCTTTTTTGGACGGGTAACGAACAGTTCGTTTAGCAAGTCGATAGGGCTTTCTACAGTTGAGCCATCTCTAGCCGCCTCGTCAGGAGAGGCAGAGCCTGGCGCTGCTGTTGTTTCTGCCTTGGTGTTTTCGAATAAACGCGCAAGTGCGGCGCTGGCATCCTTGCGCTTAGTTTCTGTTGATTGTTGGAATGCGGCATTTGCTGGGTGAAAGAAATCGCAAAAGTTTGCGTTTTCTTTTTCCACTGGCGGGTCGGCGCGATCCTCGGCGCAAACGCCGACCCGTTCGGGCAAAAAATATTTGCACAGTCTGCAGCAGTGCAGGTTACTGAAGCATTCGGGGCAATTACTGTGGCGACTGATAGGTCGAGGGATATCGGCAAGATCACGGCCACAGTTCCAGCAAACCACAGTGCTCATGGACTCAACCAAAAAAAATGTCGCAGCAGTAGGGCTGCCACGGGCTGTCGGCGGGGCTGGCGCGGCGCAATGAAAACTTGCTTGCACTGCATGCTGTAAACGATGATTGTAGCGTCACCATAGCGTTATGTTAGCAGCATCATCTGCATAGGGAACAGGATGGATCAGAGTATGGAACAGGCGGCGTTTGGCAGTACCGGACATCACAGCAGTCGCGCGATTTTTGGGGCCGCGGCCTTGGGTGCGATGTCACAAGAGCGCGCTGACCGGACCTTGGATCTGATGAGTAGTTACGGGGTCAACCATATTGATGTGGCGGCCAGTTATGGCGACGCGGAGTTACGTTTAGCACCTTGGCTGGCCCAGCATCGCAGCGAGGTATTTTTAGCCACCAAGACCGGCCACCGCACAGCTGCTAAGGCCAAGGCGCAACTGCATGCCTCATTGGAGCGGATGCAGGTAGAGCAGATCGACATGATTCAGCTGCACAATCTTACCCACGAAGACGATTGGCAGACTGCTATGAGTGCTGGTGGTGCTTTGGAGGGGCTCATCGAGGCAAAAGATCAAGGTCTGGTGCGGTTTATTGGCGTAACCGGTCATGGCACCTACGCGCCTGCCATGCACATCAAGAGTCTTGAGACCTACGCCTTTGATTCGATTTTGGTGCCGTACAGTTTTGTTATGATGAATAACCCCGCGTACGCAGCTGATTTTGAAGCGCTGTATGAACTTTGCTCAGCCCGTGGGGTGGCCATGCAAACCATAAAAAGTATCGCCGCACGCCGTTGGCAAGACGATGATCCAGAGCGGCGTTTGAGCTGGTATCGGCCGCTTAAAGACTCCGGCGCGGTGCAACGTGCGGTAGACTTTGTGCTGGCGCGGTCGGGGCTGTTTTTGAACACCAGTAGCGATGCCACACTATTGGAAATGCTGCTGCAAGCGGCTGCCGCATCGCGTCAGCAAGTTGACATAGACGCGCTGCAAAAAGATATAGTCGAACATGGTATCGAGCCTTTGTTCGTGCGCGATGTTAGTGATGATGTGCTGATCGCGAACGGATAAGAGCAGGAATACACGGGGTAGCGGAGCGCCCAATGGCTGGGCAGGAGGAAACCATGGCTAATCAATGGCAAGTTAAGCGACTGGCAGGGGCGTTAGGCGCAGAGGTCACCAATGTTGATCTAACTATCGCGACCGAGGCCGACGTCAAGCAGGTCAACGAATTGTTGCTGGAACACAAAGTACTGTTTTTTCCCGGGCAGACCATGAGCCCCGAACAGCATGTGGCGTTCGGGCATAATTTTGGTGAACTGGAAGATCACCCTAATCTAAAAAACCCGTTTACCGATCACCCATATATTTTTGAGTTGGCTGCCACCCAAGGTGGCGTTGCGGACGAGTGGCACACCGACATTACCTTTCAAGACCAACCTTCGATCATGTCGATTCTGCATATGGTTAAGTGCCCGGAGTTTGGTGGTGACACCATGTGGACTAATCTGCATCAGGCTTATGCGGAGTTGTCCGTGCCGATGCAGCAATTGTGCGAGGGCACTACGGCCCTGCACGATGCAGCACCCCACAGTCGCCCAGACATTATGGCCATTCATCCAGTAGTGCGGGTGCATCCGGAAACCGGTGCAAAAGCTCTGTATGTAAATGAGCATTTCACTCGTCGTATTGTGGAGATGAATGCGACCGAAAGCCGCGTGGTTCTGGATTATCTGACGGATTGGGTCAAGAACCCGCGCTTTACGGTGCGTTACCACTGGACCCCGGGCACCATCGCCATCTGGGATAACCGTTGCACCCAGCACTTTGTGCTAAACGATTTTGAGGGCGAGCGGGTGATTCAGCGGGTTACCGTGATGGGCGATGAGGTAGAAGCCGCAGCCGCACCTGTAGCCCAGCCTTGGGTGCGGGAGGGCCGTAAGTCTGCCACTAGTCGTTACGACCGGCAGATGCGCCAATTCCTAAGAAGTCAGGGCAACGCCGCCGAAGGTTAGGACCGCAGCTGCTTTAAAATGTAGTGGAGTTTTTGTCTGTGCCCTCGGGTTGGTAGGGCGCTTGGCGGGTACCCACTTCGGAATGCCGGTAGCCGAAGTTTTGCGTTAAGCCCTGTTTAGAACTGTGGGGCGATAACTCGCCAACGGCCAGATAATTGCCTTGCTCCATGGTCAGCCGCTGCCCCACTATGCGGTCGCCGTTCCATGCACCCTCGATGCCGCCGAGGCCGGTGGGCATAGCGCCCGGTCGGTACAGTAATTTATCTGATGCGTTTTCTAAGATACTGCTGTGGGCAGAAAATAAATGCAGCTCTTGCTGGTGCATAAACGGTTTGATGCTGTTCATGACTAGGACTGTGCGCGCGGCGTCTGAGCGGTTAACACCGGTGCCATGCAGCAGTCGCCCTTCAAAGATCATTACGGTGCCGGCAGGTGCGCTGAGATTGATTGCTGGTGGCAGGGGGGTATCGAGGGGTTGGCCTGTACCTGGCGCGCTGAGTAATTTGTGGGAACCTGGAACCACCAAGGTGCCGCCATTGTGCGGACCCATATCGTCGAGAATAAACATGGTGTTGCAGGTATAGGGTGCGGCCATATCCTGAAATGGCGCGATGGCCTGATCCTGGTGCAGCGCCTGGGGCAGATTATGTTTATTGGTGATGATGGCAATAAAGGATGACATCAAGAAGCGCTCGCCAATGCTTTCGCTAACCAAACGCTCGATCACGTGGGCGGCCTGCACGCCGTTGGTGTTGTGTTCCACGCAGTGTAGGAATTGCTCGCCCTTGTTGATGAGGCAGTGCACAAATTGCGTGGTGGTTAATTTTTCGCCTGGTACTGGTTCTGTGCCCATCCACGACGCGATGCCGGCTTTACGCTCACCGGCAGCTTGGTCCCGCACACGTGCACTCATGTGCTGCAGTTGGGTCGGCGACAACGCCTGGTCGATCAGACGATAACCCCATTGGGCTAGGTCGCTGCGGAGCTGGTTAATGTCCTTTTGCGGATGGGGTAGGTCTTTGTCGCGCTAATAGGCTGCCGCGGCTCCATCGGTGTTGTAGTACAACTGAGGGTTGTCTAAATCCAGCCCGGGTGCTGGGCTTTCTGCTGGAGCATCGCTGGCTTTGTGGCTAAAGCCGTGTTTGGCAGATTACTGAAAGTCCCTCCGCGCCAAGCTGCGGTAGGGCTCCTTGCTGGTAACGATGGTTTGATAAAGTTGAGTGTCTTCGCTGGCCTGGTCGATGTACTCACGACTGAATTCTTCTGGTATTGCCGTAGCACTCTCCCAACGCTCAATAAGGGCTACGGCTTACCGCTCCTGACCGTCGAATATATTAACTACTTGTATTTGCTCGGGCTGTAAACCTTCGTTCAGGGATCCTGAGCGGAAACCGCCTAGGTCTAGCGTGACGAAGCGATAGCCCAGCGCCCTGATGCGCTGTTCTAGCGTCGCGTGATGTTCTGCTGCAAGCGCGAATTCGGCAGGCAGCACCTCGAGGCGTGCCACATCGCTATGATGGCGCACCCGAAACTGAGTAAAGCCGAGTTCTGCCAGAATGTCTTCGGCGGCCTCAACCTGAGCTAACAATTCTTGATTGATCGCGGTGCCGTAGGGAAAGCGGCTGGACAAGCAGGCGGCTTGGGGCTTGTCGGCATTTTCTAGCCCAAGGTCTGTGGCCAGGGTGCGGATGTCAGCCTTGTGAAAGCCGCTTTCGACCAAGGGCGAGCGCACGTTGTGGTTCTCAGCAGCCACGAGTCCGGGGCGGTGGTCGCCGAGGTCATCCAGATTAGTGCCGTTGGCAACGACTGCCACGCCCCGAGCCTCGGCGATTTGTTGCAGTTCGGTATACAGCGAGGTTTTGCAGTGAAAGCAGCGATTGGTTGGATTGGCGCGATAATCGGCTTTGTTCAGTTCGTCGGTGACGATGACTTCATGGGCGATGCCCCAATCGTCGCTCAGGCGTTTGGAAAGTGCCAAGTCGGTACGCTTAAGGCTGGCTGAACCCGAGGTGACTGCGAGTGCCTTGGTACCCAAAACTTGCCCGGCCACATAGGCTACCAACGAACTGTCTATGCCGCCAGAAAAAGCCACAATGACCGTTTCGTAGCCGGCAATGATGTCTTGCAGATGTTGGTACTTTTGGCTCAGTTCTGGGGTCATGCTTTATTCCAGTCGATTGATGCGGTTGGCCAAAAAGCCGGCACCAAAGCCGTTATCAATGTTTACAACCGAAATGCCTGATGCGCAACTGGTAAGCATACCCAGCAGCGCGGCAACACCGTCAAAGGCCGCGCCGTAACCGACACTGGTGGGTACCGCGATGACAGGTTTGTCTACCAAGCCACCAACGACGCTGGGCAGTGCCCCTTCCATGCCTGCAACCACGATGAGCACTTTGGCGGTGCGCAGTTCATCAATCCGCGCCAGAAGCCGGTGTAATCCCGCCACTCCGACGTCGTTGATGCGCATAACTGGATTGCCATAAAACTCGGCGGTGAGAGCTGCTTCTTCAGCTACGGCCATATCTGATGTACCCGCAGTGACGACCGCGATGGTGGAAGTTTGCGGCTTGGGTGCTGTGGCGTGCCAGGTCAGCAGCTGCGCGTGGCTATGGTACTGGGCGTCTGCGGGTAGATTGGTCAATGCGGCATAGGCATCAGCACTGAGGCGAGTGGCTAAAACGCTGCTGCCCCGGGCGCGCATATGCGCAAAGATCTCGGCGATTTGTTCTGGTGTTTTGCCTGCGGCATAAATGACCTCGGCGCTGCCCGTGCGCTGCTCGCGATGATTGTCCACCACGGTATGACCGAGGTCGCTGAAGTAATGTTCGCGAATTTGTGCTTCGGCCTCGGCAATCGACAGATCACCGCTTTGTAATTGATTGAGGATGCGATCGATGCTCATGACTGTGGCGGCTTACGCGTCGTTAACGATGCCTTGGCTGCGCAGCTCGGTGATTTCTGCTGCACTGAAACCCGCGTTTTCCAGGACCTGTTGGGTATGTTCACCCAGCAATGGCGACGGACCCTGTGGCTTGACGTCAGCAGTGGAGAAGCGCATCGGGATATTTACTGTGGTGTAGTCGCCCAGTTGCGGATGGCTAATGGTCGGGAACATACCCAACTCTTGAGCGTGTCGGTCTTGGGGTACTTCGTGTAGGCCCATTACCGGACCCCAGATTAGACCGGCGTCGTCGAAAATTTTGCCCCATTCGTCGCGACTCTTTGCTGCCAGAGCGTTGTCGATTAAATCAATCAGTTCGCCCATATTTTTGTAGCGTGTCGACGGATCAACAAAGCGCGGATCGTCCATTAGTTCTTCGCAGCCCAAACATTTCACCAAACGTGGCCAGTAGGCAGTGTCTGGCATCATATTGAATACCACCCACTTGCCGTCGCCACAGGGGAAGCGATTGGCACAGATGGCGAGCATCTGGTGGCGTGGCCGGCGCCTTACCGGGGCGTGATCCATTGCGGTGACTGAATAATCAGTCGCCTGAGTCCATACCGCTGTCTCATATAGCGAGGTCTCCACGGCTTGGCCTTGCCCGGTTTTTTCCGCTAAGCGCAACGCGCCTAGGATCGCACCCACCATGGCTAAGCCCGTGGTGTGATCACCTTGCGCGGGGCGGGCCATGGGGACCATGCCGTCATCGCCCTCGCGGGACGCATCATAGAGCCCAGAGCGGCCAAAGAAGGCTGTGACGTCGTAGCCCGGACGCCAGGCGTCGGGGCCACTGGTGCCGTAGCCGGTTAGGGTGGCGTGCACCAGCTTGGGGTTAATTTTGAACAGAGTCTCGGGTTCCAGACCAAATTTCTGCTGTCGCGCGGTTAACAGATTGCACATAAAAATATCGGCCTTGGCGACTAATTTGCGCACCAAGTCCGCACCCTCGGGTTGGTCTAGGGCCACCGCGATGGATTGCTTGCCCCGGTTATCGACATCGAATTGGAAGTCGTAATTTTTGAAGTCTTCGCTGAGGTCTGGATTTTTTACTGGTCGCCCCATGTCGCGCATGGGATCGCCGGTCAAGGGCTCGATCTTGATTACGGTGGCGCCCATATCAGCCAGCACAGCGGCGGCGCTGGGCGCAGCCATCCAGTTATCTATTTCTAAAACAACAACGTTATCGAGCGGTGCGGCCATTCTCCATTCCCAAAAATTCGCGGACATGGATTACAACCAAGGCGTGGCTGTTACGCAAGTCTTGTGTGTTGTAGTTCGCGCTCTAAACATTGTTTAGGGATAGGGTCGGGGTTAAACAGTCAGTATTGTGCCGTGTATTCGACACTATGCTGACAGCTGGCCCATGGTTACCGCCCCTGTGTTAACGTAGGGGTTTACTCTTCTAGGTTATCTGGTGCAAAAGCCGAAGCGGTTTCTGGGCTGGAGAATGGTTCTGGTCGCGTTTTCGGTGGACTTCGTAGCGGTCGGTTTTTTCTTCTATTCCTACGGTGTTTTCTTTAATGCCATTGCCAAAGAATTTGGCGATTCAGACCTGGGTGCGATGCTGGGTTCGCACCTGGGCGCGTCACTGGGTCTGACCATAACTCATGCGGTTGGAGCCATTGCGGCACCCTTGGTGGGTCGCGCGCTAGATCGTTTTCCGCTGCGGCGAGTGATTGCTACCGGTGCTTTATCCATGTCCTTTGGCTTTTTGCTGCTCTCTCAAGTGAATTCACTGCTGCAATTCTACTTGGTCATTGGTGTATTCATCGGTTTCGGTGCCAGCAGCATGGGGCATCTAGCCACCAGTAAGTTGGTCGCGAATTGGTTCGATAAACGTCGTGGTATGGCATTGGGTATCGCCGCGGCTGGTGTCTCCTTGTCTGGGGTAGTGATGCCTAATGTCAGTGCCTACTTGGTCGAAGGCTTTGACTGGCGAACCGGCTTTCTGGTTTTTGGCTTATTCACCATGTTCATGGTCGTGCCGTTGGTCTTACGGCTGGTCATTTCTCGGCCAGAGGATGTGGGCTTGCGGCCAGACGGTGCGTTGCCGCTGCCCGCGGGTAGTCCAGTTGTGCCAGCGCCGCGCATTGGTATGCGTGATGTCATCAGAGAACGTAATTTCTGGGTGATTGTGGCCGCGTTTTCATTGCTGTTTTGTTCTATGAGCGCAACGCTGACTCATATGATTCCGCGTTTGGTTGATCTTGGGGTCGGTCTCGCAGACGCCGCCAAAGTGATGTCGGTGTGCGCTGGGATCGGTGTCTTTGGCAAGCTTGGCTTTGGCTGGATCGCCGATCGGCAGCCAGTGCGCAGAGTACTGGTGTTGGTAATTATTCTTCAGTTTTTGGGCCAGTTTTTGATGTTCAAAAATGATGGGCTGTTGATGTTTACCCTTGGCGCCGCGATTTTTGGTTTGGGCGTTGGTGGCGTCATTCCTATGCAGGGAGCCATTGTGGGCGCGACCTTTGGTCGTGAACGTTTTGGTGCTGTTCTAGGATTAATGCGACCGGCCATGTTCCCAATTCAAATCATAGGGGTGCCTTTCGCTGGCTGGGTTTACGATGTTTATAGTTCTTATGATCCCGCCTTTATGGTGTTTTTGTGTCTCTACGTTGGATCGGCTGTGGCGATCTCATTTTATCGAGCGGCCCCGAAAGCGGTTGCGGCCTAGTAGAAGTATGTTTTCAATAGATCCAACTGCAGTGAGCCGCTGAACTGGCAGCGTAAATTTAACGCCTCGCTCAATACCTGGTCTGCAATATAGGGCTCAAAACTGCTGCGGTTGAATGGTGCGATATCGGTAAATTCCAGTTCAATGGAATAGCCCTGATTTACCGGTAACACCGTGACGGTGCTTTGAGGAATGACTTCTTGTAACTCTGCGAGTAAAGCGCTCTTACTGTCGCGGCGGGGCACTACCCCCCGTGCCAGGTACTTTAGCGTACAACCGGTTTTAGCCACGTCTGTCTCTCTGTGTTTGGGTCTAGTGCAGCGCAGTGTGCCTATGCTTTGCTGCACTGAAAAGAAAAAGCGGCATAATCGTGCGAACCGGGGATTGGAGAAGAGCGATGTGGCGTCGATTTATTGTTATTGCTGCGTTCTTGGCCGGCAGTATTGTGGAGGTTCAGGCAGCGGATCTTGTGACGGTAACCCGTTTGGGTGACGGGCCAATTATTCACCCGCAACTCGATCCCAGTATTGGCATGAACATTCAGGGGCCGTCAGTTATTCGAGTACCGGAGTGGCTGCAAAATCCGCTGGGTAAGTACTATTTGTACTTTGCCGACCACAAGGGCCGGTACATTCGTTTGGCCTATGCCGACGCGGTGACTGGCCCGTGGAAGATTCATGTGCCGGGTACGTTGCGTATTGAAGATTCATACTTTCTTACAGCTGAGCCCAGTGTCAGCGATGCGCAACGCCGCGAATATGCGGCGTACTTTGCCAGTACCGGTGAGCGCTTTCCCCATGATCGAGTGATCGACCTCACCGTGCCCCATATCGCCTCGCCAGATGTCCACGTCGACCATGCAAACCAGCGCATTGTTATGTATTACCACGGTTTAGATGCGCTGGCCTCTCAGGTCTCGAGGGTGGCGGTTTCTGATGACGGCATTAACTTTACCGCGCAGCCAGAAATACTTGGCCGCACTTACTGGCGCGCCTTCGACTGGCAGGGGCAGCGTTATGGATTGGCAATGCCTGGGCAGTTTTATCGTTCGCAAAACCCCCTGGGCGACTTTGTTGCGGGGCCGTTGCTGTTCAATCCGAAAATGCGTCATTCGGCGGTGATGGTGAGAGATGATCAGCTATGGGTGTTTTGGACTCAGGCGGGTGACGCCCCAGAGCATATTAAGTTGAGTACGGTGCAACTTTCCGGCGACTGGATGCTTTGGCAGCAGGTGAATCATGGCGAGGTGCTGCGCCCCGAAGAATCTTGGGAAGGCGCGAACGCGCCCTTGGTGCCATCTATGCGCAGCACTGCCTATGGCCGCGTCAATGAATTGCGCGATCCGGCACTGTTGGTGGATGACGGACGCGTTTATCTTTTTTATGCGGTAGCCGGAGAGTCGGGTATTGCGCTGGCGGAACTTAGCTTGGCTGCTCTGTAAGGATGGTCGGTGGCTTAGCAAACCAAAAGCATAGTCCGCCTGCCAAAGAACACAGGGCCATAATGGTGAAGGCGAGCTCGTAGTTGCCATAGAGGTCGTATAATACTCCGCAAGCAATGGGTCCTATGGTCATGCCGATCATGACGATCAGGGAGGAGATGCCCATGATGGTGCCAAACGACTTGGGGCCGAAATAGTCGGCGCGCAAGGCCACCATCAAAGGCCCGCGAATGCCCCAAGCAAAGCCATGGAATAGGGCAAAGCCAAGAATCCAAATGGGGCTGCTGGCGTAGGTCACCATTAGCAGGCCTACGCAATGACCGGCCATGCAGAGCACGCAAATAAAACTTTTCTCGTAGCGGTCACCAAGGATACCGCCCAGCAGCAAGCCGCCCATTTGCACGCCGGTCATCAGTGCAAACGCTAGGCCGGCCTGCACCGGTGTATAGCCCAAACCATTAGTCAGGTGTGGGATTAGGTGGGCGAGCATGGACGATACGGTCAGCAGCGACAGTCCGTGGCCGGTGGAAATCAGCCAAAAAGACGGCTCTCGCACGGCCTGGCGCCAGGACAGGCTGACTTGTGGTACAAACCCTGTTGTGGTCTCGGCAGCCGCGGTAAGCGTATTGTTGCTGATGCCGTCGGGTACCTCGCCATAGTCTTCAGGTCGGTGGCGAATCAATGCCACCATGGGCAAGCCCAAGGCCAGCACGGCAATGCCAGAATACAGTGCCATGGTGCGCCAACCAAAAAACTCTAAGCCCAGTACGACCAGCGGCACGCATAGACCACCGATCGAGAAACCGAATTGTGACCAGGCGATGGCTTTGGCGCGGTGTTGGTCGAACCAGCTGACGATGGCCACCATCAGGGTGGCAAAGCCGCCCAGACTGGAACCCAGAGCGATGAGAATGAAGGCGATAAAATAGCTGGTAATGCTCTGCACTTGGCTGAATAAGAAGAAACCCAGACCAAAAATAATCGTGCCAATGACAAGAATTAAGCGCGGGCCATAGCGGTCTACGAGCCAGCCTTGGAGGGGCCCGAGCAAGCCGCTTTCTAACCGGGTTAGGGCAAATGCTAGGGACAGTATCGACATGCTCCAGCCGAATTCCTCCTGCAGATGCAGGGTATAGGCCCCGTAGGAGTGCATCCAGGTCATGGCCGCGAGCCATTGCACACCGGCGCAGGCAAGTACGATCCACCAGCCGTAGAACACCTTGCCATTGGGCCGAAATAGGGCGTTCATCCTTGGTTTAACCGTCGATAGTTTTTGCAGCATCGCCGCATCATACGTTATGCGCCGCGCCGCTGTTATAGTGATAGGAATTTTTGCCCCAACGCGCCATGGAAAAATGAACAACCCATCCGCTCCAACCCCCAATAGCGTGCGCCAGGCTCTGGTGTTGTCTGGTGGTGGCGCCCGTGCGGCCTACCAAGTTGGATGCCTGCGTCATATCGCTAAAGCGATTCCAGAGTATCGGCCGAAGATTCTGACCGGGGTATCTGCTGGGGCCATTAATGCGGCACAGCTAGCGGCTTATCGAGGCGATTGGTCGGATGCGGTGGAGCGATTGTCTGAGCTGTGGCTGAGCCTAGAGACTAATAAGGTTTACCATGCTGATTTTCGACATGTATCGCGGCGGGTTTTGCATTGGGGGTTGCGCGTGCTCAGTGGCGGTCGACTGGGACGCGGTGATGTGCGTGGTATGGTCGATAGCACGCCGCTAGAGCAATTTTTGCACACCCATTTGTTAGAACAAGACGGGCGCATTGTGGGTATTGATGAAAACCTGCAAGAAGCTGTGATTGAAGCCGTAGCGATTATTACCACCAACTATGCCAGCGGCCGTTCTGAGGCGTGGGTGCAAAGCATTAACGAAAATCTGTGGCAAAAGGGCCAGCTTACTAGCAAGTCGGCAGAACTTACGGTGCCGCACATTCTTGCGTCGGCAGCGTTACCTATGTTCTTTCCCGCAATATCCTTGGATGGGCAATGGCACGGCGACGGTGGCATTCGGTTGAACGCACCACTGTCGCCCGCCATGCATTTGGGTGCTGAGCGTATTCTCGCGGTATCGCCCCGTGCGGCTGAAGGTGGAGAGAGCAACTCGGTGAGTGAGCCGTACCCGTCGCCTGCGCAAATCGCGGGGGTGTTGTTGAATTCAGTATTTCTCGATTTGTTGGACTTCGACGCACTGCAGATGCAGCGTATTAATGACCTGCTGGCGCAAATACCTGCTGCCCAGTGGGACGGGTTTAGGCCAGTAGATGTGATGGTGCTGCGCCCCAAGGAAGATCTGGGTGAGCTGGCTCGTGCCCATGAGTTGGAGTTGCCAAAAGCATTTCGTTTTTTTGGTCAGGGCTTGGGCGATAAACGCGAGTCCAGTGCTGATGCGCTAAGTATGGTGATGTTTGAGCCTGAATATCTGCGCTTACTGATGCTGTTAGGTGAACAAGATACTGCTGCGCGCAGCGAAGAAATACGCGATTTTTTACTGGCTGAGCCTAATGGTGAAAACGCAGACTGAGGTCTCGTCCACGTTATAACTATGTGCCGATTGATGATTCTCTTGCTTCATCTGGTCAGCCCTAGCGCGAGCTGTTTCAGCTGATCCAGAGCGTTTTTTGATGTGGTGCTTAATTTCGCCCTGACAAAGAAGCAAATTTGCTGAACGACGTTCAGTTCATTGAGCAATTCGCGTAATAGGTTACTGTGCCCGGCCAATCAGAGAATACACCGCTGACCCCAATTTCTTGGGCGAGTACCTCTAAGGTTTCAAGCATAAGCCCGGGAGTGTCGCCATAGACAGCTTTGGTGGCACGTGCCGATTCAAATGTCCAAGTGATTATTTTCAGTCCCGACGCCTTCGCGGCTTTAGCGAAAGCGGTGGGTTCTACCTGCCCGTTGGAGTTCTGTTGCACCAACATGGGTATAGGTGGTGCAATGATATGTACCCCCTCTGCTTTCAGAGACTGCAGCTCTGCCAAAGAGAGTGGCACAATCTGTCGCTGTCGCGGCACTAGCCAAATTGTTTGCTGAGCGTATTGCGGGTGGTTTTCGATCCAGTATCTCACGTCATCGATGTTGAAGGACTGGGGGTAGACCTGATTTGTCGGCACACCAGCCTGTTGGTACTCGGTCAGTAATTTTTTGGCATAGTCCTGCTGGCTGAAGCCATTGAATGGCATGGGTACTTCGGGGCGCTTCAGTTCCGGCGTAAAGGCCGCACCCAGATCGCGGATCAGTTCGATGCTGTCGCGATGACTCATTACTATGCCGCATTGATTCGGTTGATCAATTACCGGGCTGTCTAACGGAGCCAGAAATTCGTCAACACTGGTCGCTTGACTGTTCTTAACGTCAGGGCGCGCGCACAGGGTTTTAAACTCCGCCAGCGTGATGTCACTGGTACAGCATTGGGCGCTGGCCGGTTCGCCTTGTTGGGCTGGAGTGAATGGCTGTCGGCAGGTGTTGGCCAGCTCGGTTTGCAGAATATTGGTTGAACTGGCCAAATCGCATTGGGAGTGTCTACATACCAACTCTAGGTCTTTAGTAAACGTAACGTCGCACTCAATAATACCCGCGCCCATTTTGGCGGCTGCAATGTAGCCTTCGCGACTGTGCTCAGGGTATCCCAATGGTGCACCGCGATGTGCGATGGAAAACTCGGTTGGAGTAAAAGGCCCGCTGGCGCAGTTTTGCAACTGGTCTTTTAGAGCGCCGGCGGCCAAGTCGGCGGCGAGTGATAGTGCTCGATTGGTTGGGTCGACTTCGGCCTGGGCAGCGCCCGCTGTGAGCATTAGCATGGTCAAAAGACTAAAGTGGCGGAGCTTCACCGGCATCTCTCCTGTGCAGTGTGCAACATAGAAAGTTACAGGCTACCACGCGCGCGGTGACAGATTTCTGCCAAGTTGCTACGAGTTCTATTCAGCCAGTCAACTGGTAATAAGGCGCAACGTTATGAAAACCCTAGTGCTGCAAAGTGCGGCAGATCAACGACCCGAGTGGATGCAGCGCTGTCTTGCTAGTGTGCAAAGTTGGGCGGCAATAGCCCAGTACGAATACCGTTTTTTGGGCGACGAACTATTTGAATTCGTTCCAGCTTGGTATCTGCACAAATGCGGTGAAAAGCTGCCGGTAGCAACAGATCTGGCGCGGCTGCTGTGGATGCAGCAGTTGTTGCGAGAGAGGACGGCGGACTGTGTTATCTGGTTGGATGCGGATGTATTGGTATTCGCTCCACACTTGCGTATAGCTCCCCGGACGACTTGTCTTTTTGGTTATGAATATTGGGTGCAACGCAAACGTGGCAAATCCGCTTTTGAGGTGCGCGGCAATGTGCACAATGCTGTGGCCGCATTTCGTCAAGATTGTCCGATCTTGCCGTTTTTAATTGAGGTGATTCAACGGCTTATGCGGCGTGCGGATCCCCAGCACATAGCACCCCAGATGATGGGGCCTAAGTTACTGAGCCATTTGCACAATACAGTGGATTTTGAACTCTCTCGGGCGGTCGGCGCGGTATCGCCTGAGTTGCTTCGCGAATTAGCTGATATACCCGGTGATGCTATGCAATTATGGTCTTCGCGTGTGCAGGAGCCGATGCTAGCGGCTAACTTGGCCGCCTCTACGACGGTTGAGCTTGCTGCAGAGCCAGCGGCCGTTGAGGTCTCTTTGCACAGAGCTATCGACCTATTGCTGTCATGTGCTGGCGGGTTTATCGGCTCTGAGTCCTTGGTCAAGTCTTGAACAACCGTTGCAGCTTCCATAGGGTTAGACTCCAGTTTTTATCTACAACAGGAGCTCTCCATGTCTAACCCTGCACTGGAAAATGCGATTACTACTTTGAATGCCAAAATTGGTCAGTCCTCTGAACCTACGGACTGGTTTGAAATCACGCAAGATCGGGTCAATGGCTTTGCCAATGCAACCCTTGATCAACAGTGGATTCATACCGACCCTGAGCGTGCTAAAGCCGGACCCTTTGGTGCTCCAATTGCCCATGGGCAGCTGACAATGTCGCTGATGAGCTTTTTGCCAGGTGGTGAAGGCGTTGGCTTGCCGGCGCTTGACGGCATGAAGATGGGCATCAACTACGGCTGGAATAAAGTGCGATTTATGTCGCCAGTACAGGTTGGTGCAAAAATTCGCACCCGCGGCAAACTAGTCAGCGTTGAAGAAAAAGGCGGCATGCTCGAAGTCATCAACGAAATGACGGTGGAAATCGACGGCACTGAAAAGCCCGCGTGCGTTGCAGAAAGCGTGCTGCGCATCGTTTTCTAAACCGTTCCCAGAGTAGAGGTCGTTATGCATATAGGGGTTTGCGTTGCGTCCCACATTAACGACGTGGGCTATGTGGTTCGGGCTGAAGAATTAGGCTACAGCCATGCGTGGATGGCGGATTCCCAGATGCTTTGGTCCGATTGCTTTGCCACTCTTGCGTTGGTGGCAGATCGAACGTCGCGTATAAATATCGGCACTGGTGTTGCGATCTCTGGCACTCGCCCAGCGCCGGTAAATGCTGCAGGCATAGCCACTATAAATGCGCTGGCGCCTGGGCGAACGTTTTTTGGCGTTGGCGCGGGCAATACCGCCATGCGGGTCATGGGGCTACCGCCTCAGCGTATTGCGGAATTCGAAACTTATTTGCAAACGCTCGCACCCTTGCTCAAAGGCGAAGAAGCCTGGTACCAACATGCTGATCAGAATTTGCCGATTCGGCACATTATGCCGGATCGTGGGTTTGTTAACTTTGAGGATGAAATCCCGCTCTACGTGTCGGGGTTTGGACCTAAATCCTTGGCACTGGCCGGGCGCTATGGTCATGGTGCAGTGCTAGGGGCAGCAAATCCCAGTGCCATGCTGGGTACGTGGCATATGTTGGCTGAGGGTGCCCGTGCTGCGGGGCGCGACCTGCGCTCGCCGGATAACCCAAACGGGGAAGACTTTTACACCACGGCGTTGACTACCATGGTGCTATTGGAGCCCGGAGAAGCGGTAGATTCGCCCCGGGTTAAAGCTCAATGTGGTGCCATGGCAATGGCTTCTGTGCATTATGCCTACGATCAATTTCGTAATTTCGGTCACCAGCCGCCGCACTTCGCCAGTGGTATCTGGGAGGATTACACCGTGTTGATGGAGAGTTATCCGGCGGAGCGACGTCACCAGCGTATTCATGCAGGGCATAATTGTTGGGTGGTGGAGGAAGAAGAGCGGTTTTTAACACCTGAAGTGCTCTCTGCAGCCAGTATGATTGGCACGCGGGATGAGTTGCTGGAACAGCTCCAGCAGCTGGCAGATGCAGGATTGGATCAGGTGATGATTCTGCCGAACTTTGACACCCGCTTCGACGTGCTGGAGCAGGTTGGCTCAGAGATTATTGGAAATTTATAATTGCGCGTCATTGACCGTGGTTTTGATGCAGAATAGGCGCCCGCTGCAAGCCAGACGTCTGGTTGGCTGCGGAAAAACTACAGTGCCAAGGTAACCGCCGGAAAATATGTTTACTTACCTAAATCCTGATGTCCGCAAACGTCTTATAGCTGATGGTAAACTGGTGCGTGTGAATTCCGAGGGCCAGCTGATCGATGTGGCGACGCCTGAATCGCCCGGTGAACTGGCGATCAATCTATTGGGTCCAATTCCTTTGCCGATGAGCCTGCCAGGGGTAAAAACCACGGTGCAATGGTATGCCGCTGTGCGCAGTACTGAACTCAAACAGGTCGAGTCCTTGGCTGCTGATTTAAATGCTCGAGGTGGCCAACACTTATTTTCCCATCTGGTATCGCCGTTGGCGGTTAACAGCGTTTTAGTGGTCGGCGAGCCGGACGCTAATCCGCTGGTGCGGGTGCATTCAAATTGTTTAACGGGTGATGTATTTGGCTCTGAGCGTTGTGAGTGCGGACCGCAACTCAGCTCAGCTATTGCGCGCATCAGCGAAGACTCTGCAGGTGGTTATCTGGTTTATATGG
Organism: Gammaproteobacteria bacterium; assembly: GCA_002684495.1. Lineage (GTDB taxonomy): Bacteria > Pseudomonadota > Gammaproteobacteria > Pseudomonadales > Azotimanducaceae > UBA4421. The sequence continues at coordinate 45,810 of NYVG01000008.1, read as the reverse complement.
CGGGTCACGAGGGCCGTGGTATCGGTCTTTGGGCCAAAGCGGCAACCTATCTTTTGCAAGATGCTGGCGAGGATACCTATCAGGCCAACCGCTCGCTGGGTTTGCCGGATGACTCTCGAGATTTCACTGATGCAGGAATTATACTCAAGTACTTTATCGGCGATGCAGGGTTCCGCTTGCTTACTAATAATCCGAAAAAAATAAATGATCTTGCGGAGCTTGGTCTTACCCGGGTCGAAGCGGTTAAGCATGTTATTGGGGTCAGCGACTGGAATAAACGGTATCTGAATGCCAAGCGCGATTGGGGTCATAAGCTTAGCGATGAAGACATCGAATGATTAGGCTCAGTGTGCTGGGTTTGTGCCTGCTCTGCGCAGCGCAATACGCATTAGCCGACAGCACGCAATTGAAGATAAATCAGATTCAATTTGTGGGTAGCCATAATAGCTATAAACAGGCCATGTCACCGTTGATCTTTAAGGCTTTGCATCTACTGGATGCTAAAACTGCGGAAAGCCTAGAGTACTGGCATGTACCGTTGGCGCAGCAGTTGGATCTTGGCCTACGGAAGCTCGAGATCGACCTGTTTTATGACCCTGAAGAGCGGTCTTTTCCCGTAGGGCACGCCCAAGTCATTGATATGAATAGTCACTGCCACACACTGTTGCTGTGTTTGCATGAGGTTCGCGCGTGGTCGGAAAAGAATCCGCGGCATTCACCTATTTGGATCAGCTTTAATTTGAAAGACCAGGTGATTACGGGTTTGCCCGACCCTGAGCCGTTCACCCCCGGGGCACTGAACCTACTCGATGAACAACTACGCGAAGCATTAGCGACCCAATTAATCCAGCCTGCAGATGTGCAGGGGCTGAATTGGCCGACGTTGGAGCAAGCGCGCGGTAAACTGCTCTTGATTCTTGATGAGGGCGGTAGCAAGCGCGATTGGTATTACAACAATTGGCAGAGCCGGCCCATGTTTACCAACGCACCAGAAGGGCATCCGGCAGCCGGGGTGATGATCATCAATGATCCGATAAAGGATTTTGCGCGTATTCAAAGGTTGGTCAGGGCAGGGTATTTGGTGCGTACCCGCGCTGATGCCAATACTTTGGAGGCCCGAGTAAACGACACTCGACGACGCGAGCAAGCCTTTGCCAGCGGCGCCCAAGCCATTAGCACCGATTATTACTTCCCAGCGACGCATTTTGGTACGGACTATCGCGTTTCCATTGATGGCGGCATTCGCTGTAACCCGGTACTGCTGTCAGAAACCTGTCTGGTGGCTGAATAGCCTCGATGAATGTGCTTGCCCCGACATGCCGGGCAGCTTAAAGTTAATGGATTTCATTAAAAATATAAGATGAGCGAGAGGCAAGGTGATGAAAAAATTACTGATAACTTTGGCGGCTGTCATCGTCTTAGGCACAGGCGCTTATGCCGGATTGACTAATTTACCCGGGGGCCAAGACTTTTTGCTGGAGCAGGCGCTCGAGGCGCAGATGGCCAGCACGCTTAAACCCTATGATTTTGAGGGCTTAGAGGTCATGGTGTGTGGCAGTTCATCGCCGTTGCCCGACCCGACCCGCGCTCAGGCGTGTATCATGGTGCGCGCGGGCAATCAGATGTTTGTGGTTGATTCCGGGTCTGGCTCGAACACCGTTATGCAAGCAAATGGCGCACCCTACCAATTGATGCGCGGGCTGCTACTGACACATTTTCACTCGGACCACATTTCCGGCATCGGCGATATGAACCTTGCGTCTTGGATTGCCGGGCGACCGGAGCCCATGCTGGTGATCGGACCGCAAGGTGTTGAACAGGTGGTTGCGGGTTACAACATGGCGTTTGAGCTCGATCGCGGCTACCGCACCTTGCATCATGGCGAAGAACTTATGCCCGCGGCTCTTGGAGTTATCGCCGCGCGTACGATTCAACCCGGTGTGATACGTGATGAGGATGGTTTAACGATTACCGCATTTGAAGTTGACCATTCGCCCATTAAGCCGGCATTCGGCTATCGCTTCGATTATATGGGCCGTTCCGTGGTGGTGAGCGGCGACACTATTGTGACCAAGGGGCTTGAACAAGCGGCCACCAATGTAGACTTGTTGCTGACAGATGCCCTGTCGCACAAGCTCATTCATACTTTAGCAAAGGCCGCGGCGGCGGCAGGCGCCGACAAGCAAGCCCAAGTGCTGCGTGATGTGCTCGACTATCACGTGGACACCCGCAATCTTGATGGTATGGCAAAACGCGCGAACATTCGGCAGGTGGCGCTCTATCATCTGGTGCCGCCGACGCGTAACACGTTAATGGAAAAGATTTTTACTCGGGACATTGAAACCGACGTGGTCATGACCCTCGACGGCATGCGTTTCTGGTTGCCTTCCGATAGCACAGAAATTCGTATCGACTAATCTTGCCGAGTTGCTTGGGTACTATTTAGCTTAGTGCGTTCTAAGGCGTCGTCTGCGATAAAAACCAAAGGCCACAAGCGCCACCACGACGCAAACCAAGGCGATCAGATAGCCGCCAAAGCGGTCGCGCATCATTCGCGATACCATCACTTGCTGCGGATCGAAATCCTCTGCCACGGGCAGCACGCCATGTTCCACAACGAATTGTTCGTATAGTGCTTGCATGTGCGCGAAGCGCTGGGGCTGTTGGTCCCTGAGATCCTGAGTTTCGCCAGGATCGGTGGCGATGTTATAGAGATGCCATACGCCGTCGCCGATGGGTGGGCGGTTATACACAATCTTATGATCACCCAAAAACAGCGCTCGGTGGCCGTTCAGTTCATAGCCTATGGCGTCATCGTCGCCGTAGATACGCTGGGTCTGACCCTCTAATAACGGCACCACGCTGCGCCCAACGATGGGTTCCACTTCTCTACCGTTGTAGCGCCCGTTTGGCTGAGGCACGCCAGTCATCTGCAATATTGTCGGAACGATGTCGGTAGCGTAACTAAAAGCATCGATAATGCTGTTGGGGTCAGATAGGTTCAGCGGCTCACCAGCGATTATAAGAGGGACTCGCAAACCGCCCTCGCCGACGTAGAATTTATAAAAGCTCAAGGGCGATGCAGCAGCGCTCGCAAAGTTCGGGCCGATGGTGTTAAAGCTGCCTTTTAACCCCAAGGTTTCATAGTCGTCGTTATAATCAATGAGGCTGAGCATAAGGTCGTTGACCAAGTTGCTCTCGATATTTATGCCGGCGCCTTCGCTGCCATTGTCCGATGCAAAAATGAAAATAGTATTGTCATAACGATCGGTGTCTTTTAGGTGTTGGATTAACCTGCCAATGTGAAAGTCCATGGCCTCTACCATGGCGGCGTAGACCGCCATGCGTTTGGCTTGGTAGCGTTTGGTCTCTGGCTCAAGGTTTTGCCAAGATTGGGTGCTGGCCATGGGCTCCACAGTGCTATTTTCAGGCACCAGACCTAGGGTTTTAGCGGCTTGGTAACGCCGAGCGCGCAGCACTTCCCAGCCATCTTTATAAGTGTCCTCATAGCGATCAATAAACGCCTGGGGTGCTTGTACCGGAATATGCACCGCTTGAAAGGGCACATAGGCAAAAAACGGTGCGTCGGACTCGGCATTACTGTCGACAAACTCAATAATCTTGTCGATTAAGAATCGCGATGAGTAGAAATCTTCGGGTAAGTCAAAACGCTCGCCGTCGGCGAACCAGTTAGCCTGGTCGTAAATTGGCATATAGGGCTTTTGTTCCCAGTTGTCTGCGCCGGAGTCTGCTAGCGCTACGGTGCGTTCGTATCCCCGAGCACTGGGCAGCAGTTCCGGGCTTTGGCCTAGGTGCCATTTGCCGGCCATATAGGTGTGATAGCCGGCGTCGCGGAGTAATGTTGCGACGGTAACCGTATTGGTGCTTAACGTTCCTTGGTATGAGGGCGATCCGCGAAATTTATCGGGAATCATTTCGATGATATTGCCCACGCCAGCGCGATGATTGTTGACCCCAGTCATCAGCATGGCCCGAGTGGGCGCGCAGTTAGCGGCGACATGGAAGTTGCTGAAGCGAACCCCTTGGGATGCCAATATATCCAAGGTGGGTGTACTGATCTCGCTGCCGTAGCTCGCCAAGTCGCTAAACCCCAGATCATCAGCCAACAGCAATACGATATTCGGCGGCTGCGTCTCCGTTACCGTGTCTTGTTCTGGTGCTGCACTGAGCGACGGCGTGCTGACTGCCATAACAAAGCAGCTGAATAACCAGACAATGGTGGTTCGCATATGAATTATCCTTGATGCTCGGAATTAAATGTCTTTAGTGTCCCGGGCGTTCTCAACCTGCTGCCAAACGCGGATAAAATTACCGCCCCAAATTTTTTCGATATCGGTAGCGCTGTAGCCCCGTTGGATCAGGCCTAGGGTAACGTTTAGCGCGTCGCTTGCATCCTGATAGCCGTCGATGCCGCTGCCGTGGTTAAAGTCTGTGCCGATGCCGACGTGATCAACCCCGATGCGTTCAGCCACATAGTCCAGATGGTTGAGCATGGTGTCTAAGTTAATAGGTCCCAGCAAGCGGCGTACTGCGGTTAGAAACTCGGTCTTAATTGCTGGGTCGTTGATTTCCCAATACAGTTCGAAAGGATATAGGTAGTTCTCGTCAATGCCCGCTTTGCGCCGCACAGCCCGGATTGCTGCGTCTAACTCTGGATCTGATGAATCGAAGAGATAGCCAGCGAAGGGGGCAACATGCACCACCCCGCCCGTCGCTGCGATGGCATCAAGTTCCTCATCAGATAAGTTTCGACTGACGTTGGTCAACGCCCATGCGTTGGAGTGGCTGGCAATAACCGGTGTTGTGGAGGTTGTCATAGCCTGCAAAGCCGCCTGTTTGGACAGTTGCGAAATGTCGACAATGCCGCCGAGGGCGTTAATTCTTTGGATTGCAGCGCGCCCGAGATCTGACAGACCACCGTGTTCGGCGTCTGGCTCGCGGGTCCCAAGTGCCGCGTTGAATAAGGGCCGAGATGAATCCGCAAATGCGTTATGGCCCATGTGAGTCAGGGCAAAAACCCGCACGCCTGCTGCGAAGAAGTCGTCGACAGCACTCACTTTGGTACCAAGGATTAGTGCGTTTTGCAGACCGAGAATAACCCCACGCTGGCCCGCCTGATGTGCCTCGAGCAGCGCTTTGGTGGTAGTCGCCAACGTGACCTGATTGGCTGATTCGGCCGCTAAATCGACCATGGCGTTGAGCTCGCTTTCGGCAATGGCGCGGGCCTCGGCATAGCCTGCAGCCGTGCGTGGCTTGGGTCCTACCGCTGCTGACATCACCACAGCGTCGAGGCCGCCGGCGCGCATTTTGTCTGGGGCAACTTTTGACAGGCCATCAGGGCCAACATAACTGGATGGTTGTCCAGGAATCTCAATATCTGCATGGGCGTCTATGGTCAGAATACGTTCATGCAAGGCCGCAGCTTTGGCTAATAGGTCAGGGTTTTGATCGGCCCAACCTAATGAGCAAATCAACAGGGTTGTTACGGTAATTAGGGTTTTGCTCATGAACTCTCTCGCTTGGAATTTAACTGTAACAACCTCGCAGACATCTGCCTACATACACGCAGATATGGTTTAGCTCAGCGGTGGCGTAGCGGCACCGACTGTACTGGTAAATTCGTCTAGGGACTTTCGTGTTATGTCCGGCACCCAACAGTCTAAAGCTGGATACCCAGCCACCAACAATAGGAATGCTTTTTCATTGTCTGGCCGCTGAAAGATATCGTTCATAAATTTCATTGGGCTTGGCGTGTGGGTAAGCGTGGCCAAGCCAGATTGATGCAGGGCGCTGATTAACAGACCGCAGGCCAGCCCGGTGGATTCTGCGGGGTAGTAATGCTTGTGTTTGTTGCCGGCAGAATCAAAGTGAAACTTCTGCTGAAAAACTCCAATTAACACCGGTGCGATTTCCAAAAATGGCTTGTCCGCGTCGGTGCCCAAGGGTGCCAATGCTTGTAGCCACTCGTCGCTGGCACGATGGGTATAAAAGTTGCGTTCTTCTTCTTCGGCGAGGGCGCGCAAACGGCCTTTAACTTCAGGGTCTGTGGTTATTGCGAAGTGCCAGGGTTGTAGATTCGCGCCGCTGGGTGGATATGGATTGAGACACTACCGGAAATTCAGGTCATCTCGCCAGCTTTGAGTGATTTCATTTGGCAGGGCTGTACTTGCTAGGCAATCATTTTAAACATACCCATAGAGGGAAATAGCCTGTGACTTTAAAAATGAAAGTCACTAAAGTGATAGCCCACCTCTAAGGAGCCGACTATGGACGCCCGCACTCAACAAATGCTCTCGGCACCCGCGCTACCGCTGTTGGCGCGTATGGCCGCACCGAGCACTGTGGCGTTTTTTATTCAAGGTAGTGTGAGCTTGGCCGAGGTGTGGTTTGTGGGTCAGTTGGGGAAAATTTCGCTGGCGGCTATCGCGTTGGCGTTTCCATTGTTGATGTTAACCCAAACTCTTTCAGGTGGTGCTATGGGCGGCGCGGTTGCAGCCTCTATCGCACGTGCATTGGGTGCAGGTGATGTCGCTAAAGCTGAGCGTTTGGTCTGGCACGCGTTAGTGTTGGCTATGGCAGGTGCGGCTGTATTGCTGGTGATTTTTCTTCTCGGAGGTAAAGCATTTTTGCGTTTTTTGGGTGGCGAAGGCGAGGTGCTGGCGCAATCTCATGCCTACGCGATGCTAATATTAGCCGGCGGCGTTTTTCTCTGGTTAATTGGTACGGTGTCGGCGATCTATCGGGGCATGGGGGAAATGCAGTTTCCTGCAGCGGTGATGATATTCAACGCGCTGATTCAGATTCCCTTGTCTGGATGCTTGATTTTGGGTTGGGCGGGTCTGCCTGCAATGGGGATCAGCGGTGCCGCTATTTCAGCGGTCATATCAGCAGCAATCTTGTGCGTGCCGTTATTCTTCAGGCTTGTGAAAAGTGATTTTCCGGTACATTTGCGCCGATCGGCGATGATGTTTTCCAAGTCGGATTTCAACGATATCTTGCAAGTGGCGTTGCCGGGTTCGCTGTCGCCGCTGTTGACGATTGCTACAGTATTGGTGCTCACGGCTTTTGTTGCCACTTTTGGCGAGGCAGCATTAGCCGGTTACGGCATTGGCTCGCGAATTGAGTTCTTAATTATTCCCTTGGTATTTGGCTTGGGTGCGGCGATGACCTCGGCGGTTGGGGTCAGCGTGGGCGCCGGAGACTTAGGCCGGGCCGAACGGTTGGGCCGTGTAGGGGGTCTCAGCGCAGGACTCGTAGCCGGCTTGGTCGGTATTGTATTAGCGTTATTTCCGGATGCATGGATCGGTGCGTTTACTGATGTGCCTGCGGTGCATGCAGCGGCCAAGGGTTATATTCAAATTGTTGGACCATTTTTCTTTTTCCATGGCTTAGGATTGTCTCTGTACTTTGCCTCACAAGGGGCGAGCGCTATGTGGTGGCCAGTGTGGGCTACGGTGCTGCGTGTTGTTGTCGCTGCCCTAGGCGCCTATGTGCTAGCGTTCGTGTTAGGTTTTGGTTTATCCGGTATCTACATCGCGGCGGCAGGAGCAATGCTGACCTATGCTTTAGTAATTGCTGTTGCGATAAGAGCTGGCGCATGGCGTAGGGCTAACAAAATCTAGGGGGTAGCTATGACTTCTGTTGGTGGCAAACAGTCTTCGAGCTCTGATTTCGACACAGCTGCGGTAACGAAATCTCGGTTTCGTTCTTCGTGTCCGGTAGCTCGAGCATTGGATGTATTAGGCGACAAATGGACTCTGGTAGTTATGCGCGACGCCCTGTTCTTCAGGGCGCGCACTTACGCGGACTTCGCCGGCCAGAAAGAAGGGATTCCCAGCAATTTGTTGGCGCAACGCCTAAAAAAACTGACCCGATTGGGCTTGCTGGAGAAGATAATGTACCAACCCAACCCGCCGCGTTTTGAATATGTGCCAACGTCAAAAGGCAAGGAGCTGAAGCCGTTGTTGCGAGAAGTGCGAAAATTCGGAGAGAAGTATCTCGGAGATTCTTAACGCAAGCGGCTATCGACGTTGAATTTCGAATACGCCTTTTTCCGAAACCGAATCGGTTTCGTAGCGCAAAAAATCCTTGGTATAAGCAGCGCCTTTCACCCGAATAAGTTCCTGGATTGCGGATGTAATCATCACTTCAGCGACGTCGGCCTCATCCAGGCTCAGCGCCTTACCTTGTTCGTATCCGCTGTTTAGCAGCTCTTTTGCTAGGGCATATTTGCTCATTCACTTATCCTAATTGTTTGTACGCTGGTGAAGTCGGACGGCGGCGCCGATGGTACTCTAAGCCTCAACCCTGTGGAATTTATTGTTTGGATTAATTCGTCGGCAGTAAATCTGCAGCCAATGGTTTGCGCCGCCTCGGGGCGCGAGCTGGATAGTTGTCGGCGAGATAAGTAAGAATTTGATCTTCCGTTTGCGTGTCCAGTTGCCAAAGATTTTGCCGTTCCTGCATCCAACGTATGGTTTCAAGCCAAATTTGTCGGTCGCCGCGATTGCTGGTGACCAACTGCAAGGAATGGCAGCTACCGCAATGTGCAGCCACCAATTGCCAAGCGCCCTCTTTGATTAATCCAGTCTGCTCATCCACAGCGGCGACGGCTGCCGGCATGGCAAAAAGCATATACAAAGCAGTGATAGCTCGCCGCACGCTTAGACCACTGCCACAGCAATGCGGTGGCTGGCATTGTTTAAATAGCCTTTTGGGTTCCAGCCCGGGACCACTATTGGCTGGCTGTGGCCCTGATCGTCGGTAGCTCGTGCCCAAATTTCGAAGTAGCCCGGTTGTGGAAAGCTTACTTTGGTTGACCACTGTTGCCAGGCCAAGCGATTAGCTGGTGGCTGCAGTTTGCAGGGCTGCCAAGTGGCCCCAAAGTCGATGGAAGTCGCCATAGCGCTCACGGCGCGATCGCCAGCCCAGGCGTGTCCGCGCAAGTTCATTGGTTCGGCAAGTTTGTGTTGAACGCCTGACTTAGGGAAGGTAACTAACGACTTCACAGGCATAGACTGAATAATGCACATTTGCGCGTCGGGTACCTTGGTGCCTGGTGCTACAGGTGTGCACGGCACGCGATAAGCGCTGCCGGTCATTTTGGCGCCGTCGTGGATGCGGTCACGAATGAGGATTTCGTTCAGCCATTTGCCCGATGCGGAGGCTGGCCAGCCGCCGCAGACCAGACGTAACGGATAGCCGTGTAGCGGCGGGATATCTGCACCATTTAGCGCCCAGGCGATCAGGGTTTCGTCTTCTAGTGCCTTATGCATGGGCACTCCGCGGGAGATCGGTTGTAGGTTTGGATCGCCGCTGAGGTGGCTGTCGGCACTGTTGTAACCAACATAGACGGCGTCGTCTTTGATACCGCAATGTTGCAGCACATCGCGCAGCCGCACACCGGTCCATCGTGCGCAGCTCACCGCTCCTGTGCTCCACTGATTGCCTCGCGCTGGCGGGAAAAATTCGCTGCGACCGTTACCACCGCATTCCAACTGTAATTGATAGGTATGGTGTTGGAACTTTTCCTGCAGGTCAGCCAGCGACAATGCGCTGGGTCGTGCGCAGGATTCGCCACCGATACGCAACGTCCAGTTAGCGGCTTGATCGGATGTCAGTCGTGGCGGAATGCCATTGTTGCGGACAAACATCTTTGCGGCAGGGGTTATGGCATCGTCTAGCAGATGCGCCGGAGTTTCCGCGTTGATGGGGCGGTTGTTGAGTACCACTAGTCCAGGCTTGTGTGGAATTATGGACGCATTAGCGTTTGTAAGCGCTATCGGCGCCACACCGACAGGCAGCAAGGGCAGATAAGGAATGCGCATGCCCAGTAGCGCGCTGAATGAGCTGACACTGCTGGCTGTTAAGAATTGTCGACGGCCAATACCCTTATGTTCTGTCGATTGCATTGACCCTCTCCGCTGTCCATGGCTCATTCTAGATCGCTTCAGTGGGTCTGGCGAACGCCCCCATCTGGTCTATGGTATAACTTAAGCCAGCCCGAGGCAGTGGGCTTTTTTTTATTGTTGGGAGAGGGCAAACGATGACGGATTTACAACAGTTTCGTGCGGACACCAGAGATTGGCTGGACGAAAATTGTCCGCCATCCATGCGCACGCGCATGGTCCCGGGCGAAGATGTTGGCGGTGGCAGTAAACGCCGCAGCTCTAATCCGGAAGCCTACCTATGGTTGGAGCGCATGGCTGCCAGGGGCTGGACTGTACCGACCTGGCCCCAGGAGTATGGTGGTGCTGGCCTAAGCAAAGAAGAGTTTGTGGTCTTATTGGACGAGTTGCAGCGCATTAAGGCGCGGCCACCGTTGGGTGGGATGGGGGTATCCATGATCGGGCCGACCTTGCTGGAATACGGTTCCGAGGAACAGCAGCTCGAGCACTTACCGGTTATTGCTCGAGGCGAGGTGGCATGGTGCCAAGGCTATAGTGAACCGGGTGCCGGTTCTGATCTCGCGGGATTGCAGAGTTATGCTGAAGATCAGGGCGACCACTTTGTTCTAAATGGCGCGAAGATCTGGACCTCTGGTGCGAATTTTGCCGATTGGATGTTTTGTTTGGTGCGTACCGACCGCAATGCGCCGAAGCATGAGGGCATCAGTTTTGTCGTGTTTTCTATGGATAGCGAGGGTGTGAGCACCCGGCCGATTGAAATGATTAATGGCGGCTCGCCGTTTTGCCAGACGTTTTTCGACAATGTGCGCATTCCAAAGACGAATTTGATTGGCAAACTGAATCAGGGTTGGACGGTGGGTAAGCGCTTGTTACAGCACGAGCGATCTGGGCTTGCAGCGTTAGCCAGTGCAGATACCGTAGGCCCCATGCAACGTATCAAACCGGCGTTACCAATGGCGCAAATGCTCCAACAGTATAGCCAAGAGGCAGGGCCGAGTGATGCTAGGCTGCGCCGTGACTTGATCGATACCGAAATGTTACGACGCAGCTTTGTGCTGACACAGCAGCGCGCGGTTGCTGAAGCCGAGGCAGATACCCCCGGGGCAGCCACCTCGATTTTTAAATATGTCGAAGCGAATTATGTAAAAGCTCAGCTCGAAGCACAGTTACGGGTGCGCGGCACCCAAGGGGTGGGTTGGCAGGGTCAGGCCTTTACTGACGAGGAAATTTCAATGTGCCGTTTGTGGTTGGAAGCGAAGTCAATTTCAATCGCCGGGGGGTCCAACGAAGTACAACTAAACATTATTGCGAAGCGGGTATTAGGATTGCCTGATTAGCTGAGCGCAGCGTTTCATAGTCGCAGGAGTGAGGGGATGACAGAAATAATTACAGGCCCGATTTGGGCTGCACGAAATTGGTCGGCGGATGAAGGCGAGGGCAGTATTCACGACGATGCTACGGCAGCAAAGCTGGGGTTTCGTGGCGGCACCGTGGCTGGGGATATTCATATGAATCAATTCCCTCCGGTGTTGGTGAAGATCTTTGGCAATGAATGGTTTGAGCGCGGTAATTTATCCCTCAACTTCAAAAACGCCACCGTCGATTTAGAAAAAGTCCAAGTGTTCGTAGAACAACCTGCATCTGGTGCTGCATCGACGAAAGTGTGGATGGAGCGCGAAGACGGCTTGTTAGTTGCCACGGGCACAGCCTCCCTTGGAGAGCATGTCAGTACGGAATTGCGCAACAAAGACTATCGGCCCTGTGACCCATCGGAGCTGCGCATATTGCACCGTTTGCACACGGGCTTATCGCTGGGCGAATACGATGTGCATACCTCGCCAACAAGGCAGTTTGAGCGTTTTGATGCAAACCTCATAAGCGATCCGTTGGACTGGTATCGTCACGAATCGCCTTGGGGTGAACCGGTCGCCGCGCCAGCTACTGTGCTGGAATTTTTGTGGGCTTACCCCATGCAGGGTATGGAGCCGTATTTAGGCGAAATGGTGGGTCTATTCGGTGCCATGGAGATCGCTTTCCACAACGGTCCGCTGCTTATGAATCGTGATTATCATCTTGTCAGCAAAGTGCTGTGCGTGGGTCAAAGTCCGCAAACAGAATATGTTTGGTACGAAACAGAAGCATTTGACCCGCAAGGTGCGAAGGTCGCGACCTTATTGATGCAATCGCGTTGTATGAAGGCTTCGTCGCCAGCCTACGCGGACTAGTCGTTGCATAAATTAATGCTCTCCATTAGGTTATGGCGATTGGAGGGCTTATGACACGCACGCGATGGATTTGGTTAAGTAGTGGGCTGCTGTATGTACTATTTTTCAGTTGGTATACGTCTTTTGGCGGGCCGCTGACTGAGGAGGAAATCGGCGAGTATCTCGAGCACTTTGATCAGCGCCGTGTGGAGCCAGAGCAGCGGATTATGCTTGAGCGCTTTATGCGCGCTGATACTGGTGATGACTTCGTTGTGCTCAATGTGATTGATTTGTACGAAACGCCGTTGCAGATTGAGGGGGTGAAGCCCAGCGACAGCAGCAGTGATGTGCTCGATAAATATATGGAGTTTATGTACCCCGCGTTATTTGCGCGGGCGAGCCATCCAGTAATCTTTGGTGAGGCGGCGAATACTGCCATAGACTTAATGAATGCACCGGGAATGGAGCATTGGACCCAAGGGGCGATGATGCGTTACCGCAGCCGCCGGGATTTTTTCGACATTACCACCAACCCAGCCTTTTCCGGCTCCCACGATTTTAAGGTGGCAGCATTGCGCAAAACCATAGCATTTCCGATAGATCCATGGTTTCAGCTGGGTGACCCGCGTTTAGTGGTGGCGTTGTTGCTAGGGTTGCTGGCCATGGGCCTCAGTTGGCGCGAGGCGGCAACAGGCACACGGGTCGCCCAGGGCTATGCTAGCTGATGGATTCAGTGCTGGCGCAGGCTATGTATTAATGACACAAATTGCGCAGCGTCATGGGCAATGGCGTCTATCGATTTGCCTGCCTTGTATAGTGAGCCGCCGAGGCCAAATCCATTGACCCCAGCCTGCCAGTAAGCCCGAGCGCTAGCGGTGGTGATTCCGCCTACGGCTAGAACTGGTATCGCAGTGGGCAGTACGGACTTCCAGCTTTTGATCACCGGGGGGGTAAGCATCTCTGCCGGGAAAGCTTTTACCCCATGAGCACCCGCTTTGAGCGCGGTAAATACCTCGCTCGGGGTGGCGGCACCTGGCAGGCTCACCGCATTTTTAGCAACGCTGGCGCGAATGACATCCGGATCGGTGTTCGGCGATACGATAATCTGGCCGCCGGCGTCCCAGACCGCCTGCACTTCAGCTGGGTCCAATACGGTACCGGCGCCTACCAACATGCGATCACCGAACGTTGATGCAATGTGCTGGATAGTGCGTATGGGATCCGGTGAGTTGAGCGGCACCTCGACAATACGAAAGCCGGCTTGGTACAGCACATCTACAACATCTGTAGCCTCAGCAAATGTGATGCCGCGAAGTATTGCTATAAGCGGCATTTCTTCTAGATATGATTGCAGTAATGGATGCACGTCGGATTCCTAANCTGGTAGGCGTTGCATAATGGCTAATGCGCCAAGGATTGTCGCGGCCTCGCTATCGATGTTGATAGTATCAAAGCCGCGATAGCGCAACGCCGACTGATATCTTTGCGCTAAAGAGTGTGAACCAACAATACCAATGGTTGTGGCGGGTGCAGTNGCCATTTCTGAGAGTTCGTGGCCTATGATCAAGCCCGATAAATAGCTCTGTCCCTCTGCACCAGTATGTTCGCCGCTGAGGTTGCGCGATCGCACGGTGAAGAGGTGATGCAAAAGCCCACCGGGTCTGTTGGCATGGTCGATGCCCGCGAAAAATGCAGTGTCGTTCCAATTCGCTTCGGGNTCGATGGAGTGAGCGAGAANAGATTGTTTGCTCAACAGCTCGAATAATTCGCCACTCATCGTGGTGGAGAATTGGCCTAATTCGTTTGGCTTGAATGACAGCCATTTATTGTGTGTGCCAGGAAAGCATAATGACTCAGGCGCTGGACAGTGGTGCTGTTCTAGCCACTGTTGGGCGCCAAAGTACTGGACCTCTTCGCCTCGCATTACATCAAAACTACCCGATATACCTGTTCCGGAAACACCTGGGACAACCCAGGCCGGGCAAGGTGTAAATTCAGTGACTGGATGGCTGTGTTGGGCGAGTTGAGCTATCGATGTTGGGCCTGGCAGATGGGGCACGTGGTGCCAACCGCTGGGGCTGCCCACCATGCCGCTCATCAGAGTGGTCAGTGGGCCGTGTTGTTGCAGCCAATGGTCGATATGTCCAATCAGCACATCGGCAAAGGGGTGCTGTATATTGCTCAAGCCATCGGCACTGTCGATACGCTCTAGACATTGACCGTCAGCTTGTACGAGGTACGCGCGAAAATTGCTGGTGCCCCAATCCACAACGATGGACAGATTTTTTGTTGGACTCATAAGTTGCTTTGGCGGGGTAAAAGACTAGTTTACGCGCGCTCTAAGCGAGCTGACTAGGGTATTGTTTGGTTTGCGCCTGTAGTTTGATTGGAGAAATGCATGGCAATACTCGAGCGAGGGCAGGACTTAGGCATCAATTACCAAGTCGATGGCGACGGCGGCACCGCGTGGTTGCTGTTTAATGGCGCAACTTTGCCCCTCGAGTTTTGGGATCCGCTGATCGGAGTGCTGGCTGCACGAGATACTGTGGTGCGGTTCGATCAACGCGATGCTGGCGCTACTCGAGCACAGGGACCCTTCTCTTTGCTTGATACTGCTGCTGATGCTGCGGCGTTGCTAGAACATTTGGGGCTGCAGTCAGCGGTTGTGGTCGGTCATGCTTGGGGTGGTCGTGTGGCTCAGGTATTTGCCCGGGATTATCCGCATTTATGTGATGGACTAGTCATTTGTGGTACTGGTGGCCATGTACCAGCAACAGTGTCTGATGAGTCTTTGACTGAGCTGCGGGAAGCTGGGCGAGCGGGGGATAAAGACACATGGTCGCGACTGGTCGAACAAATTTATTGCGCTGCGGGCTTTGCGGCCCGTCAGCCTGATGAGTTTGCAGATCTGCTCAGCATCATGTGGCCGCCTATTAGGCGCTCAGCGCGATGGGATCCGCGTATAGCACCCAGCACGAGCTATTGGGGTTTAGCGCTGCTCCCGACGTTGTTAATTTACGGTGCACAGGACCAATTTGGTACGCCCGAAAACGCAGATGACTTGCAGAGTCGGTTGGCAGATGTTCGCAGGCTAGATATCGCCAACGCTGGGCACTTTGTTATTCGCGAGGCCGCGCAGCAGGTGGTTCAGGCGCTGCAGGATTTTGCACTAGACCTGAAGCTAGGGTGATTGGGCGATTTGCGTTTCGAAATCAATAGCGACTCCCAAGGCATAATCGCGCTCAAATAGGATCTAGACGCAAAATATCCCGTGGTGGTGGAGAGCCCATCAAGAACCGCGTGGGGAATCGTAAGGGATGCTCGACTGCCACCTGGTCAAATTCATCGCCAGTGATCGGTACGGCGATATAGGTGCCCTCACCGTCGCCTACCCGCACTGTAACCTCAGGATTGCTGCGTGCGCGGTGGTACCAGCCACGANTCCAATGATGCGCAGATACATATATTTNGCCGTTGGCTNCAAAGAGTGCCAGCATTCGGCTGTCTGCTTCTCCATCGGCATCCGTGGTCGTTAGTAACAGCATTGGGATGCCCGATTCTTCAAAGGAAGGTTGATATAAGCCCAGGTAGCCGGTTTCGAAAACCACTACGAAGCCAATATAAATACCGAGCACTGCGCCCAGCCGCTTGAGTGTCTTCATGATAAATCCTCTGTTTTAGCCGCNGATCAAAAATCTAATGAAATAGATTAACGACGTAANCCGTAGTTCAAAGTTGATTTCAGTGCGTATTATGCAGCGGGCATTTCACACGGTTGGATAATCCGATCACTTTTGCAATACAGCGGGACTCATGACTGAACAAACAAAAAAAATAACGAAATCTGCANTAGTTCGCGGTGGTTGGGCGGTTGTGATNATCATCGCGTTAGCNGCNGCGGTCGGACAGTCTTTTGGGCGTTTTAGTTTTGGTGTGTTGTTGCCTGCTATTCGCGATGATTTAGGCATCACCAATACGCTGGCTGGCGTTTTGGGGGCCACTAATGTCGGCGCCTATTTGCTGGGTACATTGATCGTTGCTTGGGCCACCAGTCGCTACCGGCTGATTAATGTGCTGCGCACGGGTCTGGTGCTCGCAACTCTGGGTTTGTTGATTGCTGGCGCTACTAAGGGCGCTTGGGTCTTGGCCTTGGGGTTATGTATTGCAGGTATTGGTGGCGCGTTTTTATGGATTCCAGCGCCAGTGATTGCTGCCGATGCGATGCCTGTGAATCGGCGCCCTGTGGCGGTGGCTCTGATGAGTTCGGGCATCGGCCTGGGTGTGGTATTTGTCAGTGTGCTCAGCGGTAATTTACGCGCTGCTCAGGGCGACAGTGCGTGGTCTAGCGTGTATCAGACTCAGTTTGCTATTGGCGTGGTGCTATTGGTGCTGACTCTGCTAATGGTTCGTCATCAGCAGGCGGCCCCGAGCGGCGGCAGTGGCATTGGGGGATTTGGGGCTCTACAGCGCATGCCGGGCTGGTTGCCATTGCTCGTGGCCTATTCTGCATTTGGCTTTATGTACTTGCTGGTAATGGGTTTCTTGACCACTCGGCTGGAGGACGACAATGGTTGGTCTACAGACGATGCTTCTTTGGCTTTTTCGTTAATGGGCTTCGCCATGATTTTTGGTGGACCCTTGCTTACGGCATTAGCTCAGCGTCTGGGCGTGCGGCGGACGTTGGCGTTGGCTTTTGGTCTTTGGCCTGTGCTGATTGCGGTAGTACTGACGGGTTATCCTGTTTTGACGTTAAGCGCCTGCCTTGCGCTGGGCTTACTGTTTGCCGCGCTACCGACGCTAGTCACGCTCTTTGTTGTGCAAAATACCACCGCCCAAGACTACGGGCCGAGCTTTGCTGCGGCGACTCTGTGCTTTGGTATTGCTCAGACTATTGCGCCACCGATTGGCGGCTTTATTGCCGATCAAAGCGGTACATTTTTTTATGTATTTCTGCTTTCTGGCGCTGTCAGTCTTATAGGCATGGTGGCGTCTCTGGGCCTCCCAGAAACGTCAGCGCGGTAACGCAAAATAGTCAACGATGCCGCTGCGATGCAGAAGCTTAGTTAGGCGCTGCAAATCCCTCGCGTAACACTGGTTTGACTTCCGCGACCTGTAGCAAGGATTCGACGCAATCTCGTATCGACTCGTCTAACGGTCGGAACTCGATTCCGATAGCGTTGCGAATGCGATCGTTGCGTAACTCGCATTGTGCCCAGATCTCGCGCATCTCCTGTTCACGTGCCTGGATGCGCTCGGGAAACGGGTCGGTCACCTCAGGGGTGGCGTGGCCCAGTTCCGGTAATAGCCGGTCGATGGATGCGCAGACATCTTCGACATTTCGAGCGTCTGTAGACCAAGCAATAAAGCGATCGCCGTTTTCAATATCGACGTTTTCGAGTAGCCGGATATGACATTCGGCGTCATCACGTACGTCCACTGTCATCCACGGACGATAGGCGCCATTTTGATAATATTGCCCTAACAACATCATTTCGATGTTGTGCTGCCACGGTCCTTTATCTTTTTGGTGGGCCGAAAGAATGGGCCCGACGTTGTCTGCAGGGCAAATACGAATGCAGTCCCAACTGCCATTAGCCGCCGCAGCTTCGGTGAACATTCGCTCCAGCGTGACTTTACCAATGGAGTAACCTTGTCCTCGTTCCGGTGTGCGTTTCGGACTTGCTTCGTCTGGATATCGGTCCTCATAAAATACTGGGCGGCGCACCAGCTCTTTTAGGTCAGCCTCAGAGATGATTGCGGCAATGCTCGAGGTCACGATGACGCGATTAACCGAATTAGATCGATTAACACTGTCAATAATATGGGCGCAGACGCCGCGCATATAGTCGTCATCGTCGTAGTCGGAGACATGAGAAACATGGCAAACGCCTTGGCAACCGGCGAATACTGTATCGAAACAGCCGGCTTGATCGAGATCGGCGGAATGTAAGGTTAGGCGCCCGGAGGCAAATCCTGGCATGGCTTTTAGGAAGTCTGTTTTGCTCGCATCGTTGACGTCGCGGACACAAGCCCGCACACGATAGCCTTTGTCGAGCAATCCGCGCACGACCCAGCCGCCGATGAATCCTGCGCTGCCGGTAACGGCGACGGTACTGCCCTTTGGAATTGGTGGCATGATGTTCTCCCCTATTAACGCTGAGCCATTTAAGGCCAATTTAATCTGATAATAAAGCGTGCTTATGCAGATTCGGCGGTGCTTATGTCATTGCGCCTTGGCGTCGCTTCCAAGCCAGGTACACGATCTCCGGAATGCCCAGCAGATTGACCAGTAGAAAAACGATAAACCAACCTTTCTCATTTGATTGGGCGGCCAACCAACACGCTTTATAGGTCCAGTAAGCTTCCCATGCGATCAGTGCAAGCAACAGTAAAATCATTTTGGCTAGGCCCCCACTTAGTTCGCTGTGTCGGCAGGGTCATACGCTGCCGCAGATTGAGCTTAAGCGGGATTTTCCCGAACACCAAAGAAAAGCGTAAACTTTTGGTGTTTGTCATACCAAAGCGACTTGGAGAGGGTGCGTTGTTCAATATTTTTGATGGCCGTTTACTTGGCGTCGGTTGTCGGCAGCTGTGAGTAGTTCTGCAGAACAGCGTGCTTTGCTCGCGCTGCAACAGGGGCGCATTGCTGAAGCCTGTCAGTTATTTGCCAGCATTGCGCCATCGTTACGCACGCGCAAGTCACTGTTTGCTGCTGCGGTGGCCTTTGCCTCTGGATCGCGCTTTGCCGAGGCTCTAGGTATGTTGCAGAGACTGGATGGTGGCCAACAACCGGATGTGGAATCGTTGAATCTGCGCGCTGATATTTGCGTGCAGATGGGCCGTAATCGTGATGCGGCGGCAATCTACAGTGAATTGTTGCAACGCGGTCAAACAGACGATGCCTTGCATTACAAACTGGCCCAAGCACTGTTTGGTGCTGGGGCAGTTAAACCTGCGCTAGAGGCCTTAGAGTCGGCATTGCGTGCCAAGGCTGGGCAGACACGGACTCAAGCCAAACTGCTAAAGGCGCGTTGTGAGGCTGCGCTTGGGCATCTCGATCAGGCGCAAGTACAACTCGAGAAATTGCAAAAGAACGGCCAGTTAAAAGATGTAGCCCAGTATCGGCTGGCTCGGCTCGCGTTGCATCGGGGTGATTATGCAAAGGCAGAAAAATTGCTAGCGGCCTTCTTGCGTAAGCAGCCAAATTCCGAACCCGCTCATCAAGCCATGTTGTTAAGTCATATTTACAGTGGCAAAACTGCCCAGGCACAAGCGGCGATTAAGCAGTTGCCTGAACGTGCCAATGACGTTGAGACGCTTGCGATTGCTGGTGACTACGTTCACGAAATGGGCTTGGGTGACGTCTTTGAGTATTGGCAGCGCGCGTGGGTACGTCGCCATGACCCTGCAGTTTATCGCGCGTATATGGCGCGACTGATAGCGCGACGGGACATCGAAGGTGTTCGGGTATTGCTGGACGAATATGCTGCTGCGCACCGTCGTGATGGCCTGTGGGAGTGGGGGCAGATGAATTGGCTGCGCCTAACCGGTGATCACCAAGGGATTGTCGATCTTGCTGGGGCATCGAATATGTCTGAGTTACACCACGAATCTGCTTGCTTAGCCCACTTTGCGCTTGGGCATTACGATAAAGCCCTGAGCGATGCCGTGGCGTTGAATAGTCAGTTCCCCAGTGATCAATACTTTATTGCTATGTTGCTGACCGCCTTACGCTGTCTTGACGATCCGCGCTACGGACAGCTCGCGAATTACGATGCGATGCTCTACCAGGTGGATTTAAAGGATTTGGATGCGGAAGCTGGTGGCGCGATTGATTGGACGACACTGGCCGGAGAGGTGGCGGCTCTGCATAAGATGCAGGATTCGCCCATGCTGCAATCGGTGAAATCTGGCACCCAATCGCCGGGTAATCTTTTTACCGCAAATCGGCAGGGCGCAATTGTGCAGCTGGGCCGGGTGATTGAGCATCAGGCCCAGCGGATTTTCGCCCAGGTGAGTGAACTGAATCAGCCCCAAGAGCATCCGCTACGCATGTTCCGTCCGCAACAAGCGATGATGCATGCCAGTTGGTCAATTCAGGCTGCAGCGGCGACTTACCATGAGTCCCATGTGCACTCCAAGGGCTGGTTCAGCGGCACGTGTTATCTGGACGTTCCGTCGGTGCTGTCAAATGACAGCGCCGATGGTCATTTAGTGTTCGGTGAGCCGCCGTTCGAGACTAAAGATAAATTGACGGCTGAAGCGCAAGTGCTGCCGGAAGTTGGCAAGCTGGTTCTGTTTCCAAGTTACTTTTGGCACGGAACCCGTTCGTTTACTGGTTCCGAGCGTCGGCTCGTGGTTGCCTTCGACTTTGGTGCCCCAGATTGTTTTGTTTAAGGGCAAAACGTGTTCTGATCGATGCTGGGGATAGAGGAATACAGCCGTACGGTGCATGAAGGGAGAGCATGTATTGGATCTGTGCAGCTATCTGCGGTAACGACCTGCTAGGCGGACGCAGCATAGTTTGCTAACGAATCGGCATTGACTACGCAGGAGGAGCGGTATGAAGCCATTAGAGGGGATCACAGTATTAGAATTTTCTACCATGATCACGGCGTCCTTTGCGGCCATGATGATGGCCGAACAGGGTGCGCGGGTAATTAAAGTAGAGCCGATGAATGTCGGCGACCCGATGCGCTATATCGGTGCCAACAAAGGCGGCATATCGTCGCTATTTGCCAACTGCAATCGTGGCAAACAGTCTATTCGCGTCAATTTGAAAGAGCAGGCGGGCCAAGAACTTATTCGTGAGTTGGTGGCCGAGGTTGATATTTTTATCCATAACTTTAGGCCGGGGGTTATGGATAAGTTAAATCTTGGCAGTGACGCACTGCGGGAATTGAATCCGCGGTTAATTTACGCGGCGATCTCTGGGTTCGGCAAAGAAGGTCCGCTAGGCCGAGCGCCTGCTTATGATCCTATTATTCAAGCCCATGCCGGATTAACGGCGACTCAGGGTAAGGGTGGCGAGCCGGCATTTTTTCGAACCCTAATCTGCGACAAAATTACTGCCTACACCGCATGTCAGGCTGTTACTTGCGCGTTATATGTGCGGGAAAAGACCGGGGTTGGGCAGCACATTGATCTGTCGATGCTCGACGCCGGGCTGTTTTTTGTCTTCCCCGATGGCTTTCAAAATCACACTCTGCTCGATGCCGACCATGAACCGGGACCGTTGCTGATTGATCTATTGTACGAGCTTACCCTTACCAAGGATGGTGCGGTCACAATTTCTGCAGGCACCGATGAGATGCAAATGCGCTCGCTTATCGCGATAGGTATGGAGCATTTGCTTGCGGACGAGCGCTTCAATTCCTTTGAGAGATTAGTTGCCAACCTAGAAGAGTTTAAAGCGCTGGTGGCCTCGGCCTATTTACAATTCACGACTGACGAAATTATCGAAAAGCTGAAAGCGGCCGATGTGCCCTGCGCGCGCTGCCTGAACCATGATGAAGTACTGGCGCAGGAGCAGTTGGGAGCAAATGATTCGATTGGGGTAATTGATCACCCCATTATGGGCAGCATGCGTGTAGTTAAGTCGCCGGCTCGTTTTGCCGGTGAGCGTCTTGAGCCCTCGCGCCCGAGCCCAGATCATGGTGAGCACACTGCACAGGTGTTGCGGGAATTTGCTGTTGCCGAAGAACGTATTTCGGCAATGACGGAACAAGGCATCGTAGCGTAGGACCAACGCTACGGGGCCCTTGCTTCTATGTGAGCAAGACTTTTAGAGAGGTGCGCAGGAGACTGCGCTGGGAAATCGACCGAGTAATTTTGGTCGTGAATTTAGTGGGGGAGATACAGCGTGTTGTTAAGAATTTTTGGTTTGCTTACCTTGGTGGTGGCGATATTCGGCTGTGCGGATGCCGAAAATGAGCGCGATGCTCACGGTACTGATCTGCAGTATGACGTTGCAGTGCGCTGGACTAGCTTTGGCATTCCCCATGTAAAAGCAGATGATTGGGCCAGCCTTGGTTATGGCTTTGCCTATGCCACTGCTACCGACGCGGTATGTGTCATTGCTAAAGACGTACAGATGGTTAACGGCAATCTGTCTGCACACTTCGGCAGTGACAGTGGCAATCTGCAAAGTGATATTTTTCATAAAGCCATTCTCACTGACGCGAAACTCGCCGACTATGATGCGCAGCAAAGCGCCCGCGCCAAACAGATGAATGCGGGCTATGCCGCGGGATACAACCGTTTTCTGCAGGATCATAAAGATACGCTGCCGCAAAGTTGTGCAGGTGCTGATTGGGTGCGGCCGATTACCGAAAAGGATCTCGTGCGCCTCGCTGTCGGCGTGGGTATTCGCTACGGTCTCGGGCGCTTTCAAAAGCAAATTGCGGAGGCCTCTCCGGATACGCAACAGGCAGAGTTGGCCCGAGCTGAGTGGGCGCTGCCGACAGGTATCGGTAGCAATGCTGTAGCCATTGGGCGTGACTTAAGTGCCAGTGGTCGTGGTTTGCTTTTGGGTAACCCGCATTACCCATGGCACGGCGCATCGCGCTTCCACATGATTCATCTCACCATTCCCGGCGAGTTGGATGTTATGGGAGCCAGTCTATTGACCACCAATAGAGTGGCGCTTGGATTTAACAATGATATTGCCTGGACCCATACGGTCTCCACAGCCAAGCGCTTTACCCTTTACCGCCTCGTGCTGAATCCGCAAAACCCTTACGAATATCTTTATGACGGCGACTATCGGCCAATTGAAAAACGCTCGGTAACGGTCAGTGTGCGTGGTGATGACGGCCAGCTGACAACTGAACAGCACCAAACCTACTTCACGCACTATGGACCCGTGGTGGAATCTGCTGCCCTAGGCTGGAAAGACGGTGCCGCCTTCGCCATCCGTGATGCCGTGATCGATAATTACCTTACGGCAGAGACATACGATGCATTGGCAAAGGCAACGTCGACCGCGGAAATAGAAGCAGCGATCAGTCAGCAAGGTGTTTACTGGACCAATACCATCGCAGCAGACCGGGAAGGTAATGCCTTTTATGCGGACATCAGCGGCACGCCGAATATTGACGAAGCGCTGCTGCAGCGTTGTCAGATTCCGTTACCGGAATCTATGAGCTATTTGATTTTGTTGCGTGGCGAGGATTCTAGCTGCGAATGGTATGACGATCCCAGCTCGCGTGTGGCGGGGACTCTGCCGGCGCAGAAAATGCCGCGTGTTACACGCACAGACTATGTGTCCAATTCCAATGATAGCTATTGGTTAAGTAATGCAGATGCGCCGCTTGAAGGGTATTCGCCGGTTATTGGGGCAGAGCGCACGGCGCGCAGTTTGCGCACCCGGGCTGGTTTGACCCAGCTGGCGGAATTACGCGGGCAAAAACAAAAACTGGCGCTCGAAGACCTGCAGGACATGCTCTATAACCAGCGCAATTATGGTGCTGAGCTGCTACTCGATGACGTATTGCGCGTTTGCGCGGGCGATGCAGAATTGCAGGATGTTTGTGCAGCACTGCAGAGCTGGGATCGCACGATGCATGTGGGTGCTCACGGTGGTCATGTTTGGCGCGAATTTTGGCGCGACGCACGACAGATTGATGGTCTGTACGCCAAAGATTTTGATCTTGCCGATCCCGTGCATACGCCAGCCGGCATCAATCTTGAAAATGCCGAGGTGCAAGCCCAAGTGAAACAAGCTCTGCTGGCGGCTGCTCAACGCCTGGCCGAGGCGAATATCCCCCTGGATGCTGAGTTGGGTTCGATTCAGTACGCGCAGCGCAATGGCGTAAACATACCAATCCCAGGCGGCGAAGGCTGGGCAGGCATGTTCAGTATGATTCGCACCAACTTGCAGCCGGATAAAGGCTACGCGCGAATTTTTCATGGCAACAGCTACATTCAAACCGTCGGCTGGGATGCTGCGGGTGCACTCAAGGCCCAGGGCATGCTCACTTATAGTCAGTCGCCGGAGCCGGATTCGCCGCATTATAAAGATCTAACCGAACTGTATTCCGCCGGCCAGTGGATCGATCTGCCTTTTACCGAAGTGCAGATTAGCGCCGATCCGCAACTGCGCACGTTGGTGCTGCGTCAGTGAGTTAGCCACACCATAAATTTGCCGGGGGACGACTATGCAGAAAAGGGTGCCAGGAGCTGATGCGCCGTTTGAAATTTCTTGGGANAACTTAGGNGTTGCCCATGTCTGGGCTCAGACCATAGCCGATGCTTATCGNGGNATGGGTTANGCNGCCGGNTACGAGCGTTTGTGGCAGATTCATNTGAGCTGTGCCTANGCNAATGGTGAGGCTGCGGCGCTGTTAGGCGAGCGTTTTNTTACCCAAGATNCGTTGCAGCGTGCCTTTAATGTTCAGGGTTTGTCGCCAAGACCCCCAAGTCCGGGTGATTGGGTGGCTAGTGCTTATCTGGACGGGCTGAACGCATATGTCAGCTCACTAGACGAAATACCGCCGGAATTTGCCCATGCGGGTGCGCAACCGCGGCTGTTCACACTGGACGATATTGCCGCCCGTTATCGCTTTACCTCTTGGTTTCAGCACAAGAGCTGGAGCGAAAAAATACTCCTAGGGCGCTTGATGGCCACCCATGGTGTGGAATGCTTTCATGATCATGTGCTGCACTTTTCCGATGCAGATCGGCAACAGATTCACTTGCTCCAAGAACCACTGCAAAATATTGATCCGCGCCTTGTCGAGCTGGCTTATCCAGAGGTTGCAGTGCCGGATGTCTCTGGCAGCAATAACTGGGCGGTAATGGCAGCTAGGTCTGTCAGTGGTTATCCGATACTGGCGACAGACCCCCACCAGCCGCACTCGATCCCTAACACTTTTTTCTACGTGCATTTGCATGCTGGAGATTGGGATGCCTTTGGCGCGGCATTTCCAGGGGTGCCGTATTTTATGATGGGTTTTACCAACGAACTGGCTTGGGGTCTGACCACGGGCTTTGTCGATTGTTACGACGTCTTTGTCGAACAGGTGNCACAAAATCAATACCGCACNGCTGATGGTTGGCAGCCGATCGAACAGAGAGCCGAGGTTATCGGCGTTAAAGGTGGGGAGCAGCGCGAAGTGAACATTCGCAGCACCCAGCACGGGGTATTGCTTGAACCACTTATGCAAGAACTGGGTAGGGCAGATACGGCACCTACAGACTTTCAAACGAGTCTGTATTGGTCGCTGCGTGATGTGCCGACTTCTGCCGGAGCATTGGCACTGTTGCCAACAGCGCGCTCGGCAGAGGAGTTTGGGGAATTACTGTTTGAAAATAATGTGTGCCCACTGGTGAATAACATCATTTGCGTCGACAAGGCCAATAACCTGCAGCGTTACATTGCGACCACGACCCCTGTGCGCCGCGGTGTTACCGGTTCGGTGCCCTTGGCTGGCTGGCAGCAGGCCCACGATTTTGATCTCTCCAGTGCCGCCCAGTTAGTTGTCGAGCGCAACCCTGAAAGTGGCGTAAGTCTGACCGCAAACAATGACACCATGGGCGAAGATGGTGACTTTTATATCCACAATTTTCCAATCAATAGCGCACGAGCAGATCGGATCCGCCAGCTATTGGCGCAAAAGCCAAAGTTTAGCATTGCCGACTTCTGTCAGATGCAACTTGACCTCACTGACCTTCGCGCGGGTCAGGTGCTCCCTGACCTGTTAGCTATCTTGCGTCGCAGCGACGAGGCTGATGTGCGGCTAGCCGTGCAGCTTCTCGAAACATGGGACCAGCGCGCCACTTTGGATTCCCCTGCAGCATGCGTTTATTACCCATTCCTAGATCGATTCTGGGTCGGTAAATTCATGGGTGAAGCGCTGCAGGACGATCTCTTCAAACTGTTACCGGCAGCCGCTCCAGGTCTTAACCGATTCGATATTGACACTTTTACTCGGGNTGGTTCGCCTTGGATAGCTCATGNAGNACTGTTGANTAAAACCATTTGCGCGGAAATGGCCGAAGTCGTAAAGCGGGTGAGGCAGAGTCTTGGTGCTGATTCTGAGCAGTGGCGTTGGGGAGACCTGCACAAAGTCGCCTTTGGTCATCGCCTGCAGAAACATAGCCCATGGAATGCCATGAGTGTTGGCCCTGATGAGATCGGCGGCAGTGCCACGACCCTGGCTATGGCCATGCACATGGGCAAAGGTCCTGGCGCTGCAAGCATCGGCAGCGACGATATCGCCTGTCGCGTTTATCATGGTCCTGCCTATCGGTTGGTAGTGGATTTGGCAGACACCAGACAAGCGCAGTTTGTGATTGCCGGCGGTAACGGTGGCCGTGCAGATTCGTCACACGCCGCCGACCATTATGCAGCATGGTTGGCGGGTGATTACTTCACCTTGAAACTCAAGCGTGATGAAGTCGACGCCAGAGAGACTTGGGAATTAGCTCCCTAGGCTGTGTATAGGCCTTAATGCTGCCGGCAGCNNNNGTNCNGCGCTANGGGCAAAGTTCTATTTGTCGGTCGGCTTTTCTCGATCTACCAGCGCACTCAGAGTTTTCTCTTCACCGCTCAGACCTAGGGATGCATCCAGCGCTTTGAGTCGAGCGCCAATTCGCGCAGCGGTGCCACCCATAATCCGCGAGTGCAATCGATGCGCCACCCAGGCGCCCACTAAGGCCACAGTGCCCAAGGTGCCAAACATCACCGCATAGCCGATAGCGCCGGGGAAACTGTCGAGAATGTAGCCCCACAACAGATAGGCGAAGGACGACGGTAAATAAATCATAAATGCCGCCACAGCGATGGCTGAGCCGGAAAAGCGTTGGGGTAGACCCATTTCGCCAAACGGCGCGAAATACAGGGCGCGCATAAAAAAGAACAGTACTGAGAGCAGAATCATAAGCCCCATCGCGGCCCAAGCGCCGCCGTTAATCAGGGTCAGTGCTACCGTTACGGCAGCGACAATCGCTACCCCTATTAAACCTAGGCGCAGACCACCGCTGGCCCCGCCTAAATAGCGATCGGCAATAAANCCAGAGGGTAAGGCAATGCTGATGCGCCCTCCGGAGGTNGAGACAATGCCAAAAATGGAAATGGCCAATAACGGCAGTGCGTGTAAATCCTGCAGGTAGGTGAGAAAGAACGGCATGGAGGTATAAGCGAGATAGACGCTAAAGCCGGCAAAGCCGGCCAGCCACACCTCTGGCAGGCGCAGGGTCATTGCCATGCCTGCGAATACTTCGCGATTGGCGGCTTGGGGGTTGTCGGTTGATTTCAGTAAGGTTGCTGTGGGCAGCATAAACCAGGCGATGACGCCGAGAATGATCATTATGCCGGCGTTAACCATAAAGGCAATTTCAAGCCCCAACAGGCTGTAGCCAAGGAACGCATAGAGTCCCACGGTGAGTGTATTTTGCAGCAGTTCGATGCCGCCGCGGCCGCCCTCAAGTAAGCCAAAGATTTTGCCTTGGTTGCTGTCTGAGGTGGATCTGCGAACACTGGTCAATATTGCTGGCCAGAATGCCCCCTCGCACCATAGCGACAGCATTACGAAGAGAAAGCATAGGGTGGCAAAGTCGTCGGTTTGACCCAAAAAGAAGGTGGTGATGCCACCCAGTACCATATTTACCGGAATCAGTACCCGCGGTGAGAATCGATCTTGCGCCCAGGCCAAAGCTAGGTAAAAGATGTTGTGCACAATGCCGTAGATCGACATTAGCAGGCCGAATTGAGTTTTCGAGATTTGCCACAGCTCTAACATCTGCGGTAGCAATGCGCCCTTCATGGCGAGTACAGAAAAAGCGAATTGAGAACACAGCACGAGGACAATGAAATTTGCCACGACCCGCTTTGATGAAAACAGCGGCTGGCCGTCATTGCCAATAAATAGTTTCACTGGCTACTGGGCATCATGGGTTTTGGGTGTTGGTAGCGGCACTGAGGCGATTGCCGATAAGGGCCAAGCCAACCAGTGCTGCGCCGATGGCCATGCTCATAAGATTTGACGGTGGGTTATCCAGTACCCAATTCAATTGGGGTAGGGCAATGGCGAGTCCGCCCAATGCGATAAGCCAACGTGTCCATATAAAATTCACGTTGCCCAGCCCTGCGAGATAACCTTGCAGCCCGGCGCAAATCAGCCACGCACCCAGTAATGCCTCTACGAAGGCTTGCAGAGAAACATACCAGGGGCTTTGCAAGATAAAGGCAGCATCGAGTACGAAAATAAAGGGAATAATGTAGATAACGCTGCCCATGCGCATGGCTGCGAAACCGGTTTTCAGCGGATTGGATTCAGCAATAGAGGCAGCTGCGTAGGCGCCCAAGGCTACGGGGGGGGTGATATAAGACAGCATCGCCCAATACAAGATAAATAAATGCACACTCAACGGATCGAGGTTTTGGCTTACCAACGCCGGTGCTAACACCACCGCTAAAAAGATATACGCGGCTGTTACAGTCATGCCGATACCGAGTACGAAACTGGTCGCGGCACCCATAAATAACAGCAGACCAATATCGTCGCCGGCAAGGCTGAGCAAGTCATTGACTAAGGTGCCGCTGAGCCCCGTCAGTGACAGCGAGCCGACAATCAAGCCAACACCAGCCAACACCACGACCAGTTCAATGAGTAACTTGCCGACGGCATACATCAGATCCACAGCGGCGCTCAGGTCCAAACGATGTGTCCGAGAAAATTGATTCAGTACCAGCAAGGCTGCAGTGGCGTAGTACGGTGCAATGGACTCGCGCTGTAAAAAGATCAACAAGAAAATCAGTAGTGCAAATGCCCCCAAATAGAACCAACCCTCGGCAAGGGTTTTGCGTAAGTTAGGCGTGTCCTCAGGCGTCAAGCCGGTGATATTTTCGCGTCCCGCATAGGCATCGATTTGCAGGTACAAGCTGGCGAAGTAGAGTATTGCCGGCAATGCCGCGGCGGTCGCCACATCGATGTAAGCGATATCCAAGAGTGTCGCCATAACGAATGCGGTAGAACCCATAATTGGTGGCAATAATACGCCGCCGGTAGAGGCGCAGGCCTCCACGCCGCCTGCAATATGCGGCGCCATGCCAGATTTGCGCATGGCTGGAATCGTTAGTTGGCCAGTGGTGAGCACATTGGTGACAACGCTGCCGCTCATAGATCCCATCAAGCCGCTAGAAACGATGGCTACCTTGGCCGGTCCGCCCCGTTGCCGGCCCAAGAGAGCGAAGGCCAGGTTGAGAAAAAATTGACCTCCACCGCTGTGCTGTAGAACCACACCGAAAACTACGAAACCGATCACTAGTTCGGCAAAGGCTCGGAATGGCAGACCGAAGACGCTCTCAATGGAAAGGAAGTGATAGGCCGCGGTCTCTGCCCAGCTTGAAGGTAGGCCGTTTAAGGGTCCCGGCAGATATTCGGTGATGACCGGTAGTATGGAAAATACGCCGGCGATGATACACAGTGGCCACCCCGCAGCGCGTCTTAATGCCTCAAGGGTAATGAGCCACAGTGCCATGGCGCCATAGACAGCGAATTGCGGGGCGGCAAATTCCCAGGCCTCGTCCAAGGCCTGCTCGGCGGTGAAAAAAAAGCCGCCTAAAACCCCAATACTGATGACGATTAATGGCCAGTCTATCCAGGGCCTGCTTGGGAAGGTGAGAAATACCCAGGGTGCTAACAGCGCGGTTAAGGCATAAAAGTATTGGGTTTCAATGCCGATGAGAGCCTGTAACCATTGCTGATTGCCGAACAGGCGCAAAGTGTCCATGGCGAGCAGCAGCGCCAAAGTGGCCAGAGTAGCCACCAAGCCGCGGATGGCAGAGTGCGGTGTTGCTTGCATTATTGGAAAATGAACTGGTGTTACCGGCTACTTAACGCCAGATTGGATCAAAACCTGCGGCATCGAGTGCCGCGGCTCGGCGAATCATCCATGCGCCGCTAAAGTCGTCTGGATCCTCGGCCTGGTGCGCTTGCCATGCCGTTGCCAGAACACTTTGGCGCTGGATTAACCGGCTATTATGGGCGTCGTCAGCGTCACTCCAAACACCGATAGATTTGAAATAGCTCACGGCACCCTCATGAAATGGCACCACCCACTGAAAATTTTGTCGCTCCATAGCCCAGCCGATGCTGCCTGGGTCGGCATTTTTGTACTCTTCGTAATGAATATGGATAGCCTTGGCTAAGTCGTGGACCAGTTGTTCGTTTTGCCCAGCCAGAGTGATCAGCATTGGATACGGATAGGTCGCGCCCTCGTGGGGGTTGGTTTCGGAAATGGCAGCACCGCGGGTGGCGACATGTTTTTGCATGAACGGCACTATACCGTCCATGCGTTGCCAGCAGCCGGCGTCATCGTGTGGTGCGGGTGGCCAGAAGATGCCTCGGGGCGATGCCTCGAGCTTGCGGGTTGGGCCCGATACGGTGGTGGCATAAGCGGCGTCAACTTGGCCATTTACAATACCCGTCCACATAGCGTTATAGCCAGGGAAGTCCACCCGTTCCACATCGTCCCAGGTCAGCCCGCCGCAGGCGAGGAACGCCTCGGTGGTGACATTGAGGGCCGGCGCGCCGCGCACGTAAGGGACGCGTTTACCGCGCAAATCGGCGTAGCTCGTGATGCCCAAGTCGTTGGCAACTCCCAGCGCTTGGTTGCTGTCGCCATGAGACGCCATAATCAATCGCAATGGCATCGGACCCCAGGTTTTACCGGCAAATTGAAATACTCCCTCCTGACCAAAATAGGTAGCTACGCCGTTGGCAGAAAATTGCACCCGCCCGCGTTGTAGGGGTAACAGACGCGAAACGTCGTTCTTGCCGGGTAATACACGCAGATTAACGTTGTAGTTGTCTTTTAGGGCCTTGCCAATGCCCACGGCTTGATTGTAGCCGGTGGTGCCAAGGTTGTAGGCGCTCCACGACATGGTGCGTGGAAACTTTGGCGCAAAGTTCGGGTCGGCGCTGTGCGCCTGTGTAAGAAAGCCCAGGAGCACGACTGTGAACAGTCGCGAGTAAATTCCTAAAGTCATTAAAACCCTCGCAAACCAGAGAAAGAAATAGCGTTGGGCTGTGCAACGCTTGCGGCAATGTAGGTTGTGCTCGTGAGCGGGTCAAGGGATCAAGTGGGCTGACAATATAAAAGCGAATTCAATCTGCGTTCGCGGTTAAGATTTACTGCTGGCCATCACTCTGCTAAAGGTCGCAAAAAAAAACGGCAGCTGGGTTGCCGGGTGAGAATCTAGCGCTGCAAACTCTTCACATTGTGCGCAGCTAATTTTTGCAGACTTGGAGACGCAGTATTATGGGTCGATTGCAGCGAGATCACAGTCCCAATACGACGCCAGTAAGCACTTTCGCCCAAGTGCTTTATCGGCATGGAGCGCTGATGGGCAGCGCCGCGCTGGTGCTCTTGGTGGTCCAGGGTGGAACAGCGCTAGACGGTTCGTTGACTGCCGTTTGGCAACGATCAGAGATGTTTCTGCTTGCCATGCTCGTCATACTGGCGGCTTTCGTTGGTTACTTGAAATGGCGCGAATACACGTTCGCGGGTAGGCAATGGCTATGGATTGGCTATTTGCTGTACATCTCGGTAGTCGAAGAAATCGCCTTTAGATTGTATTTGCCGGTTGTACTCGAATCGCAAATCGGCTGGGTTGCGGGTGTATTGCTGAGTAATCTTATTTTCGGTGTGATTCACTATTACACGTTGCGCTGGAAGTTCAGCCATTGTGTGGTGGCCGCCCTAGGAGGGATAGGCCTGAGCCGGTTGTTAGCCCAGTCAGGAGACCTCGGGCTAATTATACTCGTGCACTTTGTGGCTACTTTTTTGAATACGCCTAGGCCGCCAGATGCGCCTGCTCGGATGAACTAATCTCTGGCCATTACTGTCAGCAGAAATAGGTAGGTCAGTATGAACCGACGGGAATTTATCTTTACCAGTGCCGCGTCAACCTTGCTGATCAGCAGTGGCTGTAGTACATCGCCGCCGTCCCGTACTGCAGTGATCGCTGCGCCAGCGGGAAAATTGCAAGGTCATGTGATCGATGGCGTGCAGCGTTTTTTAGGCGTTCCTTATGCGCAGCCGCCCTTTGGTGAGCGGCGTTGGCGTGCCCCGGTGCGGCGTCCGCAATGGTCGGGTGTTCTGCAGGCCACGGACTATGGTCAGATTTGTCCGCAGACAGGAGGATTGCTGTCTAATTCTCTCCTTGAGGGTGAAGATTGCCTGAACCTGAATATTTGGACCCCCGATCCCAGTGCGCGGGATCTGCCGGTTATGGTTTGGGCGCATGGCGGCGGGCAGATCTCGGGTAGCGGCGCTAATGAACTCTATGATGGCGGTCATTTTGCCCGAGAGGGTGTGGTATTGGTGACCTGCAACCGCCGCTTGGGTGCCGAAGGATTTCTGTATTTGGAAGAGTTGTTTGGCGAGGGTATTGGTCCCGGCAATCTCGGCATGCAAGACCTGATCTGTGTATTGCAGTGGGTTGCGGACAATATTCAGGCCTTTGGTGGCGATCCGAATAATGTCACGTTGTTTGGGGAATCTGGGGGTGCTGCGGCAACCCAAGCCACCATTGCCACCCCCGGCTCTGCGGGGCTGCTGCACAAAGCCATCCTCCAAAGCGGCGGCCACGCAGTCCAGCGACCAGCCACCGCAACTGCAATTGCCCGTAATGTGGCAGAACGACTGAACATTCAAGCAGGTGATCTGGATGCTCTACGTCAGGTGCCATGGCAGCAATTTGTTGCCTTATACCCGGATCTTGAAACGCGCACTGACTGGGCGCAGCCGCAGATTTATCTGCCTGTAATCAATAAGCATATGCCCACTCATCCGGTGGATGCGCCGCATGCGGGGATAGGACTGGACATTGATTATTTGATCGGCAGTTGCCGCGATGAGATCAATTTATTCTCGCTACTCGTGGAGCTTGAGGGCAGTCAGTTTGAGCGTCGGGCTCGGCAGGTGGTAGCTGCCGCGGGCGCAAGTTGGTCTGATGTTTTGGCCGGCTATGCACAATCGCGTCCGCAGTTGGATACGTCAGAGTGTTTCAAAGCTGCGCTTGGCGATATGTGGTTTCGGGTGCCGAGTTTGCGTATTGCTGACGGGCATCAGCGTTATTCGGCGCGTGGTACTTATGTATATTTGTTTGAGTGGTCATCACCGCTGCTTGGTGCAGCCCACGCCTTGGATCTTATGGTATTTGGTAACGGTCTGGCTTTGCCGTTTCTGGCGGGTTTTAAGGACTATGCGGATACCGCAGAATTTATGCGTAAGGCTTGGGTGGCGTTCGCTCAGTCAGGAAAGCCACAAGTGGAGGGGCATAGGTGGCCGCCATACGGACAGCAAAATTCAACCCTGAGTATTAATCAGACCCCGGCGCTAGTTGCCGAGCCCTATCGCCAACAATTGCAAATGCTCGAGCCTGTACTTGAGCGCAATTGGCTGCAGGCGGGCCTCTAGCAGCATCTTAAGTGGCAGTTCGAGTCAACGAGCTGCCAATAAGATCTGCTTACTTTGTTGATAAGCGTCCGCTGCGCGCTCAGCAATTTGTTGTTCGGTACAGCTGCCCAGAGGATGTTGCAGCAACGCGAATGGATAGTCGGGCAGGCCAAGCATGCGCGCTATGTTTTTCGCAGTGACCTCAAAAGGTGTTGTGCACAACACCACAGCGGGTTTGCCGAACTGCTCGTAAATAATGCCGTCATGCAAACTGCACGTCGAACAGGATCCTCAGTCGCCATTGGCCGTGATCATAAAATCACTGCGCGCCGCCAACGCGGCGATGACGCCATCCTCCGCTGGTGCACTGGCATTGGTCTTGAATACCATATCGTCGACTATTTCGCATTGGTCGTGGAAACGGAAAAGTTCCGCCGTTTTTAGCAACAGTGGGCGCGCGTTCGCCTTACCATTACATAGCAATCCGATGCGCATGCTTTGCAACGACGTTAAACGTGGCGCAAGTTCATGGTTTTGGGTTGGGCTTGGTGCGGTTGGGTCAAATAATTGCATAAGTTATTCCTGCACTCGGTTGAATTAATGTGGCTTGCAATCAGCAATCGATGCAAACGCCGATGGCTTCACTTTGCATCATCGATGCACGCGTGCGGCTCCATGATGGAATGAAAGACGAATGACCACCCGCATCGCCGCCGCCCACCACCAGTAATATGTCGTCGGCGCTGATGCCGCGGTGACAATCCTCTTGGGTTTGTAGGGCATATTCACGGGGGCTGAATTTACCGATCCGGCGTAACGTTTCTTCGCTGCGCGAGGCGTGCTCGAATAAAAACTCGCGGGTATCGGATTTACTGAAGTTGCTGTTAGCGACGATTTCGGCGTGTTCTGGAGACAAAATTACCGCGCTTTGGCCAATGCTAATGCAGCCGCAGTTGGCCATGGCGTCAGCAATAGTTTCCAGCACAGCTTCAGCCGTCTGGCCGCCATGGTTTTCGACATTGACGAAACCGCCGCCGGCGAAAACGGTCACGGTGCTTATCTCAGTGGCATAACCCAATTCCTGATTAAGGCATTGCCACGGTGTTTTGTCTGCACGCTCGGCGATGCAAAAACTGTACTTTCCGGGGTTTCCTTGAGTGGACTTATCGGCAATGCCCGGAGTCATGCGGAAGATATTCAGAATGATCAGCCGCACCGCGCGACCAATAGTCGCGTTAGCTCTGTTGCCTGGTCCAAATAGGTTTACCCCAGCGTTCATGCCGATGTCATCGACAATTGGACCGCTAACCACCAGTAGTGGTGCCGAGCCACCAGTGCTGGCCGTGCTGCCATGGAAGTTAAAGGGCTTTTTGGCCATAGCCTCAAAAGCAGCAACCACCACAGGGAAATACTCGGGTAAGCAACCGGCCATGACCGCGTTAACAGCAGCCCCGTGCAGGGTTAAATCGATTTGCGTAGCGGGATGATGGGCGATCACGGTTTCGGCAGGCCGCCCCTCCATTTGCAGCATAGCTGCAACGCGGCTGGCTTCCGGCGGCACCACTGGTAAGCCGTCGGTCCAACCTTGCTCGTAGCAATAATCAATTGCGTCAAGCACATCGTCAGCGACCTCGTGTTTAGTGGTTAATCCATTCATAGCTTCCCCTTATGCGCGGTAGCGGCCGGTAGTCACAGCATAACCAACTCCGGGAAGCCCGAGCAACTGGCAGCTACTGGCCGCTCAGAACCGTATTACTGACAACCGTTGGTTGTAGGCTGATATGCCCATCGCGATAAACTTTTTAGGCAACACCATTGCCCAGTGAAATGGTATTGTCGACTGGTATAAGAAAAACCTCTGCCGCACCCAGATTGGCGTGGCAGTCAGCTGCATAGGGGGCACAGTAATGACAGAGTTCGTCCGTACTGCGGAGGAAAATTTTCAGAATTTGCAGGACTTTACCTACGCACCTAATTATCACCTGTGGCAAGACTTGCGTATGCACTATGTGGACGAGGGACCGAAAGATGCCCCGGTCATGCTGCTTATGCATGGCATGCCCACCTGGTCCTATCTCTATCGCAATGTTATTCCCGGTTTGGTGAAAGCTGGCTATCGATGCATAGCACCAGACCACCTTGGTTTTGGTCGTTCCGATAAACCGACAGATTTGCACTGGTACACCGTCGCGCGCCATACCGAAGTGCTTACCTCGCTTATTGTTGAACTGGATTTACGCAACATTTCCCTAGTATGTCAGGACTGGGGAGGGCCGACTGGTTTAGCTCAGGCGGCAATAATGCCGGAACGTTTTGACCATCTAGTGATTATGAATACTTGGCTGCACCATCCCGAGTACGAGTACTCCGAGGGCATTCGGCGTTGGAATGCGGGCTGGCATGCTGGGGGTAATTTCCATCGACCGGAACCAGATCTAGCGTTGATGATGGTTATGTCGGCAGGGTTAATGTCGAGAGAGCAATATGTGCCGGCATTTACGCAGGGTCAGGATCCACAGCTAAGTGGTGCCGCAGCAATGATGTATCAAGGCTTTGCTGCGCCCTACAAAGGTCTTCCGGATGTGGGATATAACGGCTTCCGACGCTTTCCCTTGTCGATTCCCTTTGACAATTATCACAATGGCAACGGCGCTGCGCAAACCCTGCATTACCAAAACCTTTTGCAGTGGCACAAAGGCTGCCATTTCATATGGGGATGTGCAGACGATGTGTTCGTGGAGGACTGGGGGCGCGAATGGGCGCGACAGATGAATGCGCCTTTTGATGCCATTCCTGACGCGGGCCATTTTCCGCAAAACACTCACGGCGAGCAGCTTGTTGAGTTGATATTGCGGGGCCGGAGTTAGTGCAGGATATGGCCGCAGTGGCATTACCAGATTGGCTTGAGCCTCAAGCGCTAATCAACGGCAATTGGGTGCCCGCCCGAGACGGCAGCTGTTTTGCAGTGGTGAATCCTGCAACTCAACAGGTCATTGCCCAGGTCGCTGAGTGCGGTGCTGGCGAGACAGCGGCGGCGATCGGTGCTGCGAGCAATGCTCAAGCAGACTGGGCGCGGCGGCCGGCGAAGGATCAGGCGCTGTTGTTGCGCCGGTGGTTTGATCTGGTCATGGCGCATCAGGAGCCGCTGGCGCAGTTACTAACTCTTGAGCAGGGCAAGCCGTTAGCCGAGGCCAGGGGTGAAATCGCCTACGGTGCCAGCTATATCGAGTGGTTTGCCGAGGAAGCAAAGCGTATATACGGGGATACGATCCCGGCCCCGGGTGCCGATAAACGCATCATTACCCTCAAACAGCCTGTGGGGGTCGTTGCGTGCATTACGCCCTGGAATTTTCCCAACGCGATGTTGGCGCGAAAAATTGCTCCAGCGTTGGCGGCGGGTTGCACCGTGGTGTGTAAGCCTGCCAATGAGACTCCGTTGTCTGCATTTGCGCTTGCCCATCTTGCCCAGCAGGCCGGTATTCCGGATGGTGTGATTAATGTGCTGTGCGGTAAGACCGAAGAGATTGGTCGAGCACTGACCAGCAGCACCGAGGTGCGTAAGTTAACGTTCACCGGATCTACCCGAGTGGGTAAATTGTTGGCTGCAGACTGCGCCGCTACGATGAAACGCACCACCATGGAGTTGGGGGGAAATGCCCCATTCATCGTATTTGCGGATGCCGACATAGACGCAGCGGTAGCCGGTGCGGTTGCATCGAAATACCGCAACGCTGGGCAGACCTGTATCTGTGCCAACCGCATCTTAGTAGAAGACGAAATTTATGATGAATTTGCAGCCAAGCTGACTCATCAAGCGGAGGCATTTGTCCTGGGTCATGGCAGCGATGAACAGGTCACGATGGGACCGCTGATCCATCAGGGTGCTGCAGCCAAAGTTGCTGATCTGTTGAGCGATGCTGTGGCTCAGGGTGCTCGGTTGAAGCATGGATGTGGGCCTTCTGAACTAGGCTCTGGCTTTGTTGAGCCTGGAGTGCTGATCGATGTAACGCCGCAAATGCGTATTACCCAAGAGGAAATTTTCGGGCCTGTAGCGCCGTTGTTGCGTTTCAGTTCGGAAGCCGAAGCCATTGATTTGGCTAACGCTACCCAAGCGGGTTTAGCGGCGTATTTTTATACCGCTGATGCCGCCCGGATGGTGCGGGTCGCCGAGGCTCTGGAATACGGTATTGTCGGTATAAACGAAGGTATTGTGTCGAATGAAATGGCGCCGTTCGGAGGGATTAAAGAATCGGGTAATGGCCGGGAGGGCTCGCGTTACGGACTCGATGATTATCTGGAAATCAAATATCTCTGCATCGGGGGTATTGGTTCCGCCTAAGCTGCGCCAAGCTGTTTGCAGCCGGCGGAGTTAGACCAACGGCGCATTGAAAATATACGGGAGAGGCGAATGGATATTGGGTTTGCACCACACTACGAAACGTTTCGCGACGAGGTTCGGCGCTTTCTTGATGACAAGCTAACAGATGACCTGCGTGATGCGCAGCGGTTTTGTCCTGGGATATTCCTAGACTATGAGCACAATATTGTTTGGCATCGGATTTTGCATAAACAGGGTTGGATTGCGCCCAGCTGGCCTCAGGAATACGGCGGCACGGGATGGGATTTGATCCAACGCTATATCTGGTCCATCGAGAAAGCGCAGGCCCACGCGCCGGATACAGCACCCATGGGATTGGGCATGTGTGGCCCGATGCTGATTGGCTGCGGTACTAAGGCGCAGCAACAAGAATATTTGCCGCGCATCCTCTCTGGTGAAGATTACTGGTGTCAGGGATATTCGGAACCCGGCTCTGGGTCCGACTTGGCTAGCTTGAAATTGCGTGCGACCACAGATGGTGATGATTTTGTTTTGAATGGCAGCAAAATCTGGACATCCCATGCTCATTACGCCAATAAAATGTTTCTCCTTGTGCGCAGCGATGACAGCGGCAAACCACAAGAGGGTATTACATTTTTGTTAATGGATATGGACAGCCCCGGTGTTCGAGTCGAGCCCATTGTCTTTGCCTCTGGAAGCCATGAAGTAAATCAGGTGTTTTTCGACGACGTTCGAGTACCGAAAACCAATATCGTCGGTGAAGAGAACAAGGGTTGGCAGGTTGCAAAGTATTTGTTGGAGTTTGAGCGTGGCGGCTCTACTGGTGGTAATGCGGCGCGTAAAGTGGCCCTGCAACGGGTGTGTAAGCTGGCTGAATCGATTGCGCTAGATGTAGGCACAGTGGCGGAGGATCCGGTCTTCAAACGCCGGTTGGAAGAGGCTGAGGTACAGTTGGAAGCGATTCAATACACAGAATTTAGATTGATGGCGTCGTTATCGAAAGGCCAGAATCCGGGACCTGAGTCATCAGTAATGAAGGCGTTAGCCGCTAAGGTGCAACAGCAGATTAGCGAACTAGCGGTCATTGCAACGGGCCACTATGCAGGTGTTCACCAGCCCGAGGCGCGCTCTGTAGGCAGCAACGTGTCAATGGTCGGCCCAGAGTCGGGTGCCATGGCATTTACTAATTATTTTAATTTTCGCGCCACCTCTATCGCGGGCGGTAGTGACGAAGTACAGAGAAATATAATGGCGAAGTTGGTGCTTGGATTATGAATCATCCCTTTAGTGCAGGCGCGATTGCAGAGGCCGAAGCGTTGGTTGCTCAGATGACCTTGGCGGAAAAAACTGATTTTTGTTCCGGTCAGGATTTTTGGCATCTGGCGGACCTGGCGCGCTTAGGAATCGAAAAAATAATGGTTACTGATGGTCCTCATGGACTACGTAAACAGGCACAAAAGGCGGACCACCTCGGCGCTCATCGTAGCGTTGCAGCCACATGCTTTCCTACTGCATCAGCGCTGGCCAGCTCTTGGGATCTGGAACTTATTGAACGCGTTGGTGAGGCATTAGGCCAAACTTGTGTGGATGAGGATGTCAGTGTGTTGTTGGGTCCAGGCCTAAATATCAAGCGTAATCCGCTGTGTGGGCGAAATTTTGAATACTTCTCCGAGGATCCGTTCTTGAATGGCCACGTTGCGGGCAGTCTGGTGCGCGGTATTCAGTCCCAAGGGGTGGGAGCCTGCCTCAAGCACTTTGCTGTAAATAACCAAGAGCGTGGACGCATGTATATGGATGCAGTGGTTGATGACCGAACCCTGCGTGAGATCTACCTAAAGGGTTTTGAAATAGCGATAAAGACCGCTAGGCCATGGACAGTGATGTGCGCATACAATCGACTAAATGGCGTTTACTGCAGTGAACACGACTGGTTGTTAAATCAGGTGCTGCGTGAAGAGTGGGGTTTCGATGGCTTGGTAATGACGGATTGGGGTGCCACCAATGATCGCGTGCAGGGTGTTAAGAGTGGTCTCGATTTAGAAATGCCCAACAGCGGCGGCATAACAGATAAGTTGGTAGCC
This sequence comes from Gammaproteobacteria bacterium, assembly GCA_002684495.1. Taxonomy (GTDB): domain Bacteria; phylum Pseudomonadota; class Gammaproteobacteria; order Pseudomonadales; family Azotimanducaceae; genus UBA4421. Next base: position 5,849 of record NYVG01000008.1, on the reverse strand, counting down.
GCTGCTGTGGCGGCTGGGGAGTTGGACGAAGCCACATTGGATCAGGTGGTTGTGCGTAATGTGGCCTTGAGTCTGTCGGCACGAGATCGCCAGAAGCCATCAATCGCGGCGGACCCGATAAGCCAGCATGAATTCGCTCGAGATACGGCTGCCCAATGTTGCGTGTTGCTAAAGAATAACGAGCAAATATTGCCGCTGGCGGCTACTCAAGAGCTGGCTCTGATCGGAGCCTTTGCAGAAAAACCTAGGTTTCAGGGCGCGGGTAGCTCTCAAGTCCGCCCGACTCAGATTGATACTTTGGCCACGGCATTGGCGGAGTACACAGAATCGGTGACCTACGCCGCCGGTTATGACCCTATTCATAGTGAACCCGATCAGGACCTTATTGACGAAGCAGTGCGGGTCGCCAGTGCCGCAGAAGTGGCCGTGGTTTTTGCGGGACTCCCCGGCATATACGAATCCGAAGGCTTTGACCGTGAGCATATGCGCTTACCTGCGCAACACGATGCATTAATTGAAGCAGTGGCGGCGGCTAATCCGCGCACGGTAGTTGTGTTGGTCAATGGCGCGCCGGTAGAAATGCCCTGGGTGGGGCAGGTCAGTGCCATATTAGAGACTTATCTTGGTGGGCAAGCTGCTGGGGGTGGGATCGCTGATGTATTGATGGGCAAGCGCAATCCCAGTGGCAAGTTGGCTGAAACTTTTGCCGAACGGCTGGCAGATATTCCATCGCAACCCTGGTTTCCCGGTGCGAACCGGCAGATGCAATACCGAGAGGGTTTATATATTGGCTACCGCTATTTCGATACTGCCCGCAGGCCGGTGTTGTTTCCGTTTGGCCATGGTCTGAGCTACAGCCGCTTTGAACTCCCTCAGGCGATTCTGTCAAACGACACACTCACGGCTCGGGGTAGCGTTGAGTTAACGGTAGAAGTGCAAAATTCCGGGACGATGGCCGGGGCCGAGGTCGTGCAGGTCTATCGTCATAGTAAGAGCAGCACCGTGCACCGCCCTGAGCAGGAGCTGTGCGGTTTTGCCAAACTCCACCTAGAAGCGGGCGCTACCGGCTCGGTACAAATTCAATTATTGGCCGACAGTTTTCAAATTTTCGACCACGGCACACAAAGTTGGGTGTTAGAGGCCGGTGCAGTGGAGTTGCGCATTGGCGTATCTAGCCGCGATATTCGGCTCACGAAAATGCTCAATATAGCGTCAGTTGATGTGCCCAGCGATTTGGCCGCCAGCGTGCCTGGTCCAGAATTTCTGCCAGCGGATGCGCCTTTTGGTATAGCAGTATCAGACCTAACCTTTGGGCAAATGCTGAATGCCCCGATTCCTGCACCCGAGAGCCCACGCCCTTTCCATCGCAACTCCTCGGTGGGCGAATTAGGTGCTACATGGCTGGGCGCAAAATTACAGGCAAAGCTTACCGATGCATTCTTAGGCGGAATGGGATTAGACAAAGCCGATCAGACGACCCGTAAGATGTTTACCGAGATGGCAGAAAATATGCCGTTGCGTGCGGTCGTGTTGTTTCAGCGTGGCAAGGTCAGTTTTGCCCAGCTTGATTGTCTACTAGCGCTGTTAAATGGGCATTACCTTGCGGCATGGCGGCAGGCTTGCAGCCTCTGGCGCGCCGGCAACTGAATACGTTTTACACAATTTTTGGGGAGCAAAATATGTCTGCACATAACTACGCGGTTTCACCAGCGGATGGGCCTATTGCGGTAACTGGCGCGAGCGGTTACATCGGTTCTTGGATCGTTCAGGATTGTATGGAGCAGGGATACGAGGTGCGTGCTTGTGTCCGTGATGCCAGTAATCCTGCTAAGACCGCTCACTTGCTGGAGCTAAACAATGACGGTATGCGCGGGCAAGTGTCATTGTATGAAGCGGATCTGTTTAAGCCCGGCAGCTATGATGAGGCTTTCAGCGGCTGTGCCGCGGTGATTCATGCGGGAGCAACCGTGGGCTTCAATCGCGAGACTCCCCAAGAAGTCTACGATGGCTGCTTTAAAGAGAACGCACATGTGATTGAGTCGGTAAAGCGTTCCGGTAGTGTTAAACGCTTTGTCTTTACCTCTTCTTTTGCTGCGGTAGGGCACCCGCGGCCCGAAGGATATGTCTTTACCGAAAAAGACTGGTGTGGGGACAACATTGAGGCTTATAAGGGGCGTTGGAGTGAGGAGGAAATCGCTAAAGATCGCGACATTGCTTACGCCATGGCTAAAGCGAACACTGAAAAGCTTATTTACGCCGAAGCGGAAGCCGCAGGCAGTTTTGAGGCGCTGGCGATTTTACCCCTGCATGTCATAGGGCCGTTGATTGCCAGCAATAACGACCAACCCTGGAGTTGGCAAAATCACATCAGACGTATGATGCAGGGCAAACCTTATAAAGGCGGGCGCGAAGGCCGAATGTTGTGGAACTGTGTGGATGTGCGAGACGTCGCGCGGGCCCATCGTTTATGCATGGAAACCACTGTTGGCAGCAATGGCAGCCGTTATATTTTGGCAGCTGCAGACCGTGGCGGAGAGGTATTCACCTGGCAGCTACAAGCCTTGTTGGAATCCTTGTATCCGATGGTTGACGACATCGGCGGTGAGCCGATGCAAGGTGAAGCCGAGGATGTGCCAGCTAAGCCGACCTACGACGCACCGCGCGCCTATTGTTTGCTGGCCAAGCAAGAACTTGGTCTAGAGACCTTCGATTTAGAAACCACAGTCAGAGATACCGTGGACTCATACTATGCGGTTGGCTTATTAGGTGACGCAACCGGCAGACTAGATTAAGTCCTGATCTGCAATCCAGTTCCCGTGGGCGCCATAGGGCACCGGGTAGGGTAGTTCGATACTGGCCACCGGGGCCGCGGAAAAATTGTCGGCATCAATGATGACGAGTTTGGACTTATTCTTGTGCTCGTTATGGACGAGGCACAGCACCCAGCCGTCGTTTTCGGCCTCGGAGGAAGGCACTTGAGCATAGACGGGCTCAGCGCCACGCGTACCGTCGCCCAAGAAGTGCTCGTTACAGTGGCCGCTGGTTAAATCATATTGGTAAAGCTTTGGACCGTAGATCGGCTCTTCGCTGTTGCCCTCGCCATCCAGCGCCATGAGGTAGCCAAATTGGCTGGCTTTGCCAACGAAGCGGTCGTTGACTCGACCAAAGTCGCCAGGGCGATCGTCGACTTTTTCCTCAGTAACCTGTCCAGTAGCCAGATTTATCTGCCAGCGATGTAGGCGTGATACTTCAGAGAAATCCCCTGAGTCTGCGCCGAAAGCTGAGTCTTGCTTGGATACGAATAGGGTGATGACATCGCCTTGTTCCCAGGCGTTGACCTGATGAAAGACGTAGCATGGATTGATTTCAAACCAACGAATATCGCTCGCGCTACCGGTACGTGGCATAACGCCGAGGCGCGCCTGGTTTTCGCGCTTAAAGCGAAATGGAATGCCGCTGGCCAGAAGATCCAGATCAAAAGCTAGCGGCAGATCCATGAAAATCACGTAATTTTCGGTGATGTTGAAGTCATGCATCATTACCATTTCTGGCAGTTCAATACCCTCTAATTGCTTTAACTTGCCGTCTGCACCGACGCGAATGTATTGCAAAAACGGTTGCTCAAAAGAAAAGTAACTGAAAGCTAATAGTTCGCCGGTAACCGGACAGACCTTTGGGTGCGCTGTCATAGAGCAGGGCAACGCGTCATCAAAGTTTTCGCAGCCAATGGTGTTGAGTTCGCTATCAATCGCCCAGGGCCAATGAGCCTCTTCAAGACACAAGATTTTTTTGTTGTGGGCCATCACATGGGTATTACCCTTGCCGCGTCGCAGATCGCCGATACCGCCCATGGGATCAGTGAGCGGATCGGTAATGTCCGGGGTCTGCACAAAGCGGTTACGGTACCACTCAGCATTACCGTTCTGCAGTCGAATGCCGTGCACCATGCCGTCACCAAGAAACCAATGATCGCCTGTGCCTGATGCAGGATTAGGCCCGGTGCGCAGGTATACGCCATTCAGTTCCGGTGGAATAGTGCCTTCAACCTTGAGTTCCGTACTGGTGTGCTCTTGCTGTGTCGGCGCCCAATTACCGCGCAAAAACCAGGCTGTGCTTTGGTCATTCATGCTCGCTCCCCAACGATGTCCAAGGCTCATATTGATGTGATATGGCTGGGAATGCCAGTGCGCAATGTCTGCCTGCGCCGTGGATTTTCTTTATAAGCTTCCCAGATCGCAGCCGCGTTTTCGCAGTATAGGTTTTAGCTCTCGATAGGCTGCGGGTGTTTTACTCAGAGGGATGTGCGGGTACAGGTGATGCACGATGTGGTACTGCATACCCAAGGACAAGAGGTTACCTAGTCGACTTTTGAATGCCCTAGTGTCTCTATAGCGCCCCTGTTGGTTGCCCGGGTGATGGGGCGCCCAGCTCAAATAGTATTGAATATAGGTTAGTCCAATGTGTCTTGGCAGCCACCACAGCAGCGCGGCTTCCAGTGCATAGCCACTCCATGCCATGCTGATTAAAAACCCAAGGTGGACAAGGGCATAAACCAAAGCGTCGATGATTTCATTATCCTTACCCACGCGTTGCAGCGCGTCTGTGTAGCTTTGGTCGGCGTCCGAGCCAGGCTGGCGGGATTTAATGCTTTTAATCAAAAAATCGAAATCACTTGGCGCATGCACTGAGTAGTCAGGATCCAGCTGTGGATCATTGGTATGGGCGTGGTGCTCCATATGGGTATCGCGTAGCACTCGATAAGGCTGCACCAAAGGAATAACAGAGATATGGCCGACTAATTCGTTTAGCCACCGCAGAGGTTGGCCGCGGCGAGCGATGATATTGTGCTGGGCTTCGTGGGACGGCAGGTAACAAAGAGCGACATTAATCGATGCGATAATGAAGCCTAGCCACAGGGGCATGATTTCAAAAAGCACCAGCGGCCATAGGGACAACCAAACGGCCAAATTGCAGAACGCCCAGACCACTGCTCCCCAAGGCACCATGCGCATGTATTTAGCGGCGATTTGGCGCTCAGCAGAATCCAGAGCGGCGGTATTGTTGGTGTCGGAGTATTCGATTTCGCTCACGGCTTTACCCAAAACCAAGAGCCGCGTAGTTGCGCCGCTAACCCCAGACTACCGCCGACTATAAAACCTACCCATAGCGGGTTTATACCGGCTGTAGGCATACCGACGGCGACCAGAGATTGAGCAATTAGGGGCGCTAAAAATGCTAATCCGAAGACCAGTGGTGAGAACAACAAGCCCAATAGTTTCATGCCTCGATACCTCTATGACAGAGCATTGCAGGTTAGTATAGTTTCAAGGGTTATAGCTGGCCACAAATGAAAGCTGGGTTTGTTGAGGAAATATGCAATGAAAGTGCTTGATGCGCGTTGGTTTCGAGTGCTGGCGATTTTCGTCTTGCTGTTGGTGCTACTGGGCTTAAACCTGAACCGGTTAATTGTGTTGATCGATAAACGCTATTACGAGCCCACCTATCGCGGCTGTATCACCGTTATGGGGTGGATCGCCGAGGATGTGACTCAGTTAGAGCGGCAAATCGTGTGCAACATTACCATGGTAAAAATCATCGCGGACGCTGAAAGAGCGCTGGCCGCCGAGGCTACAGCCAGCGATGAACAAGAGCCCTCAGCGCAACTTGGACGACCGTCGGCAACAAAGAGCCTTCAGCATGATTTGGACGACCGTCGGCAACAAAGAGCCTTCAGCGTGATTTGGACGACCGTCGGGAACAAAGAGCCTTCAGCGCAACTGGGGCAATAGTCGGGAAACAAGAGCCTTCAGCGTGAATTGGAAGACCGTCGGCAACAAAGAGCCTTCAGC
>NYVG01000007.1:228193-308199 GCA_002684495.1 Gammaproteobacteria bacterium | reverse complement strand
GAACCTCTGGTGTTCCGGTTGTCACGCCAGTGGCATTGCCGGGTAGCTATGTTCGGAAGGGATAACCGCTGAAAGCATCTAAGCGGGAAGCCCCCCTCAAGATGAGATCTCACTAATCTAGCGATTCTAAAGGGCCCTCGAAGACTACGAGGTTGATAGGCAGGGTGTGTAAGCGCTGTGAGGCGTTGAGCTAACCTGTACTAATTGCCCGTGAGGCTTGACCATATAATCAAATGTATTCAAGCCGATGCGAACGCATCACCCTAATTTGCCGTAAGTTTTAGACACACATGCGCGTCTAAAAAAGGCCGATTAGGTATCAAGCAAGTCATAAAGCCGCTAAGACGTATCATTGAACGCACAGGCGTTCACACGAGAAAAAATAACGTCGCTTAAGCTTTTGGGCATATGCTCAAGATCTTAACTATCTCTGAACTGTTACATTTGTCGCATGACAGATGTTTACCGAATACTCGCGGCTTGCCCGCGGGACTCTGCATGGCAGAGAACGGTTTGTCTGACGAAAATAGCGAGCTGGAACCACCTGATCCCATATCGAACTCAGAAGTGAAACGGCTTAGCGCCGATGGTAGTGTGGGGTCTCCCCATGTGAGAGTAGGACATCGTCAGGCTTTATATTGAAACGCCCCGCCCCTCTCAGAGGTTCGGGGCGTTTTTTTTATGGGTTCGGTTATGTTTGTTGAGATAAATCAAGCGCTTGAAAAAATCCGCAACGTTGGTTGGATCAGTTGCTCCGAGTGGCCAACTAATGCCGAAATCAGCCCGGCTGACGTCGATCTAAGTGAGTCTGATGATAGGCTGCTACGCACCACACCAGCAGATGAGCTGGACATTGCAAAGCTGCAGACCCTAGCGGAAACAGCCGGTTTAGAGTTGGCAATAGAGTACTACCCAGTCATTGGCTCAACCAATCGGCTATTGATGGACCGCGTAGGGGCCGGTTCGCTGAATAACACGCTAGTAACTTGTGACTATCAGTGCGCTGGACGCGGTCGGCGAGGTCGGCAATGGATAAGTCCCTATGCCCGTAGTCTCGCATTCAGCTACGCCCACGCCTCCTCCAAGGCGCTCCGCGAACTCGGCGGGCTCAGTTGCGTGGTCGGATTAGCTGTATTGGATGTTCTGGTGGACCTCGGTGTCGAGGATGGACGTTTAAAGTGGCCGAATGACGTGTGGATTAAGGCCAGTAAATTAGCCGGCATTTTGGTCGAATTGGCTAATCAGGGCTCAAGCACTGTTGTTATCATCGGAGTAGGCTTGAATCTGGCGCTAAAGCCAGAAGAGCGGGCTGCTGTAGATCAGCCAATTGTTGACCTGCGGTCGCGAGGTGTCACGTTAGATCGGAACAGCCTGCTCATGCTGTTTGTGAAAAAAATCGTCACTTATTTGCAGCATTTTGAAAAAAGCGGCTTTGCGCCGTTTCGGTCGGCCTTTGATGCGGTTCACCTGCTGCATAAGCAGGATATCCTAGTTCACTCGGCAAATGCCGGTGAAGCCACGCCAAGCCGTGGTCGGGTTGAGGGTGTCGGCGATAGCGGGCAGCTGCTCATTCAGACTTCAAGCGGCATTGCAGAAATTTTGGGTGGTGAAGTCAGTTTACGTCCTGCTGAAAACATAAACTAAAAAGGCTTTACGTATCATTGCGCAGGCATCGTTCTTTCTATAATATTCCGCTCCCTTTTTGGCCGCCATAGCTCAGCTGGTAGAGCAGCTCACTTGTAATGAGAAGGTCCAGGGTTCGACTCCTTGTGGCGGCACCACTTTACTTGGGAAAGCCCAGTAGTGGCGGCTGGAGGGCTAGGAAAAAGGGAAAGAATTGGTTTCGTTGTATGGCAAGGATTGGGCGTATTCGGTCTTAAATCGTTAAAACACTGGCGGGATTCCCGAGCGGTCAAAGGGATCAGACTGTAAATCTGACGGCTATGCCTTCGAAGGTTCGAATCCTTCTCCCGCCACCATGTTTTATAACGAGATCTTTTGCCGAGAGAAAAGTGTGCTGGGAAGTTCGGTACGCGGGTATGGTTCAATGGTAGAACCTCAGCCTTCCAAGCTGAAGATGCGGGTTCGATTCCCGCTACCCGCTCCATTTTCTTAGCATGGAAACGAAAATATGGGTTTTGGCAGTTTGGAGTCATTGCTCACATAGCTCAGTCGGTAGAGCACTTCCTTGGTAAGGAAGAGGTCATCGGTTCAAATCCGATTGTGAGCACCAAGTTTAGTGAGTGTAGTGGCATTAGTCGCTGCATGACCAAAAGGGGCAGGGCGAACCTGCATTGTTTAAAAGTGAGTTGGTTGTATCTGAGGATTAAGCATGGCCAAGGAAAAATTTGAACGTAATAAGCCGCACGTAAACGTGGGGACGATAGGACACGTAGACCACGGCAAGACGACGTTGACAGCGGCGCTGACGAAGGTTTGTGCGGAAGTTTTCGGAGGCGAGATGCGAGATTTTGCGCAGATTGATAACGCCCCGGAAGAACGCGAGCGCGGTATTACGATTGCGACCAGCCACGTTGAGTACGAGAGTGAAGGCCGTCACTACGCGCACGTTGACTGCCCAGGGCACGCGGACTATGTGAAGAACATGATCACGGGTGCAGCGCAGATGGACGGAGCGATTTTGGTTTGTGGAGCGACAGACGGACCGATGCCCCAGACGCGGGAGCACATTCTGTTGTCTCGTCAGGTTGGTGTACCGAAGATTGTGGTATTCCTGAACAAGGCAGACCTGCTTGCAGAAGACTGCGGCGGTGTAGGCACCGAAGAATACGAAGAGATGAAAGAGCTTGTAGAGATGGAGCTTATTGATCTATTGGAGCAATACGAGTTCCCAGGCGATACGCCGATCATTATGGGCAGCGCGTTGATGGCTTTGGAAGGCAAAGACGACAACGAGCTTGGAGTTACCGCGGTCAAGACGTTGGTAGAGACGCTGGACAGCTACATTCCTGAGCCTGAGCGTGCGGTAGATCAGCCGTTCTTGATGCCGATTGAGGATGTGTTCTCGATATCAGGTCGAGGCACAGTAGTAACGGGTCGAGTTGAGCGTGGTATTGTGACGGTCGGAGACGAGATCGAGATCGTAGGCATTAAAGAGACGGCGACGACGACGTGTACGGGTGTTGAGATGTTCCGCAAGTTGTTGGACGAAGGTCGTGCTGGTGAGAACGTTGGAGTGTTATTGCGTGGTACGAAGCGTGAAGAGGTTGAGCGTGGACAGGTTCTGACGCTGCCGGGCGCAATTACACCGCATACGAAGTTTGAGGCTGAAGTATATGTGTTGTCGAAGGATGAAGGCGGTCGTCATACACCGTTTTTCAAGGGCTATCGACCACAGTTTTACTTCCGCACGACGGATGTCACAGGCGCATGTGAGCTACCTGAGGGTGTAGAGATGGTGATGCCTGGTGACAATGTGAACATGGTTGTCGAGTTGATCTGTCCGATAGCGATGGACGAAGGATTGCGATTTGCGATTCGAGAGGGTGGTCGTACTGTAGGTGCGGGCGTTGTCTCTAAAGTCATCGACTAAATAGGGTGCCTAAAACCAGAAAAAAGCCGGGCGTGTACCGGCTTTTTTTGTGCCCAAGGCGCGCGCCATAGGTTTTCTCCGATCACGGCAATAATTTCAACAGAAAGCTAATTATCGGGCTCGTGGTGTTGCTTGGGTGTGCATCACTCTGTATAGTTCGCGTCCCACTTTCCGAGGGGTGAGTGGAATTGACCAGCCTATCGCATCTGCGCTTTGCGCGTCGGTATGCCTAGTTCAACCCGATTTAGGGTGGGGCATAGAGGTCGATTTCAGCAGATTAGAAACGCCTTGGAGAGCGAGTAAATGTGGGCGGTCCACGCGGTGGGCGCCAGTTCTTTAACAGGAGAAATGCCCGGAACGGCAGTTTTGCTCGGCAAAACGGCGCTGTTTGGGTTTAAGTAGATTGGGTGGAGTTTGTCCGTGCAAAATCAGCGTATTCGCATTCGCTTGAAAGCCTTTGATCATCGTTTGATCGATGTTTCGACGAAAGAAATTGTCGACACAGCAAAGCGTACGGGGGCTCAAGTGAAGGGGCCGATTCCATTGCCGACGCGCAAAGAGCGTTACACGATTTTGGTGTCGCCGCACGTCAATAAAGATGCGCGGGATCAATACGAAATCCGCACTCATAAACGTCTCCTGGATATCGTCGAGCCAACAGAGAAAACAGTCGATGCGCTAATGAAGCTCGACTTGGCGGCCGGCGTAGAAGTACAGATTAGTTTGAATTAATTCGCGCTGAACGAATTCAGCGCGGAGGGACTCGATTCGGGTTTGTTGCCCAATAGGCAGCCGAAGAATCAGGTCACGACCAAAAGGCTCCGATAGGGAGTCGGCGAAAGGCGTTAGCCGGGTTCGTCTTCCAACGAGGATTGGAGGGGAAGCCCAGCACGCTTTGTTTTCGTGTAGGGCTTTGCAACTTTTATAGCAGTGCTCTGCGGCGAGTAGGGCAGAAAGACGGGATAGGACATAGACCAATGGCACTTGGACTGGTTGGTAAAAAAAGCGGAATGACACGTATCTTTAACGACGAAGGCGTGTCTGTGCCCGTAACTGTAATCGAGGCGGAACCCAATCGAATTACGCAGGTAAAAAGTCTAGAAACAGACGGCTATTCTGCGATTCAGGTAACAACCGGAGAGCGCCGGCTGAGCCGTGTGAGCAAGCCAATGGCGGGCCACTTCGCCAAGGCGAACTCTGGGGCTGGCCGTGGCTTGTGGGAATTCCGCGCTGCTGCAATCGATGGTCTGGATGTTGGCGGTGAACTCACCGTAGAGCAGTTTGCTGCTGGTCAGCAAGTTGATGTTCAGGGCGTATCCAAGGGTAAGGGCTATGCGGGCACCATTAAGCGGTGGAACTTCCGTGGTCAAGATAATACCCACGGCAACTCAATCTCCCACCGCGCGCCAGGATCAATTGGTCAGTGCCAAACCCCCGGTCGAGTATTCAAGGGCAAAAAGATGTCCGGTCAGATGGGTAATGCCCGAGTGACCACGCAAAATTTAGAAATCGTAGAAGTCGATGTAGAGCGCAACCTGATTATGGTCAAAGGCGCAGTTCCGGGGCCTACGGGTGGCGATGTTTGTATACGGCCAGCAGTTAAGGGCGGTAGCCAAGGCGCTGTTGCTGGCGGAGAGAGCGAATGAATTTAGATTTAGCAGTAAACGGCGGCAGCGTGGAATTGGCTGAGTCCGCCTTCGCGCGAGAATATAACGAAGCACTCGTGCATCAGGTAGTGGTCGCGTTTATGGCCGCAGGACGTCAGGGTTCTCGCGCTCAAAAGAACCGCTCAGCGGTCAGTGGCGGTGGCAAGAAGCCTTGGCGGCAAAAAGGTACAGGCCGCGCCCGGGCGGGAACCACGCGTTCGCCGATCTGGCGCTCCGGTGGCGTGACGTTTGCAGCGCAACCGCAAGATCACTCCACAAAGGTTAACCGCAAGATGTACCGCGGCGCTTTACGCTGCATTGTGTCTGAGTTGATTCGTCAGCAGCGACTGGTGGCTGTGGAGTCTTTCGCTGTAGCGGCGCCGAAAACCAAGGAGCTGATAGCGCAATTGAAGGACTTGGAGATTTCCAACGGTCTTATTATCACTGAGGAAGTGGATGAGAACTTGTTCTTGGCGGCGCGTAACGTAAAAGCGGTGGATGTGCGTGACGTTGAAGGAATTGATCCCGTCAGTCTTATTAGCTACGACAAGGTGCTGATCACCGTACCAGCACTGAAGAAACTGGAAGAGGTGCTGGCATGAATCAAGAGCGTATTTATACCGTTTTACGCGAACCGCATATCTCAGAAAAGGTTTCTGTGCTCGGCGATTTGGCAAACCAATACGCGTTCAAAGTAGCGCCCGACGCGACTCGAGCGGAAGTGCGAGAAGCCGTAGAAGCCATTTTCAAAGTGTCAGTGACCAAGGTCACCACCGCTAATGTTAAGGGTAAGGTCAAGCGCAACGCACGCGGCATTACACGAAAGAAGAATTGGAAGAAGGCATACGTAACAGTAGTCGAAGGACAAGAAATCGACTTCATGGTTACGGAATAAGGGAACAGCGCAATGGCAGTTGTAAAAACCAAACCAACCTCAGCAGGACGCCGCTTTGTCGTTAAGGTTGTGGATTCTGAATTGCACAAAGGTGCGCCGCACAAGGCGCTACTGACTAAGCAAAACAGTACTGGCGGCCGTAACAATGCAGGCCGTATCACCACTCGGCATCGTGGTGGCGGTCATAAGCAGCACTATCGAATTATTGATTGGAGGCGCACTAAGGATGGTATTCCGGCCACAGTAGAGCGCTTGGAATACGACCCGAACCGCACCGCCAATATTGCTTTGCTGAAGTATGCAGATGGCGAACGCCGTTACATTATTGCGCCCAAGGGAGTCAGCGCCGGTGACGAGTTGATGAGCGGTAGCGCTGCGCCGATTCGCTCAGGCAATACGTTAGCTCTGCGCAACATCCCTGTAGGTAGCGTTATTCATTGTGTAGAGCTTAAGCCTGGTAAGGGCGCGCAGATGGTCCGCAGTGCAGGCGGCTCCTGCCAGTTAGTCGCCCGTGAAGGTGCTTATGCAACCCTACGTATGCGCTCTGGCGAAATGCGTCGGGTGTTGAGCGAGTGCCGCGCAACCCTCGGCGAAGTTGGTAACAGTGAACACAACCTGCGCTCGCTTGGTAAAGCCGGTGCGAACCGATGGCGCGGTAAGCGCCCAACGGTCCGAGGTGTTGCCATGAACCCGGTAGATCACCCGCATGGTGGTGGTGAGGGTAAGACGTCAGGTGGGCGTCACCCTGTATCGCCTTGGGGCATGCCGACGAAAGGGTTTAAGACCCGTAAGAATAAGCGCACGGATGGGCTAATTGTCCGTCGGCGCGGTAAGCGGTAGCAGTTAAGCAGAGAAATTTGCTGAGCAAGAACGGTAAACGGAGAAAGCTAAGTGCCACGATCATTATTTAAAGGTCCATTCGTCGACACCCATTTGCTGAAGAAGGTGGAAACGGCTGCGGCCAACAATGAGCGTCGACCGATTAAGACATGGTCGCGTCGCTCAATGGTGATGCCAGAGATGGTAGGTCTAACCATTGCCATTCATAACGGCAGGCAGCACGTTCCGGTATTGATTAACGAGGATATGGTAGGCCACAAGTTGGGTGAGTTTGCGCCCACCCGTACCTACCGTGGTCATGCGGCGGATAAGAAAGCCAAGCGCTAAGTAAGCTAGAGGCGATAGAGGAAGATCATGCAAGTCAGTGCAATTGCTAAACGGCTACAGATTTCACCGCAAAAGGTGCGTCTGGTAGCCGACCAGGTCCGCGGAAAGCCAGTCGCTGATGCGCTGGACATTTTAAATTTCAGTACGCGCAAAGGCGCGCTGTTAGTGCGCAAGACGGTTGAGTCTGCGATCGCTAATGCGGAACACAACGAAGGTGCCGACGTAGACGACCTGCGGATAGCAGAAATCTACGTAAACGAAGGTATGACGATGAAACGTATTCGTCCACGCGCAAAGGGTCGCGCGGATCGTATTTTTAAGCGCAGCTGTCACATTACCGTGACGGTTTCGGACAGCTAAGAAGAGAAGACTATGGGTCAAAAAGTACATCCAACAGGTATTCGGCTGGGCATTGTTAAAGACCACACTTCGGTATGGTTTGCTGACAAAAAGAATTACTCCAAATACCTGCTCAACGACATAGAAGTGCGCGAGTTTTTGCGCAAGCGTCTGGCTGATGCTTCTGTGTCGCGTATCGAGATTGAGCGCCCAGCGCAAACAGCCAAGGTTACGATTCATACTGCCCGGCCAGGAATCGTAATTGGTAAAAAGGGTGAGGACGTTGAGCGTCTGCGTTCAAAACTGTCGGCCATGATGGGTGTGCCCGTACACGTAAATATCGAAGAAATACGCAAGCCTGAACTGGATGCTGTGCTGGTCGCGCAAAACGTTGCGCAGCAGCTCGAACGACGGGTGCAATTTCGTCGCGCTATGCGCCGTGTTATCCAAAATGCTATGCGACTCGGTGCCGAGGGTATCAAAGTGCGCGTAGCGGGCCGCCTAGGCGGTGCTGAGATCGCCCGTTCAGAGGTCTATCACGAAGGCCGCGTACCGCTGCATACACTGCGTGCCGACATCGACTACGCAACCTGGGAAGCGGAAACCACCTATGGAATTTTAGGCATCAAGGTTTGGATCTTTAAAGGTGAAATCATTGGGCCTCAGGAAACGACCCAGGCGTCCCAACAGGCCTAACGATAAGGTTTAAGTGCGAAAATGTTACAACCCAAACGTACAAAATTTAGAAAGCAACACAAGGGCCGCAATCGTGGGCTGGCGCTACGTGGAAGCCGTGTAAGCTTTGGTGAATACGGTCTGAAAGCGGTGGGTCGTGGCCGGTTAACGGCGCGTCAAATAGAAGCCGGTCGTCGAGCCATGACACGTCGCATCCGTCGTGGCGGCAAGATCTGGATTCGCGTCTTTCCAGACAAGCCGATTACCAAAAAGCCGCTTGAAGTTCGGCAAGGTAAGGGTAAGGGCAGCGTTGAGTATTGGGTGGCGTTAGTGCAGCCCGGTAAGGTGCTTTATGAAATGCAGGGTGTACCGGAAGAGGTTGCTCGAGAAGCGTTGACTTTGGCGGCAGCAAAACTGCCCTTTAAGACAGTATTTGTTAAGCGGACGGCGATGTAATGAAAGCCACAGATCTAAGAACAAAGAGTGCGGAAGAATTGCAGGCAGAGGTGTTGCGCTTGCGTAAAGAACATTTTGCCCTGCGCATGCAGCGGGCCAGCGGCCAACTTGGACAGCCGCATCTTTTGAAAGAAGTGCGACGAGATATCGCGCGTGTCAAAACCATAATGCAGGAGGCGTCAGATGTCTGAGTCTGAGACAGAAGTACAAGCGCAGGCGAAAAACCCGCGGGCTGTATCTGGCGTAGTCGTTAGTGACCGGATGTCGAAGTCGATAACAGTGAAAGTCGAACGCCGCGTTAAGCACCCGGTTTATGGCAAGTTCGTTCGCAAGTCGACCAAGATCCATGCCCACGACGAACAAAACGAGTGCCAGGTGGGAGACACCGTCACGGTGGTTGAATGTCGACCGATTTCAAAGACCAAAACGTGGACGTTGCAGAGCGTCGACGTGCGAGCCACTGGAGTCTAACTAGCCATGATTCAAACAGAAACAATGCTGGATATTGCTGACAACAGTGGTGCACGCAAAGTTCAGTGCATCAAAGTTCTTGGCGGCAGCCATCGCCGCTATGCGGGAATTGGCGATGTGATCAAAGTCACAGTTAAAGAAGCGATTCCCCGTGGTCGGGTAAAGAAAGGCCAGGTAATGGACGCGGTCGTTGTCCGTACCCGCAAGGGCGTACGTCGGGCCGATGGTTCATTGATTAAATTTGATCAAAACGCGGCGGTATTGCTGAACGCGCAAAAGCAGCCGGTTGGCACGCGAATATTTGGACCGGTAACGCGAGAACTGCGCACTGAAAATTTCATGCGCATTGTATCGCTGGCACCGGAGGTGCTGTAAGTAGGGCGAAGGCCATGGATGCTCAGCTGCGGTTCGCGTGGGCATCGTTAAAACGGATAAAAACTTTGTTGGTGAATTCAACAAAGTAGTAGAGGAAAACAAGGTGGTCAGCGGTAGGCTGACACATTAAGGAAACGGATCGAGAGACGGCATGTTAAAGATCAAGAAAGACGATGAAGTGGTGGTGATCGCCGGTCGCGACAAAGGCCGACGTGGCGAAGTGCTGCGAGTACTCAAAGACGGTCGTTTAATGGTTGCTGGCATCAACATGGTGAAGAAGCACAAGCGACCGAATCCGAACGTGGGAGAGCAGGGCGGAATCATTGCACAAGAAGCGCCTATTCAGGCCTCGAATGTGGCGATCTGGAACGATGAGGATGAGCGCGCCGACCGAGTGGGTTTACGCGTGGAAGAAGACGGTAAAAAAGTCCGTTTCTTTAAGTCAAATGGCAAGGCAATCGAAGGCTAGTTATGGCGAATCTATACCAAAAGTACTGCGATGAAATTCGCCCCAAACTGCAACAGGATCTCGAGATCAAGAATCCGATGGCAGTGCCGAAGATCACTAAGATAACCATCAACATGGGTGTAGGCGAAGCGATCTCTGATCGTAAGATCATGGATGCGGCCGTTTCTGATATGACGGCGATTGCAGGGCAACAGCCGGTGATCTGTTTAGCGCGTCGTTCTGAGGCGGGATTCAAGATTCGTGAGGGGTATCCCATTGGCTGCAAGGTGACTTTGCGGCGCCAGCGTATGTACGACTTTATTGAAAGGCTAGTGGATATCGCGATACCGCGAATCCGCGATTTCCGAGGATTGAATCCTAAGGCGTTCGATGGGCGCGGCAATTTTAGTATGGGCCTTTCTGAGCAAATCGTATTCGCCGAAATTGATTACGACAAAATCGACAAGATCCGCGGCATGGATATTTGTGTAACGACCACCGCGCAAACTAACGAAGCTGCACTTGAACTGCTGAAAGCGTTCAAGTTCCCGTTCCGCACATAGCGAGAGATAGATTTATGGCAAAGCGCTCAATGATTGAGAGAGAGAAAAAGCGCAGTCGTGTACGTGCAAAGTACATGCAGAAGCGAATGGCATTGAAGGCGATTATCGCTGATCGCAATGTGTCCGACGAAGAACGTTGGGAGGCACAGCTCAAGCTGCAGGCGCTGCCGCGTGACTCTAGTGCTGTGCGTCAGCAGCGGCGCTGCGGTGTTACTGGCCGTCCGCACGCGGTGTATCGAAAATTTGGATTGGCTCGAAACAAACTTCGCGAAGCTGCTATGCGTGGAGATGTTCCGGGTCTAGTTAAGGCGAGCTGGTAGGAATTAGTTCATGACAATGCAAGACCCCATCGCTGATTTGTTGACGCGTATGCGAAACGCGCAAATGGCCGGCCACGTGACCGTAGAGATTCCGAACTCGACGGCCAAGCAAGCCATCCTCCAGGTACTGCTGGACGAAGGCTATATCAATGACTTCACGATCTCAGAGGATGTTAAAGGCGTTATTACTGTAGCCCTGAAGTATCACAACGGAGCACCGGTAATCGAGGAGATTGCCCGGGTGAGTCGCCCAGGTCTGAGGATTTATAAAGAAAGCAATGACCTGCCCCAGGTTCGAGGTGGTTTGGGCGTTGCGATTGTGAGTACAAATAAAGGTGTAATGACGGATAAGTCGGCGCGCGCCCACGGTGTGGGTGGCGAAGTCTTATGCACCGTGTTTTAGAGGTTTTTTATGTCTCGCGTAGCAAATAATCCAGTCGCTATCCCTTCGGGCCTTGAGGTGAATCTGAATGGTCAGGGCTTTGCCGTTAAAGGTAAGAAAGGTGAACTGCAGTTGACCATCCACGATTCTGTTGTGCTCACTCAGGAAGAGGGCGAACTGAAGTTGGCGGCTAAGACTGAGGAAACTTCAGCCAAAGCCATGGCCGGCACCATGCGCGCGTTGGTGCAAAACATGGTTACGGGTGTTACAGACGGATTTCAAAAGAAGCTAGAGCTACAAGGCGTCGGTTATCGTGTCCAAGCTCAAGGCAATAAATTGACTCTGCAGTTAGGATTCTCCCATCCTGTGGTGTACGTACTTCCAGAAGGCATTGGCGCTGAGGCGACCAGTCAGACAGAGATAGTCATTTCTGGTGTCGACAAGCAAAAAGTTGGTCAGGTGTGTGCAGAAATACGCGGCTTCCGACCACCAGAGCCCTACAAAGGCAAAGGTGTTCGTTATGCGGGTGAATATGTGCGCCGTAAGGAAGCGAAGAAGAAGTAATAGCCTTTAACGCCGTAAAGATTTGCGGCAGGGGCAAAGAGTGGTGTTGGAGGATTAATGACACGACTCGAGATTGGAGTGGATTCAGGAATGAATGAGAAAAAGAGCAGTAGGCTTCGTCGCGCGCGGCGCAGCCGCATGAAAATGCGCGAACTGGGTACAGTGCGATTAAGCGTCAACAGAACGCCTCGGCATATTTATGCTCAGGTGATTGCTGCTGACGGCAGCGAAATTTTGGCTCAGGCATCAACCCTGGATGCAACTTTGCGCGGTGGTGCGACGGGTAACGTTGCTACAGCCGAAAAGGTAGGCAAGTTGATTGCAGAGCGGGCGAAAGAGGCCGGTATTTCCCGGGTAGCTTTTGACCGGTCTGGGTTTAAGTACCACGGTCGAGTTAAAGCGTTAGCGGATGCAGCACGCGAAGGTGGATTGGAGTTTTAGATGGCATATTCCGAAGAAATACGTGAAGAAGGACTGGTTGAGAAGCTCGTTCAGGTAAACCGGGTTGCCAAGGTTGTGAAAGGCGGCCGGATATTTGGTTTTACTGCGTTAACAGTTGTCGGCGATGGCAACGGTAAAGTCGGCTTCGGCCGTGGCAAGGCGCGCGAAGTACCAACAGCCATTCAAAAAGCTATGGAAGCAGCGCGGCGTAATATGGTCGAGGTGGACCTCAATGGCGACACCCTTTGGTATGCGACTACAGCTCGGCATTCTGCGTCAAAGGTTTATATGCAACCTGCTTCGGAAGGTACGGGCGTGATTGCTGGTGGCACCATGCGAGCAGTTTTGGAAGCCGCAGGCGTGCAAAACGTGTTGGCCAAGTGTTATGGCTCAACCAATCCTGTGAATGTTGTTCAGGCAACATTTAAAGCACTACGAGCAGCTCGTTCACCTGAGCGGATAGCGCAAAAACGAGGCAAGGCCCTAGAGGACGTCGTTGCTTAACGGCGGCGGAGATAGGTAGGAACTAAAGATGAGCGACAAAACGGTAACAGTAACTCTGACGAAGAGTCCAATTGGCCGCCTAAAGAACCACAAGGCCTGTGTGGTTGGTTTGGGATTACGACGTATCGGACACACGGTAACGGTGGAAGATACTCCGTCAGTTCGCGGCATGATTAATCGCATCAGCTATATGCTGCGAGTCGAAGGAGAATCCTAATGCGCATGAATGAACTGCAGCCTGCTGCAGGAAGTCACAAGGCCAAGCGCCGTGTTGGGCGAGGTCCTGGCTCCGGATTTGGTAAAACGGCGGCGCGCGGGCAGAAAGGCCAAAAGGCGCGTTCTGGTGGTGGCGTTCGACCTGGTTTTGAAGGTGGTCAATTGCCGTTGCAAATGCGCATTCCGAAGTTCGGTTTTCGCTCCCGTGTGGCGCTCAGCACAGCTGAGGTGCGGTTGAGTGAGTTAGCGAAAGTGCAAGGTGAGACCATTAGCCTGGAAACTTTGAAGCAAGCGAATGTGGTCCGCCGCGACATGAAGCGGGTGCGCATTATGTTGTCGGGTGAAATCGCGCGAGCAGTCACTGTGGATGATGCAAATATCGTGGTGACCAAGGGCGCTAAAGCGGCGATTGAAGCGGCGGGCGGTAGTGTGACTGCGGGTGGAGCAGTGCAGGTTGAGAAAAAAACCGCTAAAGCAAAAGCGGCTAAAGAGCCTGTGCAAGCGGAAGATGCAGCCCCAGCGGATGTTGCCGATGAAGAAGCAAACGACGGCGCTGAGTAATAGAGTCGAATAGAAGCTGTAGCAATGACACGTAATCAAAACGACATGGCCAATCAACTGGCCGGCAATCAGGCTGGAGGCGCAGAACTGCGCTCGCGGCTGCTGTTCGTATTGTTTGCTCTTATTGTTTATCGAGTGGGTACCCATATCCCTGTTCCAGGAATCGATCCCAGCCAGTTGCAGGCACTCTTTAATCAAAACCAAGGCGGCATATTGGAATTATTCAATATGTTTTCAGGTGGTGCCTGGGAGCGCATGAGTATCCTCGCTCTGGGTGTGATTCCCTATATCACAGCCAGCATCATCATGAATCTTTTGACCATGATGTACCCGCAATTTCAGCAATGGCGTAAAGAGGGCGATGCAGGTCGGCGTAAAATTACTAAGGCGACCCGCTATTTGACTCTTGGCATTGCACTCGTCCAAGGCACGTCCTTGGCGGTAACCCTCGCCAATCAGGGCTTGGCGTTCGACAGTGGTTCTATATTTTTATTTATTGCGACGCTGACATTGGTAACTGGCTCAATTTTTATGATGTGGCTGGGGGAGCAAATTACTGAACGTGGCGTTGGTAATGGTATCTCGTTATTGATCTTTGCCGGCATCGTCTCTGGTTTCCCGGCTGCTATTGGTCAGATGTTT
This sequence comes from Gammaproteobacteria bacterium, assembly GCA_002684495.1. Taxonomy (GTDB): domain Bacteria; phylum Pseudomonadota; class Gammaproteobacteria; order Pseudomonadales; family Azotimanducaceae; genus UBA4421. The sequence continues at coordinate 293,981 of NYVG01000007.1, read as the reverse complement.
GAATCGGCGCGTCAGGGTAATTTAAACATCATCGTATTACTGGCTATGGCGGCCATCGCGGTAGGATTAGTGTGGTTTGTCGTACGGGTGGAGCGCGGGCAGCGGCGTATAACCGTAAATTATGCTAAGAAACAGCAAGGACGTAGGGTTTTTCAGGCGCAAAGTAGTCATCTGCCATTAAAGATAAATATGGCAGGGGTTATTCCGGCTATTTTCGCTTCAAGCTTATTGCTGGCGCCGGCTTCGATGGCAAGTTGGTTTGGCAGCAACCCGGGGATGGATTGGCTGCAACAGGTCTCCCTCGTGCTATCTCCGGGACAGCCGCTGTATATTATGATGTTTGCTGCGGGAATTATTTTCTTCAGCTTTTTCTATACCGCAATCATGTTTGATCCCAAGGATGTGGCCGACAATTTGAAGCGCCAAGGCGCTTATGTGCCGGGTATCCGGCCGGGGCAGCAAACGTCTAAGTACATTGACGACGTAATCACGCGGTTGACCGTGTTTGGCGCGCTTTATGTGACTCTCGTATGCCTATTGCCCGAGTTTATGGTGGTGTTTTTTGATACCTCGTTCCAATTAGGTGGAACAGCCGTGTTAATTGTGGTGGTGGTGGCGATGGACTTTATGTCCCAAGTGCAATCGCATTTGATGAGCAGCCAGTACGCAAAGTTGATGGAAAAATCGAATTTACAAAACTATGGGCGTCGGCGTTAGAGCCGCGCGTAGGTTGGGAAGCATGAAAGTAAGAGCATCGGTAAAGAAAATTTGTAGAAACTGCAAAATCGTTAGACGCAAAGGCGTCGTGCGAGTGATATGCAGTGCTGAACCGCGCCACAAGCAGCGACAGGGCTAACCCGTCGCGTTTATTGGCCAAAAACGGAGCGTATAAATGGCACGTATCGCCGGAATAAACATACCGGATAACAAACACGCAAGAATCTCGTTGACCTATATTTATGGCATCGGATTGACCTCTGCGGAGAAAATTTGTGACGCCGCTGGGGTAAAACCCGACGCGAAAATCGGCGAGTTGGATGAGGCAAATCTAGACGCGATCCGCGCCGAGGTGGGCAAACTCAATGTCGAGGGCGACTTGCGTCGAGAAACGTCAATGAACATCAAACGCTTGATGGATCTGGGTTGCTATCGCGGCATGCGTCACAGACGTCATTTGCCAGTGCATGGTCAGCGTACAAAGACTAATGCGCGCACCCGTAAGGGACCAAAGCGTCCCATCCGTCGTTAGGGTTAGATAGGAACTGTTATGGCTGAAAAGAAGAAAGCGAAGCGCGTAGTTGTTGATGGGTTGGCGCATATACACGCGTCGTTTAACAACACGATCATTACCATCACTGACCGTCAGGGGAACGCCTTAAGCTGGGCAACGTCTGGCGGTTCAGGTTTCCGCGGCTCGCGTAAAAGCACGCCATTTGCAGCTCAGGTGGCTGCAGAGCGAGCGAGCAATGTAGCGGTTGAGTTTGGCATGAAAAGCGTCGATGTGTTTGTTAAAGGCCCAGGACCGGGTCGTGAGTCAGCGGTGCGTGCAATTAATGCTGCCGGGTTGAAGATCAACAGCATCTCAGACGTTACCCCAATTCCACATAATGGCTGCCGCCCGCCTAAGCGCCGACGCGTTTAGCGGCTCGCAAGAATTCGAACGGAGAAACTGGAATGGCCCGATATTTAGGACCAAAACTTAAGCTGAGTCGTCGCGAAGGCACGGATTTATACCTCAAAAGTGGGGTCCGTCCGATTGATTCCAAATGCAAAATTGACAACGCACCTGGACAACATGGCATTCGTCGTGGCCGCCTGTCAGATTACGCGGTGCAGCTGCGTGAGAAACAAAAAGTACGCCGCCTTTACGGTGTATTAGAAAAACAATTCCGTAACTATTACAAAAAAGCGGATCGCAAGCGTGGTGCCACGGGTGAGAACCTGCTCAAGTTGCTGGAAAGCCGTTTAGATAACGTGGTTTACCGAATGGGCTTTGGGTCCACCCGAGCGGAGTCTCGTCAGTTGGTATCCCACAAAGCGATCACCGTTAATGGTGGTCTAGTGAATGTAGCGTCTTGCCAGGTTCAACCGGGTGATGTGGTCGCGGTACATGAAAAGTCTCGCAACCAACTGCGTATCCAAGCAGCGCTGCAACTTGCAAGTCAACGTGGCGAAATCGATTGGGTAGAAGTGAATGCGGGGAATTTCGAAGGTGTATTCAAACGCTTGCCTGACCGCGAAGAATTACCGGCAGAAATTAATGAGAACCTCATTGTCGAGCTCTATTCGAAGTAATTGATCTGGCGTACAGCGCCTTAGGAGAGAACAACATGTCACAGTTGGCAAACGAGTTCATGACACCTCGCAATATTGACGTCCAATCGGATAGTCCTTGTCGGGCCAAAGTTACTCTAGAGCCTTTAGAGAGAGGTTTTGGGCATACGTTAGGCAACACGTTGCGCCGTATTCTGTTGTCATCAATGCCTGGTTGCGCAATTACTGAAGTGCAAATCGACGGCGTACTCCACGAATACAGCACTCTTGAAGGTGTGCAGGAAGACGTCATCGATATTCTGCTCAACCTCAAAGACATCAGCGTGATTCTGCACAATCAGGATGAAGCTGTGATTACACTCTCGGTGTCTGGTGCAGGCAAGGTCACAGCTGGAGATTTTCAGCTCACTGAGGATGTAGAAATCGCTAACCCTGAGCATCTAGTTTGCACGCTCAACGAAAGCGGTTCGATTCGTCTTGAAGCGAAGGTCACCAAGGGCCGTGGCTATATTCCAGCGGACGCTCGGGATACGGCTGAGAGTGCGGAGGAGAGTCGACCAATCGGTGTGCTCCGACTGGATGCTTCCTACAGCCCTTTGCGTCGCGTGTCGTATAGTGTTGAAAGCGCGCGGGTAGAGCAGCGGACGGATTTAGACAAACTGATTCTCGATCTCGAGACGAATGGCACAATCGATCCGGAAGAAGCGATTCGACGTGCGGCAACTATTCTGCAGCATCAGTTAGCGGTATTTGTTGACCTTGATAACGAGGGTGAGCAGGTTGTTGAGGAAAAGGAAGACGAAGTTGATCCAATCCTTATTCGACCGGTGGACGATTTGGAATTGACCGTGCGTTCAGCCAACTGTTTGAAAGCGGAAAACATTTACTATATTGGCGACCTGATACAACGCACTGAAGTAGAGTTATTGAAAACACCGAACCTTGGCAAGAAATCCTTGACCGAGATCAAAGATGTACTGGCGACCCGCGGATTATCCTTGGGTATGCGTCTTGAAAATTGGCCGCCGCCGAACCTTCACGGTGGCCGAATATAGGCTATCGCCGCACATAGCGGATGTAGAACCAGATTAGAAATACCAGATAGGGCATAGGAACGAAACATGCGTCATCGAAAGAGTGGCAGACAGCTCAATAGAAATAGCTCGCACAGGCAGGCAATGTTTCGCAATATGGCAGCGTCTTTAATAGAAAGCGAAGTTATTAAGACGACCTTGCCAAAAGCAAAAGAGCTACGTCGCGTCGCAGAGCCGCTGATAACGCTCGCCAAAGAGGACTCGGTATCGAACCGCCGTCTGGCTTTCTCGCGTACCCGCAGTAAAGTGGCAGTTGGCAAATTATTTGGCGAGTTGGGACCACGTTATCAAGGGCGTCCGGGTGGTTATACGCGTATATTAAAGTGTGGTCATCGTGCTGGGGACGCAGCGCCCATGGCCTTTGTAGAATTGGTTGATCGCCCGATTGTCGACACCGACGAACTGGATGCAGAGTACTTAGAGGCTCAAGAAGAAACGCAGGAAACCGCTGCCGAGGCTGAAGTCACGGAAGAGACGACTGCCGCTTCTGAATCCTCTAGCGACGAGAGCGCTGATGCTGCGGCGGAAGACGATAAGAAGTAGTTCATCGTGAACGCAAGTTTTCATCCAACTCCGCGTACATTGATGGGCCCTGGCCCCTCAGATGTGCACCCGCGAGTGCTTGGTGCTATGGGCAAGGCCACTATTGGCCACTTGGATCCAGAATTCATCGCCTTGATGGAAGATATCAAGGAACTGCTACGTTATTGCTTTCATACCACTAATTCCCTAACCCTACCTTTGTCAGCACCTGGGTCGGCGGCGATGGAAGCCGCATTTGCCAATTTATTGGAACCTGGCGATAAGGTCATTGTCTGCATCAACGGCGTGTTCGGTATGCGTATGGCAGAAAATGTTCGTCGTATGGGTGGCGAACTGGTAACCGTTGAGGACGAATGGGGCACCCCGGTTGATGCCGCAAAATTACAGGATGCCCTGACGCAGCATCCGGACGCAAAAATAGTGGCGTTCGTGCACGCCGAAACCTCCACCGGAGTGTGCTCGGATGCGAAAACCCTGTGTGCCATGGCAGCTCAGGCCGGATGTCTATCCATTGTAGACTCGGTCACGGGGCTGGCCGGTGTGGAATTGCTCGTTGATGAATGGGCTGCGGACGTGACCTATTCCGGGACCCAGAAGTGTTTATCAGCACCGCCTGGAATCAGCCTTATTACCTTTAGTGACAAGGCGGCGGCCAGAGTTCAGTCGCGAAATACCCCGGTGCAAAGTTGGTTTTTGGATCTGTCGCTGTTGATGGCTTACTGGCAGGGTGAGGGCGCACGCACCTACCACCATACGGCACCTGTGAATGCAATGTATGGTCTGCACGAAGCCTTATTAATGGTCAAAGAAGAGGGGATCGAAAACGCTTGGCAGCGACATCGCGACATGCATGGATTGTTGGCTGAGGGCGTACGGTCCTTGGGTCTGGATTTTGTCGTAAACGCTGAATGTCGTCTGCCACAACTGAATTTAGTCCGCTGCCCCGAAGGTTTGGACGAAGCGGCTGTACGCAGGCGCTTACTCGAAGAGTACAATCTGGAAATAGGCGCAGGGCTCGGAGCGTTTGCTGGCAAAGTGTGGCGTATTGGCCTGATGGGCTATTCGGCGCGACGCGAAAACGTTGAACTGTGCATAAGCGCGCTGCGCAGCTGTATTTAATGATCCTAGCCTGCAAGCAGCGGGCGCAAAAATTGACCAGTATGGGATTTCTTTGCCTTAACGAGCTGTTCGGGTGTGCCGGTAGCCACGATATGCCCTCCCCCTGAGCCTCCCTCTGGCCCCAAATCGATAACCCAGTCAGCAGTTTTAACCACATCCAAATTGTGTTCTATCACCACTATGGTATTGCCCTGGTCGCGGAGTCGATGCAATACCTCCAATAATTGCGCGATGTCGTGAAAGTGTAGCCCCGTGGTTGGCTCGTCAAGAATGTAGAGCGTCTGTCCGGTGTCGCGTTTCGACAATTCGCGAGACAGTTTCACCCGTTGTGCCTCACCGCCTGAGAGTGTCGTTGCAGATTGGCCGAGACGGATGTAGGAAAGCCCCACATCTACTAAGGTCTCTAGTTTCCGCGACAACATGGGTACTGCTGAGAAAAATTCTCTGGCTTCTTCGATGGTCATTTCCAGCACTTCGTTAATGTTCTTGCCCTTATAGCGGATGTCGAGGGTCTCCCGGTTATAGCGCTTACCGTGGCAGACATCGCAAGGCACATAGATATCAGGAAGAAAGTGCATTTCTACTTTAATGACGCCATCACCTTGGCAGGCTTCACAACGACCGCCTTTAACGTTGAAGCTGAAGCGCCCTGGTTTATAGCCCCGGGCACGCGCTTCAGGCACTTGGGCAAATAGTTCGCGAATAGGCGTAAATAGGCCGGTATAGGTTGCTGGATTAGAGCGCGGAGTGCGCCCGATAGGGCTCTGATCGATATCCACCACTTTATCCAAATGCTGCAAACCATCGATGCTCTCATAAGGTCGTGGTTTTAGCGTGGTGGCTTTGTTCAACTCAGTAGCAGCTAACGGATACAGGGTGTGGTTGATAAGTGTGGACTTGCCCGAGCCCGACACGCCGGTGATGCAAGTAAAGAGTCCACAGGGAATATTCAGGGTTACGTTCTGTAAGTTGTTCCCGCTCGCGCCTGATAGAACCAGAGTTTTATCTTGTTGCAACGGTGTTCTCTTTTGCGGCACGGCAATTTGCTTTTTGCCGCTCAGATATTGCCCGGTAATTGATGTCTTGGTGTTAGCCACCTCTTTAAATGAACCCTGAGCAATGATCTTGCCACCGTGAACACCGGCGCCGGGACCAATATCAATAAGATGATCCGCTCTGCGCATGGCTTCCTCATCGTGCTCAACAACTAGCACAGTGTTGCCAAGATCACGCAGGTGTTCCAGGGTCTTCAGGAGCCGTTCGTTATCTCTTTGATGTAACCCGATGGACGGCTCATCGAGGATGTACATAACGCCCACCAATCCGGCGCCAATTTGGCTCGCCAAGCGGATACGTTGTGCCTCGCCGCCTGATAGCGTCTCCGCACTTCGATTCAGGGTGAGGTAGTTTAGACCGACATCCACCAAAAACTGCAAGCGCGCCTGAATTTCTTTGAGAATTTTTTCGGCGATGGTGGCTTTTTGTCCCCGCAGTTTGAGCTTGGCAAAGTGCTCGAGGGTCGCGGCTACCGATCCATGAGTGACGCTGGGCAGATTCGTCCCGCCAATAAAGACATGGCGGGATTCCTGGCGTAATCGCGTTCCCCCACAATCTGGACAGTCAGCGACGCGTAAATATTTTTGTAGATTCTCCCGCACCATGGAGGAATCGGTTTCACGAAAACGCCGTTCCATATTCGGCAACACGCCTTCGAAACGGTGGCGCCGATGTATGATATCGCCGCGGTCGTTGGCATAGCTAAAGTCAATCTGTTGGCGGCCGCTGCCATGCAGTATTACGTCTCGGTGTTTCTTGCTGAGTTTTTTGAATGGCACTTCAACATCAAATTCGAAATGATCGGCCAGCGAACTGAGCATGTGGAAATAGTAAATGTTGCGCCTATCCCAGCCTCGTATGGCGCCTTCTGCAAGGGAAAGGTCTGAGTCTGCAACCACCAGAGCCTCGTCAAAAAATTGCGTTACCCCTAGGCCGTCGCAACTGCTGCACGCGCCTGCGGGATTATTAAAGGAGAACATTCTTGGTTCCAATTCCGCAATTGCATAACCGCAGCTGGGGCACGCGAATTTAGCGGAGAACACGATCGGGTTGGCATCCGGGTCATCCATATCGGTAACCAAGGCCACACCGTCAGATAATTCCAGCGCTGTTTCAAAGCTCTCGGCTAGGCGCTGTGCAACATCACTGCGCACTCGTACGCGATCGACGACAGCTTCAATGGAGTGTTTTTTGTTTTTATCGAGCGCTGGGGCTTCATCGAGATCCACTACCAAACCATCGATACGCGCGCGAACAAATCCAGTGCTGCGCAGTTCTTGGAAAACATGCAGGTGTTCGCCCTTGCGCTCGTCTATGATCGGTGCCATCACCATGACGCGTTTATCGTCAAGTTGCTCCATTACCTGATCGACCATTTGACTGACGGTTTGTGCATCAAGAGGCAAATCATGTGTAGGGCAACGTGGCTCGCCAACGCGAGCGTACAGTAATCGTAAGTAATCGTAGATTTCAGTAATCGTACCTACGGTTGAGCGGGGATTGTGTGACGTAGACTTTTGTTCGATGGAGATCGCTGGAGACAAGCCTTCGATATGATCGACGTCTGGTTTCTCCATCATCGACAGGAATTGGCGCGCGTAGGCAGACAGCGATTCCACATAGCGGCGTTGACCTTCTGCGTACAGGGTGTCGAAAGCCAGAGAGGATTTGCCGGAGCCAGAGAGGCCGGTAATTATGACCAGCTTATCCCNAGGAATGTCTAGATCGATATTGCGCAGATTATGGGTGCGTGCACCCTTGACCGATATTTTATCCAATCGAGTAAGCTCACTTCTGTCATGTGTTGAAAAGCATCCAACATAACTGGATCGTGGAATGCCAACAACACTATGACGGACTTCGCGTGATGAACATGTGCAAGGATTTTCGGTTGGGGGTGGTGAACGCTTTAGACTACACTTGAAGCGAACGTACAGGCGGAGATCGACATGGCACGAGGCGTCAACAAAGTCATATTAGTAGGCAACTTAGGTCGAGACCCTGAGACTCGATATGCGCAAAACGGTACAGCAGTGACGCGCTTTAGCGTAGCAACGTCGGAGTCTTGGCGAGATAAAGCCTCTGGAGAACAGCAGGAAAGAACGGAATGGCACAATGTCGTGTGCTTTGCGCGTTTAGGTGAAATCGCCGGCGAATATTTGCGCAAAGGCTCGAAGGTCTACATCGAGGGTCAGTTGCGCACGTCCAGTTGGGAAGCCGATGGGCAGAAGAAATATCGCACCGAGATTAATGCCAGGGAAATGCAGATGCTCGACAGTCGCGGCGGTATGGATGGGGGTGGTGGCCAAATTAACCCGCCACCATCGGGATTCGATTCTGCGCCCGCCCAAGCGCCTGCAGGTATGTCTATGGATAATTCGCCGACCCTGTCCGATGACAACGACTTTGAAGACGATATTCCATTCTAGTAAAGCAAAGATGATATAGGCCGTCGCCACAAGACTAGGCGGGTGTAGGCCTCGGCCGTCGCTACGAAACTACGCGGGTTCAGGCCTCGGCCATTGCGACGAAACCAAACAGCATTAGCCCTAGGGCTATTCGATAGTAGACATAGGGACGCATGCCTGTGCGCTCCACCAGTGCAATGAAGAAGTGAATACAAACATAGGCACTTAACCCGGCTAATGTCGCCGCACTCATCATTATCAAGGCATCGCTCAGCAGTTCGGTAATGCTCAGGTCCAGCATCATCAAAAGCTGTGCGCCCAAAATCGTCGGTATTGCGAGCAAGAACGAAAAACGCGCACTCTGAGTTCTCCCCAGGCCGATTAGTAGCGCCGCGGTAATCGTGATACCGGAACGCGAGGTGCCCGGTATCAGCGCAATGCACTGGGCTAGGCCGATTAATATTGCGGCCGGGAAGGTCAGCGTTTTCTGTTGTTGTGGCCGAGAATCTGCATACCAAAGTGCTAGACCAAAGACCAAGGTTGTTGTTGCGATGACGGTGATTGAGCGAAGAGTGCTGTCTATGACATCTTTTGCCAAAAAGCCGACGATCACGATGGGTAGAGTAGCGATGGCTAACTGCAGGACCTGTCGCACGTCAGCATCCCCATCGTTCGCGTTGAGTACTGCGTGCCAACCCCGGGTCCGCAGTTGTGCTGGTGTCCCCATTGTTGCCACAAGCATGGTGGTGATCTCGGCTCGAAAGTAGGCGATCACTGCGATCAGCGTGCCAAAGTGCACAGCTACGTCGAAAGCGAGGCCTTGGTCCGGCCAGGAAGTTAATTGTGCGGGGATGATGAGATGAGCCGAGCTAGAGATCGGCAAGAATTCGGTAATGCCCTGGATCAAACTCAAAATGATTAATTGCAACCAATCCATATTGGTTCGATTCCCTTGCTAAAAAGCTCGTGTGGCTAAAAGCTAAGCATAGCATTGCCAGTAGATGAACAACGCAGATATAGTTTTCAACGCATAATAACGCGAGAGTTTAGTGTCACAGAAGCCGCAGATCAGTACTGATGAGCAGGTCAGCATGCCGATTTTTCCGTTACGCACGGTGTTATTTCCCGGCGGCGTCTTACCCCTGCGAATTTTTGAACCGAGATATGTCGACATGGTTCGTTGGTGTATGCGCGAGCAAGCAAGTTTTGGCGTGGTGTTATTACGCGAGGGCGGTGAGGTCATCGCCGGAGCGGATGCATCAGCCGCAGATCAGGAACTCTTCGCGGTTGGCACAGAGGCGGAAATTGTCGACTTTAATCAGGCGGATAATGGCTTGCTGGGTATCGTCGCTCAGGGGCGGCGAAAATTTTCGCTGTTAGATGTAGAACGCCAAAGAGATGGCCTGCTTTTAGGGCACGTACAATTTTTGCCTCCTGAACCAGAGGGCGAATTGGTTGATGAGCATGAGCCACTGGTCGCAGTGCTCAAAGACTTGTTGCAGCATCCGCTGATCCAACAACTGAATCCTCAGGTGGATCTTGCTCAAGCACGTTCGGTCAGTTACCGATTAGCCGACCTTTTACCGATAGAGCCGGAAATAAAGCAAACACTGTTACAGATCGCCTGGCCTAAAGAGCGCTTAAGCGAGTTGCGACGCCTAGTTGGTAAATTCCGTGATTGAATCTCCAAGTATTGGCAGTGCAATCGATGCTAGCGAGGCCGCAGGTTATCTCTATAATTGAGGTATGAACCAGCCAATTAGTACAGTTATGCAACAGATGGGTGTTGCTGCGCGGAATGCCTCTCGGGCATTAGCAGTAGCGTCTACCGCCACAAAATCTAAAGCGTTAGTCACCATTGCCGAAACGCTCGACACTGAGCGCGAGAACATAAAAGCAGCCAACGCTGCTGACTTAGCAGGTGCTCAAGACAACAATGTTGACCAGCCACTTGTGGATCGATTACTGCTTGGGGACAAAGGTATCGATCAAATGATCGAGGGCCTGATGCAGATCGACGCTTTGAAAGATCCCATCGGTGAGGTGACGGATCTTTGCTATCGTCCGACAGGTATTCAGATAGGCAAAATGCGCGTACCACTCGGGGTCATAGGGATGATTTATGAGTCACGCCCGAATGTTACGGTTGATGCTGCGGCGCTTTGTCTTAAAGCGGGTAACGCGTGTATTTTGCGCGGTGGCTCCGAGGCATTTTTATCCAATCAAGCCATCGCTGCCTGTGTGACTAAGGGTGTCGTTGCTGCTGGATTGCCCGAGGCTTGTGTGCAATTGGTTACCACGACCGATCGATCCGCAGTGGGTGAAATGCTCCAGCTGGATGAATTCGTTGATGTGATTGTGCCTCGAGGCGGCAAAGGTCTCATAGAACGCGTCAGCCGCGAGACTCGAATTCCAGTGATAAAACACTTGGATGGCATCTGCCATGTGTATATCGATGCTGATGCTGATGTGCAAAAAGGCATTGATCTTGCTTTCAATTCCAAAGCAGAAAAGTATGCAGTTTGTAATGCCATGGAGACGCTACTGGTGCACCAGCAGATTGCTCCCGAGGTCTTGCCGTCATTGGTTGAAAAGTTCGCTACTGCACAGGTGGAGTTGCGTGGGTGTGAGCATACTGTCGCTCTTGCCGGTGTCGGTCCGGCGACTGAGGCTGACTGGTCAGAGGAGTATTTGGCGCCGATTTTGTCGATAAAAATTGTCGATGAGTTAGAGGCTGCCATTGAACATATCAATCGCTACGGTTCTGGTCACACGGACGTCATAGTCACAGAAAACTACAGCCGTTCCAGACAGTTTATCCAAGCTGTGGATTCAGCCTCGGTTATGGTTAATGCGTCGTCGCAATTCGCTGATGGTTTTGAATACGGGCTCGGCGCAGAGGTGGGTATATCCACTGACAAACTCCATGCTCGTGGACCGGTAGGTTTGGAGGGACTGACCTCGCAAAAGTATGTCGTATACGGTGACGGTGAAGTACGTAATCGATAATCACCCAGGATGTAGCCAGTGCTCATAGGGTTATACGGCGGTACGTTTGATCCTGTGCATAGTGGCCATGTACACGCGGCTGAGAGTGTAAGGAAATTTTTGGGGCTGGACGCGGTGCGCCTAGTACTCAATTCACAGCCTGCGCATAAGTCCTCGGCTTTTGCGATGACCGCCCACCGATGGGCTATGCTCGAAACCGTATGTGCGAATAGTGACGGGCTCATTGCCGACGACATCGAGGTGCGCCGAGGCGGTCATTCTTATACGGTAGACACGTTAAGTATGTTGCGCAGTGAATTTCCGGATGCAGTACTGTGTTGGATTGTCGGTGAAGACTCATTCGCGACCCTGACATCTTGGCGCCGGTGGGAAAATTTGTTGGAGTACTGCAACTTGGTGGTCATTCCCCGACCGGGTCAGCAGGTGCAGTTTTCTGAGCAAATCGCCGCACTCTGTCGCAAGCATGAAAAAGCGTCTGTCGATGCCTCGCGTAGCGGTCAAATAGTGCGAGTCGACCTGCCTATGCGTGAGGTATCTTCTACCGCTATACGTCAGCGGGTGGCGTTAGGCCAAGGTATTGACGATCTGGTAGACGCTGATGTTGCGCAATACATCCATCGAAACAAACTATATAAAGACGATATCACTGTAAGGGAGAAAACCTTTTGAGGCCAAGTGAATTACGTGACCACATGGTTGCGGCACTCGAAGATATGAAAGGGCAGGAAATTCTGTCAATGGATGTATCCAAGCTTACGCCAATGACAGACCATATGATCTTGGTCAGCGGTGGTTCGAATCGGCATGTTAAGGCACTAGTGGATACTGCAACCGAATCATCCAAGGCTTTGGGAGTGCAGCCGCTAGGCGTAGAAGGTCGTGAAAGTTATGAGTGGGTGCTTGTGGATCTTGGGGATGTATTGATTCATGTCATGAATGCTGAGGCTCGGAGTTTCTATGAGCTAGAACGGCTGTGGTCAGATGTCGCCCCTGATAGTGGACAGTTGAACTAGCGGCGCATCAGTGCTGATACGTATATTGTCTGTCGGAAGCAAGGCGCCTGCCTGGATGCGGGCGGGCTATGCAGAATATGCGAAGCGACTGTCCCGGGGGGTGCGCTTATCTTTAGTAGAAATCCCGGCGCCTAGGCATCATTCCGACCATGCCAAAATTAAGGCCCAAGAGGCTGAAAAAATACTCGCACGAATTGGTGCCGACGATTGGGTTGTTGCGCTCGATGAGCATGGCCAGCACGCAACGAGCGTGCAGTTGGCGCAGCGCCTTAAGTCGTGGCAAATGCAGCGACCTGGGATTGTGATGGTTGTTGGCGGCGCGGATGGCCTTGGTGACTCTGTTTTGGCGCGTGCAAATGAATGCATATCCCTGTCAAAATTAACCCTACCGCACTACTTAGTGCGAGTAATGCTTGCTGAGGCGCTGTATCGTGCAGACAGCATAAATGGCGGACATCCATATCACAGGACTTAGGGGTTTGATTTGGCAGTCGCACTCGCAATAAAAGATCCGAACAGAGAGCGCGCGCTGATTGCTCGGCGCGCGCTGAGCTTTTTTATAATCGTAGTCTTGTGCGTTGGCGTCCTTGCGGCCCGTTTCGTGCAGCTGCAAGTCTATGAACATGAAAGTTATCAATATCGCTCGGACAGAAACCGTATTCAGGTGCAGCCCTTAGCGCCGCCTAGAGGGCTTATTTTTGATCGCAATGGGGTGTTGTTAGCGGATAATCGCCCATCTTCAGTTCTCGGCATAGTAGTTGAGCGGGTTGATGACCTTGATGTTGCAATCCAGCAAATAAAAGCAATCGTTACCCTGTCAGAGGAGCAAATAGAGCAGTTCCATGAGCGCGTAAAGCGCAGTCGGCGTCCGGGGGAAGCGATTGTGCTGGCGGATAATCTGGCGGAAGCAGATATTGCCGCGCTTGCGGTCAACCGGCATCGCCTGCATGGAGTCGAAGTGATCACGCGACTGCAGCGTTACTATCCCGAGGCAGATATTGCAGCCCATGCAGTAGGTTCTGTTCGCCGCATGACAGAGCAAGATCTGCGGCAATTGGATCCAGCGGAATATCGGGCGACCCAGTTCATAGGTAAACGTGGTGTAGAGGCATACTATGAGTCTGTACTGCACGGTCGCCCGGGCTTTCAGCAGGTGGAAACGGATGCCCATGGCCGCGTCACGCGCATTATTGATATCGATCCACCCATGGTCGGGCAGAATTTAAATTTGTACCTAGACACGCAACTGCAGCGCGCGGCAGTAAGTGCATTAGGCCAGCGACGCGGGGCTGTCGTGGCTTTGGACCCCAAAACCGGTGGTGTTTTGGCCCTAGTGAGTAAGCCAAGCTACGATCCGAACCAATTTATCGTGGGTATGAGTGATCGCGAATTTCGCGTGTTGAGTGAATCCGCCTATTTGCCATTATTTAACCGCGCAACGAACGGGCAATACGCTCCTGGTTCAACTTTTAAGCCGGTGGTGGGGCTCGCCGGGATCGCCAGCGGTGTTGTGCAGTGGGATACCAAGATAGAAGACCGTGGCTCGTTTCGTTTAGCAGGTGGCGAACGGGAGTATCGAGATTGGTCGTGGACGGTGGATGACTCAGGTGGCCAAGGTATTGTTGATTTGCGCAAAGCCATTTACCGCTCTTCGAATGTTTATTTTTATGATGTCGCTTCCCGTTTGGACATCGATTATTTAGCGCAGTTTGCGGCAGAGTTTGGCTTTGGTCGGAACCTTGCTGTGGATATTGGTGATGCCAGTCGTGGTTTGGTGCCTGATCCGGAGTGGAAGCTCGGCGCAAAAGGCGAAAAATGGTACCAAGGCGATTCCGTCAATATGGGCATAGGGCAAGGCGATTTACTGGTAACGCCGCTGCAAATAGCAACTTATGTGGCCATGATTGCTAACCGCGGGCGCGTGGTGCAACCACAGATGGTTATGAGTCGGGCTGAAGACTTAACAATAGACGCGCAACCAAGCCCCGAGCAAACTGCAAATTTATCTGCAGAGGACTGGCAGAAGGTGGTCGCGGCGATGGAAGATGTTGTGCACCTTGGTGGGCAAGGTTTTCGCGGCAATGGCACGGCCTGGGCCTATATAGGGCAGCGTATTGGCTATCGTATGGCCGGGAAATCAGGTACGGCGCAAGTTGTAGAAATTCGGCAGGGTGAAGAATACAACGAAGAGGAATTATCAGAGTTTCGGCGCAAGCATGCGTGGTTTATGGCATTTGCGCCAGTTGAAGATCCGCAGATAGCTTTGGCCGTGTTGGTCGAAAACGGTGGTGGTGGAAGTTCCGTCGCTGCGCCAGTGGCGAAGGAAATCATAGATTCCTATCTGGGGCCTTCTGTTGCGATGCAATAATTTATTCGGGCTAACTTTTAAGTTCGAAAGGAGAGCATAACAGTGAGCATGGATTTTCAGCGTCAGTTACCTGGGTCTAAAAATTCCGCTGAAGGTCATTGGCTATACAAGCTGCATTTGGATCCGCTGTTATTGGTGCTGGTCGTAATAGTATTGGCTTTTGGTCTGATGGTGCTGTTTAGCGCTGCAGGCGATCAGAGCCGCTTGTTCGATGCACAGTTCCAGCGTGTATTAGTTGCCATGGCCGTGCTGGTTGTAGCGGCCCAGTTGCCTCCTGGTCTGTATTTCCGGTGGGCGCCATTTGTATATTGTCTAGGGCTATTTCTGTTGTTGCTGGTGCTTTTGGTTGGGGTGAAGGTGAAAGGCTCCCAACGATGGCTAGAAATTCCTGGGTTGCTGCGGTTCCAGCCGTCGGAGTTGATGAAAATAGCGGTGCCAATGGCGCTGGCCTGGTATCTACAGCAGCGGGTATTGCCGCCTACTGCCAAACACGTATTTTTTTCGCTATTGATCATTGTATTGCCGGCGTTAGCGATAGCGGCGCAACCTGATTTAGGCACTGCCATATTGGTGGCCGGTGCTGGATTGGCGGTGCTTATGTTAGCGGGCTTGTCGTGGCGCTATCTTGGTTACGCATTTTTATTGATTGCCGCAGCTGCACCATTGCTATGGCAGTTTGCCCTGCAGGGTTATCAGCGGCAGCGGATCATCACGTTATTTGATCCTGAGAGCGACCCCTTAGGCGCTGGCTGGAACATTATTCAGTCCACAACTGCGATTGGTTCTGGTGGTGTATTTGGTAAGGGATTGTTACAAGGTACGCAGAGTCACTTGGACTTTTTACCCGAAGCGCGCACGGATTTTATTATTGCTGTGGTGGGCGAGGAATTAGGTTTGGTCGGTGTGCTGTGTTTGTTGTTTCTTTATTTGGGCATCATAGCCAGAGGTTTAGTGTTGGCGGTTTCGGCCCAGAGTACTTTTGCACGCTTGTTCGCTGGTGCTTTGACGCTCACCTTTTTTATCTACTTGTTCGTAAACATTGCCATGGTCAGCGGCCTGTTGCCTGTTGTGGGTGTGCCGCTGCCGCTGGTCAGTTACGGCGGCACATCTATCATTACCTTAATGGCCAGTTTCGGCATAATCATGTCGATGCGCACTCATAAAGCTTGGTAGGGTCCCAGCCGGTCGATGCTAAATATAAAAAAAGGAAATCTTCATGGCTAAATTATTGTTACTTCCTGCTCTAACGGTCTTGATGATGTTCTCAGCTGTGACTCATGGGGAGAGCTATCTAAGCAGGCCCGAGGTCGATGCCTACATTGAAGAGTTGATTACGCAGCATAATTTTTCGCGCCCGGAACTGGAAGAAGTGTTGGCGGCCGCTGAGCGACGTCAGGACATTATTGATCTTATGCGTCGACCTGCAGAGCGGCGCCTGAATTGGCATGAGTACAGTAAGATTTTCCTTGATGAGCAGCGTATTGCCCGAGGTGTTGAGTTTTGGCAACAGAATCAAGCGATTCTGGAGCGAGCAGAAAAAGAATATGGCGTAGCTCCAGAGGTGATCGTCGCAATTATTGGCGTTGAAACACGTTACGGCCGAGTCACGGGCAGGCATCGTGTCGTTGATGCGTTGATGACTTTGGCATTCGATTACCCGCCCAGATCGAGCTTCTTCCGTAAAGAATTAACACAGTTTCTGTTGTTAGCGCGAGAGGAGGGCAAAAACCCAATTAGTCTAACAGGCTCTTATGCCGGCGCGATGGGTTTTGGCCAATTCATTCCGTCGAGTTATCGCAACTATGCAGTAGATTTTGATCAAGACGGGGTTCGTGATATCTGGCAGAACCGCACCGATGCTATTGGTAGCGTAGCTAACTATTTCAGCCGACATGGCTGGCGCGGTGCTCAGCAGGTTACGTTGCCGGTGCAGCTTAAAGCCGAGACGGAGCAACTACTGGCAATAGCTAATCAGTCTTTAAAGCCAACTCATTCAATAGCGGAGATGGCAGAAATGGGGGTAATCGTTGACGGCCTTGACCCGAATGCGAGAGTTCTCTTATTGCGCCTATTAGGTGGAGAAAAGCCCGAGTATTGGCTTGGATTCGACGACTTTTATGTCATTACTAGATACAACCACAGTCGTTTATACGCAATGGCGGTTTATCAGCTTGGCCAAGAAATTGTCAAAAGGCGGAAACAATCTATTGGCTAAGCCCTGGACTCTGTTTTTTGGTTTGCTAGCAATTTCAGCAGCACTCCTTGGGTGTGCTGGCCCGCCCATTGTGCCAAGTTCTAAGGGCCAGATCCAAGACTCTGCGCCGACACTAACCTCGGCGGAGCTAACGCGCTTGGCCAATTTGCCGGACCCGCGTGTTGAGCCCTTACCCTACAGTGCTACGGGTAACGGTCCAACTTATGAGGTCTGGGGTAAGCAATATCAGGTTATGAGCAGTGCGCAAGGATATCGTCAGANCGGGGGCGCATCCTGGTATGGTGTGAAGTTTCACGGCCGGCTTACCTCCAGTAGAGAGCCCTTTGATATGTATCAGCTTACCGCGGCTCATCGTTCTTTGCCGATCCCCTGTTTTGCCCGTGTTACTAACCTAGAAAATGGTAGGTCTACCGTCGTGCGAATCAACGACCGTGGTCCGTTTCACAGTGAACGCATAATCGACCTCTCCTTTGCTGCGGCAGTAAAACTGGGCTTTCATGATCAGGGTACGGCCCAGGTTTCCGTTGAAGTGTTGGAACCGAACAGCGCCGCCGGGCGAACGCACCTTATAGCCGTGGGTGCCTTTATTGATCAGGCACAAGCTCAAGGGGTGATGGAACAATTACTCACANCGCTGGGCGTAGCCGCTCGAGTTACTCGAAATGCCCAAATGCGTTACCAGCTCGAGCTCGGACCAATCTCCGCTGGCGCTGAACTTGAGCGCCTCACAGCGCTTTTGACGACGATGGACTTGGGCGACATCACCATTCTTAGCGCGCAGTAGCTTCGCGCTTGCGGACGCAAATGTTAGACTGCGGGTTTGGCATAAGATTTAGGAACGATGGCATTGCATCAAGCACTAATTGACTGGGCTACCCGCGGGGTGTGGGTTTTAGCCGTCGTTGCAGGGGGTGCTGTAGCTGCCCCCATCATTCCGCCTCCGCCGAGCGTGGCGTCATCGTCGTATTTGCTGATAGACGCTAATTCGCAAAAAATACTAGTAGCAGAAAACGCTTCGAAGCGAATTCCCCCCGCAAGTCTTACAAAAATCATGACGGCGTATATTGTTGAGGANGAAATTAAATCCGGGCGCCTGAAAGTCGACGAAATGGCGCCAATCAGTGTTGAAGCGTGGCGTACAGGCGGATCGAAAATGTTTATCCGCGAGGGCACTGAGGTAGCGGTCGGCGACCTTTTAAAGGGCATCATTATTCAATCAGGTAATGATGCGAGTGTTGCGATAGCAGAATATATCGCAGGAAGTGAGGATGCTTTCGCGGATATGATGAATCAGCAGGCTCAGGCACTCGGTTTGACGAATACGAGATTTTTGAACGCAACTGGCTTGCCAAATGATAACCATTACAGCACAGCGGAAGATCTTGCCCGCCTTACTATCGCGTTGATCAACGACCACCCAGAGCAGTACAAGCTTTACTCCCAGCGCAGTTATAAATTTAACGATATTGCCCAGCCCAATCGCAACAAGCTGCTATGGCGCGACCGCTCGGTAGACGGCGTTAAAACGGGGTACACCGCGGCTGCGGGCTATTGTCTTGTGGCGTCGGCGGAGCGCAATGGTGTGCGACTGATCAGCGTGGTCATGGGTACAGCCAATGATGAGGCGCGCATGCGCGAGAGCCAGAAACTACTTTCCTATGGCTTCCGCAATTTCGATACGCAAACCCCCTATCAAGCAGGCATCAATTTGCGGCAACAAGATGTCTATTACGGCGAGCAGGATAAAGTTGAACTCGGGGTTGCCGAAGACATAACCGTGACCTTTCCACGAGGATACTATGACGATATCGAGGTTGAGATGACGGTAGCGGATTATTTAGAGGCGCCGTTCTCAAGCGGACAAACGGTAGGTGAATTGACCCTAACGCTTGACGGCGAGCAACTTTATTCGGCGCCCCTGGTCACTCTGGCTGCAGTGGAGCAGTCGAACTTTTTTGGTCGATTAGGTGATTCAATCTACCTATTCTACGCGTCAATTTTTAGCGATGAAGGATAAGCCTAAAATAGAGTTCCCCTGTCGGTATCCTATTAAAGTGATAGCAGTCGCTGGTGAGGGTACCCCACGTCGGGTGTTAGATATTGTGCGTAAGCATGCGCCAGAGCTCACCCCTGACGATGTCACAACGCGCCACAGCAGCGGTGAAAAGTTCCTAGCCGTGCGGATCACCCTAACCGCACAGGGAGAGCAGCAGTTGCGCGATCTCTATACTGATCTCATGGCCGAAGCGTCGGTAAGAATGGTGTTTTAGGCGTTGACCTCCTTGCCCACCAATGTCCGTGAACTTGGCCTCACCCGTTATGAGCCGGTTTTTGCAGAAATGCAAACGTTTACTCGCGCAAGAGATAACAGCAGTGCTGACGAAGTTTGGCTAACCCAACACCGTCCAGTTTTTACTCAGGGACAGGCCGGCAAGCCTGAACACATTTTTAATGCCGGTGAAATACCGGTTGTGCAATCGGATCGTGGGGGGCAGGTTACCTACCATGGGCCTGGACAGATCACGGCCTACTTGCTGTTGGACTTGCGGCGTTTGGGCATAGGGGTGCGCGATTTGGTGTGTGGCATGGAAAAAGCCATGTTGCAAACGTTGGAGGTGTTCGGCGTCGAAGGCTACGCGCGCCCAGATGCTCCAGGTGTCTATGTCGATGGCAACAAAATTGGATCTCTGGGTTTACGGGTGCGGCGCGGCTGCAGTTACCACGGTCTGAGTCTGAACGTGGATATGGATTTGGCGCCTTTCGCTCGAATCAATCCCTGTGGTCTGACCGATGTGGGTGTCACTCACATCGCTGATTTTGCTGCAGTGGCGCTGAAGGAAACAGAAGAGGTGCTACTTAGCGCCCTAGAAACGCAATTTGAGCTTACTCTGAGCAGACCGGACAGGTCTTAAGCGGCGCTAATTTAAGTTTTCGCCACTCCATATACTTCCCATCAAAGTACAAGATGTGGCTGGCTAATGTTGGCTTGACGCCAGCCAAGTACTTTATGCCCTCTAATGCTTGGCAACTGCCAATGATGCCTACAAGGGGAGCGATTACACCGTTTTCCGTGCAGTTTAGTTCCAGTGCATTGTCGTCGTTCGGATACAAACAGCGATAGCAGGGCGAGTTTTCATCGTTCGGATCAAAAAGCGTAACCTGACCCTGCCACTGGATAGCCGCCCCAGAAACCAAGGGCACGCCCATACCCCAGCAAGTCTCGTTGAGTAGATGTCTGCTCGCTAAATTATCGGTTGCATCAAAGGCGAGGTGTACAGTCTCTAATAACGCGGTCAACTCCGCACGGTNTAATCGATGAGTAATGCTCGTCAATTTAGTGTTTGTATTTATTTCCTGAATCCGGGCCGCCGCCGACTCAGCTTTATTTGTACCAATGCTCGCTTCGGTATGGGCGATTTGCCGTTGCAGATTAGATTCGTCGACGTGGTCGTCATCCACTAATACCAGTTCGCCGACACCAGAACTTGCCAGATACAGCGCTAACGGTGAGCCCAAGCCCCCCAATCCAACGACAAGGACCTTTGCCTTTGCTAGCCTTTGTTGTCCAGCGATGTCCAGTTCNGGCAACATAATCTGCCGGCTATAACGCAGCAAGTCGTTGTCATTCATACCATTGGCCCAAGGTCACGCGCTCGATATTGCCTAGGTCGACTACCGACTTAACGCCAGTAAAGCCTCTGTCGGCCATAAGCCGGCGCACGGACTCAGCCTGATCGTAGCCATGCTCGAGCAATAGCCAACCTTTCTCGTATAAGAAGTTTGGGCTCTGATCGATGATATGTGCGAGTGCAGCAAGGCCCCGGTTTGCGGCTACCAGGGCGGATTCGGGCTCGGCGGATAACTCAGCTAAGTGTGGATCATCGGCTGCGATGTAGGGTGGATTGCTAACAATTAGATGCCACCTGCGTCCTTGCAATGCCGCAAACCAATCGCTTTGATGAAAGGTAACCTGAGCCCCGTATTTGTGCGCGTTGCCACGCGCGACCTCCAGAGCCAGAGCCGAATTGTCGCTGGCATCAATACCAACGTCTGGCTGATTATGAGCGATCGCCACAGCGATNGCGCCGCTGCCGGTTCCAGCATCCAGTAGTTTGTCGCCTGTGATGATTCGCTCTAGCGCCAGCTCTACTAATAGCTCAGTTTCTGGGCGCGGCACTAAAACCGCAGGGTTGACGTTAAAGTCGAGACCGAAAAATTCCTTCTTACCAAGCAGATAGGCCATGGGTGTGCCTTGGCTGATCATATGCTCCAGCGTTTGCAGGCGTTGCAGTTGTGCGCAATCTAGTGGCTGGTCAGCATTGATGACGATTTGTGTCCGACTTAAATTGGTCACCAGACCAAGTAGCAAGTCGCATTCTAGGCGCGTTAACGCTTTTTTGCTGCGACGCCATTCGTCAAAAGACGGTGCGGCAGTCGTATTGCCCTTGGTGCTCATCCGTCAGCAAGTTGTTGTAACTGATCCGCTTGATGCTCTTGTACCAGCGGCTGGACTAATGCGTCCAAATTGCCTTCGATGACTTCGTCGAGCTTATATAAGGTTAGATTGATGCGGTGGTCGGTGACTCGACCCTGTGGGAAATTGTAGGTGCGAATGCGCTCTGAGCGATCTCCAGAACCGACCAATTGCCGGCGGTTTTCTGCTTGCTCGGTTTGTTGTTTAGATTGCGCAGCATCCAACAAGCGAGCTTGTAGCAAGGACAGCGCACGGGCTCTATTTTTGTGTTGAGATCGNTCATCCTGACATTCCACGACAGTACCGGTTGGTAAGTGCGTGAGACGAATGGCTGAGTCGGTTTTGTTGACGTGCTGTCCTCCCGCTCCAGAAGCTCGAAAGGTGTCCTCGCGGATGTCTTTTTTATCGATTTCGATTGAGTCGATTTCGGCGACCTCGGGCATGATCGCAACGGTACAGGCAGAGGTATGTACCCGGCCCTGAGATTCGGTCTCGGGCACCCGCTGTACTCGATGGGCGCCGGACTCAAATTTCAGTTGGCTATAAACTTCATTGCCCTCAATGCGCGAGATAATTTCCTTGTAACCGCCATGCTCGCCTGGCCGTTCGTTCATGATCTCAATTCGCCAACCCTTGGTCTCGGCGAATTTACTGTACATGCGGAATAANTCGCCGGAAAAAATAGCCGCCTCGTCGCCACCGGTTCCAGCGCGAATTTCTAAAAACACATTGGACTTATCATTGGGGTCTTTGGGCAACAAGAGGGTTTGTAATTGCTGGTTCAAAGAATCCAGCTGGGCCTTTGTTTCTGCTATTTCCTGCTCCGCGAGTTCGCGCAGATCAGGGTCGTCGTCGTCCAATAATGCGGAACTTTCCTCAAGGTCGTCGTTGAGCTTGTTGACTCGTTGATAGCAAAGAACTACGGGTTCAATCTCAGCAAATTCCTTAGACAGTGCGGTAAATTTATCGCGATCAGACATGGTCTCGGAATCTGATAATAGTGCTGAAACTTCCTCAAACCGATCAGTAAGATCGGCCAGCTTGGCGATCATAGAGGTGGAAAGTTCCATATTATTCGGCGCCGTCAGATTGGTCGGTTTTGGACTCTTGGGTAGGTTCAGCGTCAAGTTGATAAATTTGACGCAATTGATCGACTAACTCGGTTTTTCCATCAGCACTTGCTGTGCGGATCGCTGCTGTTGGCGGGTGAATAAGTTTATTGGTTAAGGCTCGACTGAGCATTGTCAGCGCGGCTTCAGCATCGCCGGTTTTTTCTAGCGAGTTGAGGGCTTTATTCAATTCTTGGACACGCGTTGCTTCGGCTTCGTCGCGTAAGCGCGTGAGTAGTGCTTTATCACTATGAATGCGGCGTTCCCGCTCGTAGCGCTCTGTACCCATATCAACGATGACCTCGGCGCCTTGCGCTGCTTTTTGACGTTGTTCGATGTTGGCTTTAACAATATTGCTCAGATCGTCGATAGTGTACAGGTAAACATCCGGAAGGCTGGCTACCTCGCTTTCGATATCTCTGGGTACGGCAATATCGACCATGAACATTGGCTTGCGCTTGCGCTTTTTTATGGCGGCTTCTACCGCGCCCTTGCCGAGAATAGGCAAGCTACTAGCGGTAGAGCTGATAACTACATCGTAATCGGCCAGTTGTCCTGCGACGTCGCTTAATTGCATGGCTGTGGCGTTGAATTTGGCGGCTAATAGTTGGGCGTTGGCCAGAGTTCGATTAGCGATTGCCAGACCGGCAATATTCTTTGCTGCTAAATGTTCGGCAACTAGGCTGATGGTATCTCCGGCCCCTAGTAACAATGCTCGTTTGGTATGCAGATTGGTGAAAATCTGCGTCGCCAGCGAGACTGCTGCGTAGGCAACGGAAATCGGATTGCGGCCTATTTCGGTTTGCGCGCGGATGTCTTTAGCGGCGCGCAGAGTCATGCGCGACAGTAAATCCAATTCTGGCCCAATTGTTCCTATTTTGCGGGCGATCTCATAGGCGGCTTTGACCTGACCCATAATCTGTGGCTCGCCAAGCATTTGCGAGTCGAGGCCCGCAGCGACGCGAATCATATGCTTGGCCGCGTCTTTGTCCCAATGCACATAGCTGGCACCTTCAAGCTCCGCGACGTCTACCGGACGTGTGGTACTTAGCCATTCACTTATGCTGCGGGTATTATCGTCGCGTAGCGAGCAGTACAGTTCAGTCCGATTGCAGGTTGAAACGATTGCGGCTTCGCGAATGTTGCCCAAATCACCAGTTAACTGACTGAGCATATTGGCGAGATTTTCTTCTGGAAAGGCAATACGCTCCCGCAGCTCGACTGAAGCTGTGCGATGATTAAGACCGTATGCAACTATGCTCATTAAAAGATGTCTGATTTTTCGACCGCAGATTATAGCAGAACGCAACAGCTGCCTTTAGCGGCAATTGCCGCTGCAAATTACGTGGCGTTGCTCATGAGGCGAGGCCTATTANTTTTTCCGCTGGTGTTTTCAGGTTGCGTATCTGTGCCCGTAAGCACTGAGGATCAGCNGGTAGACTTCAGTGTGCAGGGCAAGCTGTTGGTGTTTCGTGAACAGGACAAAGCTGCTTTGCGTTTCTTTTGGCGGCAAACCGAGGACGCCTATAAGATCGATGTATGGGGTAGTCTTGGTCAGGGCCGNATACAGTTACGCGGCGATGCTCGGGAGATGCTAGTGCTGCGTGGGCGCGAGGTTATCGCCGCTGGTGAGCCGCGGCAGGTTATGCAGAGTCAATTGGGCTGGGATTTGCCAGTGGCGGCCATTCCCTACTGGTTATTCGGGCGGCCACTGCCGCAACATCCGATAACGTCAGGCATGGACAGTTTGGTCGACGGACAGGCGCAGTTTGTACAATTGGGCTGGTCTGTGCTGGCGCAAGTTGGTTTAGACAATGTAGCGACGGTGGGGCAGGCGTTGAGGACGCCAGAGCAACTGAATTTGCGCCGCGGTGATATTCAGGCGACCTTGCTTGTGAGTAAATTTACCAGGAAGGCGCAATAACAGGTTTGACAGGTAATGACCTGATCCGGACAATACGCGCTCGCTCAGCGGTGCGGACTTAACCAACCGTAGTGAAATGTTCTTCGGGCTGATCTAACTTGATAAGTTGCCGAAAGATATGTGATTTGGGCGAAGGATACACATTCAGCGTAATTGGGGTGTCGCCAAGCGGTAAGGCACCGGGTTTTGATCCCGGCATGCGCAGGTTCGAATCCTGCCACCCCAGCCATTTTCGATAGTGTGATCGAGGCGACATTGAGGGGCATCGGTTGGCAAATTTAATGCTTTTTTCTGGTGGGTCGAACCTGGCCCTTGCCACGCGGGTAGCGAAGGAGTTGCATCTTGAGCTAGGCCACGCCGACGTGGGTCGTTTCAGTGATGGCGAAGTCACTGTAGAGGTCCATGAAAATGTCCGCGGCAAAGACGTTTTTCTTCTACAGTCTACTAGTGCGCCCACCAACGACAGTGTTATGGAACTGCTGATTATGGCAGACGCGCTGCATCGAGCTTCGGCTCAGCGGGTTACTGCAGTGATTCCCTATTTTGGATATGCACGTCAAGACCGCCGGCCGCGCTCAGCGCGAGTGGCGATCAGCGCCAAAGTCGTTGCAGACATGATCAGTACCGTAGGCATTGATCGAATACTTACGGTAGATTTGCACGCTGACCAGATCCAGGGATTTTTTAATATACCGGTAGATAACATCTACGGTTCGCCGGTGCTCGTAGACCACATTCTTGCGCAGAACTACGAAAACCCGATTGTGGTATCGCCGGACGTGGGTGGCGTGGTCAGGGCCCGCGCCATCGCAAAACAGATAGATGACTTGGATCTGGCNATCATTGATAAACGGCGGCCACGTGCCAATGAAACCAAAGTGATGAATATCATTGGCGACATTAAAGGTAAGACATGCATCATGGTGGATGACATCGTCGATACCGCCGGGACGCTCTGCACCGCGGCAGCCGCTTTGAAGGAGGAGGGCGCTGCAGCAGTAGTTTGTTATATCACTCATGCAGTGCTTTCGGGTGCGGCCATAGAACGCATAGAAAATTCAGAGCTGGACGCGATGCTCGTAACCGACACCATAGCGCTGTCCGAAGACGCGCAGGCATGCCAGAAAATAACCCAGCTGAGTCTGGACCGCTTACTTGCGGAATCGATCCGTCGAGTGAGTAATGAAGAATCGATCAGCGCTATGTTCAGATAGCGGGAACGATGAAAAGTAGGTGGGCTGGTCGCAAGCTTGCCAAATGTAAATCTAAGTTGGAGACAGCACATGTCAGAATCAATTACGCTGACGGCTACGATCCGAACAGATGTAGGGAAAGGAGCGAGCCGCCGCCTACGTCGTTTGGAAGATAAGGTACCCGCCATTATTTATGGTGGTGATACAGCGCCACAAAAGCTTACCCTTTCCGGGAACGAAATCTTAAAAGCGTCGCAAATCGAAGCGTTTTACTCGCAGATCCTGAATATCTCGGTCGACGGAACTGTAGAGTCGGCGCTAATCAGGGATTTGCAACGTAATCCCGCAAGCGGTCGCGTACAGCACATCGATTTCCAACGGGTCAGCGCTGACAAAGAAATCAATGTTAACGTGCCACTGCATTTCATCAACGAAGACGCATGCGTTGGCGTGAAAATGTCAGGCGGCACCCTGACCCATAACCTCACGGAGGTTGAGATAAGCTGTTTGCCCGCCAAGCTGCCCGAATTTATTGAAGTCGATATGCTTGAGGTTGAAGCTGGTTCGTCGGTGCACTTAAGTGATCTTGCATTGCCAGAAGGGGTGAGAGTGGTTGCGCTAGCGTTTGGCGCGGATCGTGACATTCCGGTTGCCAGTGTTACTGCACGGCGCGGCGCCAGCGATGATGCCGCCGAGGCAGCGGAGCCGGCTGCTGAAGCGGATGCCGCGGACAGTGCAGAAGATGAAGGCGGTGAAGACTAGCCACGGCGCAGTAGGCGGCCGCAAGATTCAATTGCGCGCTGTTGCGGCTGAACCAATGATATGGCGGCGCTAAAGCTTATTGTCGGCCTGGGAAACCCCGGGCCGGCTTACGCAGNCACGCGTCATAATGTTGGCGCGGTGTGGGTGCGAGAGCTGGCCCGCCGTCATTCAATCAGTCTCGGTTTAGATAGCAAATTCAAGGGTGAAATCGGTCGCGGGCTGATCGCTGGTTGCGATGTGCGCCTGTTGTTGCCTGGCACCTTTATGAACAACAGCGGCGAATCAGTCGGAGCGGTGAGTCGGTTTTTCAAGTTCGAGGCTGCAGAAATACTTGTAGCTTATGACGAGGTAGCCTTCGAGCCCGGTGTTGTTAAATTGAAACAAGGTGGCGGTAGCAACGGCCACAATGGTGTTAAAAGCGTTATTGCCGGGCTTGGTAGTAGAGACGAGTTTGTCAGATTACGTATCGGCGTAGGGCATCCTGGTTCCAAGGAGCAGGTGATTCCTTATTTGACCAAACAGACACCGCGGCAAAGCGAGCGCGAGCAAATTGCCGTTGCGGGCGATTTTGCCGACGCCATTATTGCTGACATGATGCGTGGAGAATGGCAGCTTGCCATGACGGCTTTGCATGCCCCTGAGAAAATGCCGGATAACGAGCCAGCGAAAGTAACACCAAACCCCGGAGAAACTTGATGGGATTCAACTGCGGTATTGTAGGTATGCCCAATGTGGGTAAGTCGACATTGTTCAATGCTCTAACAAGAGCGGGCATTGATGCGGAGAACTTCCCATTTTGTACCATCGACCCAAATACCGGAGTGGTGCCTGTTCCTGATCAGCGCCTCAATCAGTTGGCCGAATTGGTATCGCCGCAAAAGATTATTCCAACGTCAATGGAATTTGTTGATATTGCCGGTTTGGTGGCTGGCGCATCTAAGGGTGAGGGATTGGGTAATCAATTCCTTGCTCATGTGCGTGAAACTCATGCCATAGCCCACGTGGTACGCTGCTTCGAAGATGAAAATGTCGTGCATGTGGCGGGTCGGGTCTCTCCAGCGGACGACATTGAAGTCATCAATACTGAGTTAGCGTTAGCCGATTTGGATACGTTAGAAAAAGTCTATGAACGTAATCGCCGGGTTGCGTCCTCTGGCGACAAAGAGGCGCGGAGCATGATGGCGGTGCTAGAGAAAGTTCGGGTTGCTCTGGAAGAGGGTGACCCCGTGCGTTCCATAGACTTAAGCGATGATGAAAAACTCATGATTCGCGAGTTTCATTTCATCACGGCCAAGCCCGTGCTTTATATCGCTAACGTTGCTGAGGATGGTTTGGAAGATAATCCCCTAGTGAAGGTGGTTGAAGATATTGCCCAGGCCGAGGGCGCCGAAGTAGTGGTTGTAAGCAATAAAATTGAATCAGAAGTGGCAGAACTTGAAGATGAAGAGCGTATTGAATTTTTACAGGCGCTGAATCTTACGGAGCCAGGCTTGCATCGGGTTATTCGTGCCGGCTACAAACTATTAGGACTGCATCAATACTTCACAGCAGGGCCTAAGGAAGTGCGGGCTTGGACCATTCCAATCGGTGCCAAGGCGCCGGCTGCTGCCGGTGTCATCCATACGGACTTCGAGAAAGGTTTTATCCGTGCTGAGGTGATCGGTTTTGACGATTATGTCGAGTTGGGCGGCGAACAGCCAGCCAAGGATGCTGGCAAGTGGCGTCTAGAGGGTAAGGAGTATGTGGTCGCCGATGGCGATGTGGTGCATTTTCGGTTTAACGTATAAACCGAGGGCCCTATTGGGCCCTCTGCTTACGTCTAGGTGAACAGTGTTTAGCTGTTGGCTTTCCGCTCTTTAACTTCCTGCACTACTTGGTCCGCTACATTAGAAGGACAAGGTGCGTAATGCGAGAACTCCATAGAGAACTGACCGCGACCTGAAGTCATGGTGCGCAAGTCACCAATGTAGCCAAACATTTCTGCCAACGGGCAATCTGCCTTAACACGTACGCCGGTAATGCCGGCTTCTTGGGACTTGATCATGCCGCGACGACGGTTCAGGTCACCGATGACGTCACCAACGTGATCGTCGGGCGTGAACACATCTACTTTCATCACAGGCTCAAGCAGTTGTGGCGATGCCTTTGGTACTGATTGTCGATAGGCGGCCTTTGCCGCCAGTTCGTATGCGATTGCGGAGGAGTCAACGGCGTGGAAGCCACCGTCCATCAGCGTAACTTTAACGTCTAATAGCGGGAACCCGGCTAGCGTGCCTTCGTCCATAGATACGCCAAAGGCCTTCTCAATTGCTGGCCAAAACTCCCGAGGCACGTTGCCGCCGGTTACTTTGGATTCAAACTCGTAACCGCTGCCTACTTCGCCAGGCTCAATGACATAGTCGATCTTAGCGAACTGGCCAGAGCCACCAGTCTGTTTCTTATGGGTATAAGTGTCTTCCACAGTTTGGGTAATGGTTTCGCGATACGCGACCTGAGGCTTGCCGACATCCACTTCAACGCCGTGGGTGCGCTTGAGGATATCTACCTTGATATCCAAGTGCAGCTCGCCCATACCCTTCATAATGGTTTCACCCGATTCTTCATCGGTTTCAACGTAGAAAGAGGGATCTTCCTGAATCATCTTCGACAGTGCGATACCCATTTTTTCAGCGCCAGCTTTATCTCGTGGCGCAACAGCAATGGAGATCACTGGGTCTGGGAACACCATTGGTTCTAGGGTGGCAGGATTGTTGGGGTCACATAGAGTGTGGCCGGTTTGGGTATTTTTCATACCCAGTAGCGCAACGATGTCACCTGCTTGGGCGACCTCGAGTTCTTCCCGTGAATCCGCGTGCATCTCAACAATACGACCAATACGTTCAGTCTTACCGGTGAAGGTGTTCAGAACGTTGTCACCTTTTTGGATTTTGCCAGAGTAGATGCGTGTAAAGGTCAGGGCGCCATAGCGGTCATCCATAATTTTNAACGCCAGCGCACGTAGCGGTCCTTCAGAATCTACGATAGCGCGCTCACCGGTTTCGTTGCCCTCGAGGTCAACCTCAGGCTGAGCCTCAACTTCCGTTGGGTTTGGCAAGTAGTCGACAACTGCGTTTAGTACGATCTGAATGCCTTTGTTCTTGAACGCAGATCCACAGAAGGTTGGGAAGAAAGCCAACTCCCGGGTGCCTTTGCGAATGCAGCGCTTGATGTCATCTACGGAAGGCTCTTCGCCTTCTAGGTAAGCCTCCATCAAGTCGTCGTCTTGCTCCAACGCTGTTTCTATGAGCGCTTCACGGTATGCAGCAGCCTGATCCTTTAGATCTTCTGGAATGTCGACGACTTCGTAGGCTTCGGGGTTACCGGAGTCGTCCCAGACCCAAGCGTTTTGACTCAGCAGGTCAACAACGCCGGAAAAGTCGTCTTCTTCGCCGATGGGTAGGGTCATAACCAGCGGGTTAGCGCCCAGCACTTCTTTCACCTGATCCACTACGCGGTAGAAATTTGCACCCAAGCGGTCGAGTTTGTTGACGAAGATCAAACGTGCTACTTCAGACTCGTTAGCATAGCGCCAGTTGGTTTCAGATTGCGGCTCGACGCCACCAGAACCGCAGAATACGCCAACACCACCGTCCAATACTTTCAATGAGCGGTATACCTCAATAGTGAAGTCAACGTGCCCGGGGGTGTCGATGATATTCAGGCGATGCTCATTCCAGGTGCAACTGGTCGCCGCAGATTGAATGGTGATGCCGCGTTCTTGCTCTTGCTCCATGAAGTCAGTGGTTGCTGCACCGTCATGAACTTCACCGATTTTATGAATCTTGCCTGTCAGCTTCAAAATTCGCTCGGTGGTGGTGGTTTTGCCAGCATCCACATGGGCGAAAATGCCGATATTGCGATAGCGAGTCAGGTCTTTCATGTGTTCTCTCTAAACAACGTGCACCGTCTAGTGCATATTTTGTAAGTTATTGAATTTAATGGAAATTTATAAATCGTCGAAATCAAGATGGCGTATATTACTACCGAACCTAAGAAACCTCACGCGAAATATTAACTTCGCATGACGGCATCTAGGGTAGGTGCGAATTGGTCGAGATAAACCTTTTAGATGTCGAGGTCAGCAAATACCGGGGCATGATCGGATGGCGTCAAATCCTCTATCTTGCGGCGGTAATCTCGATCTATGATCACTTCTTCGGTGGTTTTCAGCAACGGATCNGTGGCGAATAAAAAGTCGATGCGCAAGCCGTGTTTCCGATGAAAAGCGCCGCCACGGTAGTCCCACCAGGAAAATTCTTGGGCGTCCGGGTAGCGATGCCGAAACAGGTCGGTCAGACCTTTATCTACTAAGTCTTGAAGGTGTTGGCGCTCCTCCTTGGTGTAAAAAATAGAGCCGTCCCCGGCCTCGCCGCGCCAACCATCGAGGGCTTGTGGAACGATATTAAAATCGCCGCAGATCAGGTGCTTGGTGCTGGCGCTTTGTTGCCAATAGCGGTTGAGGCTTTTATACCAATCGAGTTTACCCGCGAAATCAGCGTGTTCGAGGGTCTTGCCATTCGGACAATATACGGTCGTGAAATCGAAGGCGTTGCCTTTCGGGGTGATGATCTCTGCGGTAATCAAGCGTGCACCAAATTCCTCCTGTTCTTGCAGGCCCTGTTGTTTCANGGTCATCGGATGTTTGGCCAAGATCGCAACCCCGTTCCAGCTTTTCTGGCCGTGAACCAAGGCCTCGTAGCCGAGCGCCTTAAAATGGTCGTGAGGGAATACGTCGTCTGGTGTTTTCAGTTCTTGCAGACCAACCACGTCGGGTTGTCGATCCTTCAACCAATGGTCGATGTAGTCGATGCGGGCGCGCAGCCCATTAACATTCCAAGTCGCCAGTCGCATAAATTCGATTCCGCTTTGGTTGAGCGGGATGATAACCGTGGAGGTGGCTAGAAATCATCCGTTCCATTGGTTTGTCTTTCCCAGTTGGCCAAATTTAGGCCGTTAACTGCCAGCTCTGCCGGTGGTTTGATCCGGTAGGCGGTCAAGAGGTGAGCTGGCGTCAGCACTTCAGCGGGGTTGCCATGGGATAACACCTGGTTGTTGTGCAGTAATAATAATTGATCGCAGAATCGGGCAGCCAGATCTAGATCATGTAAAACCATAACGACCGTGCCACCCTTTCGTGCTTCGTCGCGCAACACCTCAAGACAATGGATTTGCTGGTACGGGTCCAAGCCGTTAGTGGGTTCATCGACTAAAATAATCGGAGCTTTAACGGCCAGAACCCGAGCAAGATGCACACGCATATGCTCGCCATTGGACAGAGACTGTATGGGCCGCCGCGCCAGATCCTGGCACTGGGTTGCGGCCATGGCCGCTGTAACAGCTTGTTGATCCGCGGCCGTTACTGGACCCAGCCAGTTGAACCGACGCCGGTACGGTACTCGGCCTAGTTCAGTCACTTGTTGTGCGGTGAGATCCCAGTGCACCTGTGGATTTTGTGGTAGGTAGGCGATAAGCCTGGCGCGCTCATTCGGAGTCATTTGTTCAAGTTGCTTGCTGCCAATGCTNACGCTGCCGCGAAAGTTGCTCTGAACACCGGCTAGGACGGATAGTAGCGTCGATTTACCCGCACCGTTTGTACCGATTATGCCGGTTAATTGTCCGGGTTCGGCGGTTAAGGAAATATTGTCTAAAGCAAGCTGCGTGCCCAGGTGACATTCTATTGCGTTGGCAGTGAGTTTCGCTGCGGTCATGTTATTGCTCCAGCGCCCGTAGCCGAAAGATTAGATATAAGAAAAACGGAGCCCCGAGCAACGCAGTGATGACTCCAAGTTTGAGTTCGGCGTTGACGGCAATACAGCGCACTGCGATGTCTGCTGCGAGTAACAGACTGGCACCGCCACCAGCACTCGCTAGCAGTAGTTTGGCCGGGTCGTTAGCGCATAGTTTGCGCAATAGATGCGGTACGACCAAACCCACAAAACCGATAACACCGGTAACCGCGACCCCTGCGCCGACGCACAGTGCCGTACCGATAATAATTTGTCTCTGAGTGTTGCGAACGTTGGTGCCAAGGCTCGCCGCAGTCACCTCACCCAAGCTAAGTGCCCGGGTTGCCGGTGCTGCCAGCAGAATCAGAATCCAGCCTACAGCCATTAGCGGTCCAGCAAGCTGTAAGTGCAGCAAGCTGCGGTCGGCAAGAGAACCCATCTGCCAAAAGATAATTTCCATTGCCGCAAATGGGTTTGGCGACAAGTTCAGAACTAATGCCGTAAGTGCGCCGGCTATCGCGTTAATGGCAATGCCCGCAAGCAGTAATGTGGTTGTGTCGGCCCTTTTACCAGCCATGCTAAAGAGCACAAGCACGGCAACTAACGCGCCGGCAATGCCGCCCAGTGGCAGAGCGAGTGGTGCGATGGTTGCAAAGCCGGTGTAAAAGGCCAGGGTGGCGCCCAGCGCAGCGCTACCTGAAACACCAACCACGCCTGGTTCAGCCAGCGGATTTCGCAACAGGCCCTGCATAGCCGCGCCGGCCAGCCCGAGGCTGGCCCCTACAAAGAGCGCCAGAGTTGCCCTTGGAATGCGTAGTTCGATGAAGATAGTGCGCGCAATATCCGCGTCATCACTAAGAAGTTCGAGCAACAAAAACGGAGCGCCGCTATTTATCCCTGGGAAGTTGCTTGTCAGCATCAAGCTGAGACAAAACAAGCACAACGTCGTTACAGCTAGGAGTAGAAGTAATTTACGAAAGCCGATATTCATTAGTGCACCAGCTGTTGGCGTTTGGCAGCAAGCGCCATGGCCACATCGGCGATGCCGCTTGTGCCGCATATCAGTGTTGATGGGTCAATTTGATGTCTCAGCATAGTGCCGCTCAGTGCTGGATGCTGCAGTAACTCTTGGGCGAGTGCCGGATACTTAGGTTGATCCGTTGGCGCGATAATTAGATCAGGTCGAGCGCGCAAGAGGCTCTCTAGCGGAAAGCGTTGGTAAGTTTTCAGGCCGAGCGATGTGGCCGAATTTCTGAAGCCAGCAAGGTTTAGCAGTTCGTTACTTAGACTGCCATGTCCCACCGTTAATCCGTTGGGTTGGAGGAAGGCCGCATAAGGCCATTGATCCGTCGGCGTCTTATATGAGTCGCTAGAAATTTTTGTCAGTTTTTCGTTCATCTGCAGTAGTGATTCGTTACCCCTAGCAGATTGACCGATTGCCTGAGTTAGGCGGCGTATATTGATCGAAAGCGCATTAATGGACGTGGCATCTTCGAGATGCAGTGTTGGCAGCTGCATGCGCCTTAACATTGCTCGGGTTGTTGGTGAGGTGCTTGGACCTGTTAATACGAGATCAATGGGCAGCCTGAAAATGTCTTCCGCGCGGCCCTGGTTGCGATGGAATTGTTGCGCATAGGTCGCAAAAGGCGACAAATTTGCATCGCTGGACAGCCAAGTGATTGACGCTATTTGCTGTGGATCGGCGTACTGCAACAGCAGCGTGTCGGTGCATAGGTTAAGCGACGCGATGCGTAGCTTTTGCGTGGTTTCTGCAACATTCCCGTAGGTTGCGACAGGCGCTAGCGCTGCCGCAACAATACATATGCCTAATCGAGAAAATATGGATATACCCATGGGATGTGCCAGCTTGTCTTCACGGCGATATTCACTCGAGGTTTAGTTTGGCACCAATGCTTACATAACGGCCAGGGGAATTGTAGCCGAAGACCTGTTGNTACTGAGTATTCGTTAGGTTATCGATCCGCCCTGTAAGGGTTAGATTTGGGCGTAAATCGTAGCTGATGCCGATATTAGTCAGGGTGTAGGGTTGCAGATTGACCCTCGTTACGGCGGTGGCGTAAATGAACTCGCTATCCGTGCGCCGGCCATTGTGCAAAAACTGGATGCTGGCGCGACCCTTGCTATCGGCGAAGTCCCGCGATAAGCGTACTTGGCCGCTATGCTTCGGGCGACGAACCTCCTCGACACCATTTTCTTGCGCTGTTAATCGCGTATAAGCAACAGCCACCTGCCATGCTGCGCCAATGACAAGATTACCGGCAACCTCGATACCTGAACGGTCGCTGTCGGTTTCTAGGTTAATCGGTTGGGACATAAAGTTAGCATCATAAACAGTGGTAATTTCATTCTGTAGGTCAGCAGAGAAGTAGGTGAAATCAAAGTCCCACTGAGCTGGAGTGCCAACTAATTCACTTTCCCAGGACTGCGACCAACCCACGTCATAGCTTGAGGATCGCTCGGGCTGTAGCTCAGGATTGCCGATAAATGTGCTTGGAATGAAGCCGAAAAGTTCGAAAAAACTAGGATTAGTAATGCCTTGGCCGAAACTCAAATGCAGGCGACCTTGGCTGGCAGCAGAGCGCAGTAGAACATGGCTAATAGAGCCCCGCGCGGTGGTGGCGTTGGCAAAGCGCTGGTTCCAATCGCGACGCAGACTCAGCGCTAAAGAGGTTCGCGCATAATCAACTAGGTACTCAGTAAATAAGCTATTTTGCGAATCGTCTGCTGTGTAATTAGCGGCGCTAAAGCCACCGTAGATATTTTCGAAATCTCTTTGCTCGCTCTGCAGGCCCATGTTGATGGATTGCTCTGCTTTTCCGCTGGTGATTAGTCTAGTGGTCTGCAGATCCAGTAACAGACGCTCGCCCCGCAGGCCACTAGTAGCGGTACCGTTGACCAGATAGTCGGTGCTGTTTTGCGACTGGGTTAATGCAGCGTGGTGCGCCCAATTGCCAATTTTATGGGCGTAACTTACGTGCAGGTGTTGTTGTGCCCCATCTACTCTTTCGTCAGCATCGACGATCAACCCCTGGGTGGCAGTCGTGGGGAAATCAAAATCTTGTTTATCGCCTTCGCTCTCTGTGTTGACCTGGCGTAGCACCATGCTCATGGAGGCATCTGGGGTGAAGTTGACGTGAGCTTGGGCACTGACTTGAGTCGAGTTGAATCCATCTAATTCGGCCCCGATGGGTGATGCATCGATCCCATCAGTGGTCAGTTGACCAACGTTCAGATGGGCATGCCAATTCCTTTGCGTATCATTTGAGCGAAAGCCAATGCGTGCACCGAGATCTTGGGTATTGAATTGCCCGATCCCGAGGTTGGCACCACCGTGCCATCCAACGGACTCCCGCTGCCGAGTAAATATGCCAATAACGCCGCCGATCGCGTCGCTACCGTAGCGGGCACTCTGAGGGCCGCGCAAAACTTCTACGTGGCTAATGTCGGCGTTGGTCAAATTTGCAAAATTGAATTCCGAACCGAGGCTTATGTCGTTTACGCGCATGCCGTCGATCATTACCAAGGTATGATTTGCTTCGGCGCCGCGCATGCGGACCTGGGTCAGAGCCCCTAAAGGCCCGCTCTGGTTGACGCTGACACCCACGGCATTGCGCAATAAATCAGCTGCGTATGTGCTTGTCTGATCCGCTAACTCGTTTGCCTCGATGCGGCTGATGGCGCTTCCAATCTGGCTGAGCGTTTGTGGTTGATGGCTGGCGGTAACCAAGACCTCCTCGATCTCGGCTACTGCACTTGGTGTTGCAAGGCATATCAGCCATGCAGGGACGAGATGTCGAAATGCGCGGATAAATGACATAGCGGCTTCTTAGGGTAAAAACAGCAGCCTATCCAAGCCAGTCTTGGGCGTCGACAAAGAACACTCATACTCAACTTGAAAGAACGCTGCTGATGTTCTTAGACAGTAGCAATTGGTCTCAGCATGAGCCGATAATAAGGTCACCTAGAGTCGACTAAGCGATTTTGCATACGATCACACGATTGGTTCTACATGAACCAACGCGCAAACAGTGGTTCGCGTATTCGAACCTGCAGACTATGGCGTTGGCGTATCGGCCAGAGGAGGTTATGCCCACATTAGAACGCCTAGAGCGGCTAGTGAACACAGAGCATCTTACCGCAGCTGGATTTGTGAGTTACGAAGCCGCGTCGGGTTTCGATGCAGCCTTGTCTACTCAAGATGAAACCCAATTACCGCTAGTTTGTTTCGGTTTGTTCGCTGAGGTGACCGAATGTAAACCACCGGTGGCGTCAGCAACGCCCGGCACGCCATCCTGGCAACTAGACACCGAGCATCACGAATACCTTGCGGACATTGCAGAAATACGCGATCTCATTGCCGCTGGAGAGGTTTACCAAATTAACCATACCGTACGATTGCATAATTCCGTCGCAGACCCCTGGCAACACTTTTGTCATATCGCAGCCGATGCGCCCTATGCCGCATTTATTGAAACCGATGAATTTGCCGTCGCTTCGGCGTCGCCGGAACTATTTTTCCGTTTGCAGGGCAATGACCTGCAATCGCGGCCAATGAAGGGAACTGAGTCGCGACGGACGAACCCCCAAGCAGATAAACAAACCTCGGATTGGTTAGCTGGGTCGCAGAAAAATCGCGCGGAAAATTTGATGATCACCGATATGGTGCGGAATGATCTGGGCAAAATTGCTGTTGCTGGCAGCGTCGATGTAAGTGGCCTATTCAAAGTCGAAGAGTATCCAACTGTTTGGCAAATGACTTCGACCGTGCATGCGCAAACTAAAGCCTCCGTTGTTGAAATTTTTCGCACGTTGTTTCCAGCAGCTTCAATTACTGGAGCGCCGAAACGAGCGGCCATGGGACATATCGCACGCCTAGAAAAAACCCCCCGGGGCATCTATACCGGAGCAATCGGTTATCTAGCACCTAATCGTCATGCTCAATTCAGCATAGCCATTCGCACCAGTGCAGTGAATAAATCTGCAGGTACCGCACAGTATGGCGCCGGTGGCGGTATTGTTTGGGATTCAACAGCAGTGCAAGAACATACCGAAATGTTGGCAAAAACCCGGATTCTTGGCGTCGTAACCTCTCAGGCAAGCATCGAGTTGTTTGAGACACTACTGTGGACTCCTGGAGTGGGTTTTAGTCGACTTGAACGACACTTATGGCGTCTGGGCCAGAGTGCGCAGTTTTTTGGTATTCCTATGGACGCTGAGTATGCCCGCAGTGCCTTAGATCTGGCTCTGGCCGGAGCCCTTGAGCGGGCCATGAGAGTGCGCTTAAGTCTAAATGTACAGGGGGAGTTTCGTGTGGAATTGAACGAATTACCCGAGGCGTCGTCGTTNCAGCAGGTGCAGNCGATACGACTGGCAACGAATGCAGTCGATTCGTCGGACCTGTACCTTAAACATAAGACCAGTTATCGCACAGGTTACGATCAGGCCGCCGCAGAGGTGCCTGATGGTATTGAACCGATTCTATTTAATGAGCGCGGCGAGATTACAGAAAGCAATATTGCAAATGTGGTCTACAGGCTCGGCTCCGACTGGTTCACGCCACCGGTGAGCTGTGGCTTGTTGCCAGGAACCTTGCGTGAGGAATTACTTGAGCTTGGTAAGCTGACCCCGCGGGTATTGCACATAGCAGAGCTTGAGTCAGTGCAAGAATTGGCACTGATAAACGGATTGCGCGGTTGGCGACAGGCCGGTTGGGTTTGAAAATACAACGATCACATTGACAAGGCTAAGAGCGGTAAGGACAATTCGCCCGCTTCGCCGATCGGTGGAACTGTGGCTAGGTAGCTCAGCTGGTTAGAGCGCAGGATTCATAATCCTGAGGTCGGGAGTTCAAGTCTCCCCCTAGCTACCACATTCTGCTGAGCGCCAAGCCTAAGATAGATAGAGAGTCAGGCGCCCCGCGACTGGTGGGTGCCTTTTTGGCAGCGCCAAGGCTTTAATCGTTGGCGCAGACGGGTAAAGGTCTCCCCGTTAAGGCGCGCTGGCTACCAATAAAGTTGGATTCACAGACGTTTTCTTGGTTTGGCACGTTCTTAAGCCATCATTCAGGCGTGTCGCGCAGGCATAACTATCATTCCTGCCCTGAGAACTCGACCAATAGTAAGTGTCGGTACGTACGTCCAGAAACGATGTCACATCTATTTTTGGGCTATGACAGGGAACATCAGTAAGGCTGTCGTATTCCCCTTCGGTGGGCATACGCCACGTTAGTTCGGAAGCAGCCCACTGGTTGTCGGACTGATTATTCTTCGTCTCAACTAAACTAGCAGCACCGTCCTGCGAGAGGGCGTCAAGAGTGGCCAGTGTCGCGTCAAAGTCTACGTTTAATGGCTGGCCCACGCAGGTCCCGTCAACGTAGGTCTGCCCCAGATTACATTGGAACCAAAGTAAATTGGTTGCTGCATCGTGCACAATTCCAGGAGCTTTTTCGGTTAGGCGAGTTGGTGTGTCAGCGAAATACTTTGAACATGTAATATCANCTGCCTCATCGCCACACCCTAGCAGTGCTCCGACGGTGAGCGTGGTAGCGAACCATGTGCGTGGTCCGCGGTTTGTTCTGTTTGACATAATGACCCTCTAAAAGCCCTGCAGTTATATGGAAGCCTTAATGCTTCTTAATGTTTCTTAATTCTTCTTAACGCGCTGCCGAAGTTAGGAAATCCGATTTGCCATTAAAAGAGCAATCTTTGCACTAAAATAGTGCGTTTATAATTTACATATATAAATAAAACAAAAATTTTGTGCTTAATAATTAGTGGTATATTCAGCACCTGATAGCCATTTGACTGCAAAGATTGTTGATGAGTTAAAGAGATGGACGAGGAAAAAATATCTGACCTTGATCTCAGACTTGCCAAGCTTCTCACCGTTGTCCTAGAGAGCGAGGACGAACTTTTTTCATTCTTCGCTGGATCGCGTTACAGCTTGCTGTTGCTAATGCGGGTGTTATTGATTTGCGAGGAGCACTCTTCGCTGTCGAAGGAGGAATGCCTGCGGATTGGGCGAGACATGCGGTCGCGTACCCATCGCCAGAATTTTATCGACGAAGCCATTCGGCGCGGATTTTTTGCCAAAGAGCCTTCGTCGGCGGACGCGCGCCAAGTGATGATTTATCCTACGG
This sequence comes from Gammaproteobacteria bacterium, assembly GCA_002684495.1. Taxonomy (GTDB): domain Bacteria; phylum Pseudomonadota; class Gammaproteobacteria; order Pseudomonadales; family Azotimanducaceae; genus UBA4421. Next base: position 254,496 of record NYVG01000007.1, on the reverse strand, counting down.
ACAGGACCAAGCAACTGTTTAAGGAGTGGGCGAGCGCCTACCACCAAGTCCGTCGTTCCACCTTCGGTGGCGATTAAAGGTCAAGCCGCATCCTGTTTGGCTTCAGACGGTCCTGCCCCGATAGGCCTAGGATCCATTTCAGCAAACAACAGCGCACCGTCTTCCAGCGGTGCCTTGCGAATGATTTTCTTGTCCAAAGCGTAATTCTGGGTATTGCGCCACGGGTCTTTGTCGCCCTGCTTGGGCAACAGGTCCATCGTGCGTTGCATATAACCGGCTGAGAAGTCTTCGATCCAGGGTCGCAAAGCCATATCTGCGTCCTCTTCTCTTAATCTGGGCGTGCACTGGCGGACGCCAAGCTGGTCCATGTGATTGATCACCCGGCAAGCATATTCGGCGGTCAGATCTGCGCGCAGAGTCCAAGATGCATTAATGTAGCCAAATGTCTGTATCAGGTTGGGTATCTCGGCGTACATCATGCCTTTGTATGACACTGTATCTGCGAAATTGACCGGGCGCCCGTCCACCGAGAATGCGCTACCGCCCATAACTTGCATGTTCAGGCCTGTGGCCGTAACGATGATGTCGGCTTCAATCTCCTCCCCGGAGGCAAGCTTCAGACCACGCTCAGTGAAGGTTTCGATGTGGTCGGTGATCACCTGGGTTTTGCCCTTTCTAATCGATTTGAACAAATCACCATTGGGAATCAGACACAATCTTTGATCCCATGGGTTGTATTTGGGCGTGAAGTGTTTGTCCACATCATAATCGGGCCCAAGTGCGTCGCTGACCAAGTCTACAAGGGCCTTCTTCATTTTTTGCGGTTCTTTACGCATGCGTTGATACATAAAATGCTGCAGTTGCGTATTTTTGAAACGAGTCAATGCGTATGCCACCGAATCGGGTAGTACCTTGCGCATGGCATTGGCGATTTTGTCTTTATCTGGTCGAGCAACCACATAGGTCGGGGAGCGCTGCAGCATGGTTACACTTGCTGCATCATCAGCCATTGCTGGGACTAGGGTCATTGCGGTGGCGCCACTGCCAATGACCACTACTTTCTTGTTGCGGTAGTCCAAATCTTTAGGCCAATGCTGTGGATGAATGACTGTGCCTTGGAACCTTTCTTGGCCTTTGAAATCTGGTGTATAGGGGGTGTCGTAGTTGTAGTAGCCGCTGCACATCATTAAGAAATTACAGCGAAATTGCTGGGTTTCGCCCTGATGTTCTGCGGTTACCGTCCAAGCCGTGTCACTGCTTGACCAATTCCCGCTCAGCACTTTGTGTTCATGTCGAATATGGTCGCCGAGTCCATGCTCATCGATGGTTTCGGCCAAGTAGTCTTTTATCGAAGGTCCGTCGGCGATGGACTTGGCCGCGGTCCAGGGTTTGAAGTTAAAGCCAAGAGTATGCATATCGCTGTCGGAACGAATCCCTGGATATTGAAATAAATCCCAAGTACCCCCGCTCTGCTCGCGAGATTCGAGGATCGTGAAGGTTTTCTCAGGACATTCTGATTGCAGATGGCAGGCCGCTCCAATGCCGGAGATTCCCGCACCCACAATAACGACATCAAAATTCTGCATGGCTTTCTCCGCTCNCTCTGTGACATGAGTAACGTACTTATGTGAGCCGAAAATGTACCACAAGCGCTGGAATCTGGTTACCGCATTGGCCTTTTTGTGAGTTTCTGGTGCCAATTTACGTAGGCTAAGTAGTGAATTTCGCATTGCACTTCTCGTCGTNATTAGGCCGTTGTTAGATGCCGTGATTGGTGATCCATGTTGCGACTTGTTGGTAATGCAATAACATAACGGCAAGGAGGGGGATTTATGGATTACGCGAGAGTCGGTCGTCAGCTACTGTGGCTATGGGTGTTTGCTGTGATTTGCAGTAACCCCGCACGTGCTGAGGTTTCTCATACGGTCGCAACCAACTACGGCGTTGTTGAAGGGTTAGAAGAGCAGGGCATTGCGGTCTTTCGCGGTATTCCGTATGCCCAACCTCCTGTTGGCCCCTTGCGCTGGCAGCCGCCGCGTCCTGCGTCTGCTTACCCAGAACCTCTGCAAGCCCAGGCCTACGGACCTCGTTGTATGCAACGTACTTCTGGTGATCGCCCACCCCTCGTCAGTGAGGACTGTTTGACTTTGAATGTATGGTCCAAGCAACTGCAACCCGCGAAGCAGCCAGTTATGGTTTGGATTCACGGGGGTGGTTTTCGCAGCGGCTCGGGCGAAATTCCCGGTGAGGTCATGGCGCGGCATGGGGTTGTTGTTGTGTCTTTTAATTATCGGTTGGGTCCTATTGGCTTCTTTGCGCACCCAGCCTTAGAGACTAGTGCAGCGAGTTTTGGCCTGTTGGATATGGTAGCGGTNCTGGAATGGGTGCAAGAGAACATCCGTCAGTTTGGCGGTGATCCCGATAATGTCACCATATTCGGGGTCTCAGCGGGTGGTATGGCGGTCAATATGCTTATGGTCAGCCCGCTTGCTGGCGGGCTTTTTCACAAAGCAATCGCCCAAAGCGGCTATGCAACTTGGGCGCTACCGCGGTCGAGAAATGCGACGGCGCCGGCAACTTTAGATATGGACCTGCAACCCCTGCCAAGTGCGGAACAGTTGTCAAAGCGCATTGCACAGGCAGTAGATCCGGCTGCTAAAACCCAGACTCAATTGCGCGCTCTTGATGGCTCCGCGCTAATGCACGCGTTGCCAGGATTCCAACTGCCCATTGTCGATGGTGTCGGCTTGGTGGGCGAGCCTGCGGTGCTTGCACGGCAAGGGAAACAACATGATGTGCCCTTAATTATGGGAGGCAGCAGTTTCGAGGGAACGGTACAACCCGCATCGGGCATCACATTGGACGACTTCAGACGCTTTCATGAACACGATTGGAATACCGCGCGCCAGCTCTATGCCGAAGAGTTTGCGGTTAGCGAAGAGTTCGGTTTGAAAAAAATGTTTGGCGACAATCGTTATGTTCTCGCTGCTCGCACTATGGTGCGTAGTATGGACAAAAAGGGCAGCTCTGCTTGGGCTTACTACGTAGATTTCGTGCCAGCGAGCAGAGCGCAAGAATGGCCGGGCACGCCCCACGGTGTCGATGGCTATTACCTTTGGAGCGGCGAAGCAGCGGGCGACCCAAAGATGGGTGCTCTATCCAGACGATTGCAAGGCTATTGGACTAATTTTGCCCGCAGTGGTAACCCCAACGGCTTATCTTTGTTGGGTTGGCCTGCATACCAGATGAGTCGTGATCAGTGGTTGGTATTCGATGACGAGGATCAGGTGCGTGCTGGCGTGATCGCGGCAAAGTTGGACTACCTAGAAGCGCACTTTATGCAGCGAACCGGCGCCAGCAGGTAAGGTCCCTGTTGGCAGAACCCATGTCTATTAGGCGATTCCTTCAGCGAGTATTTCCGGCACCTCGATGTACTTAGCCCGCAAATATTCGCCTAACGATTTGGCTTGTTTATCGATGCGATGGTTTGAAGCCGCGCCGGTACCCAGAACGCCCTTAATATAAAAGTTCATAGCCAGCAGGTTCGGCATGTCGTAGCGTTCAACTTCAAAGGCTCCGAAATCCGGTACCAGACGTTTGAACTCCTCGACGGTCAGGTAGTCGTATAAAAAACTGTACGCTTCGTCGGTCAATGCCCATACACCGACGTTAGCATTTCCACCTTTATCCCCTGAGCGCGTGCCGAATAGTCGGCCAAACGGAATGCGCCGAGTTGGGCCGGTAGGCGCGGGCTGAATATTTGCCGGATTTTGTTGATAGTAAATATCCTCGAGCCCTAAGCGCTGGGTAGGCAGTACCTCGATCGACTTGCCGCCAATGTGCACATGCTCAGTTATTTTCTGACTGTCGATCAAGGCGGGCCAATGGTAAATCGCTGGACCGCCGCTGAATCCTGCTGCACCGCGGCCGGTATTTCCGGGTATGCCGGCAAGTCCCAGCTCCGTTACCTTGGCGGCGAACATGCGCCCGAATTTGCTGGGGTCAGAGTGAGTAATGGTTACCCGCAGCGCTGCGTGTGCCACCTCGTTGTTGTCAGGGTCCTCGTGATCACTGCGAATTAATTGCACATCAACATCGTCGAATTGCTCGCGACCGCCGAGATTGTGGAAGATCGCATCCAAGTAGCGCTCGGCTTTTTCTTCGATGTCCAGCCCCGTGAGCAGAGTCTCTATAGACTGTTTGTACGGTCCGCGAGTATTGAAGCAAACCTTGTGGGTAGGGGGCGGCGTACTGCCGCGGCAGTCGCTGACATAAACTCGGTCTGGGCCTGCTTGGGCGATCTGCAAAGTATCGAAATGGGCGATCACATCAGGGTTGTAATAGGCGGGGGTGGAAATTTCATACAACAACTGAGCCTTTACCGTGCCCTCGGAAATCAAGCCACCGGTGCCTGGGTGTTTGGTGATGGTGAAGCTGCCGTCCGCCTCAATTTCAGCAATTGGATAGCCAACATCGCGGAAGCTTGGGACTTCTTCAAAGAATGCATAGTTGCCGCCACAACATTGAGCACCACATTCAATAATGTGTCCCGCGGTCAGCGCCCCGGCCAGCGCGTCATAGTCGTCGCGTTGCCAGTTAAATTTCCAGGCGGCCGGTCCAATGACTACCGCAGCATCCGTTACCCTCGGACAAATAACAATATCGGCACCCTGGTCTAACGCCTCCTTAATGCCCCAGCCGCCCAGATAAGCATTCGACGTCAGCGCCTGTTGAGTGCTGTCTTGCAAATCTACTTGGGTATCTAAATTTGTAAATTTTTCGCCATCGGCCTGCAGTGACTCAAGGTCGGGCAGTAAGTTGTCGCCATCTATGTAGGCCACTTTGGCGTCGACGCCGAGTTCAGCAAGGATTTTTTCAACTTCGCCTGCCATGCCCTTAGGGTTTAGGCCGCCGGCATTAGTGACGATTTTTATGTTTCGTGCTTTGCAGTCCGCTGCAACTTCTTTCAGTTGCTTTAAGAACGTGCCAACGTATCCCATATTCTCGCCGCGGGATTGTTGCTGGTTGTATAGGATCGACATCGTTAACTCAGCAAGGTAGTCGCCCGTGAGCACATCAATTGGGCCACCATCGATCATTTCTCGTGCGGCAGCTAAACGGTCGCCGTAAAAGCCACTGCAATTCCCTATGCGTATTACCTCGGTCATGATCCCCTCCGACTCGACTTATGTCTGATATTAGTTTTGCACCCAGGATGGTTTGCGTTTTTCGCGGAATGAAGCCATGCCCTCAGCACCCTCGTCAGAACGAAACATTCGTGCACTCCACTCAGCGGTCTCTTGAAATCCATCGGCGAGGGACAACTGGGGTACGCGGCGCACTAATTTTTTGCATTCCTGGACCGCTATTGGGCCGCCCATATTGATCATGTCGATTTCTTCTTGTACGGCGGCATGTAAATCATCTCCGCTCACGGCTCGGTGAGCTAATCCCATACTCACGGCTTGATGCCCGTCGAAGCGTTCACCGGTCAAAAATAATTTCATGCCATGGTGAGTGCCGAGCTTTGGCAAGCACACCACGGATATGATCGCGGGAATAACACCAATCCGTACCTCGCTAAAACTGAATTGCACATCTTCCCGAGTCACAACAATGTCGGAGGCGCCGACCAGGCCGAGTCCCCCGGCAAAAGCGGCGCCATTGATGGCGGCGATTACTGGTTTAGGGCTATCTATGATCGTGGTAAGCACGTCAGCGTAAGGTACCGCGCGGTCTGACCCTTCGGACAATTGCCCAGGAGGACTTTTAAGATCCGCACCCGCACAAAAGGCCGGGCCGTTTCCGGTAATGACAATACTGCGCACACCGTCGTCAGCGTTGGCTGCAATTAAGTGATCGTATAATTCGGTTACCAATACAGATGACAGCGCATTACGATTTTCGGGTCGATTGAGGGTGATCCAAGCGGCGCCTTGCTTGACTTCGTAAAGTGTTGCTTCGGTTGTTGGCATAGGTAGGCTCCTTACTCTTCGGCCATAGAGACCAGTAACTGGCCGTTGTCGACCTGATCGCCAACAGATACATGAACTGCATCGATCACGCCGTTGCGCGGGGCGGTAATGCGGTGTTCCATCTTCATGGCTTCCATAATGAGCAGCAGATCGCCCTTGGCGACCGATGCGCCGGCGCCAACTTCGGTGGCTAAGACCGAACCGGGCATAGGGGCGGTGAGGCCGCCAGTATTCCCATCAAGACTGGTGTCTGGAAAGCGCGGCTGTTGCTGTAGCACCAGATCGCCGGCCGCGCTGTGCACTAGCCAATCGTTCCCATGAGCCTGAACTGTGAATTGCAGCCGATGTCCATTATCGTCTAAATCAACAGCCCCAGAACCACATTCGTAGGCCTCAATCACATGCTCCTCTTCGTCGCATATCAGGCGAAAGCGGCCGTCTCGGTGCAGTCGGTAGGCCAACTCAATGTCCTGGTCGCCGCAGCGAAAGCTCAACTGCTCCATGGGCATAGTTGAGTTGCGCCAGCCACTGGGCAGGCTGCGTAGTACCTTCGCTTTATCGCGGCGCTGCGCCTGGGATTCCATGGCTACGGCAATTGCCGCCGCAATCAGTTCTTGGCGCGCAATCTCGCGTATGCGCGCAGGATCTACGCGTTCAATAAAGTCGGTAGTCGTATCGCCAGCAAGAAATTCGCTTGTACGAAGTGTTGCCACCAGAAAATCTCGATTGGTGCGCAGTCCCTGGATCTCGGTAGTCTCAAGTACCCGTGCCAGACGGCCGGCCGCTTCTCGGCGGCTGGGTGCATGAACAATAACTTTTGCAATCATCGGATCAAACTGGGTACTGATTTCGCTGCCTGTTTCCACCCCTGAGTCGAAGCGTGCCTTACCTACTGTTGATGGTGTCCACGCAAGAACGGGGCCTGGCGCCGGCAAAAAACCTTTTGCTGGGTCTTCGGCGTACAAGCGTGCTTCAATGGCATGACCGTTGATGCTGAGATCGTCCTGGGTGAAAGACAGTGTTTCACCCTCAGCCACGCGAATCTGCTCGCGTACCAGATCTTTGCCGATAATCTCTTCGGTTATAGGGTGCTCTACCTGTAGCCGCGCGTTTACTTCGAGAAAGTAAAAGTCTTCGCCACTGAGCAGAAATTCCACTGTGCCAGCTGATGAATAGCCCAGCTTTTTCGCGGCAGCGATTGCCGCGTCGCCCATGCGCGCGCGAATCGCGTCGGTAACCGCAGGCGAGGGCGCCTCTTCGATAATTTTTTGATGGCGGCGTTGAATTGAGCATTCACGTTCATAGCAATGCACTAAATTGCCGTGGGTGTCTCCGAGGATCTGGATCTCCACGTGACGGGACACTGCCAGCCATTTCTCCAAGAATACGGTGTCGTCGCCGAATGAACTGCCCGCTTCGCGTTTTGCGCCTTCTACTGCGCCGATTAGATCTGCCTCTTGTTCCACGACTCGCATGCCGCGGCCGCCACCGCCCGCTGAGGCTTTCACTAAAACGGGGTAGCCAATTTCTTTGGCTGCCGCCGCGATGTCGGTGTCGGCGGAAATCTCAATGCCGGGCAGTATGGGCACACCGGCTTCGTCCATAAGTCGCTTGGCGGACAATTTATCTCCCATCAAGCCGATCACTTCTGGGGTGGGTCCGAGCCATTTGATGCCTGCATCGATAACCGTTTGTGCAAAGGCTTCGTTTTCCGACAAAAATCCGTAGCCTGGATGAATGGCATCGGCACCGCTGCGTGCACAAGCCGCAAGTACTTTATCCACGTCCAGATAAGTTTCTGCGGTTGTGCGGCCGTCCAACGCAATGGCGCTGTCGGCTTCCTTTACAAAGGGTGCTTGGGCATCGCCATCGGCGTAGATCGCTACGGTGCTGATGCCCATATCGTGAGCCGTACGAATGATGCGTCGCGCTATCTCCCCGCGGTTGGCAATCAGTAAGCGTGTGATTGGTGTGATTACATGCGCCATGTGCCGTACTCCTTGGTGCCCTTAACGCTGTTGTTGTGGCAAGCCGATAGCGACATCGCGATAACATTCCGTGTATCTCTGGGGTCGATCATGCCGTCATCTGAGACCCGTGAGGTGGCGTACAATCCTTTGGATCGTTCCTCGGCCCAGTGCTCCGCAAATGCAGCCCGTTGGGCGTCCGCTTCCTCATCGAATTCGATGCCGCGCCGCGCCGCCGCGCTGCGTCCAACGATGGTCATAACGCCTGCCATAACTGACGGACCCATCACAGCTATTTTTGAAAACGGCCATATGTAGGTAAATTTGGTGCCAAATGCGCGTCCGCTCATACCATAGTTGCCGGCACCATAGGATGCGCCAACAATAATAGTGATGTGCGGTACCGTGGAATTGGACACCGCGTTGACCATCTTCGAGCCATTTTTTGTAATCCCGCCTTGCTCAAAATCAGTGCCGACGATAAAGCCGGTGATGTTGTGCAGAAATAAGATGGGTACGTCGATCTGGTTACACAGTTGAATGAACTGTGCAGCCTTCTCGGCTGCTTCAGAAAATAAAGCGCCATTATTGCCAACGATGCCGACCGGGAAACCCTGTACTGATGCCCAACCGCACACCACCGTTGGGCCGTAAAGGGGTTTGAATTCCTCAAACTTTGAGCCATCGACCACGCGCATGATGACCTCGCGGATATCCAGCGGGGTTTTCAGGTCTTTTGACACTAATCCCAGCATATCTTCTGGATCGTGCACGGGTTCATTAAATTCCGGATTGGGTTCAGGCCCCAGTTTGCGCCAGTTCAAATGTGAAACGACTTCCCGGCACAGTCGAATGCCGTCCATTTCGTCTTGCGCCAGATAGTCACCCAATCCTGAAATTTGCGTGTGCATGTCGGCGCCACCGAGGTCCTCGGCATTAGCATCCTCGCCAGTAGCCATTTTCACTAGGGGTGGGCCGCCTAATGACACCATGGCCTGATTTTTAACCATGATGTTGTAGTCACTCATGCCGGGTTGATAGGCACCGCCGGCGGTTGCTGCACCAAAGACCACAGAAATGGTTGGGATGCGCAGTTTCGAAAGTTCGGAAATTTCATAAAACAGCCGGCCTGATTCGGCGAAGTGACCCAACTCCCGACGGATTGACGCCTCAGCTGCTTTGTTGGGGTCGCCGCCATCGCCGCCCTCTTCACCACGTAAGTCGGCCCCGGCGCTCTCAACGAATTGCACGTAAGGCATGCGGTTTTCGCGAGCGATCTCCAGGCCGCGCATAAGCTTCTTGGAGTTGAACGCATTGAATGCGCCAGCACGCACCGAGGGATCGTGGCCGAGAATCACGCATTCCACACCTTCGATTACGCCAATACCAACTACGAACCCAGAACCGATATCGAAAGAAGAGCGCCAAGCCGCAAGCGGGCTAATCTCTAAAAATGGCGAGTCGCGGTCGAGCACGTGGGCAATGCGTTCGCGTATGGGCATTTTGCCGCGGGTGCGCAGGCGCGCGACCGCCTCTGCGCCGCCGCCCTCGGCAGCCTGATCGTAGAGTGCCTGCAGCTCATCAAGTGTTGCCACCATGTCAGCTTTATTTCGTTGAAAAACGCTGTCCTTGAGGTCCAGCTTCGAGTGCAAAACAGGCATTAAGTCCTCCCCCCCGAGAGCAAAATATGTAGAGCTTGAATGATCAAACTTGCGATTAACTGTCCCGCAAAAGTAGCAGAAAAAAAAGCCAGCCAGAAGGTTTTTAAAATGTTTTTTTGTGCTAACTTGAAAAATGATTTGGCGTTAGTTGAGCCGATACTTTGCAAGTAAGCAGCGGCGTCGCTCGGTTTTTTTGGGGGGCATGTGAATCTAGAAGTTGGGTTGCAGCAAGCAAAGAGTGAGCGTGCCAGAGCGGCTATATGTGATGCCACAATCGCGTCCCTCGCCGAGGTGGGCTATGCCGAAACATCGCTCAATCGTGTGGCCGCAATGGCGGATTTTTCAAAAGGTGCGGTACAGCACCATTTCCACACCAAGGAAGATTTGATCGCGGCGACCGTAGACACGTTGTTGTTACGCACTGTGCAATCGCGCGCCCCCCAGCCGCAGACCGTCGAAGACGCACTACTCGAAGCTTGGCAGCGTTTTATAAATACGCCGGCATATCGTGCGCTTATGGAGGTGCTGAATGCGGCGCGAACGGATACGGCATTGCGGCAGCGTATTGCGTCACATCTGGTTGATTGGGGGCAAAAGCTCGACCAGCAGTCATTAGCTCGGTACCGATCGGTAAGTGGCGATGCTGAAGAGGTAGTGATGTTGCTTAATATGACCCGTAGTTTTATGCGGGGCTTACTGATTGAAGAGCAATATGGCATGACTTCCGCGACTACTGCTGACTATGTACGTAAATGGATTGAATTGATCGCACCGCTAATGGAGCTGAAGGAACAATAACCGCGCAGATGCTGAAAGCCTATGAGTAACCAGTAACGAAACGCAAACGCAACCCGCGCAAAAAGACAAAAATTTGAAAAACTACTAGAAAGTTAAAAGCAACAAAGAGGATAAGGGGAAGATAATGTCTGTGACTAAGCCAGAACTAAAAGAGTTCGAACACCAGGCCGATCACTGGTTTGCAGAAAACAAACCGGCGGCGCCGGATTTTATTCTGCCGGAAACGTTTATGGAGGTCGGCACCGACCAGCAGTTTGAATACTTGCGTGGCTGGCAGAATAAAGTCTACGAGGCGGGCTATGTGGGTATGGCGTGGCCGAAAGAATACGGTGGTGGCGGGGTAGACCAAGCCTTTCAGGATATTGCCACGCGCATAATGGCCAAGCATCGGGTGCCGTTCTTGCCTAATACCATTGGTTTGAATTGGGCGGGGCCGCTGATTCTGCATATGGGCACGGAAGCAGAAAAACAGAAGTACATCAAAGGCATTCTCAGCGCCGAAGATATTTGGTGTCAGGGGTTTTCCGAACCCGATCACGGTTCGGATTTGGGTAGTGCGCAATGCCGTGCGGTCAAAGACGGCGACGAATACGTTATTAATGGCTCCAAGATATGGACCAGCCTCGGTAGCTATGCCAAATACATGATTCTGCTGGCCCGCACCGCCACGGGCGGACCAAATAAGTATGCAGGCCTGAGTTTTTTCCTCGCGCCGATGGACGCTGAGGGTGTTGAACCGCGTCCGATAAGGAAGCTAACCGGCGAATATGGGTTTTGCCAGACGTTCTTTAACGATGCTCGCATTCCCGGGTCGAGTCTTATGGGCAAGGAGGGCGAGGGCTGGAAAGTTGCCATGGCCACTTTGACCTTTGAGCGCGGTGCCGTGGGTGGCCAAGCGGGTGGGTTATCGATGATGGACCTCAGCATTAACGACATTGTGGAGTTGGCGCGGCGCGCCAAGCGCAACGGACGCCCTGCTATTGAGGATCCGCATGTGCGCGGGCAGTTGGTTGATTTAATTACCGAGTCTCGTAGTAACTCGCTTATGGATGCGCGCTCGAACGTGCCAGCGTTAGCCAGTGACTGGCCCACTGCTGTAAGTATGTCCGGTAAGTTGCGTTCAAGTGAGCTTAAGCGTCGCATGTGTCAGTTTGCGATATCGTTGCAAGGTGCCAATGGCGCTCGCTATGTGAGCAGCGAGGCGGTTGACGGCGGCATGTGGCAGCGCTCTTACCTGAATGCCTTTTCCGGAACCATTGGCGGGGGTACCAGCCAGATTCAGCACAACATTATTGGCGAGCGTGTGCTCGGCCTGCCGAAGTAGGGGGAGCATATGGCAACAGTAGAGTTCAGCGAAGAGCAAAGTATGCTGCTGGAGACAGCAGCAGATTTTTGTCGTACACATTCGCCGATTGATGCGGTACGAAAACAAATAGAGCAGGAGCACAGCACCACACCAGAACTTTGGCAGGCTATGGCCGAGTTGGGCTGGCTTGGAGTAACGATTCCAGAACAGTACGGTGGCTTGGGTATGAATCTCGCTGACGTCGTTCCCATTGTCGAAAGCATGGGTCGGCATTTGATGGGTTCACCCTTTGTAGCGACCACGTTGGCTGCGCAAGCTCTAATTGCCGGTGGTAGTGAGCAACAAAAGAATCAGTGGCTGGGCGAAATCGCTGCTGGTGCGCCCGCCTCGGTTGCGTTGACCGAAGAGGACGGCAATTGGCGACTGCAAGAAATTGCTGCAACCGCTACCGCAAATGGAGATGCCCTAACTCTGACCGGGACCAAGTGCTTTGTGCTAGATGCGCTTCAGGCCAAGGTCGTGGTGGCGTCGGTTATGCTCGACGGCGCAGCGCGTTTGGTTTTGATTCAGGCAGAGCAAATACCGTCAGGGGCGCTGACACGTGAGGTGGTAATTGATGAAACTCGGCGCAGTTATACGTTGCAGCTCGATGGTATCTCGGTGCCGCAAAGCCAACTTCTGGACGGGGCGGATTTTGCAGTCCTGGAACAAGCGGCCATGCTGTTGCTGGTGGCAGAGATGTCCGGTGGCTTAGCGGGCGTATTGCACGTGATTATTGATTATCTCACCACGCGCAAACAGTTTGATGAGTACATTGGCAGTTACCAATCGCTGAAGCATCCGTCGGTGCAAATACTTCTGTCACTGGAAGCGTGTCGTTCGCATCTGTATCACGCCGCCTCTGTAATGGCGGCCGGCGACACTGACGTTGCTGAGGAAGCTGTGCGCATGGCCAAGGCTCAGGGCAGTGAGGCATTTGCTTTTGCCGGAGACCGGGCTGTGCAATTTCATGGTGGTTTTGGTTTCACCTATGAGTGCGATGCCCAGTTGTATTTGCGGCGTGCGCTGTGGTGTCAATATCAATTTGGCGATACGGCATATCATGGTGAATTATTAGCACCACTATTACTCGATAAAGCGGTATAGCGGTCAGCGCTGATCATGAACGTGCGCAGTAATCGGCGCAGCAATAAGAGGGCAAATTAATGAAGCTATATCACTGCAGAGATGCGCGTTCTTTCCGGGCTTTGTGGGCGTTGGAAGAAATGCAACTCGATTACGAACTCATCAATATGGAATTCCCGCCTCGGGCAACTTACCCCGGTTACTTGGATCTTAATCCTTTGGGCACGGTACCCACCTTTATTGATGGCGATGTGACCATGACCGAGTCGTCTGGCATCTGCCAATACCTCGTTGATAAATATGGACCCTCGCCGTTGGGTATACGGGTCGATGAGCCCGGTTATGGCGAGTACTTAAATTGGTTATATCGCAGTGATGCCACCCTAACTTTTCCGCAAACCTTAGTGTTGCGATACACCCGTTTGGAACCAGAAGAGCGGCGTATTCCCCAGGTAGTAGAGGATTATTCAATTTGGTACCTATCGCGCTTGCGGTCGGTAGAGATGGCGTTAGAGGGTAAAGAATTTTTGGTGGGTGATAAATTCACCATGGCCGATATCGCTGTGCATTACGCGCTGTTTTTAGGTCGTTCCCTCGGTCTTGATGAGCGCTATAAGCCGAATTGTCAGCGTTACCTAGCGAGCATGATGGAACGCGATGGTTTTAAGCGCGCTCAAGCAAAGCAACTGTAATAAATCCAAGTCGCTGGAGAACGGCCAATGAAGATCAATACTGGAATTCCGGCTCATGACCTCAACGCGGTCACGGCGGCAGCCCAAGCAGCGGAAGCGAATGGCTTTAGTGGCATATCTACCCAAGAAAATCGGCAAGATCCTTTTATGCCGCTGGCTGTGGCGGCGGCACATACGTCGACGTTGGAGCTCCGCACCAGTATCGCCATTGCCTTTGCGCGCAGTCCGATGGTGGCAGCGAATATGTCCTGGGACTTACAGCGTGCGTCCAATGGCAATTTTACTTTGGGATTAGGCAGCCAAGTGAAGGGCCATAATCTCCGGCGCTTTAGCGTACCTTGGAGTGCACCGGCGCCGCGTATGCGCGAATACGTGCAGTCCATTCGTGCAATTTGGGATTGTTGGAAAAACGGCACCCAGTTGGATTATCAAGGCGAGCATTATCAATTTAGTTTGATGACCCCTAATTTTACGCCAGAGCCGTTAGTCGGCGATGTGCCGAAAATCCAAATCGCCGCGGTTGGGCCTGCAATGATGAAAGTGGCCGCGGAAGAGTGCGATGGCGTGATGCTGCACGCCTTTTGTACGCGCAAATATTTAGACGCGGTGGTGCTGCCTAAACTCGAGGCAGGATTGGACGCCAAAGGTAAGAACCGTGATGACTTTGAAATCTCCGGCGGTGGATTTGTGGTCACAGGCGAAGACGATGATGCCGTAAATAAGATGTTCGAGTGGGTGCGTATGCGGGTTGGTTTTTATGGCTCTACCCCATCGTATTGGCCAGTTTTTGAAGCTCACGGCTGGCAGGATCTTGGGCACAAGCTCAATGACATGTCGAAAAAAGGTCAGTGGCAGGAGATGACCAGGGAAATTTCCGACGACGTAGTTCACCAATTTTGTGCGGTAGGTCGCTACAGCGAAATTCGAGATGCTGTGCAAAGCCGGTTCTCCGGGCCGATTAATGTTATATCACTGCCTGCAGACGCGCCGCCAGATCTTGTGCGGGAGCTGCGCGAGCTCGCGTAATTAATTCGCTCGATCGTCCTGATTTGTTAGGTGCCGGTGAAGGCTATCGTCTTTCCCCTGCTTTCGCGGGGTTAAAAAAACGGCACCCAACTTAGTCCGTACAATAGTAGTGCGGTTAAGCAGACAGCGGTGAGTTTCCCAAGTTGTACCGCGTCCTCAAGTCGCCTATTACGTCTCATGTATTTACCACCGATAGGTTAACTGGGCGTGTGAAGCCGAGTCCGGCATTGCTAAGATGTTGAACATAGAGCTGAGCAGACCGGCAAAAAGTCTTTGTTAGCGGCGATATAATTACCTCGCCTATGATCTCTTCCGCCTTATCGGTGTTCCCACGTTCCAGAGCCGCAAAACAACGCAAAAGAATGTTTTCATCTGCGACGACGTACATATTTGATGGGCAGCAACCTATTTCGACTTTTCTTATTGCGGATACTGCAAGCAAAGCCATGCACTCGTCGAACAGTTGTAATGCGGGGTCGCACCTGAAGTCGTTGAAGAGCCGTCCAAGTGCATGTTCGATTGGCATTCTTTGTTTCGCTGACGAGGACCA
This sequence comes from Gammaproteobacteria bacterium, assembly GCA_002684495.1. Classification (GTDB taxonomy): domain Bacteria; phylum Pseudomonadota; class Gammaproteobacteria; order Pseudomonadales; family Azotimanducaceae; genus UBA4421. The sequence continues at coordinate 239,396 of NYVG01000007.1, read as the reverse complement.
CACGCGTATGGCGAATACCGAAAACTGGCCTGCTGCAGCCAGCGTTTCAATTTCTACGGCGTCTGCCTGTTCGGATGGTTTATTGGAAGTGACCTCGTACATGGGAAAACCTAATTAGGTGTTGAATTCAATGTGAATCTAAATGAGAATGATTATCAATACAATAGCGAGGGGCAGAATATGGGTTATTCCTTAGTGGGGCACTGTGGCGATGAATAAGCTTGGACGAGCCGAATATGACGCATGGGCAGTTGAACTGGCCATGGAAACGCTAGAGCGCAGAATTGAGCCGATTGTCAGCGAAGCGCCTTTGTCTGCGCAAACGCGCTTCAACAATGCGTTGCTCAATCTGGCGGTAAACCGGATAGTCGCCGTGGAGGGAGGTAAATTCACTGCCGGAATCTTATGGCGTCTAGCCGATGCGATTGCCAACGGTGCTAAGCCCACTCCGCGCGCGCCGGTTGATTTGACGGTGCTGAATAGTTAGCGCCAATGCTTTGGCAGTAGCGAAAGTCGATGTGCGTTCGGTGCCGCCTGTGCCTCAAACCAGCTTGGGCCGCCATGCTTTTGTAGATTCTTAGGTTATAAATTGTCCCTGTAGTCGAGTTCGATGTTTGCATCTATGACCTCGGCTAATGCCGCATCGGCCCCAGATCGCTCTACGTACTGACGACCAAAAGAAACCCGGGCTTTATCGGGCCAGGTATCGGGCTGCCAAAGATGAGATCGAATCAGCGCTTTGCCGCAATGGAAAAAACACTCGCGTACATGCACACGGGTAATCAATACCGCGGGGTGATTTTGATTGGACATTGCTTTTTGCAGCGGCTCGTCTGCAAGTAACTCGGCTGAACCATTCACGCGCAAAGTTTCGCGGGTATTGGGGACGATAAAGATCAATCCAACTGCGGGATTCTGCAAGATATTAATATGGCCATCGACTAATCGGTTACCGCGCCGATCTGGGATGAGTAAATTGTTCTGTTCGTCTATTTGCACAAATCCTGGCTCATCGCCCTTTGGCGATACATCCATCGCCCCGGTCTCTGAAGCGGTTGCGAGAAGTAATAACGGTGACTTACCTATAAATTCGATCGCATCGGTTGTGAGACCGGAAGATTTCTTTTGTTCGGTTGCTGGATTCGGATGCCCCACAACTTCACGGAGCTGTTCCACGGTTTCTATTTTCATTTGGTTCTTATCCTTATCCTTATCCTTATCTTAGCTAAGCGTTGCTGCCGGAATTGCTGAGCTTTGGTTGGATTTAGTCTGAGCGAAATAAAGTTAATTTCAATATGGTAATGATAATCATTCTCATATAAAGTCGCTGTGAAGTTTCGGCACGGACTGTACAAATGGATAAAGATCTCCAGGCGGTCGCCAGTTGGATGCAAGAAATCGAGGAGAAAATGCAGGAAATTGATCTGGAATTAAATCTCCGCACGATTACCAATTTTAACAACGCCTTACTCAACATAGCAGTAAACCGATTTGTGGCTATTGAAGGCAGCCAGGGGAGCGCGACTATCTTATGGCGGATCGCTGATGCGCTGAGTAATGGGGCCTATGGAAATGAGCCCTTAGAAATAAACCAGTTAGACGGATAAGGCTGAAGGAGCTCTCGAGGGTATGGGTCATTTAGAACGCACTTATAGCGCAATCCATTGGCGCGCAATTGTAATCTCGGCAATTTTGCTGACGCAGTCTGCCACGACGGCAGCTGCTGGTGAGCACGCGCAAGCCAGCTCTGAATTTTCAGGGCCGCTCGCGGTAAAGATTTCCCAGTTGATCAATGACCCATATGCCTATGTGGACAAAACCGTCACGATCGTGGGTGCGGTGGGCGATGTATGTCCCGCCAGAGGCTGCTGGGCCGATGTTATCGATAGGGATGGCGGTTCAGTGCGCTTCAAGGTACCGGATGGCGAATTGGTGTTCACAGCGGCAATGGCCGGTGATCAGGTGACTGCCACCGGGGTCTTCAGGGCTCATCACCTCAACGCTGAACAGGCTATCGGATGGTTAACTCATCTCGCCGCCGAGCGCGGCGAAGTCTTCGACCCGCTTTCGCACACAGGAGGACTCACTGTTTTTCAACTCGAGGGAGACCAAGCATCTTTGAATAGCGAGGTGCATTCTCTCTAGTGTTGTCGATCAAAAAGTCCCTGGTCTGATCTCGTTTCCTGCTCCCCAAAAGCGCCGAGCGTAGATTCAGACCATGGGGCTTTTTTTAGTACTTTTCGATGAGAACGATTATCATTAACGAAGGAGAAAAATTCGCAATGAACCCGAATCAGAAATCCATCCGTAGCCCTAGAGAGCTGGCTCTGGTGCCCCTTGTATGTGCTGTTGCAACCTTAGCATTTGCTGCTTCGGCAGAAGCGCAAGAATACATTGAGACGGTTACGGTAATTGGCACAAAAACCGAAAGAGAGATAGGCGAAGTGGCTGGAGCGCTCACTATTATCTCTGAGGAAGAGATAGACCGGCGCATGATGCGCGACATAGCGGATCTCATAAAGTATGAACCTGGTGTTTCTGTCGCCGGCGCTGGTGAACGGTGGGGGCTTTCCGGCTTTTCTATCAGGGGTATTGGCGGTAATCGAGTTCTGACTCTGGTCGACGGTGTGCAGGTGCCTGAAGCATTTAGTTTCGGGCCCTTCCTCAATGCTCGGCGGGATTTTGTGTCGATCGAAAGCATGGCGAATATCGAAATCGCCAAAGGTTCTGGGTCCTCACTTTACGGCAGTGATGCTCTTGGCGGTGTAGTTGCGATAAAAACCCGACGACCCCAGGATTATGTTGATTCAGACAACCCGTTTTCTGTTGGCTACAAGGGCGGATATTCCAGTGAAGATCAAGGGCTGGTAAATACGCTCAGCTTAGCAGGCCAGATATCAGGTATCAGTGGGTTACTTGAGTACACTGATACTCGAGCGAGCGAAACTGAAACCCAAGGCGCATCAGGTTATACCGCCAGTGCCCGACAGGAAGCCGATCCCGCGGATATCGAAAACTCCAATCTCCGTGTTGCTGTCGGTTTTGACGCGTTCGATTTGGTTAATGTCACGGTGGATTACGAAAACTTTTCCAGTGAAACAGATGCTGATGTGGTCTCGGATGCGGGAGCCATGGTTTACGGCACCCTCATAAACTCACGTAGTGCTTTGGATACGCGCGACCGTACTAAATCGGCCCTGCGTTTAAGTTTGAATGACAAGTTATGGATTTTTGATTCGGCAGAGTTCACGGCTTTCACCCAAGATAGCACTAATGAGCAACTCACCAGTGAGTCCAGGACATCCTACTCTGGTCCCCAAACTAGGATCCGCTATTCCGATTACGATCACAACGCCGTGGGCTATACGGGGTTGGCGACCACGCTCGCACAGCTCGGCGCCAGTAATCACGTCATCACAGTTGGGGTCGATTACAGTGAAGACACTTATGAAACCATGAGAACTGGGGCTACCTTTAACGCAGCCGGAGCAAGCTTGCCGGAGTATTCTGCCTTCCCAACGCGAGACTTTCCAACAACGGATATAACCGAGACGGGTGTTTTCTTGCAGGACGAAATTTCATTGTTAGATGGCCGTCTTAGGGTCACACCGGCGATCCGGTACGATGAGTACGATGCCAAGGTGGCGCCCGATCTGGTTTGGGTGGCTGGGCATCAAAATGAAGCTCTGCCGGAAGAATTTTCCGACAGCGACACCACCGCAAGTATCAGTGCCGTATACAGAATCTCAGAAGCGGTTCGTGTCTATGCCCGGTATGGGCAAGGCTTTAGAGCGCCCCCGGCCAATGCTGTAAACGCGGGTTTTGAAAATCTCAGAGGCGGTTACAAGGTGATCAGCAACCCCGATCTGCAATCTGAAACCAGTACAGGAACGGAGGTTGGACTGCGGTTTTCAGGGGACGGCATCTACCTTGATGCGACGGTTTTCCAGAACAGCTACGAAGACTTTATTGAAGAGAACGTGATTGCACCAGCATTCCTCGCCTCTGGTGGCGTTGATCCAGCCGATGGCTTGCTCGCGTTTACTTCGCTAAACCGCGGCGAAGTGTCGATCAATGGTTTTGAACTGTCGGGTGAAATGAGCCTGAGCTACTTAACGAACAGCCGTGGCACGACCGACAGCGAATGGCAGGATAACTTCAGCCTTATGTTTGCGTTCGCATATGCGGATGGACAGGACGAAGTGGCTGACCAGCCAATCGACAGCATCGAGCCGATCAACGGTGTAGTTGGGTTGCGCTATGACGCGCCCAACGATCTATGGTCTACCGAAGTTACGGCCACCTTTGCCAGCGGCAAACAAGCTGAGGATGTGGCTTCGTCCAATCGGCACCTCAGTGACGGCTATGTGCAGTTAGACCTCATCGGTCAAAGAAACTTTGGACCTAAAGTTGCTGTCAACGTCGGCGTGTTCAACATAACGGACAAAGAGTACATCCGCTGGGTTGATACCGCCGCGATTGGCTCAGACGCGGTGCAACGTTTTACTCAGCCGGGTTTGCACTACGGCGCGAACATTCGGATAACGCTTTGAAACGATGGTTGGTCGGAGTGGCCATTGTGGCCGCAGGTTTAGGGCAGACGCACGCCGTCTGCCCGGCGCCGGCCGCGGACGCTTCGCGTATCGTCAGTGCTGGAGGTTCCGTTACCGAGATCATTTATGCACTAGGCGCCGAATCCAGATTGGTTGCCGTAGATACCACATCTAATTTCCCCAGCGCAGCAGCGGATTTGCCTTCCGTAGGCTATGTGCGGGCGCTTTCGACCGAGGGCATGTTGTCCACTCAGCCGACATTGATATTGGGCGAGGATGACATGGGTCCGCCCGAAGTCCTGTCTCAACTGACATCACTAGGTATTGAACTCGCTGTTGTTCCCGAGCGCTGGCACGGTCAGGGAATTGTCGAAAAAGTCAGCTGCATATCCAGCATCGTCGGTGCGGATCAAAGTGCCCGTGATGCTCTGATTGAAAAGCTGCAAAACCACTTGGAGGACTTGCGCGTTAAGCGATTGCGTATAGATAAACCGATCAGAGCGGCTTTGCTGTTAGCCCTGCGCGACGGTGTGCCCACCGCAGCAGGTAGTGAAACTTCGGGTCATGGTGTCCTGGAGATGGCGGGTCTAACCAATGTCTTTGCGGACTTTGAAGGCTGGAAACCCACTGCGCCTGAGGCAATGATAACGCGCAACCCGGACGTGATCTTTATTACTGAGCGCAGCGCCAAAGCCGCGGGTGGTATTGAGGCCGTAATAGCTGATCCGATTATCGAACTCACGGGTGCTGGCAGCTCTGGGAATGTCTTCGCTGTGGATGGCATGGCGTTGTTGGGCTTTGGTCCAAGGACAATTACCACAGCGGTCCAGATATCGGAATTTGCCCAAGCGGATGACTGACGGCAAACCGGTCTCAAGGGAAGCGTTGCTGACACCGGCTAACTCCGAGCATTCTGATCGCCGAGTCCAATCTAGCCCGTTAGGTTGGAAAACTTATTTTGTGTTGGCGGTTCTTCTCATCTGCGCGCTGTTAGCGATGACGCTTGGCGCATTTGATGTGGACGTGTTGTCGATATTCTTTGGGGAAGCAAGTTCGGTCCAAGAGAAGGTGCTCATCAATATACGCTTGCCCCGTGTTGTGTTAGCCGCCTTGGTTGGTGCCTCGCTTGCGCTTTCTGGTGCCGCACTTCAGGGGTTGTTTCGGAATCCGCTGGCTGATCCGGGTTTGATCGGTGTGTCTAGCGGCGCGGCCTTGGGCGCGATATTCATGATCGTCCTTGGTGGTGCGGTGAACATGCCCGCGAGCTTGGCGCCCTATTCCATATCTATTGCTGCAATATTCGGCGCTACTGCGGTTACTGGCTTATTGTTCGCGATTGCCCAAGGGGGTGGGCGCTTGTCCATCGTCACCGTACTTTTGGTGGGGATCGCTATCAATGCACTCGCTGGAGTTGGCATTGGTTTTTTCCAGTACATTAGCGACGACAGTCAGCTACGAACGCTGACGTTTTGGATGATGGGAAGTCTAGGTCGAGCGGATTGGACGTCGCTGGTGCCTGGAACCGTACTCATGTTGACGGGTTTTTGCTTGTTGATTCAAACCCATCGGCAGCTCGACCTTTTGCAGCTTGGTGAGCCGGAAGCCGAATTCATGGGTGTTGATGTTGCTTACTTGAAAAAACAGATCGTATTCGCCTCTGCACTGGGCGTGGGAGCTGCTGTGTCGTTGGCGGGAATGATTGGCTTTATTGGATTGGTGGTGCCTCACCTCGTGCGCTTTCTTTTTGGAGTCACTCACCGAGCCCTTATGTATGGGTCGGTGGTTGTGGGTGCTTCATTACTTATGTTGGCAGATACCATAGCGAGGATTGTCATTGTGCCGGCGGAAATCCCGGTGAGTCTTATAACCAGCGCGATTGGCGCGCCCTTTTTTCTTTGGTTAATTGTGCGGGATCGTGGGTTGTGGCGTTAGCAGCGTTAGACATCAGTGTAGCGCTCAACGGTAAGGATATCCTTTCCAAGGTCTCCTTAGAGGCGGCGGATGGTTGCATCACTGCACTGGTGGGTCCGAACGGAGCGGGCAAGACGACGCTGCTTAGAACCCTTGCTGGAGATACCAGCGGTAGCCAGGGTGCTGTGCTTTTGAATGGTAGAAATTTAAAGGATTACTCGCTCCAGGAGTTGGCGCGGGCGCGTAGCGTTATGACGCAATCCACTGAAATAGCGTTCGACTTTTCGGTGTTAGAAATTTTGCAGATGGCGTGGATGTCGGGACCCAGAGAAAAATTTTTGAGCTATGTGAATCCATTGGCCGAAGAACTGGGTATGACGTCTTTCCTAGAGCGATCGTTTCGCTCGCTGTCTGGCGGCGAAAAACAACGTGTTTTGTTCGCCCGTGCTGTTCTGCAAATTACCGCAAATTCTACGGCGCGTATGGGGCGGTTTGTGTTACTGGATGAACCGACGGCGAGTTTAGATATAGCCTATGAACTTCAATTGTTAGCTTGTTGTGCAAATTTGGCACAACAAGGCATTGGTTTTTTAGTTGTGCTGCATGACCTGAACCTCGCGGCTAAATTCGCTGATCAAATCGTTTTACTTGATCGGGGAAAGCGTGTGCTTGCAGGCGCGCCGGCCGAGGTGCTCGTGCCTGAACTGCTAAGTAAGATATATAAAACACGGATTCACGTGGAAAAACATCCTAAAATAGGAAAACTGTTGGTATACACCTAGGGGGAGCAATGTTCGTAGCAATGAATCGATTCAAAATAACCAAAGGATTTGAGGACGGATTTGAAGAGGTCTGGCGACAACGTGATTCTTATCTGCACACAGTGGAAGGATTTAAGTCTTTTTCGCTGCTCAAAGGCGCCGCATTTGACGATCACACCCTCTACGCGTCCCATACTATTTGGGAGTCCAAGCAAGCCTTTGAAGCATGGACCGAGTCGGAAGCTTTTCGTAAAGCCCATGGTCAAGCGAAAGCGCCCAAGGGCACCTACTTAGGCCATCCTAATTTAGAACTTTTTGAAGGGGTGAACCTATGAACTCTGGCCAAAGCAAGGGGTGGCTATCGGCCCTAATATTCTCGGTGCTAATGTGTTCTGTGGGGTTTGCCCATAGCACCGTCGCGCAGACTGAAACATGTCGTGCGGCCACAATATTAGCGACAAATTTGGGTCTGATGCGCGGCCACCTCTTAGTTGCCTCCGAATTATTTGAAGCGGGACACATCGAACTTGCACAGCGGCACTCTAAACACCCTGCTGAGGAGGTTTATCAGGAGTTACTCCCTGGATTGGCGCAGTTTGAGGTGCCAGGCTTCGCTACGGAATTGGGCGCGTTCGCTGATGTTCTAGCAGCGGGTGAACAGGAGCGGGCATTATTCCGTAACCGCTACGCTCAGTTGATGCAGACGATGAATGCCATTGAGGGCCGGTTGCCTTTAGGGGTCCGAAAACAACAGCAAATTGCCTTTGCGTTAGTGAGCCAGGCAGCTGTCGAATATGCGGTGGGCGTGGCTGAAGATGGTCGTGTCGCGGATTTGCAGGAATATCAGGACGCATACGGCTTCGTGACCATAGCAAAAGGTAAGGTTATTGATGATGCAGCGGCAATTTCAGGTGCTAGTAATGCGGAGCTGGGACAGGCCTTTGCTGCTGCGTTGCGTCTGTGGCCGACACTTATGCCGCAGCAGCCCGTGTCGACGGAATCGGGTGATTTAACGCAACTTGTCGCCCTGATGCGGCAACAAGGCATGGCCGCTCCAGCCTGCGATTAAATCTGCGGGTAGGCAGTTTGCGATGTAGTTTGTCGGCGCTCGGTGCTGGCGGTTTCAGCGATGCCGAATCGGTGGACGCGTGTTCCTTTCGACGTTGTCAGTGTATGTGACATTCGGTCCCACCAAGCCAAACAGGAACCAAAGTTAGGGTGGTCATGGTGCAAGCTGTGGTGCAACTGATGTTGTGCTGGACTTATGATGTGGGCTTCGAACTTGCCGAAACCCGCGTAAATATGCGAATGCCGAAGGTTTGCCGCGGCCATATTAAAGACAAAGCCCAGAGCGTCGACACCCATAATCTCTAGCGCTGTTAATTTGCCTTTAAAGAGCCAGATAAAAATGCCGGCAATGATGGAAAATACCAGAAGCCCGCGCGTGTAGTAGCAGATACTCTCAATCGGGTGTACGCGAAAGACGGTGAAGGGCGTCAGTGTTGTGGCGCTGTGATGGACCTTATGCAATCGCCATAGCGGCTCCCACCGATGCATCATTCGGTGCAAGGCAAAGCGACTCGCATCATCGGCAATAAAAAGCGTGACACTAAATAACGAGGCGACCGCTAGCCAAGATAAGCTGGTAACCGCAGGATCTGCCACGTTGCGCTGTAGAAAGCTCGCTACCACAAATGCCCCTGCCAGATGACTTCCAAGGACCGGAATGATCAGCAACGTCCTAATGCTGCCGTTGACAAAAAGTAGCACGTAATCCAAAGACGTTGAGCGGTTGAACCAATACTTTGCGGAAAATAGCGACCGTAGCTGAGCTCTTACGTCTAAGTAGCCTTGGCTTTTCGCCGTGACTACACTTGCGACGATCAGGGCGCCGATAACGTAACCCCAAAAGATACGCTTGCTCGGATCAAGTAAGTAGCCCAGTGGTTCGAGAAACTGTTCGAACGACATTAGTGGCATCAGATTTTATAAGAGAGCCTAAGAATCACGGTTCTAGGCAGATTCGGCCGTGCACCGAACGGTCGATGAGCCACGATGGACCGCTCATCGGCCGCATTGCGCACCAGTAATTGAGCGGTGATCGCGTCGTTGACTTGATAGCGCAAGCCTAAGTCGATGGTGGTACTCGATTCGGCAAATAAACCGTCACTGATCTCGTCCTGGCCGGGTTCCTCGCGCATCTCAGACTGATATTTTACATCGACTGTACCTTCCAACAGGCCGGCGGTAAGGGCCAAACTCAGCGCTGCGATATGTTGTGGCAGATAGGGGAGTTCATCTCCGGCTTTAACGATGCCGAATTGTGAGAAGGTCGAAAGGAAGCTGTCTTGGAATGAGGATTCGGTATAGGTATAGGTGACCGCCGTTGTCAGCGACGCGTGCTCGCCCACATCAGTTGTTAAATTGGCTGAGAACTCAGCGCCGAGTATTTCAACGGCACCGCCGCTAAACTCTTCGCCGACGGTGCATCCATAGTCGCTGACTCGACAGCGACCGAGTAAGTTACTGTAGTCGCTGTAAAACGCCACGCTCTCAACGCCAACGCTTGCGCTGTTGAAACGAAAACCTAATTCGTAATTGGTGCTCTTTTCCGGCTCTTGGTCATCCGCGCCTGGCCCAGCGGGTGAAAAGCCTTTATGCACGCCGGCAAAAACGTTGACCCGATCGTTCGCTTCGTAAAGCACACTGATGCCTGGCATGACCTCGGTCTGATCATTTGACGTAAGCGTATCGGTGAGAAAATTTTCCACCTCGCCGTTGATCTTTTCAAATCTAAGGCCTGGACTCAGCGTAAAGCGTCCTGCATCAAAATCATTTAATAGGCTCAGAGATATGGCGGTGCTTTCGGCGCGGTTATTGGTTTTAGCGGCGCGTGCTACACCATCGTATTCCAGTCTGCCAGCGGTCATCAGGTAGCCGCGCTGTTTATGATTTCGTTCTACCTGATCTTTGTGGATACGCAGGCTAAGACCTAAATTTTGCTCGATACCAAAGAGCGCGTGCTGGGTCTGGCTCGAGAGCTGCAGTCCAGTAGAGAAAAAATCTCGATCATTATTCGTTACATCGATAATCTCCGAGTCTACTGCCCGAGAGTCGATGAGGCCTTTGAGAATATTAAATTGCCGTTGGTAAAGATTCGTGCGTTGCAGAATATTCTGCGGGGCCGTACCGGATAGGAAGCCGTCGAACTTGGTCCAAGCACGAGTAAAACGGTTGTGGTACGCCTTAACGTTTAGGTCGTTATTAGCGTTCGGTTTTACTGAGTAGTTAAGGTGCAATTGCAAATGCTCTGATTCAAAACCGTCATGTTCAGAAGCGGCATAGCGCTGATCTGGGTTCGCTGCGAAGTCGCTATCTGAAAGGCCGAGGTACGTTTCATCTGAATCTTCGGCGGCGAAGCCAACCTTCATAGTCAATACACTTGGTATTCGCGACGTGGGTTGCCATTTGAATTTGATGTTGAAATCGTTGCGGCTAAAGCCAGTGCCGCCGCCGTTATCGAGTTCTTTAAAGCCGTCGCTACGGTAGTCTAGCGCGTCGATCAAAATACCCATATCTTCGTTCAAGCGAACGCCCAGTTCTGCTTGTGTCTTCAGGTAGCCGTCGCTGCCAACACTCAAATCAAGCGCTGTAGTATTGGATTCGGGTACAGGTGCAGTTACGAAGTTGATCGCGCCGCCCACCGTGTGGGGGCCGTACTTAATGGACGCAGGACCTTTTAAGATTTCTACGGCGTGTATTCGCGCCGCATTTGGAACGTAATAGGCAGCAGGCGCAGAGTAGGGGGCAGGCCCAATCAGGATGCCATCCTCCATCATCGTGATTTTTTGGCTTCGATCTGTTGTTGCGCCGCGAATCCCGATATTAGGCCGCAGACCATAACCATCCTCTTGTCTAAAGTAGACACCAGGTACGCTCGCAACGATTTGGTGTAGATCNNNGTGGTCGNCNAAGTCC
>NYVG01000007.1:0-228187 GCA_002684495.1 Gammaproteobacteria bacterium | reverse complement strand
AAGNTGGTTTAGCACGGTACCTGAGCCCGCAACGCGGCGNGCGGCTTCACGATCACCAATGACCACGGTTTCTTCGATGAGTTGGTCGGGCTGATCGTTGCTATTGTCAGCATGAGCGGTTGCTATCGCGGCGGATGCCGCGATAGCAACGAGAGAGCGGCAAACGTGATTAATCATTATCAGACTGTACGGAACCTGGGAGGTTGACGCCTACGATGTTGACGAATTCGATTTTTAAGACGTCGGTGATGCGCTTGAGTAACCCCGTTAGACTGCATGCGCTGTAATCGGTGCTACTGGTGCCAGGGCTGCCGTAGGCGTTCGTGCAAGCTGAAGCGGTGGTCTCGTCGGTTATTGCGGTGGCCTGATCNTTCAGGGTTACGGACGCTGAGTCGATATTTTCGATTGCATCCGCAATCTTTGTTTGAACGCTTGACGTGATGTCCGCGAAATCTGCATCGTTAATCAGATCATCGAAGCCCACGCCATTGCCACCNTTAAAGATTTCGCGGAACCCCACAAGATTGTTACGGATATTGGTCAGCGACGTTTCGCTATAGGGCGACTCAATCAGATCAGCGCAGGAATAGGCTGAGCATTCGGCTTTAACGCCGGTGGGGATGCCTACTTTGCGGTCTTTGGCTTCTTTATCCATGTGGATGATGACGACGTCAGTCAAGGCTTGTAGCGAGGTACCAGCAGACTCCTCGGCGACAAAGGTCGCCCGATAGTCGCCGCCAGTGGCCGACCATTCGTTGGCGATGGTCGTCGCTGCGTCCGCAACATCTGTCGCTAGGGACTGGGCATAAGTGCAACGTTGGGTCTTTTGGGTAGTTTCGGTTAGATCGTTCCATCCAGACGTTGCGCTAATCTGCGGCGCGCAGGAATGAGTAAGCGTCGTGTTGTAGAGCAGATATTCAATGGCGCTGAAGCCGCGCTGATTACTAGAGCGGGTCGACAGGTCGAAATCGGCACTAGATTGCTGGGCCACTGACTGATCTAGGCCGCAACTATTCAAGTCGACATTGGCATATGAAAGGACTCGGTTTCTTAGTGTATCGTCGTTGGCGCCAGCTGGACCCACCGCGTGTGGCTCGGTGAGTTGGATTTTCGCCATAACATCCAACCACTCCGTCTGAGCGGCCGCCAGAGCGCTGGCTTCGTCTGCAGAACCGATGGCGCCGCAGTAGGTAGCAAGTGAACTGGTGTCTGCGGCAAATGCCGTGGCTGCGGAGGCCAGTGACTCATAATTTGGGATGATCACTTTGTCGGCGATATCAGTGAGCATTGCTGGAATATTAAAATCGGCGCTTGAACTGGACGTTGTGTCGCTATCACTGGAGCCAGAGTCGGTGGACGATGAGGAAGAACCGCCCGTTGAAGAGCTGGAGGACGAACCGCTTGACGTACCCGTAGTGGTTTGACCGCCGGATCCAGAAGCAACAGCGGCAGGGCTTGATGAGCCGCTGCCCCCACCGCCACAGGCGGTCATTAAAGCCACGCATGATGCAAGAAGTAAAAGCCGCGATTGCACAACCATTTCATTCATCCTAATAAAAAATTTTTTCTGGAAAAAAAAGGGGAAAGAGTGTGTCTCTTTCCCCTCTTCTGAGATTCGATATACAAATGATATCGAAAATCATTCTCGCTAACAAAGGCTGGATCTTTACCAGACTTCGACAACTGCAGCGTCGAAGCCGTAAGCATCCTGCAGCATTGTTCTGGCTGCCAGCAGTCCGGCGGTGTAAGCATCGATGGCTTCTTGGGCTGTGCCAGTCGCTGGAATGCCCCCTTGTGAGCCGTCAGAGAGCACTGGTGCGTGGCCAAAGTTTGCGTAGATCGTTTTCAGATCTGCCAGTGCTGCATCATCAGCTCTGAAGGGCGACCAGGGGCTAAATTGCAGACCTAGGGCAAAACCGACCATCTCACTCCAGTGCTTGCCAAGATCTTTAAAGTTACTGGTATCTGCAAATGAGCCGTCGGAAAAATTGCCCATATCGCCGACTACGTCGTTAATGTAGTGAATCACCGTCGCCGCAACGCACTTCTCCATGGCCTTGCCCGCGATCTCCGCTTGGGCTGCAACTACCGCTTGTTGGGAGGCCGACATGCTGCCGCTGTTGGTTGCCTCGCTGATCACGTGTCTGCCTAGTACGAAAGCGTCGAAAGCTTCTTTTGACAGATTGGTTTCACCAACACCGTCGTCATTGATGTCCAATCGGTCGCGCTTTGCACAGTTTTGCGAAATGCCTAGGTTGTACTCGGATCGCACATCGATGGTGCCGTCGCCATTGATGTCGTTGTAGCCGTATTTCCAGCCGTCGCGGCCGCTCTTACCNGCGGCTTCATTGTCGGTGAAATCGTTGTTGTTTCTGGCAGCGCCGTAGTAGCCGAATGCCTCGTCCCAGTCATGCTCGCCGGCACCGTATTTTTTCGTGCCTTCCTGCCCCAATGTATTGGCAAAGTCGGTTTGCAAGTAGTCGTTAGTGGTTTGCGACAAGGTAACCGCGCCGAGCAAAAACTTTTGCAGAAGTTGTCGGTAGTTTCGTCCGTGGGCGTCAGTTTGAGCTTGGTCGATGGACACGGTCGCAGGGCCGGCAACAGTAGATATAGAAATATCGGTGCCGTCTGTCGCTTCAGTGGCGAGTTTGTCTATCCACAGATCCACCAGTTCAATCGGCAGGGGTGTGGAGTCCATGCCTTCTGTCCAACCTAGAAACTCGTCGTTTATGAGTTTCTTGGTTTCGCCACCGCCTTCGCCATTACCGCCGGCGATTTTGCCGTCCAGATTCTTGCCGGTGCTGATATCGCCAACTGTTGCCGCGTCGGTTAATGCCTCNCCGCCTTTTGGCGTCCAAACAACAGCCAGCGAATTATCGCCTTCGATCCAGACGTTCATTGCTGTTTTGTAATTGTCATAGGTGTCGCCTTGCTCAGTAACGGACGTCATAGTGTCCACCAAACCGAGCATAAGCATGTGGCGGGCGGTTTGACCGGTATAGCTAATAGAATCGGTGGCTGTCGTATCGTAGGCGCTTGGAAAACCGGCATAAGTTGTTGGAATTGCCGTATCACAGGCGTCGCCAGTACCATCTCCGTCACTGTCGGTTTGGTTGAAGTTGGCTGCGTTCACGCAGTTATCGCTGTTGTCGCCAATGCCATCGGTGTCGGCATCGCTTGATTCGTTTGCGTTAGTGGGGAATGCATCCAGCGAGTTTTTCACTCCGTCGCCGTCAGCGTCCTGTTGTGCGTATGGCGTGGCATCATCCGAACANGCCGCCAAAAAACCGAGGGTGAGGGCAAAAAGAATCCTCGTAGACCCGAATTTAACTATGTGACTGGGCACATCTTTCTCCTTATTGGTAGCGACTATTTCGAATAAGACGCTCTTGCTTTCAGTGATAATTGGTGCCGGCGCTTTGCATCGGCGTGTCTTAACAATGCGAAAAGGCTCGCGGATGCGAAAGCATAACACAAGCGATATTATAATAAGAATGATTCTCATTTTCAAACTTTCCGTCGAAGCGCATACAAAACGTCTGCTGGCCGCGCGAGCAACTGGTCGGAGAGCTATTTCGGCGCCAGGTGACATTCCGTGCCCGGGCGTTTTGAAAAATCGAGGCCGACCCTTTTTAGTTGACTCAAACCGACCTAAAAGCTTAATTTTGAAGTTCAGGAGTTCCTTGGAGAGTGATGTGAGCGAAGCGATAGAGGTGCAAGACGAGTCCGGACCGAGTTATGAACGTCCGGGCGCTGAAATGGACAAGTTGCGTGGGCCGATACCCGACGTGAACGATCTTGCTATTGAAGACATAAACCCGGTGTGGAACCGGTTGTTTGCTGAAAATCGCAGCTTGGAATACTTCCGTCGGCTCCGTCACGAAGATCCTGTTCACTTCAACGAGACAGAATTGGCAGGACGCTATTGGTCGCTTACTAAATACGCTGACATCAAAGCGGTAGACACAGACCACCACAATTTCTCAAGCGCCCATGGTATTACCCTCGGCTTCCCAATAGACCGTCCGTTACCCGAGGGCGCGCTCGATGTCACGATGTTCATCGCAATGGATCCTCCACGACATGACGTAGAACGTAAGACCGTTTCCCCGGTGGTCTCAACGCGAAATTTAGCGGGTATGGAAGCTCTCATCCGTGAACGCACGGGAGCCGTGCTTGACTCATTGCCAGTGGGCGAAACGTTCAATTGGGTAGACAAGGTCTCAATCGAACTGACGACCCAGATGTTAGCAACACTTTTTGATTTTCCGTTCGAAGAACGCAGGAAGCTAACGCGATGGTCAGACGTAGCCACGGCAGCTCCAGGTAGCGGTATTATTGATACGGAGGAGCAACGCAGAGAAGAACTCATCGAGTGCCTTGTTTACTTCACGCACCTGTGGGAAGAGCGAAAGAAAAACCCGACTGGTGATTTTGTTTCGATGCTTGCGCACGGAGAGGACACCAAAGATCTGGAACCGATGGCGTTTCTTGGTAATCTCATCTTGCTGATTGTAGGCGGCAACGATACAACCAGAAATTCGATGAGCGCTGGCGTACACGGCCTGAACCTGTTTCCGGCGGAATATGACAAGCTACGGGCAGACCCCTCATTGATCCCGAATATGGTAGCGGAAATTATCCGTTGGCAGACGCCGCTCGCCTACATGCGCAGAACCGCAAATAACGACTGCGAGATTGGCGGTAAACAGATTAAAGTAGGCGATCAAATTCTTATGTGGTACCTCTCTGGAAATAGAGATGAGGAAGTCTTTGAAAACGCTGAAGAGTTAGTAATCGATCGTGTAAATGCCCGTAACCATATGGCCTTTGGATTTGGCATTCACCGATGCATGGGCAACAGAGTGGCTGAATTGCAACTTCGCGTTTTGTGGGAAGAGATTCTAAAGCGCTTTGACCGTGTCGAAGTGGTAGGAGAGCCGGAGAGGACTTTTTCGTCCTTCGTTCGTGGGTATACCCAGCTTCCAGTTCAGCTTCACAAAAAAGCTTAATTCTGAAACAGGCTCAATAATGACCGACCTGGCTCGCTAGGGAGGCACGCTTTCGCCCTATGGCACCAGGACCACTCTGTTCGAAGCGTGTTATTCCCGCGCTCTGCAGGACTAATGTTTGTTGTGAGAAAGGTATGCGGCTGCCCGGAAATGGTTCGTATTGCATTTTGATGGTCTTACTAGTGTTTGCTTTGGCGCCAGGAGCTCAAAACGCCTGGGCGGCACCGACTACTGAGGCGATTCCGTTATCCGAGGCTCCGCAGTTAGACGGTGATGTAGTCGACGATCCAGCCTGGCGGTCACTCGTCCCAGCAACCGGCTTTCTGCAAGTTCGTCCGTTCGAGGGTGCGACGGCGAGCGAGCAAACTGAAGTTTTCATAGGTTATACAACAGACACTCTTTACATCGGTGTAATTTGCTACGACAGTGATCCCGCAAACCTAATCATTTCTGATGGAGGAAGGGATTCTATTACCCCGGAGGTCGACAATTTCGCCGTAATAATCGACTCATTCAAAGACCGGCAGAATGGTTTTGTCTTTTCAACCACCCCAGGAGCCGTTGAGTTTGATGGCCAAGTCGTGAAGGGCGGTGCAGGGAGTTTTGGATCAGGCGGTGGCGGATTTAATCTTAATTGGGACGCGTCCTGGGATGTTGCGGCAGAGGTAAATGAACTGGGGTGGAGTGCGGAATTTGCCATCCCTTTCAAGTCTCTTCGATATGGTGGCGCCAACGTTCAGGATTGGGG
This sequence comes from Gammaproteobacteria bacterium, assembly GCA_002684495.1. Taxonomy (GTDB): domain Bacteria; phylum Pseudomonadota; class Gammaproteobacteria; order Pseudomonadales; family Azotimanducaceae; genus UBA4421. The sequence continues at coordinate 222,427 of NYVG01000007.1, read as the reverse complement.
TATCAATTTCCATCGTGTGATTGCGCGACGGAACGAGCTATCTTTCTGGGCCCCCTTGGGTCGACAGCACAATCTATTTCGGGTCTCTGAAGCAGGAACGCTAAAAAACGTTGTAGTACCGACACATCGCAATTTGAAAATCACGCCTTACATTTTGGGCGAACATAAAAGCGGCGGCGAACTAACCCCCAATGCAAAGCGCGAGGGGGACTGGGGTTTCGACGCCAAGTATTTATTGACACCTAGCTTGTCACTGGACCTAACATACAACACGGATTTTGCCCAAGTAGAAGCCGACGAAGTCCAAGTAAATCTCGACCGATTCAGTATTTTTCTCCCCGAGAAAAGGCCTTTCTTTCTAGAAAACGCTGGACAGTTCTCTGTCGGAAATCCAAGAGAGGTAGAATTATTCTTTAGCCGTCGTATCGGCATTGGCGCCGGAGGGGTGCAACAGCCCATTGCCGCTGGTGCTCGCTTGTCAGGCAAGGTTAGTGGTTCCACTAATTTGGGTTTGATCCACATGCAGACGCAATCGGTCAACGCGCTCGCTGGCAATAGCTACTCGGTAGCTCGTGTGAATCAGGAACTTGCTAATCGCTCATCTCTTGGTGCCATTTATGTGACTCGGCAAGGCGATGGCGATGGCGATTATAACAATACGATTGCGGTGGATGGTCGTTGGGGTATTGGTGACGAGATAACGATTACAGGCTATGTGGCGCAAACCGAAACGCCAGGCAAGCGCGGCGATGATCAAGCTGGCAGCCTTCGTTTTAATTGGGACTCTGAATCCTGGACCAATCGTCTTGGCTACGCGAAGGTTGGCGAAAACTTCAATCCAGAGGTGGGTTTTTTGCGGCGCTCCAACTACGAAAAGTTCGATGTCATGATTTTTAATCGTACTAGACCTTCTGATTTGTGGGGGCTATTTGAGCTGCGTCCCCATATGTACCATCGAAGTTATTTTAGTGCTGACGGATATCATGAGTCGGGATTTACACATATAGACAATCACTTCGAGTGGCATAACGGTTTGGAGATTCATACGGGAATAAATCTTACCCATGAAGGAGTGCGCGAACCGTTTGAGATCAACAAAGGCACATTCGTCCCGGCTGGAGAATACGACCACAAAGAATCGCAATTAGTGTTCATGACGGATCGCAAAAAGGCGCTTTCTGGCTCGGTGAAATCCTTTATCGGAGGGTTTTACGGGGGCGATCGCGTTGCTGTAGAGACAAAGGTAAATTATCGACTGGGTGACGCGTTCACTGCAGCGCTTACTTGGAGCCACAACGACATACAGTTGGCTCCCTTACCGGCTCTGGATGGCAATCCTGCAAGTGCTGGCGACTTTCGAGTGAATGTAGTGCGATTGCGGGTTGGTTACTCGTTTTCGCCAAAGATTCTTTTCCAAGCCCTGGTGCAGTCCGACGATCGTTCCAATCTTGTAGCGACAAATTTTCGTTTTTCTTGGCTTCAAGCGGCGAACGCGGGATTGTTTTTGGTATACAACGAGGTTGACGATGACAGCTTTGTGGGTGGGATCGGGAAACGTCGCGAGATTGCAGTGAAGTACTCTCGCATCATTGACGTATTTCAGTAACCGCAATTGCTCGATTTCTGCCTACAGTAGGCGTGCAAAGAACGCGCTTTTACTATCCAGCAGCGAAGCCTTGAGTCGCAGGGATGCTCTGCCTCATTAGGTAATCCGATGCGGCTAACGAAGTTTTCGCGCCCTCGCCCATGGCAATTACGATTTGCTTGTATGGCACGGTGGTGACGTCTCCACATGCGAAAATGCCGGGTTGTGAGGTTGCCCCGTGCTCATCGATGATAATTTCGCCATAGTCGCTGAGCTTGACAAGGTCTTTTAAAAACCCGCTGTTGGGCTCCAGACCAATCTGCACGAAAACGCCTGCTATTGCGACCGAGCGTTCGGTATCCGTTGTTCGATCGGTGTATTCAACAGCATTCACTTTGCCCTTTTCGGTCGAAATTCTGGTACACGCTGCGTTAGTAACAATCTCAATGTTCGGCTTATCCANTGCGCGATCGATTAATATTTGATCCGCTTTTAAGGTAGGTAAAAACTCCAANACGGTGACGCTTTTAGCAATGCCAGATAAGTCTAAGGCGGCTTCTATGCCTGAGTTGCCTCCGCCGACGACGGCAATGTCCTTACCCTTGAAAAACGGTCCGTCGCAGTGCGGACAAAACGCTACGCCGTTGCCAATATTTTCTTTTTCGCCGGGTATGCCTAATTCTTTCCAATTTGCTCCGGTCGCGATTATGACCGCTCGCGCTTGGAAGAGTTCGCCAGAGGACAGGCGCAGTCGTTTTGGCTGGCCCTGCTCGATTTCCGTCACGCGGAGGTGTTCGCGCAAGGTGATGTCGTACTCGCACAAATGTTCGTGTAGATTACCGGTTAGTTTTGTCCCTGTGGTTGCTGGCACCGAAATTAAATTCTCGATGTCCATAGTGTCTTTCACTTGGCCGCCAAGCGTTTCTGCGATTAAGGTGACGCTTAATCCTTTTCTGGCGCTGTATATTGCAGCACTGATAGCGGCTGGCCCACCGCCAATGACTACAACGTCTTGCTCTGGCAGTGCATGTTCGGGGGCGGCGTCTGTTTTGGCNGCCATCGGCCGCAATTTGTCAAGGATGCTGGCGGTGTCGACTTTGCCATTCATGAACAGCTCGCCATTCATAAAAACACTAGGTACACCCTGTATCTGTCTTTCTTCAATTATTTCCTGAAACAAACCACCATCAATCATCTCCGTGCTGATTTTCTTATTTAGCAACGCAAACTTATTCAGCGTTTGCACCACATCCGGGCAGTTGTGACAACTTAGGCTTATGAACACTTCGAACCGAAGAGGTTGGATAATTGATTGAACGGTTTCGATAATTGAAGCATCAAGCTTCAAATCAGAGGCGGCCCCGCTCTGCAGGATTGCCAATATCAATGAGTTAAACTCATGACCACTGGGTATACCCGAGAAAATTATCCCGGTTGGTTCGTCGTCAGCTTCCAAGGTAAAGCTGACTGGGCTTCGCAGTGATCCTCGTGTATCACGTTGGTCAAACGCTAGTGATGGAGAGGTCGCAGCGAGTGTCGAGAGAAAATCTACCAGTTCTTCACGCTTTTCGTGAGTTCCGGTCTGCAGCACAAATGTGACCGACTTTTTCAGGTCCGCCACATAGTTGGTTACTGCGTTAAGAATGTCGCTCGACAGTAGCTCGCTGCTCATTGATCGTCCATGCCCTTTGTTTCAGATTGACNGTCTGGGTGTGTTACCAGCTCTAGATCTTGCCCACTAGGTCCAAGGAGGGTGCGAGAGTTTCTTCTCCTTCTTTCCATTTTGCTGGACACACCTCATCTGGGTGCGCGCGAACATATTGCGCTGCCTTTACCTTGCGCATCAGATCGTCAGCGTCTCGCCCAATCCCTTCCGCAGTAATCTCCATTGCTTGGATGATGCCATCTGGATCTACGATGAATGTGCCGCGATCTGCTCGCCCTTCGTTGTCTCGGAGTACTTCGAAATTATTGGATATCTCAAAGGTGTTATCGCTGATCATGGTGTATTTGACTTTGTTAATGGTCTCAGAAGAGTCCCACCAGGCTTTGTGACAAAAATGACTGTCGGTAGAAACCGCATAGATGTCCACATCGCGCGACAGAAATTCGTCGTAGTAGTCGGCAACGTCTCCTAATTCGGTCGGACAGACAAAAGTAAAATCCGCGGGGTAGAAGAAAAAAACTGCCCATCTTCCTTTAAGGTCATCACTATTAACCGTGACAAATTCGCCATCTTTGAAAGCGTCTGCTGTAAACGGCTTGATTGGTGTGTTTATTAAGCCCATTCCAAGTCCCACTTGTTTGTTAAATGAGTATTAATCTTATTTTGATTCGTATTGTTGGTAAATTTGTATAATTTGATCTATATGTTTTATTTTTTAAAACACTGAGGTTCCGATGGTCTCGCTAAAGCAACTGAATTACGCGCTTGAAATAGAAAAAACTCTGAACTTTAAGAGAGCAGCGGAACGCTGTTTTATTTCTGCATCAACCTTAAGCAATTCGATTTTGCAAATAGAACGGTCGCTTGGTGCCAAAATATTCGAGCGAGACACCAAAAGAGTATTGGTGACGCCCNTCGGCCGCTTGTTCTTGGAAAAAGCAAAAAGAGTCCAGTGGGAAATGAAAGATATTGCCAAACTTGGCGATGTTTTTTCCGGACCTCTTACACAGCAGCTGGCTATCGGGGTAATACCGACGATTGCACCATTTTTGTTGCCACTCGTGCTCCCCGACCTGCAAAAAAGTTACCCTGATTTGACCTTAAAGATTACAGAATCCACCTCCCAATCCCTTGTTCACAGCATAAAGTCCGGTGAACTGGATACAGCTATTCTTGCTTTGCCGTTTCCGCAACAAGGGTTGTTGTCCTTTAAATTTTGGAGTGAAGATTTTTTCTTGATCAGTCATCGAGATCGGGTGTCCGGTGGGGGCGGTCCTGTTGGTGCGAAGGAAATAGACCCTGAGGAACTCATGTTGTTAGATGAGGGTCATTGCCTTACTGATCAGGCCCTGGAAATTTGTAGCATAGCGTCCGAAAGCACCCTCAACACAGGCGCTTCAAGCTTAACAACTTTGGTGGGTTTGGTGGGGTGTAATCTTGGCCAGACGCTTGTTCCAGAGATGGCATTGGTACCGCTTGTGAATGCCAATCCCGAGCTCGCCTCGTCCAGACTTGCGGACCCTGGTCCGCATCGAGAAATTGCTTTCTTGGTTAGGTCGAATTACGCCAACATGGCCAGCATTGAACTGCTGCGGGATTTTTTCTTTGATTGTTTGAGCAAAGCGCGCGGGAAATCGCCGTTATGAGCAAAGCTCCAGCTCAAAGGGGNCTTTTAGGGCCTTTGTGGCAGCGTTGGGGTGGTGCCTATTTCTACTCCCCGATAAGGTCGGATCGGCCTTTCAGTCGATAAAGTGGACGAGAATGCCTGCGTTAGCGATGACCAGTTCATCACTGCCGTCCGCAGCATCGATGTTTAAGCCCCCAGTGCTCGGTTCCACCGTCACCGTACCGTAAGGAACCTGTTGAGCGACGGTTGCACAGTCCACCAAGTGGGGTTTGGCGACGCCGATTTTCACCGTGATGTGCATATCGTTGTGAGATTTCCCAAGTGGCTCGAAAAAATTTAACGACGAATGGCGTAGCGCGTCGGCAACGGCACGGCAGGCGGCTTTCGTATAATCACCGCCGTGGACATCCACACCCATGCCCATTTCGGTCAGGAAGCGTACCTTGGTCATAACGATGTCTCCTTAGTTTCGCTCATAGCGACAGCGACGGTTACCGAGCGGTCAATCAATTCGTCGACGTTTACTGTATCAGTGCCCGCCAGAGACAGACCAACCAGCCCCTGCCAGGGGTCTGACCAGAAGCTCGGAATCTCTTTGTCTTGCAAGCCCCACAATGCCCCAACCGTTGCGCCATTGCAGTCCGTGTCGAGGCCGGCGGCGACTACGTCACCGATAGCGGCACTAAAGTCGTCAGGGTGACTGAGCAGCGCCCAGACCACTAACGCCAAGTTATTGACCGTGTGCACTACGCTCAACTCAGGGTAGTGCTGTCTTATCGCGTCGCCGCCATTTGCTTGCCCCTTAAGTTGTTTGGCAAAGGCTACCGCCATGGCACAGTCACTTTCATTCGGTATATAAGCCAAGGCCTGATCCAGAGCCTGCTCGAGAGTTTCGCACACAGGGATTAGGGCCCCCCATACGGCGACGAGTACGGCGCCGTGAATGCCTTCATTGCGATGAGAAAGTTGCGCATCTTCGGTCACAAGTTGTGCAGCGAGATCCGGCTTGCCAGGACATACCCAGCCGTAAACATCGGCGCGGATTTGTGCGCCGATCCAGTCGTTGAATTCGTTGTCAGCGCACTCCAGCAGATCAAAGCCTGGATCGCGCCCTTCTGGAAACCACTCGTGGGCGTTATTTAATAATGTCCGATAAGCCGCACGCTCAGCAGTGAAGGTGCTGGCCACGGGCAAGTATTTCATCCAGCTTCTGGCGACGTCCGCGGTGGTAAGCGCATTGCCAAATTTTTCCAGCATCAGCAGCGCCAATGTAGAGTAATTTATATCGTCATCAGGGCAGCTTCGCAGGAGATGGCCGGCGCAGCAGCGTTGGTCGATTAACTCTGATGCGTGTTCGGCATCGTATGGGATGTAGTTGCGCAGCGGTAGTGCGTCTACTTGGCGCAAATACTGCTGCAGCGCTGATGCGCCCTCGCGCATAGAAAAGAGTTCTACAGCCTTACCTAGCATGCACCCGGAAATTCTGCCATGCCAAGCCCTTTGTAAGCGCGCACTCAGTTTTTGTGTATCGGTCATTTTGTGCCCCCAACTGATCATGAATATTGAGCCATTTGTGATGAAATTTTTGAAGCTTTTGCTGCACAAATTTGGCTATTATCGCGCTCGCTTGATAACACAGCGGAGCAATAATTAGTATCAGCATGGTGGGCTAGGGGGTCTATACAAACCGCGCATTCATTGTGTTTTGGTTTTTATTGCGAGTGGCCCTGGTCGCGATGTTGGTTCGCGTTTATACAGGGTTTGATTGCTGAAAAATTTAACGTGCACAGAGACCGTTCCATCTTCTCTAGAGAGCGAGAATGGTTTTGGTCTTCCTGGGTATAGCTGTAATTAAATTGAGATTCGAATTATGTCTGGTGAATTAACGATATTGGACGGCGGCATGGGCGGCGAACTGATCCGGCGCGGCTTCCCCTCTGGAGGACTCTGGTCCGCGAAAGCTTTGGTGGAAAAACCTGAAGTGGTTCGAGCCGTTCACGAGGATTATGTAAAAGCTGGCGCGCGCGTGATTATTACGAATTCCTACTCGACAGTGCCCAGCTACCTAGCTAAAGAAAATATGCAATCGCGATATGTCGAGCTCACGGCTATTGCAGCGCGCTTGGCCCGCGAAGTGGCCGATGCGGACGCCACTGGGGTACAGGTGGCTGGCTGTCTGCCGCCGCTGAGTGAAAGTTATCGNCCNGACTTGGTGCCGGATGATGNAACGTCCCGGCCGATCTATGCGGAAATCGTTAAAGCGCTGTCTGCAAATGTGGATTTATATATCGCTGAAACCATGTCGTCAGTGCGCGAAGCGGTGAATGCTGCGTCAACTGCGCGCCAAACTGACCCCGACAAACCCTTATGGGTCGCGCTAACCCTAGCGGATCAACCTGGAGGCGGTTTGCGTAGCGGTGAAACAATGCAGCAGGTGGTTGCGGGGCTCGAACCCTACAACGTCGATGCGTTTCTATTTAACTGCACGGATCCCGGCGCTATATCAGTTGCTCTGGAAGAATTGGCGCCGCTTACCGATAAGCCCACAGGGGCTTACCCGAATCGCTTCCATGTTCCTCCTGGCTGGACTTTAGATAATGAGATAAAGACCGAGCCCACCGAGATGACGGTAGAGGAATATCTTGATTTTGTGGCAGCTTGGCGTCGCTCTGGGGCGACCATTATCGGTGGTTGTTGCGGAGTCGGTCCAGAATTCATAGCTGCTTTGTCGGCCTAACTGGAGGGCTCACTGATGGCGATACCGGTGATTCTTGATACTGATATTGGTACCGACGTTGATGATGTCTGGGCGTTGGCGTTTTTGTTGCGCTGTCCCGAATTAGACATTCGTCTGATCACCACGGCAACTGGCGATACTCAACATCGTGCGGCTTTGGTCGCCAAACTGCTGGGTGTTGCCGGCCGCGAGGATGTACCCATTGGCGTCGGCTTGCCATTAGACCCAGCACCTCTGGGGCATACCGGCTGGTTGGGAGAGTACTCGCTAGACGACTATCCCGGGCCAGTTTATGCGGATGGTGTGGGCGCCATTTGCGATACCGTAATGAGTAGCGCTGAACCCGTTACGATTATTGGGATTGGACCGCTGCCGAATATAGCTGCGGCCTTGGTGCGCGAGCCGCGGTTAACCGAGCGCAGCAGCTTTGTCGGCATGCATGGCAGTTTGCGTAGGGGTTATCTGGGTGCGCCTAAGCCAATGCGCGAATACAACGTTAAACAGCATGCGCTGGCATGTCAGGCAGTGTTCGCAGCACCCTGGCACAAAACCATTACGCCCCTAGATACCTGCGGCAATATTCTGCTGCAAAACCAGCACTTTGCCGCAGTCGCCGAGAGTTCCTCGCCGCTTGCTCAGGCAGTGATGGCGAATCACCAAGAGTGGTTTGAGGTGGCCTCGAGCTGGCCTATGTTAGGGGATTTGTTGCGCGTTATGGATCCGCGCAAGCAGTCGTCGATACTTTATGACTGCGTTGCCGTTTATCTGGCGTTCTCTCGGCGCGGGCTGGAAATTGAGCAGTTGAATGTTCTAGTCACCGATGATGGGCGTACATTAATCGATGACATGGGCCACCCAGTGGACTGCGCCACTGAGTGGAATGATGTTGACGGNTTTTACCAACTGCTCAGCGAACGATTATCCTAGTCCGAGCTCTTTGATTCCAAGATCTGCTTGCGGCGCAGAAATTAGCGGCCTATGGCCTAGTAGCAGTTCACGCTGCCCATCAACTGACATTGAAAAATCCGCGCCGGCTTTGCCTAACCGCTAAGCATGATGCTGCAGTAGGCTATTNCTATGAGAAGAATTGAAGTCCCTTNAGACAGGGCAAATCTCCGTTTTTGCTATTTGGTTAATGTTGCTCTGGGGTAAAGTGGCTGTTTTATGAGACAGATAAAGGAGCGAGGGATGCGCAATCAACAGGTGTTAATCGACAGTTTGCCCCAGGGCAAACTCAGTGCCAGCAATTACCGTTTAGCGGAATCCGAGATTTCGGCACCGGCAGCTGGCGAAGTACTGGTCAGAACTACGGCGTTTGCAATTACTGCCGGCACTCGCGCAGGCCTCCAGGGCAGCGCCAGCTACGCCGGTGCGCCGACTACCGGTGTGGTGATGAACGGTACCGGCGTTGGTGAGGTGGTTGAGAGCACTGTCGCAGAATTTGCGGTAGGTGACGCGGTTGTCGCGCCTACCGGATGGCAAACCCTATCCCTGCACGAGGCCCGGGCACTGACCAAGATTGATCCATCCCACGACCCCGTTCACTACCTCGGGCCGCTCGGAGTGAACGGCCTAACGGCTTACTTTGGGCTCTTGCACGTAGGGCAGCCGAAGACCGGTGAGACAGTTATGGTGTCGGCGGCGGCCGGGTCCGTTGGACACCTAGTTGGACAGATGGCGCGCCTTAACGGGTGTCGGGTTGTTGGCGTGATGGGCAGTGACGCCAAGGCGCAAGTGCTCGTAGATCGACTGGGATTTGATGTGGCGGTGAACTACAAAGATGCTAACTATCGGCAAACACTGAAAGAGGCCACGGCAAATGGCGTTGACGTCTACTTTGATAATACCGGTGGCATGATTTTAGGCTCGGCATTGTTCCGTATGAATGTTGGCGGCCGTATCGCGTGTTGTGGCGTGGTATCGCAATACGATACCGACTCGCCAGAGCCTGGACCGCGCGGCATCCCTGGATTGTTGGTCAATAATCGCATCACCATGCGCGGGTTTCTGGTCTTTGACTTCGCGCAACACTACGCTGAGGCGCGGCAGCAAATACACACTTGGCTGCAAGCCGGTGAACTCATTAGTCTNACTGATGAAGTCAGCGGCCTAGAGGCAGCACCAGAGGGATTTGTAGATCTACTTGCCGGTGGCAATGTGGGCACGCGAATAGTCAGAATCTAGGCNACCNCCATTGGCGCAGATGGCATAAAGGGTGGGGATGAAGCCAGCGGATCTGTTGATTATGGTGGTGGTGATGCTGGCTGTGACCTATTTGGGTCACCGACTCAGTGGCAGCATNACNAATCGGCGCGGGTTTTTTCAAGCTGATGGATCGCTGCCCTGGTGGGCGGTATCCGCAAGCATCATTGCTACCGTGGTCAGTGCGGTGACCTTTGTATCGGTGCCTGCTGCAGTGTTCGCTGATGGCGGCGACCTTACTTATTTCCAAGTCATTCTTGGCCTTGCTGCGGGCAAGGTTGTGGTCGCACGCTTGCTGGCCAAACCGTTCTACTTAAGCCAAGGGATCAATACGAGTTACGAGTACATTGGTGCGCGGATCGATGCGCCTACCGGCGAGTTCTCGATGTATCTGGGGCTGTTACTGAATNTGATCAACTCCGCAGTGAAACTGCTCACGGCAAGCTTGGTACTGGATGTTATTAGCGGTTGGGGGCTTCCTGGATGCGCACTGTTCGTGGTTGCAATCAGTATCGTTTGGAGCGCCTTGGCAGGCATTAAAACTGTAATCTGGACTGATTTTTTGCTGTTTGTATTGTTTTCCGTGGGTGCGGTTTTCGCACTGATTTTTGTCAGTTTGAATATTCAGCAAAGCCTCAGCGACGCCATCATTTGGCTCGACGAACAGGCCAAGTGGGTNCTATTCGATTTTGATACGGACCCGACCAAGCGCTACACCATATGGGCGGGGATTATTGGCGCCGTCGGGTTGAGTATTGCTCAGGCCAGCACCCAGGGCACTTGGCAGAGAGTGCGCGCTTGCCGCAGCGTTGGCGACGCGCAAAAGGCTTTCGACGTGGCGGCGCTCTTTTATATCGTCCATGTGGTGATTTTGGGTGTCGGGCTGGCGCTCGCAGTGTTTTATGCAGAGCGGGGCGTACCGGTTGAATTGGCTCAGCAACTCAGTGAGTCGCCGGACCGAATTTTCCCGTACTTTATTGTCAACGAACTTCCGGTTGGCATTTCTGGGTTATTTATTGCGGCGATTTTTGCCGCCGCAATTTCGACACTGGACTCTGCGTTAACGGAAAGTTCGGATTTGACCGTAAACCATATCTACCAGCGCGTACTACCGAATAAAACCGAAGCACACTACTTGCTGGCTTCGCGGCTGCTTATGGTGGTTTGGGGGCTGTTGTTTTTTGCCGCGGCCATGTTTTTTAGCCGCTATCAGGGTGTTGGGCTTTTGGAATTGACCTTTAAATTACCCAATTATTTCTACGGTGCAATTTTCGCAAGCATTGTTCTTGCGCGTTACGGCATCGGCAGATTCTCGACCATTATTCTGGGGTTTGTGCTCGCCACNGTGAGCGTGCTGATTATGGCGANTGCCAACNTCGCATTCTTTTACTGGTGCCCCGTGTCGGGCCTGCTGATGGTGGCCACNGTGTGGGCNCTGCATGGNCGCCNTTGGGAGNCCACAGGCGTCGTAAACGGTTAACNGCTACGCTATACNTNATNGNCCNCGNCGGTGCAGCCGGNCGGTGTTTGTGCATGATGGCTTTTTTTTCTGGCGTATAACGCCGTTCTGNTTGTTTTTTGCGNTCGTGCTNAGTAGNGCGTGTGGGTTTGCCGGGCTGTGCCTCTGGTCGAGTGGTTCTGGGTTTAGTCACGCGGTGATTTTCAAACATGGGCTGATTGAACGCGTTCACGCTGTGATGCCTGCGTGGACTTCGATGACCGGTGTTCTTCTTAGTCGCAATTACCTTGGTGTGGCGACTACGGTGTTTTCCTTGCGGGATAGCATCTGAGCTAAGCCGGCTCTGTGACTTATGATGGCGCCGATGCTTTTTGTGCCACCAACGATGGGTCCGGGGATGATGCGCGTGCCGATCGCGCCATGACAAGAACACGTGTCCATTTATTCCCCATAGCGGGTCGTTCCAGAATGGGTCATACCAAAAGGGATCATGCACCGAACGATTGTGGTAGTAGGGGTCGAAGCGCGTGTAAGAACGATAAACTATGGGCTGGTATTGGGTTCGATGGACTATTTTACGGGTCGGCGCTGGGCTTACCGCCACAACGTTACGCGGTTGGTAATCCGGCACATGGATTAACTCAGGATTGCGTTGGCGGATGCGAATAAAATTACCATCGTCCTCCACAACCACGTGCTCGGTACTGGATAATGCTTGAGTCTCTTTGGCTCTGCGGCGAAAGGCCTGGATAGCAGTGAGCACATCCTTGTTTTGCCGTGCTACTGCTTGATGCAAGCGTTCAGTCCATTGCAGATCTTGATCGAAGCGCAAGAGTGCCTGGGGATAATGGGTTAGCGCCACTACACTTGGATTCCAGTCGGGCTCGTAATCGATTGCCGCCCCAGTATTGTGTTGTTGTATAACCCGTCGCGCGGCGCTAAGCGCCTGCGCTGGGTGTGCTACCGCACCCAAAACCAAGGCCAGTAAGTCATCGGAGTAAAGAGCGATGGGGCCCACGAGCTCCCTTAGTTCGGTTTGGTCGAAATATTTAGTTTGGGGCGGCGCTTGTTGCGGTGGCGCAGGCTTAGTATTGACAGTTTCTTGCCCGTAGACCTTGTCTGTATAGAGCAACCAAATACAGCCAAGAATCAACAGCACTGGCGACACGCGAAGTAAATTGCTCAGCACGTAGATAGATTCAAGCTCTTTCATTTGGTTACGCTGGCGCATCGGTAGACCCTCGCTGGTTTCGCCTAAGCATAAAAGCCAGTAGCTGAACGGAACCTTAATGAATATGGGTAGGCTCGCGGTTTATCGGTTCGGTAATTTTATTAACCGTGACTTGCGGCGGGGCGGGGTGGGCGCCAGTGCTTGCACCTTTTGATACAAGTAATCGGTGAGCGATTGTCGAGAATCGAACTGTGCCAGGGTTTCCCAGGGCAGCGGATCACCAATTTCGGCGGATACGCTATGGCCAAATTTTTTCAATATCTCGTTGAGTAATAAAGCCATACGCAAGGGTTCTGCTACGTGGGACGCCACATGAAACCGGCGACTGTTCTGACCGTGGAAATATACCGGTACGACATTGGCATTAGCGTCGCGGATCAGTTTCGCGGCGAACGTTGTCCATGGCGCATCGACCACGCGACCAAAGCCTTTGCGGTTTGCAGTAGACACCAGGCCGGATGGAAAAATCAGAATAGGGATGCCTTGATTTAAGTATTCCAGGGCTAAACGTTTAGCGTGGATATTGTTTTTCAAAGCTGCCTTGGTTTCGCGGAAATCGATGGGTAAAAAGTAGGCTGCCAGATCGCGATCTTGACAAAGCATGGCGTGAATCAAGATGCGAAAATCACCCCGCGCCTGTAGCGCCATTTTGCATAAGGCCATTCCATCTACCACGCCAAATGGATGGTTAGCGACAAAAACTAGTGGCCCCTGTTTGGGGATTTTTTGCAGCTGCTGCGGATTGAATTGGGGCTGAATGCCGGTGGCTGTGAAGGCCGCATCGAAAAATTCTTCAACAGCGAAAGGGTGGCGCCTAAGTTCGCGATAGATGGATTCGATTTTGCGCCGACCGAATAAAACTTCGATGCTGGTAATAAACTGGCGAGTTAGCCATGGATCGTCCGGTTGCGCGTAGGAGATGCGGGGATCATCACGCAGGTAGGTTTCGAATTTAGGGTCGAGTTGTGCTTGGTTCATAAAGACCGTCTCGTGCCGGGCTATTCGAAAGCTGATGTTCATTGATCTTTTAATAGAATGCTAGAAACAAATTGTTACCGTAGGATGATTCGTTAAAGCCGCTTTATGCGGGGTTGAAGAGCTAATTCCATATTAGACAGTAAAAAAATCCGCTGACAAACTCTTGCAATCGTCAATTCAGACGCCAAGATATAAGGGTGGTTGAGTTCGTGGGACGTCACAAACCAAGCTGGATCGGTTGCTTGGCGGGGAAAGGCTCACGAATGGGTACAGGACGCGGCTAAAACGCGTATAAATTGAACTAAGTTCAGAGGTTTGCATGGCTTCAAGAGATTATAGAACCGCATCCGTCGCCAGTTTGTCGGCGATGGAAACTAATAAGGTGTTGAAGAACACTTACTTACTTTTATCAGCAACGCTCGGTTTCAGCGCCGTTATGGCAGCGTTGTCTATGTCAATGGGGATGCCCTTTGGCGCCTACATGATCTGTCTGATTGCCTCCATGGTTTTGGGTATGTTCGTGCTGCCGCGAACGGCCAATTCTGGAGCGGGCCTTGGTGTGATCTTTCTAGTGACCGGACTGTTGGGTTTTGGTCTTGGGCCAGTGATTAGCATGTACCTAACGCTGAGCAATGGTGCTCAAGTGGTGACCACGGCACTGGGTGGAACCGCAGTGATGTTTCTGGGTCTTTCAGCCTACGCTGTATCCAGCAAGCGTGACTTCAGCTTTATGGGTGGCTTCGTTACTGTCGGTTTTTTCGTCGTCATTGGCGCAATGATTGCGAATGTTTTCATGCAGTTACCGTTGTTGTCTTTAGGCCTGTCTGTTGGTGTGATATTGCTGATGAGTGCGCTTATTCTGATGCAGACTGGTGCGATAATTCGTGGCGGCGAGACCAACTATATTATGGCCACTTACAGCCTCTACCTGAGCATCTTTAATATCTTCATCAGCCTGCTGCAGATATTGGGTTTAAGTAGCGGCGACGACTAAGGTAATCCGCACATCTTGATTGGATCGAAAACCCGACTCAGCGTCGGGTTTTTTGTAGCTACAATAATCTCGGGGGATTCCAATGGACTGGTTGCAGATTCTAGCCGTGGCAGCGGGCGTTTTGATGTTGGTGGCCCTGTGGCCACGCCTAAAACACTGGCGCGAGAATAAGGTCGAGGCAGAGCCGGGAGACTGGTCCAATGCGATCTTTATTCTCGGTCTCGTAATGCTATTTGTACTGTTACTGGTAATGTCAGTTCAGTAATCAGCGGCCGGTCAGAGTGGTGTAGACCTTGGTCAGCTGCTCCGGCAGATCTTCTATTTCGTCTAAAACCAAATAACGAGCATCTGGGCACATCTTCTTCAGATAATCATGCCCAGATTTGTCCACGGTAATGCAAAAGGTTTCCACGCCTTTCTGTTGAGCTTCCAGCAACGCCCGTGCCGTATCCTCTACACCGTAGCTGTGGTTGCCCCGCTCGGGTCCATAGTCACTGTCTTGAGGAAAGCCGTCGCTGATAACGATCAGCACCTTCATTGCATGGCCAGATGCCATAAGTTTTTGGCTGCTATGACGTATCGCAGGCCCCATGCGGGTAGAGCCTCGAGGGCGCATAGCAGCAATACTGTGCAAGGTTTGGCGCGAAAATCCATCTGTGAATTCTTTGGCCACAAATATTTCAACGCAGTCTTTGCCGTAACCAGAGAAGCCGTAAATTCCGTAATGGTCGCCCAAGGCATCCAATGCGGCCGCCATGACGACCATCGCCTCTTGTTCGAGATCGATGATTTTACGCTCTGGTTCGCTAGGCTCCTCGTCCTCGGGTTCTAGGCCGGAATACCAACCTGCGCGCAAGTCTACTTCTTTGTCTGGATCGTAATCTGACCAATCTCTCGGTTCTGGCGGTTTTATTGGGTCATCAGTTGATGCTGAAAGATCTACCAGGAAGGCCGCACAAACATCTCTATTTATGCGCTCTTTGCGCGAGTAGACGCGCTCGTCCGGGCTCTGACCGGCGCGAATGTCGTGGCGCGCTTCAATAACCGCATTTAAGTCCAGTTCGTCGCCATCTTGCACACGACGTACGCGTTCCAGCCCTGCTGGGCGAATCTGTTCCAGCTGGCGTTGCACCACGGGCTGGTAATCGCGAATCACATTCTTAAGGCGTGCCACCGCCTCAAGCTGAGTTTCGTTGGGCTCGTTATCTGCCAAATTCAATGGTTCCTCGAATACCCGGCACCAAGCTCTTAGGTATTGTTTATGCAGATAATCCCACTCGTCGTAGCGGAAGCTGCGCGCCTCGGTTCGGTCTGGACCGATGGCGTGTTGGATGGAAGAGCGTTCCATATCCACCCGCCGTTGCAAGTTATCGCGATGTTCTTTGGCATCAGTAATGTCCAGATCGGGTTCGCGAATGCCACCGTCTCCGGCCTCTCCTGGCATCGCTTCAATGTCTTCCTCTGGCATTAAGGGCGCGGTTGAGCCCTGCGCCTCGAGCTGCTCCTCAAGTTGTTCCAGTTCCTCTTGCCAGTCTTCTAGACGTTGCTCGCGGTTCAACCAATCCACTAAGGATTCGTCTGTGTTGGCGAATTCATGGTCGGAATCAATACTGTACTGGGCACAGACGTCCTCGTAGCAGGCGCACAGCTGCGCGACACTATCGTACACCGAGTGGTCGACCTGCAGTGCCAGTTGCTGCAACCGTTGGTAAAGGTCAGCCCAAGTTGGATCGGTGGCGGCTAGGGGATCGATTTCGTCACCCAAGAGCCAGCCCTCGGCGACACCTAATAGATCTGTTTTGATTTCCTGTTCCTGCAGTTGCTGCTGCTGGAATAGCTCGAGGTGTCCGGTCAAGCCAGGATAGCTGCGTAGCAGATGGCCTTGTATACGCATATGCTCGAAACATAAGAATAGCCGCTCCGCCAGCGCCGGCAGCGAAAAACAGTCAAATAACAGTCGATAATCGCCCGTTCTAGGGCTGTAGTCTGGTGGCTGCTGGTAGCGCTCTGCCAAGGTAGGGATGCGTATGAGCGCTTCATCCAATCTAAATCGGAAGGTCCCGCACTCGCGTTGACCTAACTGCTGCATAACCAGTACCCGATAGGCCCCGCTATGATCTGTGGCCAGCTGTTCTGGCAGAAATACGCTGTCGTGGGTTTGTGTGGTGGTTGTTAGGTCAATATTCAGTCGTGGGTTAAGGCTGAATTCGTCACGACCGCGCAGATGCAGGTAATGCCCTGCTATCCCTTCGGTAAACAGGGCCAGTGGCGCTTCTATGTCGGCGAGTTTTACGCTCAAAGCAACGCGCGGTTAGGGCAGCACCACATCAACGATGTCGGCGACCGCTTGTTGAACATTGGCATCGTCAGAAATAGCGCTGACGATGGCGGCCTCCGCGGCGCGCCGCGGTGCAATGCCGCCGGCGATGAGTTCTCCGGTATAGATCAGCAGGCGGGTGCTGACGCCCTCTTCAAAACCGTGTTGTTTGAGATTGCGGACGCGCTCGCCGATCACCGCCAGCCGCTCCGCCGCGGTGGCATCGACCCCGGACTCGTGGGCGATAATCGTCGCCTCGGATTGCACATCCGGGTAGTCGAATTCAAGGCTGACAAACCGCTGTCGGGTACTCGGTTTCAGATCTTTAAGCACGCTCTGATAACCGGGGTTATATGAAATGACTAAGAGAAACTCCGGGTGCGCCTCGATCAGCTCCCCGGTCTTGTCGATGGGTAAAATGCGGCGATGGTCGGTTAGAGAGTGGATGAGGACCGTGGTGTCTTTCCTCGCCTCAACGATTTCGTCCAAGTAGCAAATCGCGCCAGAGCGCACTGCCCGGGTCAGTGGTCCGTCCGACCAAATAGTCTCATCACCTTTCAGCAGATAGCGTCCTACCATATCGGTCGCCGTGAGATCCTCGTGGCAGGACACGGTAATTAATGCATGTTCTGGGTTGGACGACTTATTTTCGGCCAATAACCAAGTCATATGCTCGACAAAACGGGTTTTTCCGCAGCCGGTAGGGCCTTTCAGCAGCACTGGTAATCGAGCCGTATAGGCAGCCTGGAAAACATCAACTTCGTCGGCCAAGGGCAGATAGTAGGGTTGATCAGAGGTCATAGAGAACTCGCTGTCTGATGCCATGAATGCAGCAAAGACTACTCATGGGCGTGTGTTTATTTTGTGGTCGATCCTGCCCAAGTCGTGGTTCATGGTTTACAGGCTGCGGCTCGACTATACCGAAAAGTGCTAGAGTGATCGCGCCAACCAGACTGAAAGGCGAGCAGGCATGGCAGAAAACGATGATTTACTCGACGCCACAACGGCCCTAGTACCGCCGTTGCTGGGCGCTTTAGACGCTCTACGGGCCGCAGGCCGTTATATGAACCCGCCGTCTCTACCTGAGCTGGTTGCGGCCATTCGACCGCAACAACAGAGCCTTGCTCAGGGCCTCGATATTTTTCAAGGCATTGACTGGCCTGAGCACTTGCAAAGCTTTGTCGATGCAGTCACACGTAGTGCTGTGCAAGGGCTGCGCGCCTTTGAGTCTTTTGAGCAGGCATTAGCAGCGCCCCAGCCGGCGTTTGTCGCTTATCGTGCAATGGGTTTAACCACCAAGGCGATCGAGGCGCTGTATCCCGTTGCAGCGCTGCTGCCGCCGGTGAGTCGCTTCTATCTTGAACCCGAGCAGCACGAGAACAGCGAATTGATGCAGCGTTTAGCTGCGGTTACTGCGGATCGAGAAGGCGTTGGCCTCATGCACGCGAATAACGGCATTGATGAACGCGGTGGGTTTTCGGTTTATGTGCCGGAGTATTATGCGGGAGAAACCGTGCCTCTGGTGCTGGCCTTACACGGTGGCAGCGGTCACGGCCGGCAATTTATTTGGAGTTGGTTGCGCGCTGCGCGCTCCCGTAATTGCATCGTCATTGCGCCGACATCGGCAGAAAATACCTGGTCACTTATGGATCCGGCGACAGATGCGCAACGCCTGGACAGATTAGTGGCTTACGCCCAGGAGCATTGGAATATTGACCCTCAACGAGTGCTGCTGGGTGGTATGTCCGATGGCGGTACATTCTCCTATGTTGCAGGGTTACAGGACGACACGGCCTTTACCCATTTAGCACCCTGTTCGGCGTCGTTTCATCCGATGCTGGTCGCAGCAGCCTCAGCTGAGCGATTAACGGGTTTGCCGATTTACCTGATTCATGGAGCCTTAGATTGGATGTTTCCAGTGGATGTGGCTCGCACCGCTCAGCAGGCGTTACACGCAGCCGGTGCGGAGGTGGTTTATGCGGAGGTAGACGATCTATCCCACATCTATCCTGAAGAATACAGCGCCAAGGTGCTGAATTGGCTTATGGAACCCGCAGCAGCGTCATGAGCCCAGAAATTGTCGGGTTTAATACGCTTTACGCAGAGGCGTTTGCGCGACTGAACTATCAGTGGATAGAACATTATTTCGCGGTAGAGGCCGAAGATCGCCGGGCTTTAGATCACCCTTTTGATTACGCCATAGCGCCCGGTGGTGAAATATTCTTCGCCTTGTATGGGTCTCAAGTGGTGGGCTGTGTGGCCATGGTGCCGAAATTCGCTGATAGGACAACGGGTATTGAATTTGAGTTGGCGAAAATGGCCGTAGACCCTGAACAGCAGGGTCAGGGGATTGGTCGTGTATTACTCGAGCGTTGTGTTCAGTACGCCCGAGAGCGGTGCGCAAAACGTATTACTCTGACAACAAATGATATTCTTAAACCCGCGCTGAAGGTCTACCACAACGCTGGATTTGTGGATTTGCCGGCTAACCCTGACACCCGTTATGCTCGGGGTAATTTAGCCATGCAGTTAATTCTTGGGACTGATTAAGCGCCAGCGCTGATACTGAAATTCAATTTTGCTGCGCGTTTATAAGCGGGCCGAGCCGTTTGCGCAGCCGCATAAGTTTGCAGTGTAGATTCAAGGTCAAAGCCGTAGTTTTGCGCCCAGGTCAGAATAGACGTAAGCATAATGTCAGCGCCAGTAAAGTGCTCCCCGAGCAAAAAAGGACGTGCAGCAAGGTGCTCGGTCACCACCCGGATCTGTTTATTGAAACCAGCGATTGCGGTTTCAATAGCGGCAGGTGCCCCACCATAAAGGTTTGCCAGGTCTTTGTGCTTGCGCATCACATACAGGGTATGCGCGTCTAACTCCATTTGAATGAACGACAACCATTGATTGTACAGCGCCCGTTCCGGGGTAAACGGTAGTGGTGCAAGTTTGCCGCGTCCATAGGTGTCGGCCAGATAAGTCACAATGGCGGCGCTCTCGCTAAGCACCAGATCACCATCGCATAGTACAGGGATCTTTTCTTTAGGATTAAGGCGCCTGAATTCTGCGCTCTGAGTTTCCCCGGTGCGGGAGCCGATGAGTCGTGGGGTGTAGGTTAGTTCGAGTTCCTCACAGGCCCAGTGTGCACGTAAAGTCCTCGATGTTGCGCCGCCCCAAATACTGATCATGGCTTATCATCGTTGCGGACTCTGTAGCGTAGCCACAGAACCAGTCCAATGGCGGTCCATATAACAATGGTCATCCATTCCTCTGGCCAGCTTAATGCACTGTCGCTCCAGGGCAGAAATGCCGACAGTAATCCCAGAGCCAGCAATACCGCGCCATAGCCTACCAAGCGTGGATGGCTGACCTTAAAGGGTCTGGGCATATCTGGCTCTTTGTGGCGTAGGACTAAAAAAGAGATGGCGACAAATACGAAGGCGATAGTTACCGCAAAGCTGCCGCTATTGATGAGCCAAACAAGGATGGTTTTACCGAACAATGGCGCGAACATGGATAAAATACCGATGGCCAAGATGCCTACATAGGGTGTTTTGTATTTGGGATGTAAGCGCATAAATACAGCTGGTACATGGCCTGATTCAGCTAATGCGAACAGCACTCGCGAGGCACCGACGATAAACGCGTTCCAACTTGTGAGAATGCCGCCGATGCCACCCAGTACCAAGAAGGCCCCGGCCCAGTTACCGCCGCCAAAGTTGCTCCAGAGTGCGCTGGCGGCGTCGGCGGTCGCCATGGTGCTGTCGGCTTGTTGTTGAGCCGTCAAACCCAATCCCACGGACAGCGTGATCAGCACGTACCATGCCACCGCGCAGAACACCGAAATCACCAATAATTTGCCGACCTTTTGCGGCGGTAGATCGATTTCTTCAGCGGATTGTGGAATCACATCGAAACCCACCAACATCGCCGGCACCATGATCAGTACGGCCAGTACGCCACTGGTTGGGGTGGCGATCCACGGCTCGGCATTGGACACCTGGCCATTAAATGCAGCACCTGAAAACAGCAGCAGGCCAGCACAAATAATCAAGCCAGTCACGATGGTTTGGGCGAGGGCTGCGGTGCGAATACCCAAATAGTTGACCCAGGTAACCACAGCTGCGGCGCCAGAACCGATAATCACGAAGCCAATATCTACGTCACTGCCCAAGACATTCCACAGGGTCCCGAGACTGATATCAGGCCACAGGTAACTGACTGCAGTGGGCAGCGCCACTGCCTCAAAAAGGCAGACATTGACGTAAGAAAATAGCAGCGCCCAGGTACAGGCGAATGACCAATGGTTGCCCAAGGCACGACGGGTATAGATGTGCTCGCCGCCAGCGCGAGGCATCGCTGATGCCAATTCGCTGTAGGTCAGTCCGATGAGGGCGATTGCCAGACCGCCAATGCTGAACGCGATGACCGTACCCAAGGTTCCGGCATCATTCAGCCATACGCCGGTCATTAGTACCCAGCTCCAGCCAATCATGGCACCGAAGGACAGGGCAATAACTTCGCGCCCCTTTAATACCTTGGCAAAGCGTGGTGATTCTGTGTCCCTGGTCGAATCTGTGTCTACCATCTGATTCTCCCTAATTAGCGGCAGCGTCCACCATCATAGTGGGTTTGCTGCCGGCACTAAACCTGTCGTTGTTATTGCTGCGGCCGTAGCTGTATCCCTACAATGGTAGCCCATCCAATCTGGCGATCATTAAGGAGTTTTCCTTGTCTCAGACGTTGCAGTTTCAACACCGGCATAAATCCTTTGAGCTTAAGCTTACCGATGATGGCGCTATTGAGTTATATCTAGACGATTGCCTGCGCAAGCGTCGTGACCAAGGCGCCAGCGAACCGCAATACGTGTGGACCAATGTGGAATTGGAATGGGAAGAGCATCATTACATTGAAGCCCGTTATTGGGCTTCCACCGGAGCCCTAAAGGTGACGGTTAATGGCGATTCTTTGGTAGAAACTGAAATGCATCTAGGCGGTTAAAGGTGTCTTGATGAGCAGTCATACTCCGGAGCGAAACCAAGTCGAACAATTCCAGAACGCGGGATTCGTGGTGCTGTCAGGTATTTTGTCTGGGCAAGAATGCGGGCAATTGCGCCAAGTGGTGCAGACGGATCTAGACCCCTTAGTGGGGCCTGCGGAATTTGAGGCCGACGTGGGTTATCCGGGTGCTCCGGCCAATCGCGATGTCAGTGGAGGCGACACTCCGCGTCGTTTGCTGCATGCCTATGCGCGTAACGACAGCTTAAAATCTTTGGCTCAGCATCCGGTACTGGATGCCTGGCTCAGGGTTTTACTCGATTGCGCAAAGCCAATGCTGTCCCAATGTCACCACAACTGTGTCATGACCAAACACCCGGGTTTCAGCAGCGCGACACTTTGGCATCAAGATATCCGCTACTGGTCTTTTGATCGGCCTGAGCTAATTTCTGCCTGGTTTGCGCTGGGCGACGAGGATGCGTCAAACGGGGCTCTGCAGGTCATTCCATCCAGTCATAAGCAGAGTATTGATCGAGGCCGATTGGATAGTGCATTGTTTTTGCGCCCCGAATTGGCGGCCAATAGGTCCCTAATTGAGAGTGCGCAGGTGGTGAATTTGCATGCAGGTGACCTGTTATTATTTCACTGCCGCTTGTTTCACGCAGCGGGGCAGAACCAAAGCCAACAGGTGAAATTATCCCCGGTATTCACCTACCACGCTGAAAACAATCTTCCGATACCTGGCACCCGCTCAGAGCGATTGCCCAGTATCGCCCTCGAGCGCATGGAATAGGCAGTGAACTCCGAGGACGACAAAGATCTATTCGCGGCGCAAATGCAGGACGTTACGCCGCTGGTCACCCCGCGTACCGATACTCGCAAGAGCTGGCAGGGTGCCAGCGAGGAACAGTTGCAGCGCCGTCGAGCTGCCGAGGCGTTTGCAGAAGACTCTGCGGAGCACAACTTTTTAACCCTGTCTGAAGTAGAAGCGCGGCAACCGTTAGAGATGCTGGAGTGGAAGCAAGATGGAGTACAACACGCGGTATTTAGCAAGCTACGGCGCGGCGGTTATGCTTTGGAGTACGAGCTAGACCTGCATCAGAAAACCGTCAAGGAAGCGCAACAGGCGGTGTTTCAGCTATTCCAGAAGGTGCGCGCAAAGAACTGGCGCTGTGTTTTGATCAGCCACGGCAAGGGCGAACGCAGTGCTACGCCGGGCCGACTGAAAAGCTACGTGGCGCGCTGGCTGATAGACCATCCGGATGTTATCGCTTATTGCTCCGCGCAACGCAACCATGGCGGTGTAGGGTCAGTATATGTTCTGATCAGAAAATCAGCCGCGGGTAAGGCGGCTAATCGAGAGCGCTTTGGGCTGAAGGGCGAGCCTTAGTTTGAACTGAAAAACGTTCTTACGGACAGCTATAGGCGCTGAAATCTTGGCTGCCGTTGCGCTGCTCGGCAACGGGAACAATGGCGTTAGCACCGATTTCAGCCGCGCGGTTGCGTGCCAGAACAATGAGTTCTTCGCGTACTTTGCCTGAGTTGCGGTCGAGCACAACGGTGTCTTTGGTTTGGCTGGAGATCGTGGCGACCAATTTGCATTGGCTCACGTCCTCGGCACTGCTCTGGCGCACATTGGCACCAGCATCAGTGAGCGATACGAAGGCGCATCCACCTAATAACAACGCCGATAGAGCAGGCGTGGCGCGGATTATTCTTGTGGCAAGGGTATTCATAGTCGGTTGCTCTTTAGTGCAATTGCTGCGGATCAATTTTTTGGGCTGGATATTTCCGGACCTTCGGGCGGAACTAAATTCTGCCCCTATCCAGTTCCAGAATGCCGCGCCCGATGTTCAGACGCAACACGTCGCTGGCACCCTCGGCTAATCGCCAGCCTCGCACTTTGCGATACAAGATAGCTAACGGGTGATCTTCCACCAGCGCGACCCCGCCAACTAATTGAATGGCGGTATCGACCATCTCACCAATTGTTTCTGTAGCAAACACTTTGCAGGCCATGGCCTCGTTGACGATATTTTCGCCTTCATCGGCAAGTCGCGCTGTTCGGTAAAGCATACTGCGAGCGGCAAAGGCTTTAATACGCAGGTTGGCATAATGCCAGCGCACCACATCTTTATTGCCCCGGGCCTCGCCACTTTTGTCTGCACTGGTCAGGTGTGCTTTGAGTAATTCGAGGGTCCACAGCATATAGCCGCTTGCTTGAGCAGCGAATAGCAAACGGGTGTCGCCGATTTGGCGCATGGCCTTAGGCAAGCCCTGGCCCGGCTCGCCAATGATGTGATGGCTTGGCACGCTTACATTTTCGAACCGGAACGCCGCATGGTGCGAACCATCTAGCGACACAAATTTCTTTTCTAAGATCACGCCGTCTTTGTTTGTGTCGATGACCACCATAGATGGGCCGCGTCCTTCGATATGCACTAAGCAGTTGATGAAGTCCGCATCAGCGCCGCCGGTGACATAGGATTTCTGGCCATTAACGATAAGTTGTTCGCCAGTAATTTGGCCGTGGGTGGGCTGCACATTGTCGGGTTCGGTAAAACCGAAACTAGCGCGCTTGTCGCCAGCTAAGAGCGGTTCCAAATGGCTTTGGGCCAGCGCGCCGGTCACTCCTCCAAGTACCCCGGCGCTGGGCCCAAAAACGCTGTCCATATTATTCGGATTGGCAGCTGCGAGAGTCTCTCGAGCGACGCACAGCGCCAATTGAGTTGGCGCGTTGTCTTGCTGGGTAGGCTGGGTAAGCCCAAAAAGACCGGCGGATTTCGCTGCAGCGCGAATCTGCGCGCGGGTTTCAGCACTGCTGTCTGAACCCACAAGATAGGTTGAGGCGAAGGCTTGGCATGTATCGCGTAGCTCGGTTAATTCTACTGTTAACGATTCGGGCATTTATTTGCTCCTAAAGATTTGGGGCGATGGTTAAAACGACTATGCCCAGCATCGCCATTACCATAAAGGCGATCGCGTAAAACAGCATGGACTCGCTGCGCTCGGCCTTATGCAATAGCGCCTCAATCTCTGCATCGCTGCGAGCGCTGGCGCTGGACGTGACGCGGTACCGGGTCACCCCATCGCGTTTAGGCAGGCGGACGAACAGCTCAGGAGTCGCGTCTAAGCGTTTGGCCACTTCAGTAAAGCTGATGCCCGTTGCCCGCGCGATTTGTGTGGGATGCAGCGCAATGCCGCCGGTTTGCTCGACCGCGCTCTCAATGAAGCAATAATAAATGTCGAGAATCAGTCTGACCTTGCCGCGAAAGCGAAACTGCAATGGGAGAATTCCAAACATGATGCTGCAATGATTCTAGGAGCGCTGAAAATACCTTCTGGGTGCTAGAGAAGCAAAGTTTAACTAGCTGCATCGCAGGCCCATAAAAATTGCGCGCACAGGTGCCGGGTGGCCTTCGATTGTCTTTGAGGGGTCTTGATCGTCAAGGCAGCCAGATAATGAGCCAAAGTGCATCCACTCAGTACTGCGTTGCTCGTCCACAGTAGTGGTGGTGACATCTACAATCTGTACTTGGTTGAAGCCCACCTGCTGCATCCAGTGAACGACTTGGTCGGTGCTGGGTACACACCAGACGTTACTCATTCGTGCATAGCGGCCTGATGGGTAAAGAGATTCTGCATCTGTAACCACCAGAGTCTCCAATATACCCCGGCCGCCCACGGCGGTGAGATCGAATAGTTGCCTAACATGCTGCACTGGGTCTCGCCGGTGGTAGAGCACACCCATGCTGAGAGTTAGGTCGAACTGCACTGAAGTCGGTAGTTCCTGGACCTTGATGGGTAGCACCCAGTTTCTCTCGTCGTTGAAGAATTTTTGGATGGCATAATGCTGAATACAAAAAAGAATGCTGGGGTCGATGCCGATTACTTCACTCGCACCCGCTTGCAGGGCGCGCCAACCGAAGTAGCCATTGCCGCAACCAATGTCCAGTACCCTTTGGCCGCTGAGATTGCCTAAAGCCTGGCGCATCCTTTGCCACTTCCAGTCCGAGCGCCATTCTGTATTGATACGCAAATCACCGAAGCGAAATGGTCCCTTGCGCCACGGGTGTAGTTGTTTAAGTGACAGTTCCATAGCGCCCAGCGTTTTCTCATCGCATGGCATTGCTGCGGTGACTGTATCGTCGTATACACGGCGCTCAGTGCTCGTTTTGGGCAGTGATTCCGCGGCGTTGCGCCAGCGCTCAAAGTCACCGTGATAACTGGAATTGAATCGCTCTTTGATTAGGTGCAATGGCCAACCGGGAAGCTGAGTGGGTAACGCGTAAAGATCGACCATCGGTTTAGGGTAACTGTGGTTTGACAACGAAAGAGGCCCAGTTCATGCACCTGAACCAAACTTGCGACTGCGCAAAGCCGGCCTCAGCAAAGCGCTGGTTGTGAATTTCTTCGCTGTCCACGCGCATCACATTTTCTAGGGATTGACGCTTTTGGCTGACCTCTGTGGCGCTGTATCCATTGGCGCGTTTCCAGGCCAAATGCGTAGAGTCATAGAATTCCTGCAGGTCAGGATCAGATTGGTGAGTTTTTTCTGACACCATCAATAAGCCGTCACTGCGCATTTGCGAGCGCAGTCGCTTTAACAGTGGCAAGCGTGTCGCAGGCGATAAAAATTGCATGACAAAATTAAGCACCACTACTTTGGCATCGGTGACCGCAAATTCAGTAAGGTCGGCGCACTCGAAACGTGCTCGGGGATCGGTCAGTTGTACTTTGGCCTGCTCGATCATAGCGGGTGCGTTATCAACGCCGACGACAGTGACGTTAGGCAGAGACGTTTGCTGCAAGATCGCCAGAGTGGTTGCGCCCAAAGAACAACCTAGGTCATAGGCGCGGTCGCCATCATTTAAATTCCGCGCAGCCATCAGCCCAGTCATCGGTATTACGGTTTCGTACCCCGGCACCGAACGGCGAATCATGTCGGGGAATACTGCAACCACCTGTTCGTCGAAGACGAAGTCGACTATTTGATTCTGTTTGGTGGAAAAAATGTCGTCCTTACTCATGTGGGGCCATGCTGCTCGTTGGTTAGTGGCAATGGGCAGTCGAGGGTGGCCGCGATGCCATGCAATAGCGCGTGCTGCTCTGAGTGCATCTGTCCGTCAGCGAGGGCGACCGCAGCGCAGGCCTCAAGTAACTGCTGTTTCTGCATAGGTTTTAAATTGCGTAACTGACCCAGAGCTTCGTTCAGATGTTCGTAGTCGAAGTCGGCTAATGATGAAAGCGGTCTCGCGAGGTCTAATAATGCGGCGCCGGCTGCATAACTTTGCTCCGCTGAGGCGCCTCGATGGGCGATTACGGACAATAAACTTTGCACTTCTTTGTGCAGTTTGCGAAAAGAACCGACTCGACCGACGCTGCGGTGGGGGCGTTCAAAATGAGCATACAATTCCTTGGTCATAACGCGATGCAGCACCCACTCGAATATGTCCACCCGCTGGTCAAAAACAATCAGTTCCGCGGCGTTGCTGCTGAAACGCTTGTATTGGGGAAATGATAATTCCTTGAGGGTTGGCATCGCCATTTCCAATAGCAGTAATAGTTGGCTGGCACTACTTGCCTGCACTAGGGGCAGCAGTTGCTCGGTATAGGCCGGTACCCCTGGCTCAGCTTGAGCATGAATTTTAGCTAATTGTGCCTGGGCAATCTCTGGGTTCGGATCAATGAGCATGGCGTAAATAAGCCCGCGAGCTTCGTAAGGGTCATGAGCGGCGCTGGCCAGAGTTGTGTCGCAGCTGCGCAGCAAGGCGGCGGCAGTTTCGATCTGGCCTTGGCCGATCTGACTTACAACTTGGTCCGCGTTGGTCGCAGCGGTTGGGCTTGTTCCAGCGAAACCAGCAGTGCCGTCAACAGCAGCACTTTGGCTGTTCTCGTTCAGAGCACCTTGCCAGTGAGGTTGCAGCGCCTTTATTCGATGCTCCAGCGGCGGATGGGTGGCCATAAAGCGGTTGAAGGACTTGATGCTGCCAAAGAACATATGGCTCGACTCGTCCGCAGCCTTGGCTTGAATCTCTGAACCGGTCGCATGGCCGCCTATTTTTTTCAACGCGTTAGCAATGCCGTCATTTGAGCGGGTGAATTGCACGGCGGAGGCGTCCGCAAGGAACTCCCGTTGGCGACTCACAGCGGCTTTTATTAGATTGCCGAAGAAGGTACCACCGTAGCCAACAATAATAAGACCCACAGCGAATGCCATTTGCTGGCCCCGATCTTTGCTGCGGCTGAACGCAGAGCCCCGCAACAACCCATAGCCGATCATGCCAATAAAAAGAATGCCGCTGAGTAAGGCGATGAGTCGAATGTTGATGTGCATATCGCCGTGCAAAATATGGCTGAACTCGTGAGCAACCACGCCCTGTAGTTCGTCCCGATTAAGTAAGTCCAGAGTGCCTTGGTTAATGCCTATGACCGCATCGTCTTGGCTGTAGCCAGCAGCAAACGCATTAATACTGGGTTCTGGAATCAAGTAAACAGGCGGCACCGGTAGCCCCGCAGCGATAGCCATTTCTTCAACCACGTTCAGCAGTTGGCGTTGCTGAGGGTTTTGGGTGTTTTGGTGAATGGGCTGGCCACCTAGGGATTCTGCGATTACCTTACCGCCACCGCGCAGGGTCAGAAACTTGAATAGGCTTGCCACAGCAATCACGCCGACCACACTGGCGCTGATCAACAGCCAAAGCTCTGGTGGCTGTGCGGCTACTGCGTCCGGGCCGAGCCCGAAACCCATGCCTGCCGCTACCAACAGATTGGTCAGCGCCACCAGTGACACCACCGCGGCGACGAATAAAAAGATCAGGAGTCGGGTTTTACTCCGAGCCTGATCCTGGGCCTGAAAAAAATTCATGCGCTATTAGAAAGATACCTTCGGTGCAGCCTGAATTTCTGCCGAGTCCTCAAATTCCAGCAGTTCTGCATCGGTCGGATGACCAAACATGCTGGCGAATAGTATCGGCGGAAATGAAGCGCGATAGGTGTTGTATTCGGTGACCTGATCGTTAAAGGCTTGGCGGGAGAATGCCACTTTGTTTTCAGTCGTCGTCAGTTCTTCTGTCAACTGCATCATATTGGTATTGGCTTTAAGGTCTGGGTAAGCCTCCATCACCACATTTAAGCGGCCCATGGCGTTTGTAAGGATACCCTCAGCACCGGCCAAGTCTTTCATTGCAGCGCCATCACCGGGGTTACCTGCCGCTGCTTCTAAACCAGCCATGGCCTGATTACGGGCTGCGATCACCGCTTCCAGAGTTTCGCGCTCGTGGGCCATATAGGCTTTAGCGGTCTCGACCAGATTCGGGATAAGGTCGTAACGGCGTTTCAGTTGCACTTCAATCTGTGAAAAGCCATTTTCATGACGATTCTTAAGTGCTATCAATTTGTTGTAGATGGATACGACCCAGAAGGCCAATACCGCAACGACGATGAGTAGGATGATCAGTTCCATAGGGGTCGCCTGATTGTGCTCGTTGAATACGCATAGTGCGACTGTGTCGCGAAATTGCAAGGTACTATCGACTCAGCGGCGCCAACAAACGTCCTGAGTTGCAGTTACCTGAGTTATAGTCCACGCACAGCGAAAGAATAGAAAAACGAGGATGTGCGATGACAGAGCTGACGGCCATTGAGTTTGATAGTGCCGATTTTCGACAGGCCATGGCGAACTTTTGCACCGGAGTGACCGTTGTAACCGGCCTTGATGACGGAGTACCGGTGGGTTTTACCGCGCAGTCCT
This sequence comes from Gammaproteobacteria bacterium, assembly GCA_002684495.1. GTDB lineage: Bacteria > Pseudomonadota > Gammaproteobacteria > Pseudomonadales > Azotimanducaceae > UBA4421. The sequence continues at coordinate 192,889 of NYVG01000007.1, read as the reverse complement.
TTGTGTCGTTATCCCTCGAGCCGCCGCTGATTGCGGTATGCCCCGGCAAGTCGTCCTCGAGTTGGCCACGGATTCGCGCGGCGGGGGGATTCTGCATCAATGTCTTGGCTGCTGAGCAAATGGCGATTTGTCAGGCCATGGCGCAATCGGGAGCGGATAAATTTGCAGACATAGATTGGCGCAGCGGCATTACCGGTGCTCCTATCATAGCGGGTAGCCTCGCTTACGTAGAATGTTTGCTGCACGCTGAACATGAGGCCGGCGACCACTTCATTGCCGTCGGTGAGGTCAAAGATGTTAGCCTAGTCAACGGGGATGCATCGCCGTTATTGTATTTCCGTAGTGGCTTTGGAGTATTTGGAGGGATGTGATGAATCTAAACAGTCGCGTATGTGAAATCTTGGAAATCGAAAAACCTATCGTCTTGGCGGGTATGGGCGGTGCGAGTTGCCCAGCGTTGGCGGCGGCGGTGTCGAATGCGGGTGGTCTTGGTGTTCTCGGTGCAGCAGGGTGTGGTCCTGAACAACTGCGCCGATGGATTCGCGAAACCCGCGAACTAACAGACAAACCGTTCGGGGTTGATACTTTATTGCCAGCATCCGTGCGGCGTGCAAACTATGATGAAATGGAAGGGCCAACACCGGCTGACCTGTTGCCAGAACGCAAAGATTTTGCTGCTGAGTTTATGGCCAAGGAGGGCCTTGACCCAGTAAAGGTTGACCCGGAAGAGCGGGTAGAGCGCGACGGTCCGCCGCTCTTTACCGCGGAATTTTTTGAGGCTCAGATGGAAGTCATCATTCAGGAGCGGGTACCTGTTTATGCCTCAGGATTGGGTAATCCAGGACCGTGGATGACCGAGCTGCGTGCCAATGGCACAAAGGTCATGGCCGTTGTTGGTGCCGTGCGCCACGCGATTCAAGTTAAGTCATCGGGTCTAGATATCATCGTTGCCCAAGGACATGATGGCGGTGGCCATAACTCCCCAGTGGGGACCATGGCGTTGATACCCCAAGTTGTTGATGCAGTTGGCGATACGCCGGTGCTTGGCGCTGGTGGTATTACTGATGGCCGCGGGGTGGCTGCCGCACTCATGCTTGGCGCGGAAGGGGTATGGGTCGGTTCGGCATTTTTGGCATCAGAAGAAGCAAATATCTTTGATTTTCAAAAACAGGCCATTGTTGATTCTACTGAAGAAGGCACTTCGGTATCGCGTACCGTAACGGGTAAGCCCGCGCGCATAATTCGCTCAAAGTGGACCGAGCATTGGGTGCGCGAGGATGTCGATCCGTTACCAATGCCCTATCAGGGTATGGTCTCGGGGCCGGTGATGGCGGCGGCTAATCGTGACGGCCGGGGGGACATCAACCCAGGGTTTGCAGGCCAGGGTATCGGTATGATCAAGGCGGTTAGACCAGCGAAAGAAATTTTCGACGAACTGGTTTACGGCGCGGAACAGGCGTTGTCTCGTACAACCAACCTGCTGCGCTGAATCGGCAACAAAGCAGTCGGGCGCATGGCGCCCGATCCCAGTGCCTTGGGCTTTAGCCTGTAATCGCCTCCAGGCAGTCCCAATGTAGGTCGCCGAACTGACCATTAGGATTGACCGGTTGAACGCATACATGATCGGCGCCAGCGTCGATATGCTCTTGCACCCGAGCTTTTATGGCGTCGGCGTTGCCCCAAGCAAAAGTCGCGTCGATGAACCGATCACTTAGATCGTCAATGTCCTGTTCGGTCATACCCATGCGCAACCAATTGTTGCGGTAATTCGGTAGTTTTTGATAGATCTTAGCTACCGGTCGAGCCAGTTCGCGAGCTTTGCTGGCATCGGTTTCGAGAATAACTTTTTGCTCTACGCATAATTTTGGTCCCTGGCCGAGGATTCCCCGTGCCATTGCGGTGTGCTCTGGCGACGTGAAGTAGGGATGTGCGCCATCGGTCTGTTCCCTTGCCAGCTCCAGCATTTTTGGCCCAAGTGCGGCGATTAAGGTGATTGGGGTCTCGGCTGGGGCAGGTCCGTTGTAGATGGAAGCGCTCATTTTTTCTAAATAGCTGCGCATCGTCGCGACGGGCGGTCCGTATTCCAGTCCACGAACGCCTTCAACGAGGGGTTTGTGAGATACCCCCATGGCCAGCGCGAAACGCCCTGAGGACTGCTCAGCTAGCGTGCGTTGCGCGGCCAGCATAACGCCGGGTTCGCGGTTGTAGATGTTCACGATACCGGTGGCTAGATTCAGAGTTTTGGTATTGGCTAGAAACCAACTAGCGGTCGTAAGCGGATCCTTGCCTACGGTCTCCGGTAGCCACAGTGTGCCGTAGCCCATTGATTCGATCCGTTGTGCGGCTACAGTAGCCTGATCAGTCTCAATACCATCAAAAAAATACCAAACGCCTAATTTTCCAAGATCCATATCGTCCCCCTGTAAGTCTGCCCATATTGTCCGGAGAGTTGCCTATTGAAGCAATAGTCGGTTTGGAGTTCTGGGATCTTCATGCCGACAGCAGCCCGGGTTAGTAGTAAACTAGCGAACGTTTTTTGCTTGGCAACGCTGTGACATCACAAGGACAAAAACAGAACCCCAGCAGCCCTGCAGATGTCACCGATTCTTCCCTCGATGCCTTGGCCCGACCGTCGATCTGGCAACTGGCATTGCCATCTATCCTCGGCAATCTCAGCTATACCGTTGTGGGGATGGTGCAGACTAAATTCGTCGGCGAGCTGGGCGCTCAGGCGCTTGCCGCATTAGGTGCCGGACAAAGAATCTTTTTTGCCATGCAGGCTATCTTGATGGCGATTAGTGCTGGTACTACAGCCCTAGTGGCTCGCGCATGGGGTGCTGGGGACTACGATGAGGCCAGTCGCGTAACTATGGCTTCCTTGGTGTTAGCGGCGGTTTTTTCCTTCGCGATCGCATTCTTGGGCTTTTTCCTCGCGTCACCGGTGGCGTCGGTATTCGGTTTGGATCCAGTTACCTTGGACCTTGCCGCGCAAAATATTCGCTGGCTGTCGATCTTTAATTTGGCATTTGCTGCAATGTTTGTTTTGAGTGCGGCGCTCAGAGCATCGGGTGACGCATGGTCGCCGTTATGGATCAGTGGTGGTGTGAATCTGCTCAATTTGCCTCTGTTGTATGTGTTTATTTTTGGCTTTTGGGGCCTGCCGGCCATGGGTGTCGCTGGAGCGGCGATAGCCGCTGGCATTTCTTTCAGCTTCGGTTCTGCTGTGTTGTTGGCGTTATGGGTGCGGCAAAAGTTCCGTGTCCGCCATATATCGGGCGGATGGTGGCGGCGCGCACGGCTGCGCGCGTTGCTAGATATTGGTTATCCGGCAGCGTTAGAACAGGGGGTCTTTCAATTAGGGTTCTTTATTTTTCTGATGCTAATCGGCAATGCCTACGGCACCGAGGCGTTTGCGGCCTATAACATTGGCGTCAACATACTCGCCGTGTGTATGACGGTGGGCTTTGGTTTTTCCATCGCTGGGTCAACTTTGGTTGGCCAGCATTTAGGGGCGAAAGATCCGGAAGCGGCTAGTCGCAGTGGCTGGCGCTCAATGTGGCTGGCAATGGCATCCATGGGTGTCCTTGGCTTATTGATTGCGGTGTTCGCTCAACAATTGGCCGCCTATTTTATTGGCGATGATGCCAAGACCATCGAATATACGGTGCAGTTTATATATCTGCTTGGAGCGATGATGCCGTTGTTAGCCGTAGAATTCGCCATTGGTGGATCCCTGCGGGGCGCTGGCGATACTCGATTTCCGCTTATTGCAACGGTGCTGGGTTTGTTGGTGATGCGTTGTGGCCTTGCCGCCCTCGCGGTCTATCTGCAACTTGCGGTCTTTTGGGTCTATGCTGCGTTGGTCGGCGACTATGTTTTAAAAGGCACTCTGCTGATCTGGCGTTTTCGTAAGGGTAAATGGAAGAAAATTGTGCCCAATCCAACTTATCAATAACCACGGCCTAGGGTGCTACCACTCTGATTTTTGCTGGGCACGAATAGCCGAAGACGAAAGATCATTGCTAAATTGTTCAGTGGGCACGGCCTGACATAGCTCTGCGAGTTCAGTAGGTAAGTCTAGGTCGGCTAATTCAACAAAGTGCTCCTGTAAACGCCGTCCGAACACCAGAAAACGAGTTCCCTGTGCCGCGAGTCTGCCGAATGCCTCTAGCATGCGGGCTGCGTCGCCGGCATAAAACCGTGGTTCTGCGACTCTGCTCAAGGTGTCGGTGCCGAGGGCAAATGTTGTATCAGGAAACCGCTCGGCCTTTTGTTCAAAGTTGCTTAGATTGGTGAGCCAGACTGGCGTGTTGGCCAGCATGGCCAGACGCTCATGCACAGTGAGGTAGTCTAGGTCAGGTTTGTCGGCGTTGCGCAGGGTTAACTCAAAAGCGCCGGTTAGCCCCGTCACCGCCTCAGCGACTGCTAACATCTCCCGATGGCCGTCATGCACGGGATTGAAAGAGCCAGGCAGCAGCAGACGACCGTCGTGTTGGTGGGTGCAGGTAGCGTAGGGAGCCGCTGTAAGCAGCGGCTGCCAAGCTGCCGGGGCGGAGTATTCGTGGGTTTCGATTTGGCCTGCTTGGTGTTGCCCCCCGGTGCCCATCAGGGCCAGTTCAATGGTCGCCCAGAGCGCCTCATTCAGTTTTAGTTCGTGCTCAGAGCGTGGATCTGCATTGTCCAACAACAGTTCAAAACAGGTGCTTTTTGCAGCCGTTTGTATCGCCCAGTGGGCGCGGGTCTGACCTTTTTTGGGCGATGAACTAGATAGACTTGCCGACAAACCAATGCCGAAAGCTTGGGTGGCGCCCAGATCCCGAGCTCTCTGGTAGGCGCGCGTTGATAGGGCGCGGCCGGTTTGCGCGGTTGCGGCCTGATCTGGTGCGCTGCCGAGCAGCTCTGACAGTGCTTGTGAGGCGTAGGGTACTGTAGCCTCGAGCACGGTATTGGAAGCGCCAGGTATGCTCAGAAGATCGCTCAGCAACAGGCTGCCACCGCCGGTGAGATACAGCACACCCTGCCAACGCGAGGCATGCAGGCGTAGGGCGCGCTCTGTCATTGGGCGGTCTTAGCCGGTTTTTTGGTCGTCATCGAAGAAGTCCTTTACTCGCTCAACGAAACCGTCCAGTTGATCGTGATGCACCCAATGCCCAGCGTTGGCAAAAGCAACCACCTCAACTGGACACTTGAAGGCCTTGGTGCGACCGTCGGCTACTGGGTCAGAGGCCCAAGATTCCAGACCACGAACTAATAAGGTGGGGCAAGTAATGCTGCCATAGAGCTTGGAGATTTCGTCGAATGGAACCCCGATGGGTGAAAAATTACGCACGTAATTATCGAATTTCCAGCTAAAGGTGCCGTCCTCGTTCTGATTGCTGCCATGGATCGTCAGATGCCGTGCTTGCTCCTCGGAGAGATGCGGATTTTCGGTCTGCATGCGTTGGAAGGCGTCTTCTAAAGTGGGGTACCGTTTGACGATGCGACCAGATGATTTGCGCAGATCCGAAAACCAGTTATGCAAACGTTTTTCTGGCGGCTGGTTGACGCGCTCAGCAAGCATTGAAGGCGGCGGTCCCATACCTTCGATGGACACTAATTTTTTCACATTCTCCGGATGCAGCGCTGTGTACAAAAGAGAAATAGAACCGCCCAGCGAGTGACCAATGATGGTTACTGGCGACATCTGTTTTTGCCGCAATAATTGCGCAATGTCATAAACGTAGTCGATCTGACTGTAGGCTCCACCGACCATCCACTGACTGTCTCCGTGGCCCCGCAGGTCTGGGGCAATGATGTGGTAGTCGTCGCGAAATTGCTCAGCGACCCAGTCCCAGTTACGGCAGTGATCGCGCCCACCATGAATCAAGATCATAGGCGGTGCGTCTGGATTGCCCCAGTCCACATAATGCAGCCGTAAGCGTTGTGAAAAGTAAGTGTGCGAGGTTGGGCCCTGCATAAATCTGATATTCCATAGGCGTAGATAACGTTTGCCTAGTATAAGCCACTGTTCGCTGTCAGTGGATAATTTAAGCCGGTTTGTGCCCTCAGTTGGCTTTTTTCACCCTATGCACTGCAAGGCGTGCAAAGTAAGCCTCGATAGCAAACCCGAGGATCAACACGCATGCGGCACTGGCATGGTTCAGCCATTGCAGCGCAAAAAGAGCTTGTGCGGCGGCGAAGATACCGATAACTCGGATGATACTGGCGTAGGCCATACCGCCGGTTTTGCGTTCCATCATTAACCGACCGTGGTAGTAGTTTCGGTAAATGATAATTGCCGGCATCAGGCACATGATCAAAGTGACATCTATGGCCAGGTTGGTCAGTTCTGTGGACAGCCCCATGGATTTGATCCAGACCAGATCAGCAAGCTCAGTCAGTGTGAAAAACAGCATACAGCCTGTCAGGCCGCAGCAAATTACGATCATAAAACGAATCTTGTTTTGCAGATCCGTGAAGCCGAAGGTTATGAAGAAATGGCGAAACTGATTCGCCGCTTGCTGAAAGATCATGCTGAAATCGAAAGCTACGCGCAGAGCCGCAATAGTGAGCAAGCCGTCGGGCATGCGCGCAACGAAGGCAAATAATAGCGGTCGTGACAGCGCGAACATGACGCCAGTGGTAGAGACCGGGATAAAGAATTTGACCAGCTCTCGGTATTCGACATCACCGTGCTCGGGTGTCGCAGGCAGGGTATAGAAGTAGCGATAGGCGAACAGTAACAAGGCGATCAATAAACACACAGCAAAGGTCTCTGCGCCCACCACTACCAAGACTGCCGGAGCACCCAATGCGAAGCCGCTCACTAAGGCTGTAATAACAGTACCTAGGTAGACGAAATTGAATAGAGTGATCCAGCCGGTAAGCTGAGCTTGGGCGAGCAACCCGGTGAAGTAGTGACGTTGTCCGTTCAGAAAAATAAGGGGGCAGAGCAGTAGTAAGTACTCTCTAACTCGGTCGACTACTGCAGGTTCGATACTAAAAATCAGTTCGATCAAAGATGCGCCGATAGTCGTGGTCGCGAGGAAAAACAGTGGTGCGGTGATGACTAAACTCGCGGCGACTACAAATCGCCAAGCGCGGCGGCTGCCTTCTTTGCTGCGCGCATAAACATTCGACAGTTGGGCGATGAATTGTTGGCTGGCGTTGAAGAAGCTAAACACCCCTAGCGACAGAGCCAGTATGGCCAGCTCGGTAATGGCATCGGGGTAGCGTGCGAGGGTGGCGTTTTGAAACTGGATCGACAAAACCATGCCGATCGCTGTGAGCGCTAGGGGCCAATAAAAGGCCCAATATTTGCGCATATCGTTAAGCGGTCGTGGTGTTACGGCGTCTTTTCAAATAGCAACTGGAAGGTCACAGGAACCGCTAGGCTGATGGAGGGTAAGTTAGCGATTGCGCGTAGCCGCTCAACCCCATCAGCAAGCCCAAGCGCAGAAGCGCTCAGTAACAATGGCTGTGTCGTCGCCACCACCAGGCGATTGTCAGCAAGCTTAACCGCAGAGATTTCGGTTTCGACATCCACCACGATCTTCTGCACCCGCAATTTCCCCTGCACCAATAAATTGGTCTGGGCGCCGATGGCCAATGCGCTAACCGGGGCTAAATCTAAGGCCATGGTGAAGTCGGCGCTGGGGAAATCAGCGACACTAAAAAGCAAGTCGCGCATACGTTGGTCGCGGATTTCGATGCCGGTGTTGACACTGCCAAGATCAACCGAGAGTTGCGCGGTGCCATCTTCTTTAACGTTGCCGCTAAGGGCCGTAAACATATGTCGCTCGGCAATATGGGCGGCTTTGATGGACACAAAGCTTAGCTGTGAATCCTGGTTGACCAGCTGCCAGTCGGCGTTCGCAGATAATGAACCCATGCAGGTGGCGCAGAGGATCAGTAGTTTTACATGGCCACCAGTGGTTGATAGAAGTTGGCGAAGCATAGAATGTATCTCGTTAAGAATAGGTTGGGAAATTCAAATCACAGTGTACGGCTGATCAGCTCCTTCATTATTTCGTTGGTGCCGCCGTAAATCGTTTGCACCCGGGCATCACGATACATGCGCGAAATCGGGTATTCATCCATATAACCAGCACCGCCGTGCAGTTGCAGGCAGATGTCGATGATTTGGTTCTGTTTCTCCGTGGTCCAATACTTGGCCATTGATGCAGTGGCGGCATCTAATCCGCCAGCCAAGTGTTTGACAACGCATTGGTCAACGAAGGTTCTGGCAATAAGCGCCTCGGTCTTACACTCTGCAAGTTTGAATTTGGTGTTTTGAAAGTCTAGTACCCGTTGCCCAAAGGCTTTACGCTCTTTAACAAATTCGATGGTCATCTCGAGCGCACGCTCCATATCTACCACCGCGGCTTGGGCAATATTTAGCCGTTCTTGTGGTAATTGGGTCATTAATTGAATGAAGCCTTGACCTTCCGCCTCGCCGAGTCCATTGCTTACCGGCACCCGGCAATCGCTGAAAAACATTTCAGAAGTGTCCGCCGCCTCTTGGCCCATTTTTTTCAGATTACGGCCGCGCTCAAACCCCGGAGTGTCTGTCTCGACCACGATCAGAGAAATGCCTTTGGCACCTTTATCGGGGTCGGTCTTTGCGACCACAATGACCAGATCGCATAACTGGCCATTACTGATATACGTTTTAGCACCGTTGACAACGTACTCATCGCCGTCACGAATCGCAGTAGTGCGAATGCTTTGCAGATCAGAGCCAGTATTGGGTTCGGTCATGGCGATGGCGCCAACCATCTCACCACTGGCCATTTTCGGCAGCCAGCGCTGCTTTTGCTCCTCAGTGCCATAGTGCAAGAAATAAGGCGCAACGATTTGGCTGTGTACTTGACTGCCCAGGCCGTTTACTCCGGCGCGTAGTTGCTCCTCCATGATGACCGTTTCGTGGCGGTAATCGCCGCCACCGCCGCCGTACTCGGTTGGTATTTCAGCGCATAAGAAACCGGCTGCGCCGGCCTTGGTCCAGGCAGCTCGATCGACCTGACCCTGAGTAATCCAGCGCTCGTTTGCTGGTGCTAACTCCGTTGTGAAGAACTTTGCTGCAGCGTCTCTGAGGAGGCTGAGCTCGTCATTTAGCCAAGGTGATGAGTAGTTTTCGAAGATTTGGGTCATAGTGTTCTGCTGAATTAATTACGGACGTCCCGCAGCGGCATAGGGCGCTGGATAAACTTCTACTCGCGCCTCTCGCTTGGTTTTGCAGCGGTCGGGTTTTGATGTTGTCGATGTCAGGATGTACAGCTGGCCGTCGCCAATCATGCAAGCAAATGCGCCGCGGTCGAGCTTTATCTCGTGGGTAACTTCACCGCCCTCGATCTGACGGATACAGTTATTGGTACTGGGGGATGCGCTCCATATACCACCGCCTGCATCCAAGCATATGCCATCAGGTACCGCTCCTTCTGGCAGTTGTGCCCATACCCGACGATTGCTCAGTTCGCCGGTAGCGTCTAGATCAAAAGCTGTCAGTTGTCCGGCAAAGGTCTCTGCGACGATCAGGGTGGCGTCGTCAGGAGTAATGACAGTGCCATTCGGAAACAATACCCCGTCGTCAACACAGCGCGCTGTGCCGTCTGGTTCAACTAAGATCAATTCGGCATTACGCTGTGGTGCACCGTTGTGCAAATCGAAGCCGAAATTGCCCACATAGGCGCGCCCGATGCTGTCTACCACCATATCGTTGCAGATTCCGCTTGCTAACTCACTCAAGTCTGCGTGGACGCTGATTTCGGTGCCGTCGAAGCGCAGCAGCCTGCGACTCGACATTGCAACGATCAATAAATCCCCATTGGGTAGCCATCCCAAACCTGAGGGCTGGTCGTCAGCGAGCTGAACCACTACGTCAAATGTTCCGGATGGGGCCACTTTCAGCACCTTTTGATCATGCATATCCGACATCCAAAGGTGGCCATCGCGCCACCTTGGGCCTTCGCCGAAACATAGTCCGTCTAGTATCACGTTGCTCATTGCCTTAGTCCTTGAACGTAACGGCTGTATCTACAGCAGAGCCTCGATGGCGTCGTTGAGTTCCTCTGGTGAGGTTTGCGGACTGAAGCGCGCGACCACCTGTCCGGATTTGTCGATGAGGAACTTAGTGAAGTTCCACGGAATATCAGTGCCGCCCTCTTCGTCCGGTTTAGCCGCTTTCAGCCATTGGTAAAGCTCGCAGGCACCGGATCCGTTGACTTCGATTTTTGCGAACATGGGAAAGTTTGCCTGATATTTATCTACCGCAAATGCAAACACTTCTTCATTGCTGCCAGGTTCTTGGCCACCAAATTGGTTGCATGGAAAGGCTAATACGCTAAATCCGCGATCAGCGTAGTTTTCTTGCAGAGTACGCAACCCGGCGTACTGTGAGGTGAGGCCTCAACGACTGGCGACGTTAACCACCAAGCAGGCGGTGTCGGCAAATTTGTTTAACGGCGTTGGCGCGCCATGAATATCGTTCATAGCCATATTGTAAAAGTCACTCATTGGTTCTCCCAGTAACAGCAGAAATTTAACGTTGCCCGCAGGCGGGTGTCTGATGCTAACGCTGCTGGGCCATAAGGTGAATCCCTGGTTTTGCCTTTTATCGGCTAACCTCAGTCTGTAACCGAGACTAGCGGAGCCATGGTCTAGTGGTTATCATTGCCCGCCTTGGGGGATGAGATCGCGCCTATCTAAACTGGCTTCCATGAGGGTTGCCATCTCTTCCAAAGACGTCGTTTGTCTGCAGTCGCTGTAGCCTCGCAAACAAATGCAGTCGTAAATTGAAAGAAAGAGGATGTGACTATGCGAGACGTTGTAATCGTCGATAGTGTTCGGACTGGTTTGACCAAAGCCTTCCGCGGTAGTTTTAACTTAACGCGCTCTGATGACATGCTGGCGCACTGTATTGATTCATTACTCGACCGTAACCCCAACGTTGGAGCGGACGAAGTTGAAGACGTAGTAGTGGGTGCCGCAACCCACGCCGGTGAGCAGGATGGCAACATTGCACGGCTTGCTGTGGTTTTATCAAAGCTGCCTATCACTGCAGCGGGTGTAAGTATTAATCGTTTTTGTTCATCCGGCCTCCAAGCGATAGCTATCGCCGCGAATCAGATTGCTTCAGGGCAGACTGAAGTCGCCATTGCCGGTGGGGTTGACTCGATCTCAATGCGTACGCGCCAGGAGCCAGGCAAAGCCAAGCAAAATCAGCGCTTGGTTGATGAAAAGCCAGAAATTTTCATGGCAATGGGTAATACCGCGGAAGTTGTGGCACGACGCTATCAGGTTACCCGCGAGATGCAGGACGAATATGCACTGCAAAGCCAGCAGCGTTACGCAGCTGCGGTTGAATCAGGCAAGATCGCCGAAGAGATCGTTGGCATGAATGCGACCATGCTCAAGGTAAATAAAGAAACAGGCGAAGAGAGCCACGAAGAAGTGTGGGTTGATAAGGATGAGTGCAACCGCACAAATACTACGCTGGAAGGTCTGGCGTCACTGCCACCAGCCTTTGAGGATGATGGCTCGGTAACAGCGGGTAACGCCTCTCAGCTGTCTGATGGCGCTTCAATGACTATGCTTATGAGTGCGGACCGCGCAGCGGCCTTGGGTCTGACTCCGATGGGTGTTTACCGTGGCTTTACAATTGCTGGTTGTGAGCCCGACGAAATGGGCATTGGGCCAGTATTTGCTATTCCGCGCCTGTTAAAGAACGCAGGACTGAGCATTGACGATATCGACCTATGGGAACTCAACGAAGCTTTTGCGTCTCAGTGTCTATACTGTCGCGACGCACTGAACATTGATAACGAAAAGTACAATGTTCTGGGTGGAAGCATTGCCATTGGACACCCCTTTGGTATGACTGGTTCGCGTCAAACGGGTCTGATTTTGCGCGAGCTCAAGCGCCGCAATCAGAAGTACGGTGTGGTCACCATGTGTATAGGTGGCGGTCAGGGTGCTGCAGGATTATTCGAAGTCAATTAATCCGCGCCGTTACGTCCTTTATGTTGCCGGTCTCCGGGGTTTTCTAGAGACCGGCGCATACTGCCTTGCAAGGCCTATTGCGCTTGATACAAAATGAAACCCGGAAGAAATTTGCAGGTAACACAGCTCTTTGAAAATGCGAGACTGTGGCAAGGTACCTCTATACTTAGTCTTGGGTAACAGCTTTTGTTAAATAGCGCCAACACGATACAAGCTTTAGACACCAGGCGCCGGAGTTACTGGCGCTGGGCGACCTGCGTCCTGCTGCTGGTATTGGCGAGTACTGTGTCCGCTGAACAACGAGATCTTGCTCAGTTAGACCAAGCTGAGCACACGAACTACCGTGATAATAGTGACGCTGAGCTCACCCAAATGGTCAAAAATTGGGCTTCGTTAACACCTACCCAAAGACGGCTGTTGCTGTCCGAGATTCGATCAAGAATGAAGTCGGCAAAAGCCACTGATGTATCACAGAGCGCGGTACCTGCGGATAAGGCTGGGTCAAAAGGCGCCTCTGTGCTGAATCAAGTAATGGCCCAACAGAGCTACGGGCGCACTGTGCGGCGGCCAGACGGCAGCCTTGTAACAGAGACAGAGACTATAAAAATCACTCCGCGTGGGCGCCAGGTTACGCGCCAAACCACCATTACGCCCGCAAAATCAGTACGCATCGGAGCGCATCAGTCACCGAATCAGAAAGTCGGCGACCAAGGCGCTCTTAGCACATCAGCGTTGACTCCACCGCGGCGGGTGATGCGCACTAAGATCCGGTTTGGTACTGGATTTGAACGGCGTCATAGCACTGCAGCGAATCGGGCAGCAGTCGCCAAGCTGCAAGACAGTAGAGGCGAGAGCTCATCAAGCTCTGAGCCACAGCCCTAGTATGGATGTGGAACACGCACATCTGCTGGTCGTCGATGACGATCCAGAGCTCAGAGAATTAACCCAAGCCTATTTGCAGCAACAAGGCTTTGATGTTGCAACAGTGGATTGCGGCGACAGGATGGACGCCTATCTCAATCAGCATCAGGTCGATTTGCTCATCCTAGATCTAATGCTGCCTGGAGAGCATGGTTTGTCGATCGCTCAGCGCTTAAAAAAGCGCCAGAATCTACCCATCATTATCGTCTCTGCCCAAGGCGATGACGTTGACCGTATTGTTGGTTTGGAAGTGGGTGCAGACGATTATTTATCGAAACCTTTCAATCCGCGCGAATTACTGGCCCGTGTGCGCGCAGTGTTACGGCGTAGTAGTGGGCGTGGCGAGTCCAGTGTGGATGCTGCGCCATCGAAGGTTCAATTTGGCGAATTCAGCCTGGATCTAGCGTCCCACCGGCTCACGCAAAATGGTGTAGGCGTTTCGCTGACCTCCGGAGAGTTCGACTTATTGGCGATCTTGGTCTCGCATCCGAATAAAGTGCTGCATCGAGATCGCATTTTGGATCTGCTTACTGGCGCGGAACGATCACCGTTTGATCGATCAATTGACGTCCGGGTAACTCGGCTGCGCTCAAAACTTGAGGCTGACCCTGCTAACCCTCTGTTAATCAAAACAATCTGGGGCAAGGGCTATATGTTCTGCCCCAATCCAGATGACTAAACTGCCGCCGTTGCGTGCGCCTGCCTCGTTGCTTGGGCGCACCAACCTGACCCTCGGTGTGAGTTCGATGCTTATTGCGGTGATTTCGACCATCGCTTTGTACGCTTTCGTGATCGACCCCATTGCTGAGCGCTCCGCTGATGATGAGGCGGCATTACTCGTGTTATCGGCACAAACCTGGGTGGAATTGCCGCCGGCGGCGCGGCCTTATTTTGAACTCGAACTCGCACAAAATCATGACCTGATTATTAGTTCGGCTTTGCAGCAGCTGCCCGCGTACGAGGGCGCCCAAACGCCTATCGTACTGTTGCAGCAAAAATTGCAAAACCGCCTGGGCATAGACGTTGTGTTGCTCGAGGGCGATGATCTTATATGGGTCGAGGTGCCCATGGCGGAATACCAGTTGCAAATAGGCGTTGCACCAGATCGACGGGATACTCAGCCCCTTTACGTTGCCATAATCATTGTCGGTTTGGGTGCCGCGATCGTTTTCTTCACCTCATTGTTCGTTGTACAGCGGGTTACCCGCCCACTAGTCAAGGTTGCTACCCAGGCGGAACGTTTTCGCGGCGTAGAGAATATCGAACCCCTGGCTGAGACTGGGCCGCGCGAATTGGTGTCGTTAGCGCGCAATTTTAACACCATGGCCTCTGAGATATCCGTATTGTTGGAGAATCGTACGACGCTTATGGCGGGCATTTCCCATGATCTGCGTACCCCGCTCACGCGTATGCGACTTGCCCTTGCTCTGCTGCCTGATTCCGTTGATCAAGCATTGGTTCGACGCTTCGAGCATAACCTGGAATCTATGGATGAGCTCATTCGTGACGCGCTGCGTTTCGCAAAAGGTGCCAGCGAAAAAGATCAGGAGTTCGAACTGGTAACATTTATCGAAGATATTCTCAGCACCTTTGAACAAGATGTCGCGCTAACAGCGGAGGTTTCTCGAGAGCATCGCGTAGTTTTAGCGCCGAACGCTTTCAGTCGAGTGCTGACAAATTTGATTTCCAACGGCATCAAGCATGGGGGCGAGGTGCGGCTGATTGTTCGCGCGACGGCAGTGGCGATTGTCGATAATGGTCCAGGGATTCCAGAGCAGCAGCGTAGCCAGATCTTTCAGCCGTTTTTTCGTCTTGACAGTTCCCGCAGTGCAGCCACCGGAGGCAGCGGTCTCGGATTGGCCATCGTTGACCAACTGTGTCAGACCCATGGCTGGACAATCGAGGTTGCCGACGCGGCGCAAAAAGCGCCATTGCCGGGCGCGCAGTTTACGTTGTCGTTTGTTGCGAATAGTTCTGAAAAGGTGCCTCGTAGGGGCAGGTTGTTACAAATTGACACAAAAATGCTTTGAGAAGTAATTTTTTCGTAACGATGGATTTGTATTCTAGTCGGCGTGAGAGTCGTGTAGGGCTCTGCAAAAGAGTTACTAAGTTCAGTGGTTTCTCATAGGGGTTCTGGGTTCAAATTTGGACCGCCAAGCAGCAGAGCCCCCTTAAAACCGCCGGTTTCCTCTCCAAGCCGGCGGTTTTTTTTGTCCTTCAGATATTGGCTTAGAGTCAGCCATGCCCTTGCACCTGTGCATTATTTCATCAACGATATTGGTTCATAAGAAGTAAGGTGCATTGATGCAAGATAAGCTTGAGTTGGAAAACGTACTGTATTCAGCCATGGGTCCCATGGCGCTCATTACCATCAACCGGCCAGAAAAGCACAATGCTATTTCTTTGGCGACTTTGGACGATTTGCACACAGCCGCAGATGTGGCGGCGGCAGACGACGAGGTTCGGGTAATAACGATCACTGGGGCGGGTGGCAAAGCTTTTGCCGCCGGGTCGGATTTAGGGGAAGTTGTTGACCGTGACTTTAAGAAGGCTCTAGAACCAATAGTCCAAGGCTTCGCGGAAAAGCTAGAGCGGACGCCAAAACCAACTATCGCCGCCATAGACGGCATTTGCATGGGCGGTGGGCTAGAGGTGGCGTTGGGCTGCGACTTGCGCATTGCCACTCCAGGCTCCCGATTTGCTACACCGGAAGGCAAACTCGGCATTATCCCCGGCGGTGGTGCCACAGCGCGGTTGCCGCGCATAGTGGGCCGGGGATGGGGGATGGAGATGATGCTGATGGGCGAAGCAATAGAATCCGAGCGCGCTCTGCAGATTGGTTTGATTACGCGCATTGTAGAGTCATCGCAATTGCTGGCCGAAGCGCAGCGCATGGCCGAGCATCTTGCATCGTTTGCACCCTTTGTGCCCCGCACCATGAAAGCCATGGTGCACTTCGGTATGGAGGCGAGCCTGGCGGGGGCTTTGATGTTTGAGAAGTACGCCCAAGGGGCGCTCGTACAAACGGCAGATAAGCAAGAGGGGATCAGCGCATTTTTAGAGAAGCGCACACCTGAATTTAAGGGGAAATAGGCATCGGCAAGCGGGTTGGCGTATTGATTTAATCGGCTACTCGCGTTATTAATCAGTGTTCGTTTAACAGGAAGGGACACCAATGGCAGTGAAAAAATTTCCGGTGGAAGGCAGTCATATCATGATGTTTGCCCGTTCCATCGCCGATGGTAATGAGATTTATTATGACGAGGACTATGCAGCGAGTACCGAACCAGGTCGTGTGATTGCGCCTCCGACATTTGCGCAGTCCAGTGCACAATTTGACCCGGATTACTTTCTGCGCCCGAAGATAGGCGAAGATTGGTTTGGATCGGGCAAAGAAGCGACTGGCATCAAACGGGAAGCCGGCAGTGGTGGTGGCGGTGGGGGCGGTGGTGGCCTCCACGCTGAGCAGCATTTTGAATACCACCGGCATATTGGCCCCGGCGATGTATTAACTGCTGAAGTCAAACCTGGGAAGACCTGGGAAAAAGAGGGCAAGCGCTCGGGTAAGCTGGTGTTCTCGGAAACGGTTACCGAATATCGCGATCAGAACGGTGAACTGGTAATTACTGCGCGTGGGGTCGGCGTTCGCACCGAACGTCCGGTGGATCAATAAGGGGGCAACATGGCATTAGCAGCAAAAGATTTAAACGTAGGCGATACCTATACCGAGTGTTTGGTTGAAGATTTAACCCGTACCCAGATCGTTATGTACGCGGGAGCCTCTGGTGATTACAACCCTGTTCACAGTGATGAAAAGTTCACTAAAGAAATGGCAGGCTATCCATCAGTTTTTGCTCACGGCATGCTAACTATGGGTATGACCGGTCGCATGATCACTAACTATGTAGGCGATGGGCGCCTAACCAAATACGGTGTTCGCTTCACAAGTCAGGTTTGGCCTGGGGACACACTAAACTCCACAGCCACCGTTGATGACGTTACCGATGGCATTGTGACGCTGAGTGTAGTGACCACTAACCAAGACGGTGCGGTGGTGTTATCAGGTTATGCGAACGCTCGGGTTGACTAACAACGCCTGAGTTTGTGGTAGTAACTCGTCGCGCTGGCGGCGGGTTACCACTTTTCCTTGGACGTCCTGACGTCTAATTCAAAGGTCCAAGCCTGCTGCGGTTGGCGATAAAGGTACACGAAGCCATCGACGATACCATCGATGTTAATCATGCCGTCCTCGCCTAATTTTTCTGCGTACTCAGGAAATCTGCCTTTAATTTTTTCACCGGCGATGGGCCCATCGACGACGACATGGCCGACGTGTACGCGGTCCTCGGCATATTCTTTGGCCATGGCTTGAGCTAAATTTCGTAACGCGCCTTTTGATGAGTTAAACGCGCCAAAATTAGCGCGCCCCCGCAGTGATGCACTGGCTCCGGTGAACAATAATGTGCCCCCTGTACCCCGCGTGGTGAATTTCTTTACTGCCTCACGGCCAAATAAAAAGCCGCCGAAACAACATACGCGCCAGCTTTCGGTAAAAAAATCTGCACTCATATCAATGATTCGGCCAGGGGTATTATTGCCGGTGTTATAGATCGCTAATTCAAGTTGATCTCCGGCTCTGGCGAATAAATCCTCGGTTGCGGCTTCGTCTGTGGCATCAGCGATTACCCCCTCGGCGCTGCCGCCTTCAGCCTTTATTGCGGCCACGACGGTTTCCAACTTTTGTTCGGTGCGCCCAGCCACTAGCACGTGCAGACCTTCTTGAGCGAACCGAACACCTAATTGTGCGCCCAGCCCCTCAAGGGGTCCGACGCCGCTGATAATTGCTGTTTGCATAATGACTATCCTGGGATCACTTGTTTGAACGGGTGTACGCTGACTTCTGCGAATAGGCCAGCTACGGTGTAAGGATCATTTGCCGCGAAGTCTCTGGCGGCAGTTAAATCGGCTGCGTCGATAACGACGATTGATCCGATCGGCTGGTCTTGGTCGTCGCTGAGCACGGGGCCTGCGTAGTGCACAGCATGGCTGCTGAGATATTCAAGATGATTAGGACGGGTATTTGCTCTCAGCTCGGTACTATCAGCATGGTCTTTAGCAATGATGACAAAAAGCATGAAAAATCCTCCAGTGACGCAGGTTAAGACGAAAATGTCTGGTTTAGTTTAGGTATTTAAGTGTCCGCGCATTGCGGTAATGGTCTTTTCAAAGGGCGTTCTGGAACACTCGAAAACCCCTGCAGTGCTGAAAAAATCGTGCACTAAGCCATCGCAGCACAGCAGCGTGGCGGTGTTGCCAGCCGCTTGCAAAGCCTGGGCGTAGGCATTGCCTTCGTCCCTTAGCGGGTCGAATTCTGCCGTGATCACCAAGGCCGGGGGTAACTGGGCTAAATTTTTTGCCCGCAGCGGACTCGCGTCGGATTGTAGGCGTTGCTCCGGGTCTGGACAGTAAGTGTCCCAGAACCATTCCATTGTGGCTGTTTCGAGCAGATAACCGCTGCCGTTTTCACTGTAGGAAGGGCGGCCCATTTCGGCATCGGTTACCGGATACAGTAGGCATTGGAAAGCGATGGGTGGGCCTCCTTGGTCGCGGCTTTGTTGTGCAATCACTGCGGCTAAGTTGCCGCCAGCGCTCTCCCCGCATACGCCGATCTTGCCATTGCCCTGTAACGTTTCGAGATTCGTGTATACCCACTGTAAGGCCGCGTAACTGTCTTCTACAGCGGCTGGATACACGTGTTCAGGAGCGAGTCGATAATCTACCGAGACGACGACTAACTCGGCCAAGGTAGCGATCTCGCGGCAAACAGCATCTGCCGTATCCAGGTCACCAATCACCCAGCCGCCGCCGTGGAAATATACTAAAACGCCAAAAGGGCCGTCGCCTTGGGGTTGGTAAATACGTATCGGGATAGCGCCGTCGGGTCCGGGTATTGTTGTATCGCTAACCTTGTGAATCGGTAGGTCCGGATTCACAGCTCGAGCAGCGCGATATAGTTCGCGGCCATCTGCAACGGGTAGATCGCGGACACTGGGTGCCGGGCCAGCCGCCGCGAGTTGTTCAAACATCACCTGGTATTCATTGGCCAATGGCATTGAAATTTCCCCTTTCGTCCATAGGATAGGCTCATGAAGCTACACCATCAGGTGGGCAATCTCTACCGACGGCGCTGAACCACAGCTCTGAGATGACTAAAACAATGCCACCGGTGCGGTTCGGGGCAAACATGGAGTAAGGCTATGCAGCGCGCAGATGCAGAAAAGGACGATCAATCGATCGCTGACGCGGCGAAAAACTATAATCGGCTCGAAAATGTACTGTTGCAGAACCGTACGTTGACGCTGTTCGGCGAGATTAATCAGGACGTGGCGCGGCGCATGGCAGAGAAGCTTTTGGCATTAGCGTTTGAGTCCGATGATCCGATTACTCTGTACATTGGTTCCCCAGGTGGCCACGTCGAGTCCGGGGATACAATTTTTGACCTCATACGCTACATCAAACCTGAGGTGCGGATCATCGGCACGGGTTGGGTGGGCAGCATTGCCACGCACATTTACCTTGCTGCAGACAAAGCCAATCGTTTTGCGCTGCCGAATACACGATTCTTAATTCATCAGCCCAGTGGCGGTTTCGGTGGCGACGCGGCAGATATAGAGATACATGCCCGGGAAATTCTCAAGACGCGGGAACGCATTAATGGAATTATTGCTGAGCGCACCGGCCAGTCGGTAGATCGTGTTGGTGAAGATACCCAGCGCGACTATTGGATGAGTGCTGAGGAATCCGTGGAATACGGTCTTGTCGGCAAAATCATCAATGACATAGACGAGGTGGGTTAAGCGCTCAATATAGTTCGGTGCGGATAGGGCAGCGTGGCTGCATCCGCACCGCTGTCCTCATGCGTTCGCACTGCCATGGGAGCGATGCAGTAATACACCAACCTTAGCCTCGTGTAAGGCGCCCCAAGCCATCACAACCAACGTTGCCAATAACCCATAGCGAATACTCTCGATCCCGTACTCAGGCGCAGTCAGGTCGCTAATAAAGCCTACACCGACTGGCCCAAGGCCTAGGCCAACAATATTCAGAATGAACAAGTTGATGGCCGCCATGACCGCACGCATTTCCACCGGTGCAAGAGACTGCAAGATCGCGAAATTGGTACCGATATAGACGCCGCCTAATGCCGCCGGGCCGATAAACCAGATGACGGCCCAAACTGGATCTGCGGTGATGTAGCACATTACCGCTGACGGCAGGTAGATTGCTGTAGTCACGCACACGATCCATGCTCGCCAGCCCTCAGAGACGCGCGCCCAGCGATCTGCAAAATAACCGCCAAAAAAAGTGCCAAGCCCGCCGCCGACACCTATAGCTAGAGCGAGGAAGGTGCCGGACTCAGCGGTACTGAAGCCATGCACTCGTTGAAAATATACCGGTGCCCAAGCGATGGCTGCATATCCAGCCATGGAAATTAGGCTATTGGCGATCACCAAGTGGCGTGTAGCTGTGCTATTTAGCATATATCGCACCACTGACCAGAAGGGCGGAGCCGTTGGTTGTTCCGCCAAACCATCGGCATAACCCCGGGGTGGTTCGATCATTGTCATGCGTACGATTACCGCAATGATCAAACCAGGAACCCCTGCGACCACGAATGCCCAGCGCCAGCCAATCCATTCATTCACCCAGCCGCCTATCAAATAGCCGAGCATGATTCCGAAGTTAACGCCGAGTCCGAAGATAGCAATAGCGGTTGCCCGTTCCTCGGGCTTGTACAAGTCGGAGATGATTGAATGGGACGGTGGGTTTGATCCGGCCTCGCCAACGCCGACACCAATGCGGGCCAACAGCAGCTGCCAGAATTGCACCGCCATGCCGCAGAAAACCGTCATAGCGCTCCACAAGGAAATGGAGAAGGCAATCAGATTGCGGCGATTATGCCGATCCGCCCACATGGCCATGGGCATGCCGAGAGTGGCGTAAAACAGCGCGAACATGAAGCCGGTAAGCAAACCCAGTTGCGTGTCGCTGATTTGGAAGGCCTGCTTAATCGGCTCTTGTAAGATGGCCACAATCTGCCGGTCGACATGACTGGCAGTAAAAACTATGACCAGCAGGAATAGGGTGTAGCTGCGTTGGCGGCGAGAAATCGTAGTATCGTTCATGGGGGGAGTATGCGCAGGGGCATGGCGCAAATAAAGAGAAACTAAGAGGGATTTGCTATGAAAACAGATTTTAATTTATTGACCGTTGAGGTTGCGTCACGAGTCGCCACGGTGACCATCGATAACCCGCCAATAAATATCATTACACTGGCTCTGTATGCGGAACTCACGCAGTTGGTAGAAGAGTTACAACGCGACCCTGACTTGTCGGTGGTGGTGTTAAAAAGTGCCAATCCAGACTTTTTCCTGGCGCATTTTGACGTTGAAGCAATTCTGCAATTCCCCACCGAAGGCGATGCCGAGCGAAGTTCTGAACTCAACCCATTTCATCTCATGTGCGAGCGCTTGCGTACGATGAATAAAGTCACTATCGCGCAGATCGAGGGCCGTGTTGGCGGTGGTGGTAGCGAATTGGTTGCAAGTATGGACATGCGCTTTGGGGTGATTGGCCAAACCATTATTAATCAGATGGAGGTGCCTTTGGGAATTTTACCCGGCGGCAGCGGTACCCAGCGGTTGCCTCGACTGGTAGGTCGCGGTCGTGCTATGGAAATTGTGCTTGGTGGCGAAGATCTTGACGCAGAAACGGCCGAGCGGTGGGGCTACCTAAATCGCATTTTTGCGGCAGCGGATATTGATCGGGCGGTCAGCGATTTAGCCCAGCGCATTGGCCGTTTCCCGCAACCCGCCGTGCGTTTGGCGAAAGCATCTGTTAATGCCGCAGAATTGCCCTTGGCTCAGGGCCTTTCGGAGGAGGCGTATTTGTTCTCGCGTTCGTTACGGACGGCTGAGGCGCAAGGCGCCATGGGAAGGTTTATGGCGATGGGTGGTCAAACTCGCGAGGGCGAGATGCGTGTTGCTGATTTAGTAGATGAGGTCACGCGTAACGGCGAATGAGCAGGAAACCGCATAGCGTATAAGCGCCGATCGGCAAGGCCACCGCCAAGGCGGCGGGCAGGGCAAAAACTACCGCCATAGGCGCAAACAGATCCTGCAAATACTTGAATGTTAGGCCCACTAATAGCCCAAGTGCTACACGCGGACCCAGACCGGTGCTGCGCATTGGGCCCAGAACAATAGCCAATGCGAGCAAGGCCAAGCCGAAATAGCTGAAGGGCTTGAGTAATCTAGTCCACAAAGCCAATTGGTAATTGGTCGCCTGCAGTTGTTGCCGCTGTAAGAAATTAATCTGATCGGTGAGGCCGTGCAGGGACATTTTCTTCGGTTCCAAAAATGCTTGGTTAGCCAGTAGTTGAGGGGTTATGGCGTTGGTCCATACCGATTGTGCAAAATTTTCCACTGTCGTCATTTGCGCGGATAACCGAGATTCGCGCACGTTGTATAGAGTCCAAAGCTCGTTGCTGGCGTCAAAGTTGGCAAAGTCTGCGTCTACGCTGCGCACCAACTGCTGATTCGAATCCAGCCAATATTGACGCAGGCCCCAAAGCGTACCGCCGTTATCGTCGCTTATGGCTTGAATCTGCATGTATAACTGATCATCACGAATCCAAAATCCGCCTTTGTTTTGCAGCGCATCGCGGCCATATTGCGCATTCAGCTTAGCCACTTCTGCGGCTTGTTCGGCCTTTGGCGCAAGGTATTCACTGAGAGCGAAGCTCAGGCTTAAGCACAGCAGAAGTGAGGGTGTCAGCGCTGCGATCAGGCGCCCAGGTGATGTCCCCGCCGCGCGCAAGGCGGTTAGTTCGCCCTGCTCTGCCAGTTGCCCCAGAGCGGCTAAGTAGCCAATAAAAACGCTGTACAAAAGTAAGTCGTCAAGTCGTCGGGGTAAGGTACGCCAAAGATAATTCAAGGCGTCGTCGAAACCATAACGGTCAGCACCCTCCGCCAGCTCATCGAATAGAGCGAATAGGAGCATCATGCTGGTCAAACTAGCCGCCACTAGGGCAATGGCACGCAGACTGCGTCCTGTCAGGTAGCGGTCAATCGTTAACATGTTTTTTCCAGCGCACTGCCAGTAAGAGCCTTAAACGCTTGGTCTGCAGTAAAAAACATCTCGCCGCTGATACCCGTGGGCAGTTGGGATGTTTCCAACTGTGCCATGAGCGGGCCTTTAATGTCGCTGAGATGCAGCTGCACGCCCATGCTTTGCAGTTGCTGATCGACGCGTAATAGCATCGAAAGACCGGTTGCGTCGATGCGGTTTACCGCATTGCAGACTATTAATAAATGCTTAGTGCCGTGGCGCCCGGCAACCCGGCGTAGCAGCTTGTCTTCAATTTGTGCGGCGTTGGCGAAATAAATGTTTTCGTCGATACGTAATGCGAGAATTTGTCCATGCAATTGCACTGGGTAGCGTTTAACGGACCTAAATTGTTCGCTGTCGCCGAGGCGCCCGACCTGAGTAATGTTTGGCTGACTAGAGTTGCGGATAAATAACGCGATGGATAATGCTACGCCAGCGAGCAGGCCCAGTTCGACGCCAAGGATCAGAACAAAGGCGATGGTAGCGAATTCGGTAATCGAGTCGTCTCGATAAATCGTCCAGTTAGCGCGAATTTTACTGAAGTCGATGAGTCCAAACACTGAGGTCATGACGATTGCCGCCAATACCGCGTTAGGTAGACTGACAAACATATTTGCAAAGAACAGCAACGTTAGCACCACCACAGCGGTACAAACCAATGAGCTGGCTGGAGTGCGGGCGCCGGCAGCAAAGTTGACGCTAGACCGAGAAAATGAACCTGCCACGGGGTAAGCGCCGGTAAAACCCGCACTGATATTAGCCAATCCTAAGGCCAGTAATTCTTGATTGGCGTTGATGCGATCATTGGTTCGAGTAGCTAGGGTGGTGCCAATAGAGTAGCTCTCAACATAGGTGACCACTGCAATGATCAGGGCCGCCGGCAGTAACTCTAGCCAAATATTCAAAGACATAGGTGGCAGGGTTAGTTCTGGCAGCCCCGTGGGGATTATACCAACGGTGGTTAGATTGCTTTCTAAGTTGAATGCGATAACCACTAAGCTTGCAAGCCCAGCACAAATCATCGGACCAATACGTGCGAGCGGGTGGTCCCGGGCCTCTTGCATCCCTAAGGCATGCAAAAATCTGCCAATCAGCGGGCGACTGACCACGAGAAAGAGTAACGCAGCAGCACCAAAGCTCAGGGCATATGGATTCATCAATGTGATTTTTGCTACCAACCCTGCCAGTGCGCTGCTTGGATTTGTATTGTCCGGCACCGCAATACCGGTAAGGCTTGGCAATTGACTAATGATGATTAGAATCGCTGCGGCGGTGACAAAGCCGTTTATCACCGGATGGCTCAGCAGCGTCACCAAACCGCCCATTCTAGTGATGCGCAATACGCCCAAAAGTAGCCCAACCTGCAAACACAAAAGTGTTGTTATGCCCAAATAGGCTTCACTGTAGCGGGGCGCCAACTCGCTAACTGTTGCTGTCACGAGCAGCGCAGCCACTGCGACTGGGCCAACTACCAGTTGTTTGGAGCTGCCGAATACCGCATAGATCACCATAGGTAATAGGCAGGCATACAGACCCGATTGGGGTGGAACGCCTGCTAAAAGGGCGTAGGCAACAGCTTGTGGGATGGTAACCATGCCGACAATAAGGCCGGCCATTGCGTCATGGCCAAAATCGCTGCGTTGGTAATTGCTGACAATATCTGCCAGCGGAACTGCGCTGCGCCAGTCACGCAGACCTCGACGTATGCGTAGGCCTAGGCGCATGTGTTGTCGTGCCTAATAATTTGCAATAAATGGAGAACTGCCATTGTCATATGCCAAGTCTATCAGTTGTAATTGACTCAAGGGCAGAGCTTGTTGCAAATGCTAAGCGGTGCTTACTGGTGGCTCTGGGGTTAAAGGTATACGTGTGGGGAGTCCCGGGGCGCGACCAGGATAAGTAGAATGGTTCACGCAACATAAATAAGCGGTAAGTATTGGGGGAGAGATATGATTACAACGAGAGCAGCAGTTGCATTTGCGGCTGGCCAGCCGCTGAGTATTGAAACGGTAGATTTAGCAGCGCCCGCAGCCGGCGAAGTCTTGGTCGAAATTAAGGCCACAGGAATTTGTCATACCGACGCGTATACGCTTTCTGGGGCTGATCCCGAAGGTGTATTTCCGGCCATTCTGGGCCATGAAGGAGCAGGTATTGTCAGGGAGGTTGGTGCTGGTGTTACGACCCTCAAGCCGGGTGACCACGTGATACCGCTCTACACTCCAGAATGCCGGCAGTGCAAATTTTGTCTATCCGGTAAGACCAACCTCTGTGGCGCTATTAGGGAGACCCAGGGTCAAGGCCTGATGCCCGATGGCAGCTCCAGATTTTCGTTAAATGGTGAGCCGTTGTTTCATTATATGGGTACCTCCACCTTCGCAAATTTCACTGTAGTACCGGAAATCGCATTAGCTAAAATTCGCGAGGATGCGCCCTTTGATAAGGTGTGCTACATCGGTTGCGGGGTCACCACGGGCCTTGGCGCAGTAATGAATACGGCTAAGGTTGAGGCCGGTGCTACGGTAGCTGTATTTGGTCTTGGAGGGATCGGGCTCAATGTTGTGCAGGGTGCGCGGTTGGCAGGCGCCGAGCGCATTATTGGTGTCGACCTTAACCCGCAGCGGCAGTTGCTTGCTGAGCAATTTGGTGTGACCGATTTCATCAATCCGACAGATGTTGCAAGCGTGGTTGAAGCCATTGTTGATCTCACCGATGGTGGTGTGGATTATTCTTTCGAGTGTATTGGTAATACTGATGTAATGCGGCAAGCGCTGGAGTGCTGTCATAAGGGATGGGGCGAGAGCATCATCATAGGGGTTGCAGGTGCAGGCCAAGAGATCGCTACTAGACCATTCCAGTTGGTGACGGGCAGAGTTTGGCGGGGTACCGCCTTTGGTGGTGCCAAGGGGCGCACCGATGTGCCCCAAATCGTTGATTGGTATATGGACGGTAAGATTAATATTGATGATCTGATCACCCATACCCTTGGGCTGGATGAGATTAATGCAGGCTTCGATGTTATGCGCGCAGGAGAGAGTATTCGCTCCGTCGTGGTTTACTAAATTGAGTCAATCAACTTAACTAACAAAAAATATTAGCAGTAAGCGAGGATGCTATGGGGCTTAAGGTAATTGGGGCTGGATTTGGTCGTACGGGTACTTTGTCGTTGAAGTTGGCGTTAGAACGCCTGGGCTTCGATAAGTGTTACCACATGATGGAAATGCCCCTGGTGCCGCACCATGTAGAGCAATGGCGGGCGGCTGCCGCGGGTCAGAGCGTGGATTGGGAAACGCTATTTGTCGGCTATCAGGCGGCAGTGGACTGGCCGTCTTGTAATTTCTGGCGACAACAATTGAAGGTTTTTCCAGACGCTAAAGTTATTTTGACGCGGCGCGACGCCGAGCAGTGGTATGCCAGTGTTATGCAGACCATTTGGCTGTCTTCAGAACGAGGGCGCATGGATCTTGCGGCAGCGGAGCAGCGGGGCGAAGTTGAAAGCCAGGGCCAAGATCGCATCAAGATGCTTTACGAAGTGATTTGGGATGGCGTTTTCGGCATGCGCATGGATGAAAAGCAACATGTGATCAATTGTTTCGAGCGCCATAATCAGGAGGTGATCAATAGCGTACCGCGCAGCAAATTGTTGGTCATCGAGCCAGGTGACGGTTGGGCGCCGTTATGCGAATTTTTGCAGATCGATGTGCCGGATGCGGATTATCCGCGCATCAACTCAAAAGAGGATTTTCAAAAACGTTTTCTCAGCGTCCCAGAGCCGCATGCGGAGTCGCACTGACGGCAGTTAACTTAAGGCAGCTTGTCTATAACCGGATAAGGCCGGCGATTAGAGCCATAAGCATAGATATTAAAAAAGCCGCGCACAGGCCGATAAACAAGGCTTGCCAGGTTGAATGATAATTCCCCTGCATCTCTTTAAAGGTGGCGAACATGGGGCCCTGAAGAAATTGGGTTGCCACTACAGCGACAATGGCCTGGGCGACAGCAGCGACTAAATTGAGCGTGATTGGCAGTTGTGGCATTTCTTCAGCGCTACTGGCACCTTCGATATAGCCAGACAGTGCCCATAAAAATACAGCGAAGACCATGACGGTTGCAGCTAGGATGTAATGCGCCATCTTGCGCATGCCTAAGGCTTTGTAGTTGGCGTACAACAGATAGCCGCCAGCAAGCAACGAACAGAAAAAGGTTACTAGGCCGATACTGAACATCGAGTAAAGTCTGGGCAGTTCTTGAGGCTTTGGTGTCATAGCAGCAATGAATAATTCAGACGCTAGATTATACTTGGTCGCTGTTTATAAAACTGCGTGGATTGCTCGAAACAATGAGCGATTTTGAGCAACGCTAGGTCACCTCTGGGTTTGCCCACAAGTTGCACGCCGATGGGCAAGCCCGCTGAGGTAAACCCCGCTGGGATCGACAGCGTCGGTAAGCCGGTAACGGTAATCATGCAGCACACGGCCATCCAGTCGATATAGGTCTCTAAGTTAATACCGTCAATCTCGCTAACCCATGCTTGCTCGATTGCAAAGGGCGGTACCTGGGCTGCGGGTAAGGCCAACACATCGTAGCGCTGAAAGAATGCTGCGGTATCGGCATAGATTTTAGTGCGCAGCTGCTCCGCATTTAGCAGTTCGTTAGCTGTTAGGGCAAAGCCCCGCTCTATATTCCAGATCGCGGTGTCTTTGGCGTCGTCGCGCCAATTTGGAATCGCCAGATCCAGGCTCCGGCCAAGGGTGCGTAAACCGGCTGCTCGCTGGGTCTGAAAAACTTCCATTGCGCCCGCGAGGTTAGGGTGGTCTTGGACAACCTGCGCACCGAGATTGCTAAACACTTGTGCGGCATTCTGTATTACCGAGCGTACGCTAGAATCGATTGGCAGAGTTCCCAGATCCTCGCTCACAGCAACTTTAATAGGCTGAGTGGCGTCAATTTGGGCCGGCACCAGCGCGTCTAGAAAATAGTCACCAGACTCTGGGAGCGTTAATGGATCAGTGGCATCCGGCCCCGCCAAAACGGACATCAAAAGACTGGTATCGGCCACTGTTTTTGCCATTGGACCAGAGGTGACCAATCGACCGTACCAGCCAAAGCCGCGACTTATAGGCGTACGACCTATTGAGGGACGAAATCCTACTACGTTGCAGAAACTGGCCGGGTTCCGTAGAGACCCGCCCATATCGCTGCCATCAGCCAGAGGCAGCATATCGGTGGCCAAAGCAACGGCCGCACCGCCGCTGCTGCCCCCAGCACTTCTACTGGTGTCGTAGGGGTTGAGTGTGGCACCGAATAACGCATTGAATGTATTCGAGCCCAAACCAAACTCAGGCATGTTGCTGTGACCGATGAAGATGGCGCCCGCGTCACGCATACGTTTAGCCAGAGTGCTGTCGTGTTCTTCAATTCTGCTTGCAAAGGGTTTAAATCCCCAAGTCGTTGGAAAGCCACGCACGGCTACCGCATCTTTCGGCGCCATCGGCAGGCCGTGTAGTGGTCCGCGTTCAGCAATAGGTACCTGATCGGCGGCTTCTGCCAGAGCCAATGCCTCCTGTTCATCAAGTAGGTTCACGAGCGCATTGACGGTAGGGTTAACGGCCTGGATGCGGGCGTAAACGTTGCGCATCAGATCCACCGCACTGATGGTGCCGCGTTGTAAATCGCGGCACAGTGTTAGCGCGTCGTCCCATAATGGCGCCGGGTTGTGGTCAGGCAAAATCTATCTCCTCAAGCCAACCCAGCTGATCATCGAATACTTCTGCACGGTTGGTCTCGTTGAACATCTCATGGCGCCCCCCCGAATAGAATTGGTGGGAGACATTAAGTTGGGCTTTTTCGTAGCGACGTATGAGACGACGAATGCCGTGCTCGTTATTGTGCACGGGGTCGTCTGTGCCGCTGATAAAGCGAATGGGCAGATCTTTCGGGATGCACGCAATATGGCTGGCACGGCAGCCACGACGCAGACCACCGAACATTCCGGCCAAGCTACTACTGCACAAGACGGCGCCGCACAGTGGGTCGGCTATGTACGCTGCGACCTGTTCTGGGTCACGGCTTAGCCAGCCGAAACCCTGTTGGGTAGCTGCGTCTGGGAGATTTTCGAAGCGCTTATTGTTGGCTGCGAACAAGTTGTCTCTGAGCAACGGACTCTGGGCGTGGGGTCCGAGACGTTGACTGTCGAAGGTCGCTAATAACTCACCACCCAGAGTAGTTAGCGCGGGCAGTGCTCCGGTGGAACCGCT
The DNA here is from genome assembly GCA_002684495.1 of Gammaproteobacteria bacterium. Lineage (GTDB taxonomy): Bacteria > Pseudomonadota > Gammaproteobacteria > Pseudomonadales > Azotimanducaceae > UBA4421. The sequence goes on along the minus strand of NYVG01000007.1, from coordinate 163,565 downwards.
GAGTAAGCAGGCAGCTAAGGTATGACCGAAGTAGCCGAGATATTGCTGCGCGAGCATCGCTCCCATGCTGTGGCCGATCAAAACAACCGGTCTCGCGTAACGGTTGCTGAGCCATCGCTGTAGTAAGTGCAGATCTAAGAGGCTGCGTTGCCAACCGTCATAGCCCATGTCGCCGGGTGCACAGTACTCGGGCCGACTGCGGCCGTGTCCGCGTAGGTCAGGGGTGAGCACATGATAGCCGGCGCCGTTGAGAACTTGCGCCAGCGCTTGGTAACGACCACTGTGTTCACCCATGCCATGAGCGATGAGTACACTGGCGCGAGCACGAGGCGTAGTAGCCGGCCACAGGCGGGTAAACAGACTGTAGCCCATGTGGCGAAACTCTAAAGTGTCGGCAAGATCGCTTATGCTGCTCTCCTCGTTGTTGGGTTCTAGTTGTGCTCGTGGTGTCAACTTGCAATCCACCTTTGTGGCCCTTTAGTGTAGAGCGCAAAGCGGCCGAAGCGAAACAATAGCGATACAACATGCAAGAATCTCAACCGAAACCTATACCAGAACCGCAGCATGGCTTCGGGCATGGGTTGGATCGGCCGATCTTTTTTGGCAGCGTAATTATTATCCTGTCATTGTGCTTGCCACTAGCCCTGTATCCTGAAGATGGACAACGGATCTTGGGTAAAGCCTTTGATTATCTGACCCATAATTTTGGCATCCTATATTTAATAGGCTCGGTGGCGACGCTGATATTCCTCCTGTACCTGGCGCTGAGTCGGTATGGCGATATCAGACTTGGCGATACACGACCCGACTTCTCCACCTTCAGCTGGTCGGCGATGTTATTTTGTGGCGGCATTGGCACCAGTATTTTGTACTGGGGTACTGTGGAATGGGCCCATTACTACGAAAGTCCGCCATTTTCGGTGGCTGCGGGTACTCCAGAGGCCCTTAATTGGGCGGTCAGTTACCCTATTTTTCACTGGGGTTTAATCGGATGGGCGCTCTATTGCCTGCCCGGTGTGGCTGTGAGCTACAGTTACTATGTGCGGGGTGCTAAATCTTTACGTTTGAGCGAAGCCTGCGAGCCAATTATTGGACGCCAGGCGAACGGTTTGCTGGGCCGCATTATCGATTTGCTCTTCGTCATTGGGTTAGTAGGCGCCTGCAGTACCGGTATTGGTTTGGCTGTACCGCTGATTGGCATGTGCATGACTGAATTGTTTGGTCTAGATCGAGCAGCATGGGGTTTTAGCCTTGATCTAATCGTTATCTTTGTCGTAACGGTAATTTTTGCCACCAGCGTTTGGTTTGGCCTGGAACGCGGCATTAAACGCCTTAGTGATTGGAACGTGGGTCTCGCCTTCGCGTTATTACTGTTTATTTTGCTGGTGGGACCAACTCTGTTCATTGTCGAATTAGGCTTCGAATCGGTGGGTCATATGATGCAGAACTTTGTGCGCATGAGCACGTGGGCTGATGCGTCGCAAACGTCGAGTTTTGTTGAATCATGGACGGTTTTTTATTGGGCATGGTGGTTGGCATTAGGCCCGTACATGGGCATTTTTATTTGTAAAATATCCCGTGGCAGAACTTTGCGACAGATGATACTTGGTTGTATTGGCTATGGCACCCTAGGCAGTGTGGTGTTCTTCTCAGTACTCGGCAATTACGCCATTTATCTTGAGCTGAATGGCATGTACCCGGTGCTCGAAACCATGAATAGTGCCGGCGCGCCGAGTGCTATCGTCGGTGTGCTCAGCACGCTGCCCTGGCCGAAACTGGTATTGGTGCTGTTTACCGTCGTCTGCGTCATCTTCGCCGCGACCAGTTATGACTCCTCTTCGTATACCTTGGCGGCCTCGGCCACAGAGGAATTGCTGCCCACTCAGCATCCAGCCCGCTGGCATCGTGTGTTCTGGGCGTTTCTGCTTGGGCTGTTGCCGATCACGCTGGTATATCTGGGTGGACTAAAACCATTGCAGTCGGCGGTGACACTGGTCTCGGTCCCGTTATTTGCGGTGATCGTGTTGTTGACTATGTCCCTCTATAAATCATTGCGAGCAGACACAGCGAACCAAGCCAGTCCTGCAATTGCAGCTGACTGAATACGCGGAAAAGTCATAGATTAAAGTGGTATGAGTCAATCGCCTTTGCATTCCCAATCACTGTCGTGGCTGTGCCGACAGGTAAAGAGTGGTGCGCTTGCAAGTTTAGATGTGACCCGCAGTATGCTTCGACGCTGCGAAGAGCATGACGGTAACTACCAGAGCTATGCCCGACTGCTTACCGATACTGCACTGGCTGAGGCCCAGGCCTGTGATGAGTCACGCCAGAACGGTGCGCCGCTTGGTGTACTGCACGGTGTACCCATCGCGATCAAGGATTTGCTGTTTACCGCTGGGGTTGAAACCGCTAGCGGCACTGATGTCATGCGCGATTTTAAGCCAGATTATGACGCTACTGTGGTTACCCGGCTGCGTGCTGCTGGTGCGGTTATTATCGGTAAGACCCAACTTACCGAAGGCGCCTATGGCAGCCATCACCCCTCAATTACAGCGCCGGTAAATCCGTGGGCGCCAGATGCTTGGAGCGGTGTGTCGTCCTCGGGGTCTGGTGTGGCCGTAGCAGCAGGCCTTGCCTACGCGTCCTTGGGTTCAGATACCGGCGGCAGTATTCGCTTTCCCTCCGCATGCAATGGTTTGGTGGGTTTGAAACCGACCTATGGCAGAGTCAGTCTCCACGGGGCCTTTCCGCTGGCGAATAGTTTGGATCATATTGGCCCAATGACTCGCAGTGTTGAGGATGCCGCGCGGATGCTCCAGGCCATTGCCGGTTATGACCCGCAAGATCCCAATAGCGCCGACATGCCGGTGCCGTCCTATCTTTCGTACCTGCAGCCATCCAACAAACCTGTGATTGTGGGCATAGATGAGACTTACATTAGTGCGGGTGTGCCTGCTGCGGTTACCCAAGTTCTTGCTGATGCCCTTGCCCGAGCAGGGACCAAAGTCGAGGTTCGAAAGGTCACGATGCCACCAAGTTATTACCAGTTGGCCGTGGATTGGGGTAAAAGCTGTGCGGTAGAGTGTATGCGTGCCCATGCAAACATGTACCCTCAACAATCACACAGATATGGCCCTGGACTGACGTGGCTATTAGAACTTGGTCGTACCGTGTCAGCTGACGAATATGCGCAATTGCAGAACTTGCGTGATCGGTTCCGCACTGAGCTTGATGGGGTCCTCACTGAAGTAGACGTGCTGCTGGCACCGACCATGCCAATTGCTGGGCCATCTGTTGCGCAGATGGAGCAAGGTGGCCTAGAACCTGAATCTGCGCCATTTTTGTCTTTCACCGCGCCCTTCGACTACTCAGGGCACCCGACCCTCAACGTACCGGCAGGCTTAGACAGCGATGGCCTGCCGCAATCAGTGCAACTTATCGGCGCGCGCTTTAATGAGTCTGGTTTGTTGGCGGCCGGTGCTATGTTTGAACGCGTTCTTGGTCCATTGGACTATCCGATGCCGTAAAGACCTTGGCGGATTTTCGCGATATGTGCCGATAGCTCTGGCACTCTGAATCTCGGAGTCGAAAATACAAGCAATAAAATGAGCAGGAGTTGAGCGTGCGCTATTTGAAACCCTTGTCCAATGTTGGCCTGCTGAGCATCCTTCTTGGGACCATGTCCTATGCGTCAGCTGCGGCTCCAGAAGATGTTACCGGTCTTTGGCGTGACGATGGATCAATACTTTGGGTTGAGCAGGTCGGTGAAACTTTAGAGGCCAAAATTATTGCATTTCGGCCTGGAGAGTTGCGTTATCTAGAGGGTGAGAAAAGCGCATGGCCCGTGGGCACACCGCGGCGAGATGATCAAAACCCAGATCCGCAGTTGCGCGCAAGATATCTAATGGGCCTTAATATGCTGGTGGACTATCGCTTTGATAAGGGTGTTTGGCATGGCGAAATTTATGACCCCAGATCAGGTAATACCTATTCCTCAACGATGAAGGTTAATCAGAGAGGCGAATTGCAAATGCGCGGCTATATTGGCATTGCCTTGTTAGGCCGAACGGTGACCTACCGACCTTTTGATCCATGCTTGAGCCATAGCTTAGCCATTGGTAGAGAATTTGTAGCGGTGGTTACCTGTACCCAGGGCAGTGCAGAGGGCAATTTGCAGTAAGCAAGCCTGCTCGCTTAGTTACAAAGATCTGCGACCAGCCTAGCCATCAGCTTTGGTAGGCGGCACACTGTGCGGCTTAAAAGCTACCGGAGATGGGCTTTGTTCACTAACCTCAGCGTCGACATTGCGCAATTACCAGCTATCCAGTCCATTGATTTTGTGCCTCTTGAACGGCGCTATGTGCTCGCCCAATTCGTCCTAGTTCTGGTCTGGATGATCGTTGTCGCCGTGGTGGCTTTTGCGGTTGTCTGGCTGTTTTTGCCTGAGGAATGGCGCCGCGGCTTGAGCATATTAGTGGTATTGCCAGTGTTTCCAGCACTCACTTATTGGTCCTGCCAGCGTTCTGGTTATGCCCTCAGAGAACATGACATTGCCTTGCGCAAAGGCATTTTTTGGCGCAAGCAAATCATCCAACCCCTTGTGCGGTTGCAACATATTGAGGTGGCCAGAGGGCCGGTTGATAAGTATCTGGAGTTGGCGGGGCTGCGTATCTTTAGTGCCGGCACTGAAACCGAGACATTCACAATCCCGGGTTTGAACGTCGCTACCGCTGAGCAGTTGCGACAACGTCTGCTCGACGCCCAATCTACTCAGGGTTAGGTTGTTGCTCGTAGCTGATGCGGACCATGTATGGTCGAAACTTTCAAATTGGGCAGTGGTGTATTTCGCAGCCCGTAGCCTGCGCCAGATCTTCACCAGTGCCTATGCTCTGGCCCCTATATTGATTGCGACCCTGCAAGCAGACAGTCTCTGGGTGCCGGCCTTTTTGTTGTGCGCCGCCATCGCATCAATTCTCGTGTATGCGTTTTTGTTCGTTCGTCGTTTCGACTACCGGTGGTCTGAGTCTGGTCTGATCGTAAGACAGGGGGTTTTCCAACGCGCTCAGCTGGATTTGGATTTTTCGCGTATTCAGAATGTATCTGTAGTCCGCCCCATTTACTTTAAACCGCTAGGCTTGGCCTCCTTGGCCATCGACAGTGCGGGCTCTAGTGAAGAAGAGGTGACGCTTGCGGCGTTAGAAGGGACATTGGCAGAGTCGTTGCGGCAACGGATAGTGGATGCCCGCTTGACTGTGCAAGCTTCTGATTCTGCAGAGCTTGTTCAGGACGATGTTGTTCTGATTCAGCGGAGTACAAGGGATATAGTCATTCACGGTCTGAGCAGTAATCAAGCTTGGCTAGTTCTAGCTGGATTACTTGGCGTCTATAGCCAACTGCCAGAGTCGTCTCAATTAAGTTCGGAGGCCGTGGTTGCCCTATTCCCGGACAGTGTGCTGGAAGCCACGGCGGTACAGATTTGGCTTATTGGCTTTGTGTTGTTGCTGATCGGTGTTGCATTGATGCTGGGTTTATCTGTGCTGGCATCGCTGTTGATTTATAAAAACTTTCAGTTGAGTCGGATTCCGGATGGTTTTGCTGTTGGCCATGGGGCGTTGAGTCGGCGGGAGTTGCACGTACGACAGCGGCGCATTCAAACCGTCGCCATTCAGCAGAATTGGATCGCACGATATTTCTCGCGATTTAACGTCAAATTTGAGCAAATTGCCCATGCACTCAGCGGTGGTAACGGCGATCAAAAATTACTGGTGCCCGCAGTTACCATGGCGCAAAGCCAAATGCTGGTTGAAGACGCCCTCGACTGCTCCTACACATCGATTGCCACGGAGCCTTACAGTGCAGTGAATTCGTTGTATTTGCGCAAGCGCTGGTATTGGTTGGCAGTCATAGGTTTGCCACTGTTGTTAATGTTGGCTGTGAATTTTCCTCCATGGGTGGTGGCGATTGCGAGCGTTATCACGGCGTTGTTGGGTTGGGCGGCCTATTGCAGCTGGCGCATCCTCGGTGTGGCGGTGAATAAAGAGCATCTGATCTTGCGCAGAGGGCTTATAGGGCGATCTTATGTGGTCGTACCCTTGGCTAAAATACAGCGTATAAACTTCGTGCAAACGCACTTTATGCAGCACCGCCAGGTTGCGCACCTACGATTGGTGCTGGCCTCAAGAACTGTCACGATACCTTACCTTTCGGCACATATGGCACGGCAGTTGGCGGATTACGCCCTGTATTTGGTTGAAGCGCGCCCAAAGTCGTGGATGTAGATAAGAATATGGAGTGTATTTGTGGATCCAATTAGCCAAGGCGCAGTGGGCGCGGCATTAGCAACGTCTACTCAGGATCGTAAAAAGCAGCTATTTACGGTGGCCTGGCTCGGTGCGCTTGCGGGCTTGGCACCGGATTTGGATGTACTTATCCAGTCAAATACTGACCCGTTGTTGTTTCTCGAGTTTCATCGTCAATTCAGCCACGCTCTGGTGTTTATACCCTTCGGTGCATTGTTCGTGGCGGGGCCACTTTACCCGTTGGCGCGTAAAACGTTGTCATGGCGGCAAACTTATTTGGCCTGCCTAGCGGGCTATGCCACCCATGGTTTGCTGGATGCGTGTACGTCCTACGGTACGCAATTGTTCTGGCCTTTTAGCGATGAGCGCGTTGCGTGGAATAACTCATCCATTGTCGATCCATTGTTCACTCTGCCGATTCTGGCCCTTGTTATTGCAGCGGCAATGCAGGGTAAACGTCTGTTAGGCATCTTCGCTATGGCTTGGGCGCTGTTTTATCTGACAATGGGTTGGGTGCAACAGGAGCGCGCCATGGCCATTGCGGAGCATCAGGCAAAATTACGTGGCCATACGCCTGGTAGGCTTTCGGTGAGGCCCAGCTTTGGCAATGTGATGTTGTTTAAATCGATTTACGAAAACCAAGGGGTTTATCATGTCGATGCGGTGCGGGTTGGCCTGACATCGTACTGGTGCGAAGGCACCAGTATCGAGCGATTTAACAAACAGAATAGCTTTGCTGAACTCGCCCAAGACAGTCAGCAGGCGCGCGACATAGAACGGTTTCGCTGGTTTTCTGATGATTATTTGGCTCAAGACGAGGCGGGAAGGGTGATCGATATGCGCTATAGCATGATCCCGGATTCTATCGACGCTATGTGGGGTATCAAGGTAGATGTCACTCGACCCAATGATCATGTCGGTTGGTGGGCTTCGCGCCAGGTGGGCGCCGAGGAGTTAGCACATTTCACTGATTTGCTACTGGGGCGGGGTTGTGCAGAGGTATCAAAATAATGGCAGAGAACAACGATCTACTGGACGCAGCGGCAGTTGTGGGACCGGGCTTAATCGCCCGCGGTGATACCATCACTGTCAGCGAAACCTCGACGGGCGGTTTAATTGCCGCAACGTTGTTAGCAGTGCCTGGCGCCTCTGCTTATTTTAAGGGTGCAACGGTACCGTATTCGCTGCCCAGCCGCAGACATTGGTTGGGCATGAATCGCCACACGGTAGCCGATCTCAAGCCCATGTCCGAAGCCATGGCCATGCGCTTTGCGCAGATTGCGCAAGAGCAATTAGACAGCACTTGGGGTTTAGCAGAGTTGGGTATTGCCGGGCCCACAGGGGCGCCCTATGGAGTCGCAGCTGGCACTAGCGTCATCGCTGTTGCCGGGCCAAACCCGGTCTCGACTACCGTTATCACCGGTCATAACGATCGGCAGCGCAATATGCGTGAGTTCGCTTCAGCCGCGATAGCCTTGCTAGGGCGCGCGCTAGAGCCAAAGTAAGCCCATCAGTGATCAAATTCGAGGATGGCGCGGCCGCTTATTTCGCCCTGTTCTAGGGCCGCAACAGCCTCGTTGATTTGGTCAATCGAGTATCGGGCAGTGACCATGGCGTCCAGATCCAGGTCGCCGTTATTCTGCCACTCTAGGAATTTTGGAAAGTCGTGGTCTGGTGCGCACGAGCCACCAATGCTGCCAACAAAACGCTTTTCGTTTACCAATACGTCCGCGGCGTTCAGTTCCACCGGTGTTGTAGGCACACCCACGAGCACTGCCGTACCACCCTCGCGTGCACCGAAGTAGCCGCTGCGGCAGGCGGGTACGATTTGCTCCATAGTTTGGCGAATGCCGATGCAGTCGAAGGCGTAATCTGCTCCGGAAACAGCTTGGCCCTGAAAATTGAACTGACCTTGCTTTGCGGTCAGTGTGTGAATAGCTGCGACCGGATCCTCATCGCCCGCATTAATGCCGTGAGTAGCGCCAAATTGTTTCGCGAAAGCAAGTTTCTGGTCATCAAGATCCACCGCAATGATCGGATCGGCACCTGCCATACGCGCGCCGACGACTGCGGACAGACCGACGCCGCCGACGCCGAAAACGGCTACGCTCTCGCCCTTTTGCACCTTTGCGGTATTAATTACCGCGCCTGCGCCGGTCATAACTGCGCAGCCGATAATGGCAGTAACATCTTTATCAACGTTGGGGTCAACCTTCACAACGTATTGTTGGTCAGCGATGGTGTGGTCAGCCCAAGTGAACACGTTCTGGGACTTTGCAATGCCCTCGCTGACTTCGAGCTGGGCTGCCACAGGCGGCTTGGTTTCGTTTTGTATATTGCGTGGTACCCAGGTGACCATGACTATGTCACCGGGAACTACATGCTTGACCGCACTGCCCACCTGGGTCACGACACCGGTTGATTCGTGGCCCAGAATGACCGGGTTATGTCTTGGGCGGTGGATTTGGTGCAGTTGCGAATGACAGATTCCGGAGGCGAACTGTTTGACCACAACCTGCTCGGTGTCTGGCTCTGGTAGTTCTATGGTTTCAATTTTGAGCTCTGAACTGTGTTGTGGCAGCACCACTACTCGTGCCGTAGTTGTCATTGTTCCTCTCCTTTTTTCTCCTTTCTCATCATCCTCGTGCCTAGTGTGAAGATCAATAATGTTTGGTTTGGGTCTGACGATCGCATTTTAGGAAGCGCTTATGAAATTGTACGAATCGCCTTCTCCGAACGCGCGTCGGGTGCATATTTTTATGGCTGAAAAAGGTCTTGAATGCCAACCCAGTGTCGAAGCCGCAGGTGCGTTGCACATCAGTAGCGCCGATATATCGTTAGCCGTGGCATGAGATTTTGCGCGCATGGTCAAAATGGTGGAGCTACCGGATCTGCCCAATGTCGAGCCTTGGTACGGTGAGGTCAGCGCGCGCAGCAGTTTCGCTGCCAGCTAACACTTAGTCTAGAGTAACACTCAGGGTTTTGTAGCCGGCAGCTTGCATGGCATTGCTGACGCGCTCGCTGCTATCTGGGCACAGTGCAACCATGGAACCGCCACCGCCACCGCCGGTCAGTTTAGCCCCCACAGCGCCATTGCTGCGGGCCATATGGACCAAGTCTTCGAGCTTCGGTGTGGATAGCTGCAGTGCATTTAAATAGCCGTGGCAGAGATTCATCAGCTCGCCCAGCTCTTGCAGTTGGCCGCCTTGCAACGCAGTGCGCGCTGATTGGGTAAGAGTGCCGATTTGGTCGAAGAGAGTTTCATAACGTTCAGGGTATTGCTGCCAGGAGCTGCGCACGCGTGCCACGGTCTCGGCGGTGAGACTTTCTTTACCGGTCATGCCGATAACCAGTTCTAAAGGCTGGCCCAGGCTCAAGGTCTCGAACCTGGGTTCATCGCCCTGGCGCTGGTAGTACAGGGGGGTGCCGTAGGTGGCAACGGTATTGTCCACGCCAGAGGCTTGACCGTGTGCGGCTTGTTCGCATTCGAACGCTAAGGCATTAATTTGCACCTCAGGTAAGGCTAGTTGATAGGTGCGGTTTAATGCGCGAATGATCGCTACAGCCAGTGCGGAAGAGCCACCTAAACCCATGGCGCGCGGAACATGTGGGAACACCTCAATAGTCATGTGTTCATCGTTTAAGCCCATTTGCTCAATGAGATTGGCCATAATGCCAGCGATACCCGGAGTGCTGGCGCTCACCTTTTGTTCTAGGCCCCAGCGCGGAATCACCACATTGATGCCGTTGCCAATATTACTTGGCTCCTTGCGCACCGCGGCCTCGACTGCCAGAGGAATAGGCAGGGCTATGGCTGGCCGGCCGTAAACTACCGCATGTTCGCCCAGCATTATGATCTTGCCGCAGGCGGACTCTCGCTCCGATGTTTCAGGCCGCACGACCTGGCGAGCCAGGTTCTTGGCAATTTCCTGGGCTTTCCAGACTTTGATTTCGCCGGATTCGATGAGGCCTTCAACCACAGTTTCAAAGTGCTCTTCGCTGACGCCCGCCGTGCTTGCCACACTGCGCGCATGCAGGTTCATATGGTTTTGGGTGATGCCATTGGTGGCCAAGGAACGCAGGGCAGCAAAATTTTGTGCCAATCCTACCACTGCCATAATGCCTGCAAGTTCCGACGCGCCAGGAGAGCCCAATAGGCGGTGGTTAATACGCACGCTTGGGTTAGTCTCTAATGAGCCTCCGACGGTACCTACTTTCAGCGGAATGTTAATTTCACCCACAAGGGCGCCGGATTCGTCTTTGCGCCAAATTGTTAGAGCCTTGTAACGGCCACTCTGTGCGGCATAGGCGTGTGCAGCTGCCTCTATGGCGCGCCAGTCATTACCGGTTGCCAGTGCTACGGCATCGACACCGTTCATAATGCCTTTATTGTGTGTGGCGGCCCGATAAGGGTCGGCCAGAGCCAAATCGTTAGCCAGCACAATGCCGTCGCGAACTTGCTCGCCGCTATAGCCCTTGCCTTCAAGATTTTTAATTGGGATACGCACCCGTGCCCGGGCGATCGCGCGATCTGTCAGGTTCGACAAAATGCGTAAAAATACTTTGCCATGGGTAAGCGTCTCGACTAAGGAAGCGACGCCTTCGCACATGGTATTGACCAGATTGGCCCCCATGGCATCTCGGGTATCGACTAGTAGATGCATAACCACCATCTGTCGGCCATCATATTCTGCTTGGTGGTGAAAAACTTCGATGTCCACAGCACCGCCGCCCCGGGCGACCATCTTGGGGTGCAAACTATTGGCCAGCGCCAAAATATCGGTCTTATGATCAATCAAGGCCTGCATAGCGGTCTTTGCATCGCCCTCAATCACGGACTGGACCTGCCCAATGAGAATTGGTGTCACTGGCTCGCATTCAAAGCCGCCACCCAGGCGCGCCAGCCGTGCAGCGCCAGAAAGACCCGCGACAATCGATGGTTCTTCCACGACTAAGGGTATTACGTAGTCACGATTGTTGATCAAAAAATTCAGCGCCACGCCCATGGGTAAGCCAAAAACACCCACGACGTTTTCAATCATTTTGTCCGCAACGTTGACCTGAAGTTGGTGATTCGCTGACACCAGCTGATGCACGTCGTCGCTGTTCAGAAGGCCGCGCTGGTGCAGGGCTGCGATACGCTCGCCCACAGGCATGCGAAAAAAGTTGGCAATGCGTGACGACCCTTTGTCTAGGTCGGAAGATTCGGTATTCGGGTTACTGGGCGAATCGGACGCCATGTTGAGCCATCTCCAATGTTGGGCAATAAAATCCCGCAGCGGTAGCTGCTGCGCGAAAATCTTCGAGAATTGAAGGCCGCTGAGTATGGTCCGCAAATGCTATGCCAATGTCGCCGCCGCCTGCGCCACAGGGTTTATAGACAAGTCCCTTGGAATCGGCAATTTTAACCAACTCTTGGTGCTCTGCGGAAAATATTTTCAGATTGGCAGAATTATCCAAATCCATCAGCGCCTGCTGATAGGCCTGCAATAGGGTTAAGTCGGGTGTCTTACAAAGATCATTGCTGAGGGCGCTGAGTTGGTTCAGTGGCTCGATCTCGCCTCGGCTGTACCACTGATCAAAGTGGGCAATATGATCAGTGGTCATTGCACTGGCGCCGCTCCATACGATTTGCCACCTTAGTTCGTCGGGCCAAGGTAGTTCTTTGGCTGCGGCGTTTTGAAAGCGAATAACCCCGCCAGACCAGCAGCTGGCAACGTCCAAGCCACTGCCTTTGCCGCCTTGCCAGTTGCGGTGAATCTCAAGGGCTTCGGTTAAGTTGGGCCTGCGCTCGAGTAGCTGTGCCAAGACAAAATAGGTTGCCGTGCATGCCGCTGCAGAGGAGCCGAGTCCGAGTTTTTGCTGCTGCTGATAAAACGCTGTTGTATCGGTGTGTATTTGCAGTGGCGCTTGGCTGATTTCCTGTAATGAAGCATAGCCCCAATGGTTGAGCACTGCTGTGGTAAAGCCGGCGCTGGCACCGGTAGGTAGTTCGTGACCGCTCGAGCTGTGCGGTGTGCTTATAAAACCGTCACTGCTGAAGTGCCATTGGTCATTATGACTTGCAGCGAGATTCACCGAAGCGTAGGCGTCTAGGGCCATAACTGCGGCAGGGGCGCCCGTGAGTACCGCGTACTCACCAAATAAAACTACTTTGCCGGGAGCGGTTACGCGCATTGTGCCCTTGGGTATTGGTCAGTCATCGATGATCCGAGCACCTTCGCCCAGCGGGCAACATAGGATCTCCAGTACGCCAGGGACTTCCGATAATGCCTGCGCCACTGCCCCTCTGCTCTCGGGCAGGCATACCGCCTTGATCTGCGGTCCGGCGTCGACGGTGAAAAAAACCGCCTCGCCTTGTGCTCTCAGCGCGCGAATGCGATCCATGCAGGCAATGCTGGCCGGGGTCCAATAACTAAGGGCCGGGCTGCTGGTAAGCATAAGGCTGTGCATTTTCAGACAGCTCAGTTCTGCGACTTCCGCGAGTTTTGCAAAGTCGCGGATGGCAATGGCGCCCGAGGCTTCTGCATAGTCGTCGCCCGCGCTGCGCAGCCATTGGTTATAGAACGGTGATGTCAAGCGACTACGCTCCATACCCTCGGTAGAGCTGACCCCCTTGGCGCCATGACTGGTAATGGCTACCACGACCTCAAGTGGCCAATGATCTATGGGTGCTAAACTTTGCGCCTGCCAGTCGGGTGGCACCAATGCTACAAAGCCGCCGCATATTGACCGAGCCGCGCTGGCTGAACCGCGGCGCGCCCATTCAGAGCGCAAGGCTGCGTCCATGCCGAGATTGCAATGGGCATCAATACCAGTGACTAAAGCCGCGAACCCGGCAGCACTGGATGCAAGACCGGCGCTGGTCGGGAAGTTATTAGTGCTGTCGATGTGCAAGGGCGGGAGATTGAAGGTATCGGTCATTGTGCTCATAAGCGCGCTGACTTTCGGATCATCCACCTGTTTGCCATTCAAATGAAATTGAAAATGGTCGCTGTCGCTAACCGTCGTAACAGCACTCAATTCTGACAGCGTTATGGACAGATTTGGCGTAGCTGGCATATTCCCGGCTTTGCTCTGCTTGCCCCAATATTTCACCAGAGCAATATTTGGATGCGCTAACGCAGTAGTCATAGTGAGTGAGTCATGTTTACTGTTGGGGCTTATTGGTAAGCAGTAGGTGCTTGAAAAGCGAAGCCCATTCGTTCCAACTTCTGCGCCACTCCGATAGTAATTAAATCGCCATATTGTGGGCCAATGATTTGTATGCCAATAGGTAAACCTATGTCATTCAGACCTGTTGGAATCACTGTTGACGGCAGGTAAGCCACACCGGTTAAACCGGCCCAAAACACCTGCTCGAAATAGGGTCGTTCTTGGTTATCTACCTGTAGAGAGCGTTCGGCAAACGGACGCTGATCATGTTGGAACGCGGCGGTGGCCATCATGGGCGTGAGCAAAATGTCATATTGCTTAAAGTACTCGTGCCAACGCCAGCGCAGCTGGTGACGCATTTCATTGGCCTGACTCCACTCTTTGAAACTTGCCACCTGGGCCCGCAGTGTTTGCGCAGTGCTGCTGTTATCCTCTGGATCAAGTTCGTTGGCCACATAGGCTTTAAGACTTTCGTAATTTTCCAGTGGCATTCTTGACGCCATGGTTGCATGCAGGAGGCGCTGATAAACCTCGTTACTGTGGTCTGCACTAAAATCAGGTTTAGCTTCCTCGGTAATTTGCGCGCCCGCATCGCTCAGTGCAGCGGCCACAAGATCCACGCGCGCCTCAACCTCTTGGGCAACCGGGGCGGCTTCGTCGTTTTTCCAAACGCCAACTTTGAGCTCCGACAGGGGTCGATCGCCAAGTTCAGGCAGGTTCAGCTGATAGCCCCTAGACATAATCTCATCAGGGCCGGCCATTATTTTGATCGCCGAATACAGGTCATCCGCCGAGCGTGCCAATGGTCCAATTACCGAAATATCAGGGGTGGAGCGCATGTCGCCAGGCGCAGAGTGACCGCGCATCCAAAGTAGATCGTGGGTGGGTTTATGACCGAATACACCGCAGAAATGCGCGGGGTTACGGATAGAGCCGCCAATATCTGAGCCAATTTCCAGACCGGTTAGTCCGGCAGCCAGCGCTGCTGCAGAACCGCCAGATGAACCGCCAGGAATGCGTCCATGATCGTACGGGTTGTTGGTGGTGCCGTAGATTTCGTTATAGCTCTGAAAGTCTGCTAACGACAGCGGCACATTAGTCTTGCCAAAAACATTGACCCCCGCACCTTTTAGCTTCTTCACGCACTCAGCGTCCTCAGTCGTGACATTGTCGCGCCAGTCTGGATTGCCCCAGGTGGTGGCTGTGCCGGCAACGTTATAGGACTCTTTAACGGTCATTGGTACGCCGTGGAATGCGCCCAAGGACTGTCCCTCGGCCAGTGCGGCATCTGCGGCTTCAGCGTCGGTCATGGCTTGGTCGCGAATGTCGACACACAGCGCATTTAAATCTGGGTTATAAGTGTCGACACGCTGCAGGTACATCTGTAGCAGCTCTACCGCAGAAATTTCCTTCGCAGCAACTTTGGCGGCCAATTCCGTAGCCGATAAAAATGCTAGATCGCTCATATCTTCTCCCCTTATACAGTGGGCTTGATTGCCGCCAGTCACGCTAAAACTTTGCCGGTTTGCTTGGGGGAAGGCAAGCGGCCGAGGCTTGATGCGGCCACAACTGTTGTTGCAAGCGATGGAGACGGCTGAGATATATGACCAACAACCGCGCTATCCGGCTCTCTTTTTCAGAGCCTCCATCCAGATCTCTATTTTCTTGCGCGTAAAGGGCAGGTCCAGTGCGATTAATGCCGCACCTAGTGGCAGCATCCAAAAACCGAGGATAGGTAGAAACCCAAAGACCCCGCCGACCATAAACAACAAGCCCAAGATGCTGCGCACACCTGGTGGCAGCTTGTCCCGACTCCAACGCAATACCCGGAAGGAAAACCCGGCGATGCGCTGGCTCAGATCGGGTTGCGGTGGTTGGCTCATAGATCCGTAGTTATACGTAAGTTGGCGCTTCGTCCGGTGCCTCGTGGCCGTCTGGATGGGCACGTCTGGCTAGGCTGGGGTCCATCGCTCGAAATCGATCGATGCCGTCTTCGCCGGAAATACGCTCGAGTCTATTGCGATGAATCAACAGGTGCACGTGGGCAATCGCTTCGCCTAAGGCCATCATCGTCTGGCGCGGGTCGAGTTTTCTATTAAACAATACCGGCAACAGATCTTTCGCAACTTGCGGCTCTGCACATGCCTCCTCAATGGCCAGCATACGGTCGTCATGATGCGAGATAAGGTCGCGTAACCGTGCCCGCACGCCGTAAAACGGTAAGTTATGGGCCGGGAGCACAAATGTATCATCTGGAATCACTTCCAGCAGGTGATCGTGGGATTCCATCCAATCCTTCAGCGGATTTGCATTGGGCTCTGATGGATGGACACTGACGTTGGACGTGATGATGGGCAAGATCTGATCGCCGGATATAAGCACCTTAAGGTTGGCGCAGTACAGGCATGCGTGTTCTGGGGAGTGCCCAGAGCCGACCACCACGCGCCAGTCGTTGTCGCCAATGCTCAACACCTGACCATCAACCAAGCGCTCATAGCCACCAGGCAATATGGGCATAGACATACCCTCGCTGGCGCGCTGCGACGACATCTTGCCGATTTCTTCTAGATAACCCGCGGGCATACCTGCACGCTGATAGAAGCGTTTGCCGATCCAGCTGGAATGGCTGTCGCCGGCGTTGTTGGCGAAGGTACGAGCTTGGTAGTACTCGCTGCGTGTCATATACAGCGGGCACTGAAAGTGTTCGGTAATCATACGTGCTTGACCGATATGATCCGGATGCATATGGGTGCAGATCACGCCGACCACCGGCTCGCCCGCTAGCTCATCTGCGAACACGCGCTGCCAAAGTTGTGCTGTTTGGTCATTACTCAGGCCCGTATCGACGATCCACCAACCGTGGTGGTCACGAAGCAGGTATAAGTTGATGAATCCCAATGAGCCTGGCATCGGCATAGATAGCCAGCGCACTCCAGATGCGATCTCTAGGGTCTCGCCAGGGGCCGGCTGTTGCTCAATGGGGTACCTGATTTGCTGTGTGTCGTTATTATTTTTTAAATTCATATCCAGTAAGTATAGCGTCTCACCGGCTTTGATTCTTGTTGCGTTGGCTGAACTTATGTTGCAGCCACGGGATTGCCCCAGGGTTGCTTCCGGATAGGAGTGGCTGAAATGGCTGGGAAGGCCACAATTTATGGATGTTTAATTGGGTTGCGGCAGCAATAATCAGGGGTAAAATCGGCCTATGAGCGACCTGCAACGTCCCAGCGATTTTTTTTCTGCTACAGAAATAGCCCAACTGCGTAAAGTCTCTGACTGGCGCGGCGCGGCGTCTATCGCGCACTGCTGGACGGTAATTGTGGCGACTTGGGTGGTGGTAGGTCTCTGGACCAACCCTGTGACCATATTGCTTGGGATTATGATCATAGGCACACGGCAACTCGGCTTGTTTGTGCTGACCCATGACGCCGCCCATGTGTCCCTGTTCAACAATCGCAAACTAAATGACTGGGCTGCGCAGTGGTTGTTGAACCGGCCGCATACGGATTCCTCCATAGACGCTTACCGCAAGTATCATGTCCAACATCATGTGAATACGCAGCAGGAGAATGACCCGGACTTACCGTTGTCAGCCCCCTTTCCTGTAAGTAAACGCTCGTTGAGACGCAAAATGTGGCGCGATATCAGTAGCCAAACCGGCGTTAAACAATATGCACGCTTGTGCTCCAGTGCGTTTGCTGGTGACACATGGACGGCGCGGCTTGCCAATGGCTGGAGCCGGTTGGGCCCCAATATAATGATCAATCTGGGTTTTCTTGCCGGTTTTACCGCGGCGGGAGTTTGGTATTTGTACTTTCTGCTGTGGCTGGTGCCTTCCCTGACTTGGTATCGGCTGGTGGTACGCATTCGTAATATCGGCGAACATGCTGTCGTACCCGATAATAATGATCGTCTACGTAATACGCGCACCACTAAGGCGAACTGGTTGGAGCGAGCTTTTATTGCGCCCTATCATGTGCACTACCATTTAGAGCATCATCTGATAGTGAACTGCCCGCATTATCGGTTGCCGCTGGCACACCGATTTTTGTTGGATAAAGGGCTGGGCGAAAAAATGGAGATCCAGCCGGGTTATCCATCGGTGTTACGGATGGCGACTGGATCTGCGAGCTAGCCGTCTATCTCAGTATTTCTACTTGGCTCTTTGGGCGTTCAAAAATTGCAGTAGGGTCAGCGTTTCCGCCGGGTCCATGCGACCTACGGGTGAATTACTGTAGGTGGAAAACATCACTCGGCCATTCTGCGACAGCACAAATTCGCTCGGTTGGATAAAGTTCCGTCGCTCATCCCACCAAGCGCCAAGTGCATCACCTTGGTCACGAGTGACGCCGTAGGCTATAGGGATTTCCAGACCCTTGGCTACCTCCGAGGTTTTTGCCAAATCATCGACAGTACCTGCAATGATCGTCGCACCCTGTTCAGCAAACGCAGCACGGCGTTCGTTATAGCCGGCGAGCAACCGGCGGCAATAGGGTCACCAGTGTCCGCGGTAAAAAAGTACGACGGTATATGGTGTCTGCAAATTGGCCGGCAGTTGGATAGTGTCGCCATTGGTAGTGGCTAGCGTGATCTCTGGAAACGAATCTCCTGGGTTGAGTTTTTCAGCCATATTGCCCTCACTAGGTAGTTGTTGCGGTGCTAAAACAAAGAATCGAAATCACGCCCCTCATTACTGCCGCGGCAGGTTTTAATGCAGCGTGCCAAAATGGGTAAGCCAGTGCTGATCTGATCTGGTGTTAAATGGCCGAAAGCCAGTCGCAGATACGGTACGTCTCGGCGTTGGAAGTGGAATGACTGGCCCGGTAGATACGCAACGCCTTGCTCTCTGCTCATAGCCATAAGCTTCTGGCGGTCGACATCCTCAGGCAGGCGAACCCAAATAAACAGTCCGCCCACGGGTACTGACCACACGCAGATATCGCCTAGTTCTTCTTCTAGCCCTTGCAGTGTGAGATCGCGTTTTTCTTGCAGCACTGGATTTGCAACCTTCGCGTGAGCGGCAATCCCGTCCTTATAAAATTCTGCGGTAATGGCCGCTGCTAAGGTGTTGCTGCCAGCGTCGCTGCGGCGTGCTAACAAGCGATCCAACATCGGTGGTTTAGCGTAGATATAGCCCAGGCGCAGTCCGGGCGCCAAGATCTTAGACAGCGAACACAGGTAAATAATATTCGGGTCGTCGTCTAGCGCATAAAACGCCGGTTCCAGAGGCCCGTCGTAATGAACGTCGGCGTAGCAATTATCCTCGATAATCGGCACGTTGTAGCGTTGGCCCAGCGCGATAATTTGCCGTCGTCGCGCGACCGGCATGACAAAGCCAGTAGGGTTTTGATAAGTGCTTATGGTGTAGATGAACTTGGGCAGCCGGTTCTCTTTGCTTAACCGCTCCAGCTGCTCTTCGACTTTATCCGGCCGCATGCCACCCTCGTCCAGTGGAATGCCGACCATGTCCAGTTTCAAGTTACGATATGCGCTCAGAGTGCCAGGGTAGCTGTACTCTTCCACTAAAATTGTGTCGCCATGATTTTCCTGCAGCGCTTCAGCACTTAGCGTCACCCCCTGCATTGACCCGTTAGTCAGCATCAGGTGGTCCGGATCTACGCTAACCCCTTCGCGCTCGCTCTCCCGCAGAGCCATGGCTTTGCGCATGCCCGGATGGCCAAGGTTGCCCGGGTATTCGGTAAGTTCTTGGGCCTGCTCGGCAATGACCTTAGTCGCTGCTGCCTGTAATCCTGCAACAGGGAAGGTGCTTGGGTCAGAGCGGCCGCTGCCGAAGTCGTATTGGATTTTAGACATTGCCAATCGCCATATTGTTTTCGGTCAGATATTTATAACTCATCGCCAAGGCAGTGAACATGTCGGTTGCGCAGTTGTCGAGTTCAACTACGGCCCACTCAAAAACATTTGGATCAACGGCCGCAAA
Organism: Gammaproteobacteria bacterium; assembly: GCA_002684495.1. GTDB lineage: Bacteria > Pseudomonadota > Gammaproteobacteria > Pseudomonadales > Azotimanducaceae > UBA4421. The sequence goes on along the minus strand of NYVG01000007.1, from coordinate 144,170 downwards.
AATGGATTCGAAATCCATCGCGCCGGAACCTACGGCGACATGGGGTTGGTCTTTAACCAATGGGCCATCCTTAATGTGGGCTAACGGCGTGCGCTCCCGCACTCTGGACAGCTCTGCCGCCGGATCATTGTTGCCAAAGTTAGCTGCCCAGTAGGTATCGATCTCGAATTCGACCTCAGGCACCGCGTCCTGCAGGTAGTGGTAGCCGGGACGCCCATCGATGGGTTGATATTCCCAGTAGTGATTGTGCAAGAACAGCGTCTTGTCATAGGGCTTTAGCGCGTCTACAAGCTTCTGGGTGTTGTCGATGGTGCGTTTTAGCGCGTCCATATCTTTGAAATCGTCTGGGCCGAAACCGCCTGGGACGCGCGACAAGCCCAGGGTATTTACGATATCCGCCACTTGGCCGATATCGCGGCTGCGATTCACCCAAGGAAAGTGGGTAGACGATACCTCCATGCCCAGGTCGTCCACCCGTTTTTTAAAATCCTCAGGGGTCTTAAAAAATAAGTTGAAAGGCTCCACACCTTTAAAGCCAATTTTCGCGATAAGGTCTAAAACCTGATCGAAGTCTTTGGTTGATGCCTCGCGCACACTGTACAACTGCACAGAAATTGGTGGAATCGTGGTTGTCATAATTTCCTCCCTAGGCAGTATCGTAACCCGAACATTGCTCGGACATCATGATTGTTGCGATGTTAAATTGCAGTGCTGGAGAGGTGATTATGGTTAACAAAAGGAGCGCTTGTGGCGAAACTTAAGTTTGGCTTGGTGGGCGGCGGACCCGGTGCGTTCATCGGTCAGGTGCATCGCATGGCGGCCGAGCTTGATGGCTTAGCGGAGTTGGTCTGCGGCGCTTTTTCCGCAGATCCTGTGCAGTCGCGCAATGCTGGGGTCGACATCTATCATTTGCCAGCGTCGCGTGCGTACCCCTCATTCAGTGCGATGTTGCAAGCAGAGCAACAGTTGCCCGCAGCACAGCGCATGGATTTTGTGGTGATTGCCACGCCAAATCACCTGCATTTTCCTGTTGCCGAGGCAGCGTTGCGGTCGGGTTTTCATGTCATGTGCGATAAACCAGTAACCTTTTCGTTGCAGCAGGCCTTGGACCTGCAAGAGCTTATTCAAGGCACCAATCTAACGTTCGGCCTAACCCATAATTACACCGGTTACGCCATGGTTCGCGAGGCGCGAGAACTGGTACTCAGTGGTGCCTTAGGCACTATCCGCAGGGTCAATTGTGAGTATTTGCAAGGTTGGCTGGCGCGATCGGAGGCTGACAACAAACAGGCGCAGTGGCGTACCGATCCAACGCGTGCAGGGGTTGCCGGCTGTTTTGGTGATATCGGCAGTCATGCTGAAAATCTTGTCAGTTACGTCACCGGCTTAGACATAGCCCAGGTGTGTGCTGACCTGACGACCTTTGTTGATGGGCGCGAACTGGACGACGATGGCAATGTGTTAATGCGGTTTCATGGCGGTGCCAAAGGCGTAATCAGCGCCAGTCAAATTGCCTTGGGTAAAGAGAATGACCTGCGCTTGCAGGTCTTTGGCACCCGTGCGGGTTTGGAATGGCAACAGGGCGATGCGAATTCACTCGTTGTGCGTCATGCCGACAAGCCGGCCACTGTGCACCGTGCCGGAGGCATGGGCACAACTGCAGGTTCTATCGCCGCCACACGCATACCAGCAGGGCACCCAGAGGGTTATCTAGAGGCTTTTGCGCAACTTTATAAGGATTTTTGCCTGACGCTAAAGGGCGACTCCGCGGCGGCAGACTTTCCAACAATTGTTGATGGGGTGCGCGGCATGCGCTTTATTGAACAAGTAGTCGCGAGTTCCAAGGCGGGCGGGCAGTGGCTGCCGTTTGAATAAATGAAGCGAGAAGTAATATGCGAACTCTAAAGGGACCGGCAATTTTTTTAGCCCAATTCATGGCGGACGATGAACCGTTTAACACCATAGATGCGATGGCCCAATGGGCAGCGCGACTGGGCTTTGTCGGCATGCAAGTGCCCATTGGTAATCCTGCATTCATCGATGTGGGGTTGGCGGCGCAAAGTAAGGACTACTGTGAGGAGTTAAACGAGCGTGTGGCTGGGCATGGCGTTGAGATCACCGAGTTGTCGACCCACCTCGAAGGTCAATTGGTGGCGGTGCACCCAGCTTACAACGAGATGTTTGACGGCTTTGCGCCAGCAGCGCTCCGCGGCAATCCAACTGCCCGTACGGAATGGGCCATTGAGCAAGTAAAGTTGGCAGCCAAGGCCAGTCGGAATCTTGGGCTCACCGAGCATGCGACTTTTTCCGGCGCATTGTTGTGGCCTTATTTATATCCCTGGCCTCAGCGCCCCCAGGGTCTTGTTGAGGAGGGCTTCAGCGAATTAGCCAAGCGCTGGCGGCCGATATTGGATGCTTTTGAAGAGCAGGGAGTTAATGTCTGCTACGAGATCCATCCCGGCGAAGATCTGCATGACGGCATAACGTTCGAGCGCTTTTTAGACGCAGTAGGTGATCATGCGCGCGCCAACATTTTATACGACCCCAGTCATTTTGCTCTGCAGGGTATGGATTACCTAAGTTTTATCGATCATTACCACGAGCGTATTCGCATGTTTCACGTTAAAGATGCTGAGCTTAATGGCAATGGTCGTAGCGGCGTTTATGGCGGCTACCAGGATTGGCTACAGCGTCCCGGCCGGTTTCGTTCGCTAGGTGATGGGCAAATTGATTTCAAAGGTATCTTTTCTAAGCTTGCTGGCTATGACTTTGAGGGTTGGGCAGTGCTGGAATGGGAATGCTGCTTAAAGCACCAAGAAGATGGTGCTCGAGAGGGGGCTGAATTTATTCGCGACCACATCATTCGTGTGACCGACAAGGCCTTTGATGATTTTGCTGCCGCTGGTATAGATGCGCTGGCGAACAGACGGATATTGGGATTGGACTAAAACTCTGGTGGTTTAGTGATGCAGGAAATTCTTCGACGACCGGCAAAGATACTGACTCAAACCCAGCGTGAGGCGTACTTCCGAGATGGCTTCATTGGCGCGGAAGGGCTGATCGATCAGCATTGGCTAGAACGCCTTAACCGAGTTACGGCAGAGTTCGTGGAGATCAGTCGAGATTATTCCAGCGAGCACCGAGACAAGCGTTTTGACTTAGAGCCCGACCACAGCGCCGATAATCCGCGTCTGCGGCGACTGAATTCTCCTGTGGATCATCACGACGAGTACTGGGCCTTTGCCAGCAGCGGCCCGTTTGTAGACATCGCTGAAGACCTGCTTGGACCCGATGTTAAATTCCATCACGCCAAATTGAACTTTAAGTGGGGTGGTGGCGGCGAAGAGGTTAAGTGGCACCAGGATATTCAATTCTGGCCGCATACGAATTATCAGGTGCTCACTCTTGGGGTATATCTGGACGATGTTACGGAGGCTATGGCGCCCATGGGCGTTATTCCCGGCAGTCATAGTGGTCCCCTGTATGATCTATACGATACCCAAGGCAATTGGACCGGCAACATACGAGATAGCGAAGTACCGGGGTTGGGTATAGAAACCGCTGTTTATTTGGGTGGCCCGGCAGGCAGCGTTACTGCTCACAATTGCCGCTGTGTCCACGGCTCGCCGCCTAACAACAGTGAAAAACCGCGGCCGTTATTGTTGTGCGCCTATGCCGCGGCCCATGCATTGCCAATTACCGATCTAACCAGAGGCGGGAAGTACGCTGAAACTATTGTTCGCGGTGAACCTGCGCGGTGGGCGCAGTTCGACCCCCGGCCGGTGCTGATGCCGCCGGATTGGTCAAAGACTCGATATAAGTCGATTTTTGAACACCAGCAAGGGGATAGTTAGCCGCGCTCGCTTACCTTATACAGGCTGCATGATCCTAAGGCGTAGTTAGGTAATTGGCTTACAGGCCGAGCCGCTAATACTTAGCGAACGCTACCAAGTTGGGTTGGCCTAACCTACCAGTTCTGTTTGGTTTTTATTCAGCGCAGGCACTGGCGGCAGTCTGAAGGTTCTTACTTTGCTGGCCTCGACTACATTCGGAAATTCGTCGGCATTAATGAAGCGATCACTCCAGTTTGTCGTGGACACTAAATTTTCCACTGCAGCGCGGCGCTTAGCGATCACCTTATCGTTAGATTTGCTCTTTGGCATCATGCACACCAAGCTGATCGCACGAAACAACTGATCATTGAATGATGGTNTTTCTAAGCCAGGACTACTGCAATGAATCGTCCGCGAGTCCCAGAGTAATAAATCACCGGCTTCCAAGTGGCAGATTATTGGTTCTGTCCCGGCGAGTAACTCATCGTCATTAGGAAACCGAAAATGATCAATACTTGGGTGGATGCGCGCCAGACGCTCTGGATACAGTTCGNGAATTGCAGCAAAACGTTTATGGCTGCCCGGCACCATGACATTGCCACCGCAGGCAGGCGAAGTGGTAATTAGATTTACTAATCCCTGAACACAGTGTTTGCCGGGTCGACCAATGGGGTGCTGGTCTATGTGCATCCAACTGGGGCCTTTATTGGTTCGCCAATGGGCGTGCCGGGTCCAAGGCCGCCACAGTGCCACACCGTCAAAACTTGTGAGCAGGTCTTCGTCCTGCCAAATAGCAGCAAAGGCCTTTTTTACTGGCGCGCGGTCGCGGATGTACCATTGGGCGGCGCTGTGACCAATACCATGGCTGGGCAAGATGCCGCCATGTACGGCAGTGGGCCAGCGGTCGTCATCCCAAGTTTCGGGATCGCTGCGATCAATGCCCGTGCCCAATTCTTCTAGGTAGTCCCACATCAGGCTTAATGCGTGGTCAGCCTCATCTGCGGTTAAGGCGTTGGCAATAACGACATAACCATGTTCTTCGAGATAATCTATGCCCTCTTGGTCACCGGCTTTAAACCGCGGCACGTGGGCGTAGCGAATATTGATATTAGACATGGTCGGTATCCTCTTCCCATAAGGTAATCGTTTGATTAAAACACTTTTATGCAAGGGATGGGAGATGATATTTTTGCGCCCGCAACCCCGCCGGTAGCGCAAATTACCGGAGGATTTTGTCGAATTATCTAATCCCGTGAGGTACGTACAGGAATGGCCGCTCTAAGCATGCGTGAATTGCAAATATTTTTTGATCGTATCCGCTCGAACAAAGTATTCGAGTTATTTGTTGTGGCGGTGATCCTCTTTTCTGCCGTGATGATTGGGGTAAACAGCTATGCCCTAGATGACCGTGTGATGCAGGTTCTGCTGGTACTTGATGTGGCGATTACGGTGTTTTTCCTGTTTGAATTGAGCATCCGTTTTCTTGGTGAACCTGAAAAGCGCGCGTTCTTTCGTCACGGGTGGAATGTCTTCGACACCTTAATCGTGACTGTGAGTCTGATTCCTATTGACGAGGCAGAACTGGCGTTGCTGGGACGCTTGATCAGAATCTTTCGGGTGTTGCGCATGGTGTCTATTGTTCCGGAGTTGCGGGTTCTGGTGAATTCACTGCTGCGCGCGCTGCCGCAATTGGGGTATGTATGCCTGCTGATGTTCATCATTTTCTATATCTATGCCGCAATCGGCACCAGTATATTTGCGTCGGTTAATCCGGTGCTCTGGGGTGATATTGCAGTCAGTTTACTGACGTTATTCCGGGTCATGACCTTTGAAGACTGGACCGACGTGATGTACGAAACCATCAACGCCGGCTTCGGCTGGAGCTGGATCTACTACCTCTCCTTCATTTTTCTAACCGCATTTGCTTTTCTGAATATGATTATCGGTATTGTAGTTAAGGTGCTAGAAGATGAGCATCAGCGCGAGCGCGATGCGCACAAAGGTGCCGAGCCGAACTTATCTGACATTCAGCTGCAGCTAGCGGAACTCAAGGCGTTGGTGGAAAAACGTTAAGCGCTGGATGTACCTGCTGGGCGTGCGGGCTCTGGCTCGGTTGCCAAGGGTTCATTGCGAATCAGCTCAGCGCTAGGCCGCTTGCGCTCATACTTTTTCGCTGGCGTATTAACGATCTGCACCAAGTCGATTTGCCGCAGACCTGCAGCGATCCGCTCTTGGTTAACGTCCGAGTAGTTCGTGGCTCGTTGTCGAGGGTTGCGGTTCATCGTACGAATGATCTGGTTCATTTGCTGGGGTGAAGTTTCTTCACCGTGCAGTGTTCCTGCAGCGCGGCTGATAGATTCGTTCATCAGGGTGCCACCAAGATCATTACAGCCAGCATTCAGACAGCCTTTCACCCCTTCGTGGCCCATCTTCACCCAGCTGGTTTGGATATTCTCGATCTGACCGTGCAGCGCTAGCCGTGCCACGGAGTGCATCAAAATAGCTTCGCGGAATGTTGGGCCCTTACGCGCCTTACCTTTTAGGTACATGGGCGCTTCCATATGCACAAAGGGTAGCGGTACAAATTCGGTAAAGCCGCCGGTTTGCTCCTGCAACGCGCGCACGCGCATCAGGTGTCGTGCCCAGTGCTGCGGTTTTTCCACATGGCCGTACATTATAGTGGCCGTCGTTTTAAAGCCGATATCGTGAGCGGCCTGCATAACGTCGAGCCACTGCTGGGTATTAATCTTGTCGGCGCAGATAATTGCTCGTATCTCATCGTCGAGGATTTCTGCGGCGGTCCCCGGCAGAGTATTAAGCCCCGCATCTTTTAGTTTTTGCAGATACTCGCCGAGACCGAGGTCTAAAGTCGCAGCACCTTGCCATACCTCAAGTGGCGAAAATGCGTGCACGTGCATTTCAGGCACCGCTTGTTTTACCACTTCGACGATGTGTGCATAGGTATCGCCGGTGTATTCTGGGTGGATACCGCCCTGCATACACACTTCGGTAGCGCCCCGTTCCCATGCTTCCACGGTGCGTCGTTGGATTTCTTCATCTGATAGATCATAGGGGCGACCACGCAGGTTCTCTGACAGCTTACCTTTGGAAAAAGCGCAGAACTGACATTTGAAATAACAGATATTGGTGTAATTGATATTCCGGTTGACCACAAAGCTGACACTGTCGCCGCAGGTCTTGCGCCGCATTTGGTCAGCACGTTGCACTACGGCACTAAAGTCGTCACCACGGGCGCTGAATAAGCGAACTATTTGCTCTTCACTGAGTGCCGTGCCCGCACTGGCCAATTCAAGAATCTCGCCTACGTCTTTGGAAACGCGTTTAGGCGGATTAATGATGGCGTTCATGATGGCATTAGGCGGCGGTGTATCTGGATCCCCCGGGCACCATTCGTCAGTGCGGGGAAAACCCTCGCTGTCGATCATCTCTAGAATGCGCTCGTGCAAATCCGCATGGGTCCATCGTGGCAGATCTTGAGCATAAGCTGGATAAACTGTGAGCCTTTCTTCCAAGAATTTGCCGGCTGCCGCGGTTTCNCGAGTCAGCTCATCGAGATGTGGCCAAGGTGCTTCCGGATTTACAAAATCTGGCGTCACCGGGGACACACCACCCCAGTCGTTGATGCCGGCATGCACAATTTGTGGCAGCACACCCGGGCTTAGATTCGGCGGCGCCTGCACGCTCATTTGCGCGCCGAACATTATGCGCGCGCAGGCAATGGTCCAGAGTAATTCACCGAGATCGGGTTCCGGTGCATTAACCATTTTCGTGCCTTCCTTAGCGCGGAAGTTTTGCACGATGATTTCTTGAATGTGTCCGTACTGTTGGTGGATACGGCGAATTGCCAACAAACTTTCAAGACGCTCTAGGCGGGTTTCACCAATACCGATCAGAATGCCAGTAGTAAAAGGAACCTGAGCTTTGCCAGCTTCGGCTAGGGTCTGAAGCCGCACCGCTGGGATTTTGTCCGGTGAGCCATAATGCGGCATGCCTTTTTCGCATAGGCGGTCAGAGGCAGATTCCAACATTATGCCCATAGACGGTGAAACGCTGCGCAGACGTGCTAATTCTTCAGCCTCTAAATTGCCGGGGTTCAAGTGCGGCAAAAGACCAGTCTCTTCGAATACGGCTTTCGCGGCGGCGAACAAGTAATCGGTAGTACTGGCGTAGCCCATTTCGGCCAAAGCCTCGCGCGCCGCTTTGTAACGCAGCTCGGGCTTTTCACCGAGGGTGAACAATGCCTCTTTGCAGCCCATGCTTTGCCCATGGCGGGCCAGCTCCAGCACCTCCTCAATAGTCAGATAAGGCGCTTTTACTTTGCGCGGTACCTGGGCAAAGGTGCAGTAATGACAGACGTCCCGGCATAAGTGAGTCAGCGGGATAAATACCTTGCGCGAGTAGGTCACGACATTTCGGAAGCCCTGATCTCGGATCAACGAGGCCGCGTCGGCGAGCGCACGGGTGTCGTCATAGCCTGCCAGTGATAGCACTTGTTCATCGGTAGGCAAGATGCCAGCGACCGCATTTTTGAGCATCGATTCCATGACCTATCCTGAGTGTGACTGGTGAGTGGGGTATAAACGTCGGGCAATGCCAGAGCGATTTAAATACGAGGCGGTTTGGCTATTGGGCTGCTGCCGGTAGACGGTGCTTAGGTCTTCGGGGAGATCAACATCTAATGCGAACGCGCTTGCGGGGACGATCCTTGGACTTATACCCGCAGCATAAGCTGCGTCTGCATGGGGCTTAAAGCTCTGACCGTCGAATACATAGGGTATTGCCAGGGGCGGTGCACAGATAAAACCATTCGTGCCTTTGTGTTCAGCGTCTGGTAATAGGGTGATGTTAGTATTCGCACGAATTAGCTCATCGACCTGGGCTGGATCGATCCCCGGCACATCTGCTGGCACCACAAATACGCCCTTAGCGTTAAAGTTCGCAACCAAATGCTCGGTAGCCTGAGTGAGTGCCTGAGCTAAATCAGCGCCGGGACTTTCAGCAAAACGTTCGGTAGAAAAAGCAGCGGCGAGGGAGTCAGCTTCTCGGGTGCGCGAGACGATCAAGATGCCGGTGAGCTCTGTGCTACGCGACAAACAAGTCAGCACGTCTCTGGCCATAGCGAGCATCAGGGCTCGGCGTTCGTCCTCGCTCAAAACATCAGCAAGACGCTGTTTTGCTCGCTCGAACGTCTTTATGGGAACTATTGCCCACATACTTTACCCCGTACTGCACGTTGATATGGCGATCTCGACCCCTATTCGCACTCCTTCGTTGTGCGACTGAGTTGTCGGAACCGTTCTGACTGTGCTGCTGCTAAGGAGCGCTCAGCGTCATCAGAAAGTCTACGCATGCCTTTGCAAGATCTATGCGATCCTGCAACGTTACCATGACGCTCGGGGTACTGATAGTCGGGACATTGATCTGTTCGATCAGTTTTTTATCGTCTGCATCAACCACAAAGCCGTCAATAAGGCCCTGATAGTGGTTGGCTATCGCTACGGCAGTGGCGGGCATGTTCATTTCTTGCAGCATTTTTGCTGCGGGGCCTTTGATCGCGATGCCGCCGACAATGGGCGAGACCGCTACAACGGGCAAATTTTTCAGGGCTTCGCCGAAACCGTCGAGTTGCAGCAACGGATCTACCGAAACGAAGGGATTCGATGGACAGATAATGACGCCGTCGCAATCACTGAGCCAACTTTTGAGTAATGGATTGAGGTGTGCTTGGTCGATGCCGCTAAAGCTGAAGCCGCTGACCTTAGGTTCGCAGCGTTCGCGTACGAAGTAATGCTGAAAGGCGAGGTCGCCCTGCTCGCAATGCACGATGGTGCGCACCGGATCATCGCTCATGGGGGCAATGGTATGTCGTATGCCCATATGTTGGGCGATGTGGGCGGTGGCTTCCGTTAACGAGGCACCGCTGCGGAGCATTTGTGCGCGTACCGTATGTAACGCCAGATCTTTGTCGCCGAGGCGAAACCAGTCTTCTCCGCCTAATGAACCCAGCGTCTCGATAAAGTTCCAACTTTCACCGGCGCGGCCCCAGCCGGTTTCGGTGTTGTTCTGTTGTGCTAAGGCATAAGTCAGGCTGTCGATATCAGGGCTGATGTGTAAGCCCAAGTGCTCGAAATCATCCCCTGTGTTCACCGCAAACAGCAGTTGCTCGGGGGGTAGAATTTGCGCCAGACCTAGCGCCAACTTGGCACCGCCGACGCCGCCGGTTAAGGCAAGAATCTTAGTCATTAGCGAAATAAATCTTCTTCAAGAGGGCGGTTGATGATCGACGCATTGTCCTGGTCACTAAGAGTTTGGGTTGAGTTAAGCCCCCGCACGATGACGACGGGAAGTTTCTCAGTGGTCTCGCCCATCACCAGTGTGGCGGCAGACGCGATGGCGTCTGCGCGATTGATTAAGGTGGCGTGCAGGGTGCGACCATAGATGTCACGGCCACCCACCTGGTCATCTAAGACACGAATTCCTGCACAGCCAATAGCGCAGCCGATGGTGCCCATGCGCCATGGACGGTTATGACTGTCAGTAATCACCACCCCCAGATCAATGCCGCTGTGTTGCTGCAATGCCTCGCGCAATTGCGCGGCGCTTGCGTCCGGATTTTCGGGTAACAACAACGCCTGTTCTTCGCCTTGGTGGTCGATATTGGATTGATCGATCCCCGCATGAGCGCCGACGATGCCGAGCTTGTGACGCACAATTAAAACATTCGGTTTATGCCGCATCACCTCGGTGGACTCATCGAGAATGAGTTGCACCATGCGCGGGTCTTTTGCAGTGGCGGTTGCCAGCTCTTCGGCCTCGGGGCTGGGATTTATGCTGGATAATGCCAGCATCCGGCCTTCGGCTTTGGAGACAATCTTCTGCGCCAGGCACACAACGTCGCCGGCTTGCAGGGCTAACCTGGCGTCATCCAGCGCCTGCACAATGATGTCACTNAGACAGTCGCCGTGTTCGATCATGGGAATGTTCGGCACGCCGAACACGGAAAACTGCGCGGTCATAAGGTTGGCCTAGGGCTTTAGTGTTCTTGTCCGATGATCTTGATGCCCGAGTGGGAGACGATGCCACTGCGATTAATCTGGATCAGGATCGATGTGAGCGCTTCAGCTGCAGCAGCGTTGGCGATTGGACCTGCATGCCAGCCATTCATGCCAGCTTCGCTGATCAAATCAATGACCCGTTGGCGTGATTCTTTGCTATTGCCCGCGACCAAGACATCGCATTCGATAACAACATCTTGCTGCAATAGGTGTGCCGCAATGTTTTGAAAGGCGCTTACGACGTGCACGTCTTCGCCCAGGAAATCTTGGGCACGCTTACCAGCACTGCCCTCTGGGGGCATTTGCACCGTACCTACTTTCGGCGGCACCAGAGGTACCGTAACGTCGATAAGAATTTTGCCTTGCAGCGAGTCTTTAACGCCGTCTAAGGTGGATATTTGGTGATCTGCCGGAACCGTAAGCACAACGATATCGCCAGCCGCCGCAGCCNCAGTATTCTCCATGGCCTGGGCTGGTGTATCCGGGCTGATTTCCGCCAATGCTGCCACTGCAGCCTCTGCTTTNTCCTGGGTGCGCGAACCGATAACGATGTTGTAGCCCGCTTTTGACCAGCGAATCGCCAAGCCGGTGCCGAGATCGCCNGTTCCGCCAAGAATAGCGATAGTTTCTTTTGCTGACATAGGTAGTTCCGTCGAGTGAATTAGAGAATTATGTAGCTTCTAATGAACGCTGTGAACACGCCGTGAACTTGCGTTTAGCTAAGGCCCAAGGCAGCCTTGCGCGGCTGTTAAATCAGAATCGATAAAAGGCAGGGAGGCAGGCATGCGAATTGGGGCAATGATCGGCGCGGACGGTACTAAGAGTTCGATCGACGCGGTGGTGCAATTAGGCAAAGACATTGAGTCTGCAGGATTGGACCATGTCTGGCTGGCGAATATTTTTTCATATGACGCGATCACTGCGCTGACACTTATTGGCCGCGAGACCGAGCGCGTGCGGCTCGGTACTGCAGTAACGCCAACCTATCCTCGACACCCTACCGCTCTAGCGCAGCAGGCCATGACCGCGGCAGCGGCGACAAATAATCGCTTCACCCTAGGCATAGGACTGTCCCATAAGGTCGTTATCGAAGACATGTTCGGACTGAGCTACGCAGCGCCGGCAAAACATATGCGCGAGTATTTGAGCGTCCTTATGCCACTTATCCGCGGAGAGGCGGTTAGCCACAATGGCGAGCATTTCCGAGTCAACGGCGTTGCCTTGGACATTCCGGGTGTTGAATCACTACCAGTGGTAGTGGCGGCACTGGGGCCGCAAATGATCAAGCTGACCGCAGAACTTGCTGATGGCACCAATACCTGGATGGTTGGGCCGAAAACTATGGAAGAGCACATTATTCCAAGCTTCAATGCTGCAGGTCGGGCAGATCCAGAGATCGTCGCGGGAATGCCGATTGTTTTGACGACAAAGGTGGATGCAGCCAAAGAAGCCATTGCCCAACAGCTAACAGTCTACGGGCAGTTGCCCAGTTATCGAGCCATGTTGGATCGAGAGGGGGCAGCAGGCCCTGCGGATATAGCGATTGTTGGCGACGAGAATCAGCTACGAGGTCAAATCAAACGGTTTGAAGATATGGGCGTATCGGATTTCAATGCCGCCATCATGAATGTTGAGGACGGTGCTTACGAGCGCACCCTGGAGTTTCTCGGCAGTCTCAAGGGCGCTTAATCCGGCATCAGTAATGGGGCGGTGGTGGCTCTTTGGCTGGATCGTCCTTAGCCTGAGTAGATTGCAGATGTTCAACCAGCTGTTGTTGGCGCTTTTCCAATTGGTCCAAACGATTCTGTTGTGCGACCAAGGCGTCGTTCAATCGGGTAATGGTTTCATCCTGAAATTCCAATCGGCTTTCCAGTTCGCTGATGCGTTGTGAGTCGTCGCTCAAAGTGAGTTCCTTACTTTCCGAGGTCGAGTGCAATTACTGAGATGGGTGCGCGTCAGTGAAACTGGCGAGTCCCGGAGATTCCAAGCCGCGGGCCCGGCGCCCGTAGTAATCGGGGTCTATCAAACGCTGAGGATGCACACCGTCCACGTACCCCATAAATCCCGGATCAATGGTGTTGTAGCCTAATAGTTCCTGAATTTTCTTACTGTACTGTGCCGCTGCAGTGGGGGGTACTGCAAGGGTCATATTTTCGATTTGTCGTAACCCCGGCATGCAATACTGGGGCGTGATGGCCAGACGATCGGTGGTGGCGCGATTGGCACCTCCGCGATGCAGTAGCGTGCCCAGAAATACCACCACGGAACCTGCCGGCATTATTACCTGACGGATTTCTTCTTTCGTAGCTTGTCGGTCTTCGGCCCAACGATGACTGCCAGGGACAACCTCGGTAGCCCCATTGTCCTCAGTAAAATCGTCTAGCGCCCAAATGGTACTGACCCCAAAGTGCGTTCGCGGTCGCGCGAACGGCAAATTGCCTGCATTGTCATCTATGTGCATGGGCTGGGGCGTTTCACCGGGGTGAACATTGATGGCGAGAGCAGCGGAAAGTAAATAATCCGCGGGCAGTAAATGATCCAAGATTGCCAGCACATCNGGGTGCTCGATAATTTCCGCGATGCTTGGGGCCTTGCTCAGTAAGGCGTAGACACGTTCGCTGGATAGACCCTCAAAATCATTGCGGCCGGGATGCAGTCCTTGCAGATAAGGCGCCAGCTCTGCCTTGATCGTACGGATCAAATCAATGTCGATGGCATTGGACAGAATGGTAAAACCCTCAGCCTGGATGCGCTCTAGGTGCGGGGTCAGATACTGTGGGTTGGCTGTGTCCATAGTATTGTTCCACGGAATAATGCAAAGATAGTACGTGAAATTGACACAAGGAGCAGGGGGACAGAATGTTGCGCGATTTGACTGATAAGGTGGCTTGGATTACTGGCGCTGGCACGGGTATTGGCGAGGGTGGAGCGGTGGCTCTGGCTGAGGCGGGCATGCATGTGGTGTTGTCCGGACGCCGAGAAGATAAATTGCAACAGGTAGCAGAGCGCTGCAGCGGGCGCGCCTCTATTGAAGTGCTGGATGTGGCGGACCAAACTGCAGTGAGTGCGGTAGCAGAGCGGATCATCGAAAAATTTGGNCGCATCGACGTGCTGTTGGCCAGCGCGGGAATCAATGTCAAAGACCGCAACTGGCATAACCTCAGTGTTGCTGATTGGGATTCGGTCATCCGCATTGATCTGGATGGTGCGTTCTACTGTTGCAAGGCTGTTTTACCAACCATGAAGGCCCAGCGCGAAGGTCTGATCATCAATATTTCGTCTTGGGCAGGTAAGCACGTCAATGTCGTCACNGGCCCCGCCTATACGGCCGCGAAACACGCCATGAACGCTATGAATGAGAGCATCAACATGGAAGCCTGCAGCTATGGGGTGCGTGCCTGTGCCATGTGCCCTGGCGAAGTGGCAACGCCGATTTTAGATAATCGGCCGATCCCTGTACCCGATGAGGAACGAGCGCGCATGGTGCAGGCCGAGGACTGCGGCGAGGTAATTCGCTTTTTGGCGCAACTGCCCAATCACGTCTGCATTAACGATCTGACTATCAGCCCGACCTGGAATCGGGGCTATGTGGCTGGTGCCCGGGCGCAAATTCCCCAGCCGGATTAAGCAGCCTTATGGTTGAGCGCAGAGATTGCTGGCAGCAGTTGTTCCACCATAAGACGCGTTTGCGCCAGCATTTCTTCGGTGCCTGAGGCGATGGGCCGCAGCACAAATTTATGCACGCCAGCGGCGTGGAAGTCGTGGACCAGTGCCATCATTTCATCAACGCCACCAATGGCGCTATAGGCTGCGGGGTCCTTGCCCAAGCGTTTTTGAAATTGTTCGTTATAGCGCGCCACGAGGGGTTCGTCATGGCGACCAAAGCGAAAGCCGAAGCCAGCACCAAAGTGATCATCGTCTATTTTACGATCCAGTTCGGCTGCTCGTTGTTTGATTGCAGTAATAACCGGCGCCACCTCGGCNGCAGATTCGATACCCGCCTGCCAGCCCGTACCCCAGCGCGCGGTGCGCTCAATAGCCGCCGCTGCGGAGCCGCCCACCCACAGTGGTAATGGCGACTGGACGGGTTTTGGTGCAATAGTCGCGTCGTCCAACTGGTAGTAGTCGCCTTTGAATGTGACCCTATCCTCGGACCACAGGCGCGCCATGATTTCTAGGCCTTCATCGGTGCGCTTGCCGCGTCCCTTGGTGGGCGTACCGGTAGCCACATAGTCTCTTGATTGCGCACTGCCCACACCGAATGCCGGCAGCAGACGACCATTAGACAGATAATCGATGGTGGCACAGGCCTTGGCCATAACAATTGGATCCCGTAGCCCAAGACTGGCAACGTTCATACCGAATTTGAGACGTTTACTGCCGCCCGCAAGTGCTGCCATAACGCTCATAGTTTCCAGATTAGGTGCGCGCTCGATGATGCGATCGCTTTGCCAAATCGAGTCAACGCCACCGTTGTCACAAAGATCCACCCAGCGCCAGAAGCCGTCAGCGTCATCGAAGGTGAAATTTGCTATACCAATGCCTGCGCCAATGCCCATAGCCTCTCCCGGATTTTGATTGTGATGCGTGTGGCGGCAGATTATCGGCGATTCGGCAGGTTGCGCAATCCATCATCGAATATTTGGCAGTGTCTAGACGCGATGTTGTGGGCTGGGGTTGCTGAGCGGTAGCCGGGCATACTGTATATTGCATGCTGCTGACATAAATACCGGGCGCGAGGAAAAGCCAATAGTCTCAAGGCTGGGCTCGATTATTCGCGTTTAAGCTTGGGGAGTGAATTTGTCTGATTTGTGCTATCTGGTCGCTGATATTGGTGCCACTCATGCCCGATTTCAGTGTTGTGAATTAAATGCTCAGGGTACGCCCTCTTTGCTGGATGAACCGCTGATACTGTCAACTAAGGAATACTCGGTTGCTGCTGGATTGACGGCGGCAGTCAATTTGCACTGGTCTCAGCGGGCATATGCCGGTGCTCTGATCGCAGTGGCGGGGCCGGTAGATTTAAAGACGGGCGATGTAACGGTGCTAAATACTGGTTTGTTGTTAACGCGGGGGGAGCTTGAGAACGACTTTGGCTGTTCAGTGCTTTGTGTGAACGACTTTTACGCCCAGGCCCACGCAGTACCGTACTTGCATGATGTGCTTACACTTCTGAGTAAATCTGCACAAGCTGATATGGCAGCAGCAAATGCCCAGCCGAAAGCGCTAATGGGTCCCGGTAGTGGTTTGGGCATGGCAGCGTTAATCCCGGAACCGGCGAACCAATGGCGTGTACTGGCGTCTGAGGGCGGCCATGCAGACTTAGCAACCGGCAGTTTTTTAGAGGCGGAACTCTGGTCCGTGCTGGCCCAGGAACACACCCATGTTTGCTGGGAGACTGTGCTGAGTGGACCGGGTCTGGTTAATTTATATCGGGCGGTCAGTAGCATATGGGGGAGCACGGCAGAAGCGCTGTCGCCAGCGGAAATTTCTGCAGCGGGTATGTCCATGTCAGATCCGGTGTGTCACCAGACTTTGGAGACCTTTGCCGGGTTGCTGGGCTCCGCAGCGGCCAACTTTGCACTCACAGTCGGCGCTCGTGGTGGCGTTTATCTTGGCGGCGGATTGGTGGCGAAACTGTCGGGCTTTCTGGAGGCCAGTCCATTGCGTCGGCGTTTTGACGAGCGTGGGGACCTTTCCGCCTATGTTCAATCAATCCCCCTGCATTTGATCACCCAACCCGAGCCGGGATTACTTGGTGCCAGCTATTGCTTGGCCAGCGCGATCCGTCAGTCGTCGTTCTGACTGCGACCGCGCTGCTGAATTTGCGCCCGTCGCGCAGCGACTTTTTTTGCCCGGACTTCTGTTTTTGCATGTTCCCGATTGGCATCGCGCTCTAGCACCAAGCCGTCGGTAAGTGAGGTATGCCAGCCCGCATCCATAATGTGACGCATGGCGTTACGGGTGACCGGTTCGGTGGAAACAATGTCCCGAGCCAGTTGCTGCGCAGTCGCCAAAAGTTCGTCGGCGGCCACCACGCGATTCACTAAACCCCATGCGTAGGCAGTCTCTGCATCCAAAAAATTACCGGTAAGGCTCAGCTCTTTTGCGCGGTTGATGCCGATGAGTCTTGGTAGGCGTTGGGATAGCCCCCATCCAGGCACAACGCCGACCCGCGCATGAGTGTCGGCAAATTTGGCATGCTCGCTGGCAAGCATAAAATCGCACATCAGTGCCAGCTCAAAACCGCCGGTTATGGCATAGCCGTTGATCGCGCCGATAATGGGTTTATTGACCTCTAGCATGGCCTTACCTAGGTCTTTGTTGACCACTGTTGCCGCCGCAGTTTCGCCGCCTAGTTCCTTCAGATCCAGGCCCACGGTAAATGCTCGGCCATTGCCGGTGAACACGATCACCTCGGTGGCGCTGTCTTCAGCAAGATCGGTAAATACCTCGGTTAAGCGGTTGCGTAAGCCTGCTGACAAAGCGTTCAAGGCTTCCGGTCGGTTCATAGTTACTGTAGTAATGCCGGCTTCAGTGCTGGTTAAAACCAAATCCGTTGCTGTTGCCATAACTCGCCCCTCCAATGTTGGCAGCGTGAGTATAGAACGCACGCTGGCTCGGTGTTAGCGCCAGATCAGCATAGGTTAAACCAGTAGCGGTTGAACTGTTGTCAGTGTGGGGATTAAATGGCGGCTAGATTTTCAAGACGGCAAAAATAAGTGCAAGCAGAACTCACGCACCCTGAGGGCGCTGCCCAGCGCGGGGTCGGCCGAGCGGTCGGTAATTCAGTAGTCCTAATCTTAATGGCATTGCTTATGCAAGGCTGTGCTTCGTTGGTCGGCTCCGTAACTCAGAATTTCGCCAGCGATTTGGGTGCTGCGATTCTTAACAGTGATGATCCGCATATGGTGCGCGATGGCGCGCCGGCGTATCTAATCCTGATTGATTCCTTACTTGCTGGCAACACCCAGAACGCCAGCCTGCTAGAACAATCCGCGGAGTTGCATTCAGCATACGCCGGAGCTTTTGTAGCAGAACCAGAGCGCGCCAAGAAACTGCATCTAAAAGCGAAGACGCAAATTCTGCAGGCCGCGTGTCTGAGCCTGACAGACGGCTGCGAGTTGGATCAACGTCCCTACGCTGATTTCGCAAATTGGGTGGCCGGGCAACAAACGGACCAAGTACCGCTGCTCTATAATCTGGCAAGTATCTGGGCAGGATGGATTCAAGCGAATAGCGATGACTTTATGGCCATTGCTGAATTGGGTCGGGTCAAGGTCCTAATGCAACAGGTATTAGAATTAGACGGGGCTTATGCTAATGGCAATGCGCACCTGTATATGGGAGTGTTTGAAACCTTGGTGCCGCCGGGGATGGGTGGGCGTCCAGAAATCGGGCGCCAGCACTTTGAACAGGCGTTGGATATTTCCGGGGGGCGCAATCTTATGGTCAAGGTGATGTATGCGGATCAATATGCGCGCCTGCTGTTTGAGCGTAAACTGCACGACGAACTGCTGCAGGACGTCATGGCCGCCGAGGCCAAGGCACCTGGACTCACCCTAATGAATATCGTGGCCAAAGAGCGCGCTCAACGTCTACTGGATACTGCTGATGATTATTTTTAACCGCTTTCGGGTTGTCTGCCTGTTGCTATGCGGCGCATTGCTGCCGCTGTCTTCGGCTCAGGCCGTAACCATAAAAATTGCCACGTTATCGCCCGAGGGTACGGCGTGGATGAAAATGCTGCGGCAGGCGGCGGGTAATATAAAACAACGCACCGACGGTGCGGTGCAGTTCAAAATCTATCCCGGTGGTGTGATGGGTGATGACAAAGCTGTGTTGCGCAAGCTGCGTATTGGACAGTTGCATGGCGCTGCGCTTACTTCGGGTGGGGTGATGCAGCCCTATCAGGACATTGTGCTCTACAACTTGCCGCTGACATTTCGCAGTGCTGCAGAAGTGGATTACGTGCGTGAGCGCATGGATGCCAAACTGATGGCTGGTCTGGCCGAGCAGAAATTCATCGGCTTTGGAGTGGCAGAAGTCGGCTTTGCTTATCCAATGATGCAGGAAGCGGTGACTTCGGTTGCGGAATTTCAGGATCTGCGGGTATGGGCGCCTGATAACGATCCTGGTGCGATGAAGGCTTACAGTTCGTTTAATGTTACGCCGATACCGCTGCCGATAGCCGATGTGCTAACCGGATTGCAGACTGGCTTGATTAACACCATTGGCTCACCACCGATTGGTGCCATTGCGCTGCAATGGCATACCCAGATTAGCCACACCCTGAATCTGCCGCTTTTGTATGTTTATGGCTCGTTCGTAATTACTGANCGTATGTTTNAGCGGCTCAGTGCAGAGCAACAGCAAATTGTTACCGAAGAATTGACTGCAGCGGTAAAGGCCGTGGATCGCGCCTCGCGCAAAGATAACGATAGTGCAGGTGCTGCCTTGCTAAAGCAGGGCATCGTTGCACTCGAGCCCTCGCCCGATGAGGCGGCAAAGTGGTTTGCTTTAGCCGCTGAAGCGAACGCCAAGCTGATTGATGAAGGCTATGTTTCGCGGCCGATGTATGACGAAATGATGCAGCACCTCAGTGATTATCGTGCCGCAGCCGGTTCCGATTAATACCGCCCTAGCCTTTCTAAAGCGGTGTGAGGACGCACTGCTGGTGCTGTTGCTGCTGGGCATGGTTGGCATGGCNGCAGGACAGGTGCTGTTACGCAATTTCTTTGATGGCGGCGTTTATTGGGGCGACAGCGCAGTGCGGGTGATGGTGCTTTGGGTGACTATGTTGGGCGCCATGGTGGCGTCTCGAGACGACAGTCATATTCGCATTGACCTGATTGGGCGCTTTCTTCAAGAACTGCAAAAGCCGCTGCTGCGGTCCACGGTTGCGCGCATCAACTACGGCTTCACCTGCCTGATCTTAGCGCTGTTTTGTTGGGCCAGTGGCCAGTTCGTGTACTACGAGTACGTAGATCAAAGCATCGCTTTCGCCGCAGTCCCGGCTTGGCTTTGCGAAGCGGTAATGCCTGTGGGGTCGGGAATCATGGCGCTACGCTACGCCCTGCACACGGTCAAATTGCCATGATTTGGGCGGGTGTAGTTGCGATTCTGATTATGGCAGCACTGGGGGCGCCATTATTTGCTGTGTTGTTAGCAGCTTCGATGCTGGGCTTTTTTAGCGCCGAGATAGACCTCGCCATCGTTGCCATCGAGCTATATCGAATTGTTGATACGCCGCTGTTGGTGGCGTTGCCGTTATTTACGTTTAGCGGCTACTTGCTCAGCGAGGCCAATACCTCAACACGCCTGGTCAACTTGATGCAGAGTGTATTTGGCTTTTTGCCAAGTGGACTTGCGATTGTCGCCTTTGTTGCGTGTGCGGTATTCACTGCACTGACCGGTGCATCAGGAGTCACCATTGTTGCCCTTGGCGCGCTGCTCTTGCCCGCATTGCGGCAAGCGGGATTTGCCGAGAAATATTCTCTGGGCCTAGTCACTACCTCGGGTAGCTTAGGCCTATTACTGGTGCCCTCGGTGCCGTTAATTCTCTACGGCGTGATTGCCCAACAGCTGGATCTCGGTGAGCCATTCGCCATAGTCGATTTGTTTGTTGCTGGCGTGGCACCNATGTTATTGATGCTGATTATGCTCTCTGGTTGGACGCTGTGGCGGCATCGGGGCGGCGCAATCCCGCGCGTGCCGTTTAAGTGGGCCAATGTGGCTAAGGCATTGTGGGACGCGCGCTGGGAAGTGCCGTTGCCGTTCGTGGTTCTGGGCGGGGTGTTCAGTGGTGTTTTTGCGATTTCTGAAGCAGCTGCAGTAACGGCACTGTATGTCGTAGTGGCTGAGGTTTTTGCGTATCGCGAGATTAATTTGCGTCAATTGGCGAAAGTGGCAAAAGAATCCATGGTAATGGTCGGGGGAATCTTACTTATTTTGGGCGTTGCTCTGGGGTTCACCAACTTCTTAGTCGATGCGGAGGTGCCGCAGCAGCTGATGGCGTTGCTGCAGGAACACATTCAAAGCCCGCTAAGTTTTTTGTTGCTGCTAAATGTCTTGCTGCTTCTGCTGGGTGCTATGCTCGATATCTTTGCTGCCTTGGTGATCATGGTACCGCTGCTACTTCCTGTTGCTGTGGGGTACGGCATTCATCCGGTGCATTTGGGCATTATCTTTCTCGCCAATATGCAAGTCGGCTACTTTACGCCACCGGTAGGAATGAACCTCTTTATCGCCAGTTATCGTTTTAAGAAGCCGCTGACAGAACTGTATATGGCGACCTTACCGTTTATGCTGATTTTGCTGTTAGCGGTACTTATCATCACTTATGTGCCTTTCCTGAGCCTCTGGCACATGGACTTACCNTAATGAACCAACAACTTTTTGTCCCAGTATCGGGCCAAGGGCTTTACGACATTACGATTCAGGTGGTGTCTGGGGTGTCGCGCTGTGGAATTGAGGACGGTTTGGCGACGCTGTTTATTCAGCATACGTCTGCAAGTCTGCTGATTCAGGAGAATGCGGATCCTGCAGTGCAAACNGACCTGCAAAATTGGCTCAACCGGCTGGTGCCGGAAAATGATCCGCTATACACCCATGTGGAGGAGGGGCCGGACGATATGCCAGCGCATATAAAGGCGGCGTTGACTGCGGTGAGTTTGTCGATACCTATCATGCAGGGTGCGCTGACCTTGGGAGTCTGGCAGGGCATATACCTTTGGGAGCATCGCCATCATCAAGGTGCTGAGCGGCGGTTGATACTGAACATCCAGCCCAGTTAAAACTAGTTTTTCAAGTCGTCGCGTATTTCTTCCATCCAGCGTTTGTGACCGTCCGGGTCTAAAATCATGCTCGAAAAGTACTGCAACAGATCTTTATGAGTCTGATTTAACTTAGCCTCAGCCATCGTCCTCTCGCCCTCTTTGCTGGATATAAAGCGAAATACGCTCTCGAGATCAGTGCCTATACCAATGACCTCGACTAACTCTGCAACCACCAGGTCATGGAGGGTGGGTAAATCCTCCTCCTCGATGCCGGCCTCATCCGGGGACAGCACAACGTTGGCCCACAGGGTCGCCATATAAAGACGGAACAGATTTCGGTCGATGAAGCGCTCGACTACCGTAGATCGTTCGCGGATGTCCACGAATACGGGTTCAAAGGCGTGTTTAAGTTGGTCTGAAGTCAGCATAGGTGCATGTTGCCACAGCTCTCGGGCAGGCACTAATGGTTCCCGCGCTGGGGTTTTTGTCCGCTTCTTGTCTAGGATTGCATCGATCGCGGGCGATCAGTAAGGTGCCGAGCAGTTGTCGGAAAGATGTTCAATTATGTTGCAGTTTGATCGGGTAGAACTGGATGCCCAAAGCGATGGGCTTCGCCATGATGTGCGCGAATTCATCGCTTCTAACGAAAGTCATTTACCGCGTCCCAACTCGGACTTTGTCACCGGCCACGATGCTGANTTTTCGGCTAAGCTGGGAGCGCAGGGTTGGATTGGCATGACCTGGCCGGGCCAGTATGGCGGTGGCGAAAAAAGCAATTTTGCGCGCCTGGTAGTGACCGAGGAATTGCTTGCAGCGGGAGCGCCGGTGAGTGCACATTGGATCGCCGACCGGCAGAGCGGACCGTTATTGTTGCGCTTTGGCAGCGAGCAACAGCGGCAACAATTCCTGCCGGNGATTGCCCGCGGTGAAAGCTACTTTTCAATTGGTATGAGCGAACCAGATACTGGCTCTGACCTCGCTTCTGTGCGCACCACCGCCACGGCTGAAGGGGATGCTTATCGGATCAATGGCACTAAGATTTGGAGCACAGACGCCCATCGTAATCACTATATGATTTGCCTAGTGCGCACTGAGCCGGCATCAGAAAATCGCCATGCTGGGTTGTCACAAATTATTGTGGATCTAAAGAATGATGGCGCTCAGGTCCGGCCCATTCGCAATATGGCGGGCGGTGAAGATTTTAATGAGGTGGTATTCGATAACGTACTGGTACCAAAAGACCGTGTCGTCGGTGAACCGGGTAAGGGCTGGGCCCAAGTCACTTCTGAACTGGCCTACGAGCGCAGCGGACCAGAACGTTTCTTATCCGCATATCGTGTATTCGTTGAGTTGGTGCGAATTTGTGGCGATCAGCCAACATCCGAGCAGGCCGCTGCTATTGGTC
Source organism: Gammaproteobacteria bacterium (assembly GCA_002684495.1). Classification (GTDB taxonomy): domain Bacteria; phylum Pseudomonadota; class Gammaproteobacteria; order Pseudomonadales; family Azotimanducaceae; genus UBA4421. Next base: position 121,078 of record NYVG01000007.1, on the reverse strand, counting down.
GTATCGCCTCGCACTTTATGACCCTAAGGCGGATGTCGATCTCCGTGGCCGGCATGCTCGAGCAGGGCAAAGATGTCGTAGTGGAAGCAGCCCTAGTCAAAGAACTTGGCAACAACTTCGAAAAGCTATTGCCTGAAATAGCACGCACAGTGGTTCCTGATCTCAGTCTGGAGAACCCAGAAGCCCAGCGGCTGTTTCGACAAACCTTTGAAGAAACTATGTTGCTTTCGCCATCGTTTACATTGCGCGGTGGAACACGAGAGATTTTGCGCGGTGTCATTGCTCGTGGACTGGGGTTGAGATAACGCAATGGATACACAGCAACTCATTCAAGATACGGCCGCCAAGATATTTTCTGATCATTGTGANAAGGCGTTATTAGATCGCGTTGAGATAGGTGAATTCGCAAGCGAGCTTTGGCAACAAATTACCGCTAACGGCTTCCATCAACTGGGTGATGCGGCCAGTGGCACAACTGCTGCCGATACCTATGCATTCCTCAAAGTCTGTGGGCGCTTCGCGGTGCCCTTGCCGATGAGTGAAATCATATTAGGTCATAGCTGGGGGGTAGGTTCATTGGCGCCTTGTGCAGGTCTTATCAGCGTCGGCAGAGCCCATGGCGATACTGCAATGCAGGTGCCTTGGGGTCGCCGAGCTGCTCGGGTCTTTGCTGTGCAAGCAGAGTCTTTGGAAGTGACGGTTACCGATGCGCCGGTAATTGCTCAGGAAGATACCAATATGGCGGGCGAGGCCCGGGATAGGGTGGCTATGGGCGGCCAGATACAACAAATAGTTTTGGCCGATGATCCTTTTGCGCAAATGGCCCTAGCACGGACAAACCTGATGGCTGGAACGCTGCAGGCGGTACTTGATCTAGGTTTGCAATTTGCCGCCGAGCGCGAACAGTTTGGTCGCTCGATCAGTAAGTTTCAGGCAATTCAGCACAGCTTGGCGGTAGTCGCCGCGGAAGTTGCTGCGGCCCAGCGTGCGGCGGATGCGGGTGTCGACGCTTTGGGTTCCGATCGATTTGTTGCTGAAGTGGCAGCAAGTAAGGCGCGCGTTGGCGAAGCGGTAGGGATTGTTGCAGAGCAGGTGCATCAGATTCATGGTGCTATGGGATTTACTCATGAGCACCGATTGCATCACTTCACCCGGCGTTTGTGGGCATGGCGCGACGAATGGGGTAACGAAGCCTATTGGCAGCGCGTATTGGGTGCGAGGCTCGTGGCCTTGGGTGCGGATCAGGTCTGGAACTACATCGCAACCCGGGGCTAGTGACCTATTTCAGAGGCTCCTTGTAGCAGTGCAGAGACTGATGCGGCGCTGGTCGTTATAGATGCTGGTTAGAGTCGTCTGCCGATTGAGGACCAAGTGAATATAAATTTATTGCACTTGGTCCTAAGTTCACCCGTTAAATGCGCCTGTTATAGCTAGAAGTTCACAATCATTTTGCCGGTATTGGCGCCCGTAAAGAGGCCAATAAACGCCTCACTCGCGTTCTCAATCCCGTCATGCACAGTTTCCTTTGAAGTGATCTGGCCACTGGTGACCCACTGCTCCATATCCTTGCGGAACTGGGGCGCTAGATGATTGAAATGGCCAACAATAAACCCGCGCAGAATTAGGCCCAGGCCAATGGCCATAGACAGGTTGTTTGGACCGGGTCGGGGTGAGGTGTCATTGTAGGTGGCGATAGCGCCACACAGCGGAATACGGCCGAATGGGCGCATACACATGATCGCTGCTTGCAGATGCTCTGCACCGACGTTATCAAAGTAAACGTCCAGGCCCTCTGGCGCACCTTCTTTAATGTGACCTATCAGGCTGCCGTCGTTGTAATTGAACGCATGGTCGAAACCAAGCTCGTCCTTCAGTAATTGCACTTTATCGTCCGAGCCAGCACTGCCAATAACCCGGCAACCTCTGAGCTTGGCAATCTGCCCGACAATGCTGCCAACGGCCCCGGCAGCGCCTGAAACGAATACCGTTTCGCCATCTTTTAGGGCGCCGACTTCCAGTAATCCGACATAGGCGGTCATTCCTGGCATGCCAATGGTGCCGATGTATGCTGACGGTGGCGCCACAATTTCGCCCAGCCGCTCGATGCCCTCGGTTGAGGCGGTATACGCCTCACGCCAGCCCCAGGCACTGGACACATAATCTCCAGGCTGAAAGTCGGGGTGAGCAGATTTGGTGACTTTACCGATACTACCGCCCGTCAAAGCCTCGCCGATTTGAAAGGGCGGGACATAGGATTTGCGGTCATACATGCGGCCACGCATATAGGGGTCGACNGACATACAGATATTTTCTACTTGNATTTCGCCNTCCTGTGGNTCNGGAACGTCGATATCGATGATTTGAAAATTATCCGCGGTGGGCATGCCCTCCGGACGAGTTTTTAATGCAACAGCGCGTGCTTGCATGGTCGGTCTCCTAGTTTTTGTTGTTAATTATTCGTTGGAAATAGTTATTTCTTGGTCGGTGATGAATTCCAATAACGCCGCCTGGCCGTTGCGTGTTGCTTCGATGCCGCGCTCCAGCGCTGCAACGATTTCATTAGGGTCAGTAACCCGCTCGCCGTAACCTCCAAATGCTTTTGCCATATCGGCATAGTGGCCAGAGATGTCTGTTGATCGATATTTTTCCGTCGATACAGGCATGATTGGCAATTCGATGGCCATCGAGAAGTTATTAAACAAAATCGACAAAATCGGTATGTTTTCGCGCACGGCGGTCTCGAAATCCATACCGGTAAAACCAATCGCCGCATCGCCCCATACATTAATGCAGAGTTTTTCTGGTGCTGCGAGTTTGGCGCCCATGGCCAAACCGAGACCATACCCTAACTGGGTGGTTTTGCCCCAACCGATATAAGACAGCGGTGCGGTCGCTGTCCAAAACGGTGTCGTCTGGTCGCGAGGACTGCCTGCATCATGGGTGATAATCACGTTATCTTTGTCCACCAAACGATCCAGTTCTGCGACAACTCGGTACGGATTAATCGGTGCTTCATTGTTAGTAAGTTTGGGTAACCATTCACTCATCCAGGCTTCTCTGAGTGCGGTAATCTTCTCAGGTTCGTCAGCCCGAGTTGCAGCGGGCGCCTTATCAAAGCTCTGCATTGCCGTGTTCAAAGCCGCAAGGGTCAGCTTGGCATCGCCAATCAGCCCATGCTGAGCCGGCACGTCCTTGTTCAAATCCATAGGATCGAGAGTGGCGTGAATAATGGTTTTATCCTTTGGCATGGGTACGCCAAAGGCGGTCAGGGCGAAGGATACGCCCACGCCAAAGATCACGTCCGCCTCGGCCAAATAGTGCTTAACTGGCCTAGGATTAGCACGTCCGCCGCTACCCAGTGATAGCGGATGATCCTCCGGAAACGCACTTTTGCCTTCGATACTGGTGGTCACTGGAATGTTCCAGGTTTCTGCGAGTGTTTTCAGCTCGTCCCAAGCCTTGGCGTAGTGCACACCCTGACCCGCGTAGATTACCGGACGTTTGGCCTGTGCCAGTACCGTAGCGGCGGCTTCGACATCAACTGGGTTAGGCCCAGATTTGGCACTGAACGCAGGCTCGTAGACCCAGTTGTCAGGTACCTCCTCGTTCATCACATCTAAGGGCACTTCGATCATTACCGGTCCGGGACGTCCGTTGCGCAATTGAAAGAACGCACGGCGCATAATTTCCGGTACCGCTTTGCCCATGGTGATGGGTTCCGCCCATTTAGTGACATGTTGCATGTTCAGGGTGGAATTAAAGTTTGGATAGTAGTGAGCCAAGCGGCGCGGATAGCCGGCTGGAATCACCAGAATTGGTACAGATTCGGAGTAGGCCTGAGCAACGCCCCCAAAGGCATTTTCTGCACCAGGGCCATGCTGCATACAAAACACACCGATCTTATCGCCAGAGGATAAGCGCGAATACGCGTCGGCCATATGCAGGCCAATGCGCTCCTGGCGCACAATGACGGTCCGAATATCGAGTTTAGCGGCGGCTTCGATGAGTGGGTTAACAGGATAGGCGAATAAAATATCAATGCCCTCAGCCTTCATGGCATGGGCGATGGCGTCCACGACTTGCATAAAAAAACTCCCCCAAGTGTTTGGGGGTAGTTTGGCAGCAAGTGATGGTGCTGTCAGGTTCAATTCAACAGAAGTATTAACTCGTTGCAGCAGGTTCGAGGTGAATTTTGCCGATGCGATAGTCAATGGTCACAACAAAGTCTTGTAGCACATCCCAACTCAATAAACCGCGCGACTTAGTTACATTACCTTGTATTTTCGATCCTGGACGCCGGGTTCGTTCGAACATTGCATGGTCTTGATCCTTGGCAGCAACGCTTACGAGGGTATTTGTACTCTCAAACTCTCCAAGTTTGACCGAGGGTAATCTAAATTGCTCTATGGCCCCGCTGCCGTTTATACCCTTCGCTCGTTTAAGCGTTGTCAGGCCTTCAGCCAGCCAGCTTCTTTTGGCGGCAAGTGAACGTTCAATCCACAATCCAGATTTGGCACCGGTATCTACAGTTACCCAAAGTGCCTGCCTATCGTTGAGCAGCACCTTCGCTAATACGCCAGTGGTCTGCTTATCCGTTCGTGAAGGCACATTGCTGAGTGCGTGGAGATCTAGGGTGTCACGTATAAGCCAACGCATGCGCTGATTTGGATAGTCGAATTGAAAAATGAATTGCGCTAGAAAATCTCCGCCGATGAGCAGTTGGGTTTTCGCCGAATTCAGAGTGACCTCGTGCAAATGGGCGAACTGGGTTTCAACGCCGAGCAGATTCACGGGAAGATTTTTGTGCAAACGGCGCTTTTGCTTTTCAAAGAAACCGTTGACCGTAACTTCGTCTGCGGCATCGGGTAATAGATTATTTTTGCGCAGGAAGCGGCTCCTGATTGCACTCTGATTAGACCCAGTGTCGATAATTGAATGGCCCTCAATGCCGGCGAAGGAGGAAGGGACGAGCAGTTTGCCGTCCTTGATCGTAATAGGAATCCATTCGCTCGTGCCGGCGGCACTGGCAAGAGGTGTCAGTAGAATGCTCAAAGTTAAAAGCAGCCTGCGTATTTGCATCAATCCTGTCCCAAGATAAAAAGAACAGGCCTTGGTTTATGTTTACAGGGGTTGCTCTGAAAGCAAGAGAAGATCAGCGGTAGGGAATTGCCGATAGAAGGTGGCTCTATTGGTGAATNGTTAAATCAGTAGGTCAGAAAAAGGCGCCGCGCCGTCGTCGATAGTCTGTACACTGCCCGCTCGGTTCAGTTGATCACTTGGGGAGAGCATGTCGGACAACACGCAACAAAATCCGTATACCAGTATGTCAGCGCGCTATTACGCGCTGGGACTATTGACGGTGGTATACACTTTCAATTTCATTGACCGGCAGTTGCTGTCGATTCTGCAAGAATCCATTAAGGCTGACCTGTTATTGTCAGACCAACAATTAGGCTTGCTCACTGGTTTCGCCTTCGCGCTCTTTTATGTCACCGCAGGGATCCCTATTGCCCGTTGGGCAGATCGTGCGAATCGCCGCAATATCGTGGCGCTGGCGATTGGTACATGGAGCTTCATGACCGCTGTCAGCGGCTTTGTACAAAACTACGTACAGTTGTTGTTGGCGCGAATTGGTGTTGGGGTAGGCGAGGCCGGCGGCAGCCCACCTTCACACTCCATCATTTCCGATATTTTTCCACCAGAGCGGCGGGCCAGTGCCCTAGCGTTCTACTCAATGGGTGTGAACTTCGGCATCTTATTTGGGTTTTTGGTCGGTGGCTGGTTGAATGAGTTCTTTGACTGGCGTACTGCTTTCTTGGTGGTTGGAGTTCCGGGTGTTTTGATCGCCCTGCTGGTGCGCTATACCTTGCGCGAGCCGATCAGAGGTTTGTCCGAGCAGCGAACCAGCGATGCTGACACAGTACCCTTTGCTAATGTTCTGCGCCTGTTGATGAGCCGCGCGTCTTTTCGGCATATGGCTTTCGGCGCGGCACTCAACGCATTTGCAGGCTACAGTACAAGCAGCTGGACCGCCTCGTTCATGATCCGTAGCCATGGCATGACCACCGGTGAGTTAGGCACTTGGTTGGCGCTAATCCTAGGACTGGGCGGCGCCATAGGTGTTCTTTCGGGCGGCGTTATTGCAGAACGGCTTGCTCGCAAAGATGTGCGCTGGTACATGTGGTTGCCGACGCTGACAGGTTTAATCTGTATTCCGTTTATGATCGCAAACTATCTTGTGCCAGGCGCCTATTCAGCACTGATCGTTGCGATCATTCCGGGCATTTTGTTTAACGTTTATCTAGGTAATACCCTGGCCATGACCCATGGTCTGGTGGGGCTGCGTATGCGCGCTTTGGCCTCAGCGATTCTATTCTTTATTTTAAATCTGATCGGGCTTGGGCTAGGACCGTGGGCCGTGGGTATGCTCAGTGACGTTTTGGCACCGACCCTAGGTCAAGAGTCACTGCGTTATGCGATGCTGTACCTGCTGCCGATAGCTATGACTTGGTCAGTATTCCATTTCTATATGGCGTCAAAGACACTGAAGGAGGATCTAGCGCAAGCGCCCGATTAAATCCTAATCCCACCCCGCTGGTGGTGCGTCTTTGTGGCGAGCGTGCGTTGCACGCTCGTCCAACCCAGCACCTCATTAAGCAGAGCGTGTTTTTTTGTAAGGCGGGCTTGATCGAAAATACCCCATGGCACTGGGTGTGGCATCGTTAATAGAGTGCTAGTTGCTTAACGGATTAAGCTGTTGCGCGATGGGTCATCCCAGAACAGATAGTTCGCCCGGGCATCTTCCTCATCGACCTGGCGCACCTCGCAGAACCCGTTGAAATGTCTCGACTTACCCTTTACCCATGCGTGTTTAGAAGTGCTTTGATAGATAAGTTTCTCGCGTACGTCCAAGCAGGAATTGAGTCGGAGAAAAAAGTACTCGTCGCCAGTCCTGTTTTGGCCGGCATCTAGAAGTACAAGAACAAATATTATGACCGGATTCATTGTCTCTGCTTCTCGTTGATTGCATGCGGTTAGCTCCTCTTGGGGCGCCAATATTTGACCTATAAGGACAAATTAAAATTGACCCAGAAGATTTACTACTGGATAGGTCAAATAGATGAAAGGTTGCAAAAAGTCGATCAGTGGTAGTCTCTGTGGCCTAACAGTTAAAGAGGCTGATCCTGAGATTTNAACAAGATCGGCGATTACGATTTCCTGATAGAACCCAGGGTCTTGGGCGGTGAACAATTCCGAGGCACAAAAAAGGGCGGTTGCCCGCCCTTTGTTTGCAAGGCTGTGAACCGATCTAGAACTGGTTCATGGTGTTTGCTGCACCGCCTGCAAGCAGGGCTTTTTCGCCAAGGAAGTATTCCTTATGATCGTCGCCAACGTTGGAGCCGGCTAGATCTTGGTGCTTAACTGACGCCAGTTCTTTCCGGATTTCTTGTCGTTGCACATCGCGGACATAGGCCAGCATGCCCAGATCACCGAAGTAGCCTTCCGCTAACACGTCAGTCGACAATGCGGCGGTATGGTAAGTCGGTAGCGTGATCAAGTGGTGGAAGATGCCAGCTTCCCGCGCTGCATCGGCCTGGAAGGTGCTCACCAGCTGATCCGCGGCGGCTGCCAGCTCTGTGCTGTCGATGGCCACATCCATGAGGCCCATTGGGTTTTCCGCCGGATCTGGGTAGGCAGACACATCTTTGCCTGCGGCTTTCATTTCCTCGTATACCTGCTCACGGAATTTCAGTGTCCAGTTAAACGACGGAGAGTTGTTGTACACCAATTTTGCTTCTGGTCGCACTTCGCGCACGGCATTCACCATGGCGGCGATCTGCTCAACATTGGGCTTTTCGGTTTCGATCCATAACAGATCAGCGCCGTGTTCCAAGCTGGTGATGCAGTCCAGTACAACGCGGTCGAAGCCAGTATCGTCTTTAAACGCGTACAAGCCGTTATCGAGGCGCTTCGGCTTTGCGAGCTCACCATTGACGCGAATAGTGATGTCGCCATCTTTTAGATCCGCAACATCGTTCACTACTTCAGTGTCGAGGAAGTCATTATATTTGCTGCCAAGATCGCCAGGTTGGATAGACACGGGTACCTTCTGGGTCAGGCCTGCGCCTAATGAGTCGGTGCGCGCAACGATGATGCCGTTGTCGATACCCAGCTCTAAGAATGCGTAGCGTACGGCGTTGATCTTTGATACGAAGTCTTCGTGGGGCACAGTAACCTTACCGGCTTGGTGTCCACACTGCTTGGCATCAGAAACTTGGTTTTCGATTTGGATGGCACAAGCGCCGGCTTCGATCATGCGCTTAGCGAGCAAGTAGGTGGCTTCTTCGTTGCCGAAGCCCGCATCGATGTCGGCAATGATCGGCACAACGTGGGTTTCATAGTTGTCGATCTGCTGGATGACGCCGTCCACATCACCGCCATTGGCTCTTGCTTCGTCCAGTTCGACGAAGATATGGCGTAGCTCTCGCGCATCGGCCTGCTTGAGGAAGGTATAGATCTCTTCGATCAGGTCAGACACGGTGGTTTTCTCATGCATGCTCTGGTCTGGCAACGGCCCAAACTGCGAGCGTAGCGCCGCGACCATCCAGCCTGACAGGTAAATATAGCTGCGGTCGGTGGTTTGGCAGTGTTTCTTAACGCTCATCATAACCTGTTGCGCTACAAAGCCGTGCCAGCAGCCCAGGGACTGGGTATATTTACTGGAGTCTGCATCGTATGCGGCCATATCGCGGCGCATTATGTCGGCAGTGTATTGGGCAATTTCTAAACCGGTTTTGAAGCGGTTTTGTAAATCCATGCGTACTGCGTATTCGGCATTAATGGCGCTCCACTCTTGCTTAGCGCTAATGATTGAGCGTTTTTCTTCGATCAGGTCAAGATACGTTGACACGATGTTTTCCTCTCTGGTTTCGGCTGAAAGATGTCTGTTTTGCCCACAGTGCGCTTACACCGAAGGCCAAAGCGAGCGCAAATTAGCAGGCGGGGGAACTAATGAAAAAGGAATAATTCACAAGCAATATATTCCTTTCAATCAAGTTATGACGGTCTAGGAATATTTGCTCGATTGGTCGCTAAAGAGTGAAATCAATGCTGCCGAGCGACCCGTACTCAGCGCGATAGTTCCCGGGTTTGCCGGGGTGCAAGGCACCGATGGAACCGGTCATCAGCAAATGATCAGTGCGTAATGGATAGCCCATTCGCATCACCTCATTAAGCAGCCAGCTTAGGGCCTGCCACTGGCCCTGCATAATGCTGCCAGCGCGTTCTGAATGCAGCACGTCGGTTTCTTGCAGTAAACGGATCGCTACCTGGTCTAAATCCGGACGTGTGGTGTTGTCGTGCCATGGGGCGGTAATAGGCGCGCCAGGGATGAAGGCATAGGTTGCCGAATTGCTGGCTATCAGGTCGACCGCATTGGGTCGCTGTTCAAGATTGGGTGCCGCGAGCTCGATTACCGGCAGCACGCTTTGAACGCTTGTCCCGACCTGTTCCTGGGTCTGTGGTGTTGTTATGTCTTGGTGCAGGCGAAACCCCAGTTCCGTTTCCAGCATCACCTGCCGGTCAGTCGGCACCGCGTGTTGTGCAATTCGTTCGCCACCGCTGAACAGCACGCCGATCACCGGATGGTCTATGCCCATCATCTGCTGTGCTGGAGGTGCTGTTAGCGCGGCCTTGTAGCCAACCACGGAACCCCAATCGCTGGCTTCGATTAACGCGTCGACAAAAGCCTTTTGCAATGCATAGGCGTCATCAACAGTGGCTTCAGGACAGTCGGCACTGAGATTACGGTAGGGACGCTGGTCGCGCAGCCGTTGCACTTGTTCTGCTGCCCAATCGTCAGGATTGGGTAGATTGGTCGAATTATTCACACAGCCTCCAAAATTGCCGAGCGACAGAGTATAAAGGCAACCCTAGCAAGCCCATCAATCGATGATTTTGGAGCACCGAGTGACCAGCAACCGCGCCGAGCGCCTTCTCAACGTATTGGATCTCAAGCAGATCGAAGAAAATCTCTACCTGGGTGAAAACGAACCGGATAATGGTGAGAGAATTTTCGGCGGTCAGGTGCTTGCTCAGGCCAGTATGGCCGCGTATCGGACTGTTACAGATTTAGACGCTCACTCGATGCATGGGTATTTTTTACGCTCGGGGGATCCCGGCAAACGGGTTCTTTACGAGGTTGAACGTATTCGCGACGGTCGATCTTTTTCTACTCGGCGGGTCGTTGCTATTCAGTCCGGTCAGGCCATCTTCAATATGGACATCTCTTTTCAAGCCGCAGAAATAGGTCTTGAACACAGCTTGCCGATGCCCAATGTGCCTTTGCCCAGCGAACTGCAAGAAGACCGCAAAGTTGCGCAACGGCTGGGTGGTGCTGAAGCGGATCTGCGGCTGAGCACTATGGCCAAGCTCCAGCGACCTTTTGAGCTGCGCTCGGTTTTTGAGCTTGGCACTCCGGCCTGGGCAGAAGCGCGGGCGTGGAATCCTGTATGGGTGCGTTTTATGGCACCGGTCATAGAAGCGGCGGGGCCATCACAGCCCATCTCTCGATGTTTGCTGGCCTATGCGTCGGATATGGGCGTGGTGTCCACCGGCTATTTGCCTCATCAAAATGAGGTCGATCGGTCGCAACTGCAAATGGCCAGTCTTGATCACAGTCTGTGGATTCATCGTCCCGTGCCGATGGATCAATGGCTGCTCTTTCATAAGCGCACCTCGTCAGCACATGGTGCGCGGGCTTTGGTGCATGCCGATTTTTTTTCCAGTGACGGTCAGCTGATTGCTTCAGTGACCCAAGAAGGGCTGCTGCGGGCTAAAGAGTAGCTCTTTGATAATGAGTGCCGGTTACGCGGAATGAGACTTGGTTAACTCGTGCGCGCAATAGATCAGCGTATTGATCATCGTTTAAAGGGATATGGGTGGCATCTGTAATGGTTTGATTCCAGGTTGGATCAACACTGTGCCAACGCCCCTCAGCGTGGACTTCGTTCCATGCATGAAACCGAAAGCCGGGTGCGCCGGAAGTATCGTACGCTAATCCATAAATTGTGCGGGCGGGTAGGCCGGCACTCCGCGCCAGAGTTGTATAAAGATCTGCAAAGTCAGTGCACTCGCCGCGACGCTGAGCCAGTGCAGTAAGTACCGTATCCGCTTGTTGCTGTTCGGTATAGCTTAACTGGCTGTGGGTAAAAGCAACCAAGCGCTGCGCATCAGTGAGATCGTCACCGGATAGTGCAAAGCGTTGCAGCAACTTGCGTATTTTGGGGTGCTGAATTGGAAAGTCGATGTGTTCGGCAAGATAGGTTTCGGGCATCGGGTCTACGCTGCTTGCTGACAGGGTGCCGGGTCGCCCGACTATGGTGCTGGGCAATGCGCTGTCGCCAACTACTTGCAGTTTGAGTTCCGCCAACTGTTGACGTTTGACCAATGCTATATCCAGTGCGAATTTTTGTGTCGTACCCAGCGCCACGGCCGTGGGTATAACGGCCCGGATGGCCTCGTTGCGCGAACTCAGGGTGACATCATAGCGTCCTGCCATAGTGAGCTTGGTGGCGAGATAGTCCCGATCCAGTCGGGTCTGGGTTGCCGATTCTGCATGCGCACCAGTCAAGTCATAGCCGTGCTCATCACGCCCCAACAATCGATGCTGTCGCAGGCTGACCTGGAGTTTTTCGAAATCCACATAGGGTGCACTTAAAGTGCTGCCCAGTTGCGGTTCGGAATGCAGCCAGGATTCCACCGCGTACATATCCTCCAGTTGCAGGGAGCCTTTGAAACGAGTGTGGCTAACGCTACTGTTGCGGACGATCGTGGCGGTATAGGTGGAATCCTCACTGCCTTGGTCAGGCTGCAAGGATACCGCGCTGTATTGTTCACCGATACGCTGGCTGTATGCGGCGCGCTGCAGTAACCAAGGCGCTGTGGGTGAAAAGTGCAGTTGTTGATTAATGACTACAGTTGGCGCGTCTGGCGGGTGGTAGTTAATTTGGGTAGTAANCGCCAAGCCGCGCACAGTGTTGCGCATATAGCCAATGTGTTGGCCGTTTTGCTCGATCCGATACCAGCTTTCGCCGTCGCTATGATGTGCGATATTTGGTGGCGGCGTACCGGTCTCAGGTAGCAGTGTGTAGCCGCCCACCAAGGCTAATATCAGTAGCGGCCATAAAACTCGGCGCACTCGGCTCCTACCTTATTATTTGAATGAACGATATGGTGCATGGTAGGCCAGAGAACGCGGCTAAGATAGGTCTTGGGCTTTTCCAAAGCCTCTGTGTCAGGCAAGATGCACAAGTCGGCAGTGCGTCGATATCTTTAACGCAAATCACCAATAAGACAGCTTAATGGACAGCCCCCCCACCGATTTTATTCGCCAGCGTATTCAGGCTGATATTGCCGAGCAGCGCCTTTCTCAGGGCGTTATAACGCGATTTCCGCCGGAGCCGAATGGCTATCTGCACATTGGCCACGCGAAGAGCATATGTTTGAACTTCGGTGTGGCAGAGCAATTTGGCGGCAAGACGTTTTTACGCTTCGACGACACCAATCCGCTGAAAGAAAGCGATGAATATGTTGAGGCGATCAAGGCAGACGTGGCCTGGCTTGGATTTTCCTGGGCCGAGGTAACTCATGCCTCGGACTATTTTGAGCAAATCTACGGCTACGCTGTGGACTTGATCACAGCCGGTAAGGCCTTTGTGTGTTCGTTAGATGCTGAANCCATGCGACTTACCCGCGGCACGCTTACTGAACNCGGACAAGACAGCCCACATCGGCAGCGCAGCATAGAGGAAAACCTCGACCTGTTTCAGCGCATGCGCGCGGGTGAATTCGNCGAGGGCGAACACGTGCTGCGGCTGAAGATCGATATGGCTTCGCCGAACATTAATTTACGCGACCCGGTGATTTACCGTATCCGCTACGCAACTCATCAGCGTACTGGTGATGACTGGTGCATTTATCCGATGTATGACTTCACGCACTGCATCTGCGATGCGTTGGAGTCTATTTCCCATTCGCTGTGCACTCTGGAATTCGAAGATCATCGGCCGCTTTACGACTGGGTGCTAGACAATATCGACCTGAATTATCACCCGCCGCAGATAGAATTTTCGCGGCTCGGGTTGGAATACACGGTAATGAGCAAACGAATTCTAAATCGTCTGGTGACTGACGATTTGGTAGACGGTTGGGATGACCCGCGAATGCCGACGGTCGCTGGATTGCGCCGCCGCGGAGTAACGCCCGCGGCGATACGCGATTTCTGCGCGCGNATTGGCGTGACCAAACAAGACAACACAGTAGAGATGAATCTGCTCGAATTCTGTGTGCGCAAGGATATGGAAAGCACGGCACCCCGTGGCATGGGAGTGCTCGAACCGCTCAAGGTGGTAATAACGAATTTTGCCGAGACTCAGCCCATTGAGTTAAGTGGTCCGTGGCATGCGCAGAATGAGGCGCTCGGTCAGCGCACACTGCCATTCGGTAGGGAATTATTTATCGAGCGTTCTGACTTTGAGTTAGAGCCGCCGAAGAAGTACAAGCGCCTGTCGCCCGGCGAAATGGTGCGTTTACGGTATGCGTACATTATTCGCTGTGATGAAGTGATTTATGACGCCAGCGGCGAGATCGCACAGTTAAACTGCACCTACTTCGAGGATTCACGCAGCGGTCAAGACACGTCAGGACTAAAACCCAAGGGTGTTATTCACTGGGTAGACGCCGAGGCAGGGGTGCCGGTGCAGGTGCGCGATTATCAGCGTCTGTTCAGAGTANCTAATCCCAGCAGCGATACTTTGCTCGAAGACATTAACCCAGATTCTGTGGTGCTCCTCGACGCGGTAGTCGAACCCGCAATCATGGCCAGTGACAGCGAGCGGTTTCAGTTCGAGCGGCAGGGCTATTTCTGTAAAGACTCGGAAGAGGCTAACGTCTTTAATAAGACGGTAAGTTTGCGCGAAGGGTTCTGAGTAACGCTGATGTCCGAGTCGTCCTCAATAACGGTAATGGAAGTCAGTCCGCGCGACGGGCTGCAGAACGAGGACACGCTACTCTCTACTGAGCAGAAACTGCAGTTAATTGACCATGCTATAGACGCAGGCTGCAAGCGCATTGAAGTAACGAGCTTCGTGCACCCCAAACGTGTGCCGCAAATGGCCGATGCCGAAGCGGTCTGTGCGGGTTTACCCGAGCGTGCTGATGTTCGCTACACCGGGCTCATCCTAAACGACCGCGGTTATCAACGATTGCGCGATACAAAGCTGCATGAGGCNGGCCTTGTGGTCCCCGCTACCGATACCTTTGGTGAGAACAACCAGGGTTTGTCGGTAGCCCAGGGGTTGAGCATGGCGGTAGAAATTATCGCGGACGGCCGACACAGCGGCTTTCCGGTNCAGGTCACCATTGCCGTAGCCTTTGGCTGCCCTTTTGAAGGGGAGGTGCCGCTCGCACGTATACAAAGCATGGCGGAGACGTTAGCGGCAGCGGGGCCGGTAGAGATCGCGCTGGCCGATACCATTGGTGTGGGCGTGCCCATGCAGGTGGGGCAGGCGTTTTCAGCCCTTAAACAACAGCTGGGCGAGATGCCGTTGCGCGCGCACTTTCATGACACCCGCAATACCGGCATTGCCAATGCTTATGCCGCACTGACTGCTGGAGTGAGTGTATTAGACGCCAGTATTGGCGGAATAGGCGGTTGCCCATTCGCGCCTAATGCCAGTGGCAATATTGCCACTGAAGATCTGCTGTACCTGCTTAACCGTGGTGGTATTGAGCATGGCATAGATATGCAGCGGCTTATCCATGGGGCGGCATGGCTGGAAACGGTGCTGGGTAAATCANTACCGTCTATGCTGTTGAAAGCGGGNGGCTTTCCGGACTAATGCCANGCACCGTTCCTGGAAATAAAGCGCTGGCGTAGCTTGGTGCGAAGATTGACAACACAGCCAAAATTACAGTGGCGCGCTGCAACATGGGCAATTAAGGTTCGACCCGTGGATACAGCAATTTCTAGCCGCTATAGAGAGTAAGAAGACATCATGAGTGAAGCGAGTCTCAACGATCGCCAATTTTTTGGCCATCCCATTGGTCTGCGAACGTTATTTTTAACCGAAATGTGGGAACGCATGTCCTANTACGGGATGCGTGCGCTGCTGGTGTTGTACATGACAGGCGCCGTTACTGGGTTTAATCCCGGGCTTGGCTGGAGCCAGTTAGATGCTCAGGCAATCTACGGCGTCTACGTTGGGTTGGTGTACTTTATGGTGGTGCCTGGGGGCTGGTTGGCCGATAACATCCTAGGTCATCAGCGGGCAGTCTTATACGGCGCTATTATTATTGCCTTGGGTCACCTCACTCTGGCGGTGCCGTTAAGTCAGACATTTTTTCTGGGGCTGGCTTTGGTGGTGCTTGGTACCGGTCTGCTCAAGGGCAACATTTCCACAATTGTCGGCAAACTCTACCCGGATGATGATCCGCGCCGGGATTCCGGCTTCACCATCTTTTATATGTCGATCAATATTGGCTCGACCATTGGCTATGGTATTTGTGGCTACTTAGGCGAAAAAATAGGCTGGCATTGGGGCTTTGGTGCCGCCGGTATCGGCATGCTGTTTGGGGTCTACCAGTATGTGCGTTATCAGGGCTTGTTGGGTGATGCGGGCGCGCAGCCCAATCCCATGTCTGATGAGGCCCGGGGGCGATTGGTTCGCTACACGCAAATCGCATTGACGCTGATGATNGTCGGTATTGCATTGAGCCTAATGGGTTTTGTCGACATTAATCCGCGTATTTTCGCCGAGAATTTTGCTTACTTCCTGACCGTTGTTGCCGGCCTGTACTTTATCTTTTTGTATTTCTTTGCCGGTTTGAACGCGGCCGAGCGTAAAAACATTACCTTATTGTTTTTGCTGTTCATCGCTGCCGCGGCGTTTTGGTCTGGGTTCGACCAGTCTGGCGGATCGTTGAACATTTTTGCCCGGGATTACACCGATCTGGTGATTTCTGGCTTCGAAGTTCCAGTGTCGTGGATTCAGTTTGTTAATCCCATATTTGTGGTTATTTTTGCTCCGATGTTCGCGGCCGTTTGGGCGCACTTGGCTCGGCGCAATCTTGATCCTTCACTGCCCGTCAAGTTCGCCATTGGCCTGATNTTTATGGCCATCAGCTTCATGATCATGTTGGCGGCGGTCGCGCTGGCAATGGAAACCGCGCCTATTGGTATGCGCTGGTTGCTGCTCACTTATCTATTGCAGACTTGGGGCGAACTGACCTTATCGCCCATCGGCTTATCGGCGTTTTCCCGTTATGCACCGAAACGCTATGTGGGGCAGATGTTCGGCCTATGGTTCCTGGCTTCGGCTATCGGCGGCGTGTTGGCCGGGCTCCTGGGTGGCGAGGCTATGGATGAAGGTCTCGCCAGTATGTCGCCCGTATTTACCTTTATGATCGAGTACTACCTCGCCATTGCTGTGGGCGTGCTGATTGCGGCGTGGCTACTGCGCCGCAAATCTGCCGGTTAGCTGCTCAGTCNCTGCGTAAAAAACTGGCAACTGTAACGGTCTATCCAACTGTCCAGTTGCCAGTTCTCTATGAAAGCACCATGGCCGCCGCGGTCAATGAGATCCACAGTGACGCTGGCGGGCAGATGCTTATAGAAATGCGCGGGGATAATCGGATCGTCCGCNGCTGCAACAATATGTGCGCTCACATCGGCTAAAGCTGAGCCACTCAGATCGTAGGCGGCACAATAGCTCTCTGTATCGTCAAATTCAGAATGATACTTAATAAAATAGTCAGTTAGCGCAGCAACGCTGGACAGACTCATTGCTGGGCTAAAGTCGTACAGTGCCGGGAAGTGCCGCTGTTTCTCGCGAAATAATTTGCGCCACTTAGTAACAAAGTAATTTCGATAAATGACGCTGGATTCGATCTGGCGCATGGTTTCGTAGGGATTGATCGCGGGGCAAATAGCCAGAGTGGTTAACTCAGGAATTGCCCGGGCCAAGCGCAGTGCAAAATTACCGCCCAGTGAATAGCCGATCAGTCCGCAAGGACGCGCCCCCCCTTCTTTCATCAGGTGCCGGGCCAATTCGATGACCTCGTCGATCAATGCCGAATGGAACAATCCACTATTCAAATGTGTGGTGTCGCCGTGATCGCGAAGGTTGATACGCACGACGTTGAAACCCTGTTGCCACAGCTGGTGCGCGGCTGACAGCACATAAGCTGATCGCGAGTTACCCAGCCAACCGGGAATAATCAGAATCAGTGGTGCTTGGGGATCATGGGGTTGGGCGTTGTGATGCACGACCAGACGTACCCCGGCGACTTCAATGATTTCTTCCGTGGTGGTCGTTAAGAAGGCCTTGATGGGTTGTGGCACTACAACCTTGCGCGCGACGCTGGAAAAAATGGTTTGTAAATGCGGGTTTGCAAGGCCCGGCGGTGGTGAAAACGGTGAGTCGAAGATCATTGAATGCTCAAATCTCAGTTGCTTATCGAGTCGGAGGAAAAAATACGGCGCCCGCTAAACCCGAGTTTATCCAGTTCAGTAATGACGCTTTGGCTGCCCGCCAAGTGGGCAGAGCCCACCAGCACAAAGTAGCTGCCCGAGCCGCGCAGCATGTTGGCGATGCGCTGTGCCATGCGGGTATTACGCTGGTCTAGTAGTTGGTACAGAAAATCTTTGGCGGCCGCGGAATCACCCGTTTGCTCGCGGACGAGTGTCGCCACTTCGCCATCGTCGCCGTGGNCCCAGGCGCTCAGCATCGCATCGGTTTGCTCTGCGATGCTGTCAAAGTCCTCTAAAGTCTCACGTAACAGAGCCGTTTGCATGTCCAGCGGCTGGTCCAATAACAGCTTCAATTGGCCTTCAACGCTCTCAAGTTCCAAAATTTTCTGTGGCTCGATGCGGGCGCTAAAGTGCGACTCAATACCTAGGGCAGGGTCATAGCCCATGGCGCTGATTGCTGCCACCGCCAGCTGTTGTGAGATCAGGGCGGGCTTAAAACCCTGCATCTGTTCTAAAGGCAGACCGTACGTTTGCGCTTGCCTAGCGAGCTTTGCGTAGGTCTGTGGCAACAGCAGTGCGCGCAAACTACCCTGAGGAAGCAGTGCGTAGCTAAGCATCATTTGCTGCAGTTGCGCTGGCTCAATTTGTTCTACTGCGGCCTCAACCACCAGAGTGTCAGTGGCAGCAAAGGCCTCCTCATATTGGCGCGGCAGTGGGAAAAACCCCTCTTTGAGCACGTGCACGGTGCCTGCCAGATAGACGGTGGCATCGCCCCGAGTGAACTGCCAAAGGAACAGNGGATGGCGATTGGACTCCGGTTTAAGGTCAACCGCACGGCCGATCAGTTNGCCATCCATGCTGACGATTTCACAATAGCCGGTGCGGCGGCCCTTTGCCTGCTCGCACTGTTGCTTGGCAGCGATAGCGGCGACCACACGGTTGGGTTGATTGCTGCTGCGAAAAATCTCAGTCGGGGCGCTGCTCAGTTGCGCTTCGCTGGAATGTTGTGCGGCAGTGGCGGGCAGGGCAAATGCCAGTAGTGCCAGCAATCGAATAGTGTGGAATATCATTCTGTCAGACCCATATCTTCGGGCGTTTCACCCAGTGCCTCTACAGCAGTCATGATGCGGCCTGCCACGTCGGCCAACTGGGCGGTGTCGGTACCGCGAATGACCAATATGGTGCCGTAGCGTTCATCACGGAAAAATGGGTAACTGCCGATATCGACTTCAGCAAACTCGTCCTGCAAAGCACTCAGCGCATCTGCAATCTGNCTCTCGCCGGTATAGGCGCGTACGGAATGGCTGTGTACGACAGGGCCGCTGCGCAACTGGCCATCGAGGCTCGACAACATGGCCTGCATAATCATTGGAATACCTGCCATGACATAAACGTTGTCCATGGCAAAACCCTGGGGACCGCCGGTAGGGTTATCGATGAGCACAGCACCCTCAGGCACCCGAGCCATACGCAAGCGCGAAGCCATTACATCGTCTGGTGCGGGCCGACTGCTAATGCGCGCAGCGATGTCAGGGTCCTCAATAAGTTTCACACGGAAGGCTTTGGCGATGCATTCGGCAGTAATATCGTCGTGGGTTGGGCCAATACCACCGGTGGTGAATATATAGTCGTAGGCCGGGCGCACCTCGTTAACTGTGTCGATAATAATATCTTCAACGTCGGGTATGACACGGCAATGCTTAACCTGAATCCCCCAGCCACCTAGGGTTTTCGCCAGATGGCTGACATTGACGTCTTGGGTGCGCCCTGAAAGTATTTCGTTACCGATGATTAAGATGCAGGCGGTTACGGCGTCAGTCATAGGTTGCCTCTTGATTATTTGTTTTTGAATTGGGGTTTTTCTTTNGCGGCAAATGCCCGGCGACCCTCTTTATAGTCGTCGCTGTCGAAGCAGGCGTCGACCATCTTACGTACTTCATCGACCTCGTCGATGCGGCTGCCGCGCTCCCAAGTATTGACCGCGGCTTTAGCTGCTCGCACCGTCATTGGCGCGTTGCCCGCCACGCGTTGGGTGTATTCAATGCATTGCGCCTCNATGGCGTCGCGGTCTGCAATAAAGTTAATAATGCCCATCTGTTTGGCTTCTTCAGCGGGCATGAAGCGTGCGGAAAACATGATGTCTTTGGCTCGGCTTGGACCCACCAAGCGCGCTAGCTTCGCCAATCCTTCGTACTCATAGCCCAGGCCCAGTTTCGCTGCGGGAATCCCAAAACTGGAATCCGGAGTCGCAAAGCGGATATCTGCTGACAGCGCGGTGGCCAGACCGCCGCCAATGCAATAGCCCTCGATGAGTGCGATCAGAGGTTTATCGAGTTTGCCCAACCAATGGGTCGCGCGGCCGGCAATTTCCCCGTAGCTGCGGCGTTGCTCGGCGTTTGCGCGTTTTTCGCCGAATTCAGAAATGTCAGCGCCAGATACAAAGGCTTTGCCGCCTGCGCCGCGCATTACTACCGCCCGCACAGCCTCGTCGTTTTGAAAGTGCTCGAGGATGTCGCCCATGGCCTGCCACATTTCCAGCGACAGCGCGTTATGGCGAGCCGGATTATTAAACGTCATCCAGCCAATCCCATGTTCGTCCACATGTGCAAGCATGCGTTCGGTAGCCAATTGTAGAATCATGGATATGTTCTCCGTCGGTACAGGCCCAAGCGGGCAGTAGCGGGGAGATGATATTTGGTTTCGCGGCTCGCCGCCTTATACTCAGGTGAAAAATATGCTTTTTCTTCGCACGGGCGATGCCAAAGCACTGGAAAAGGTTGGTTCTAACGCGCTTATCCATAATGGTGGTGCAGAGCTAACAGTCGGCAGTAAAAAGGGGAGGGAGTATGGATTTTGCTTTAACGGATGATCAGGAGTTGATTCGTAGCGCCGTAGCCAAGGTATGCGCGGATTACCCTGACGAATACTGGGCGGAAAAAGATCAGAACCACGATTTTCCGTGGGATTTTTATCACGCTATGGCGAATGCGGGTTGGATTGGTACAGCCATTCCCGAGGCCTATGGCGGCAGTGGTATGGGAATTACCGAGGCCAGTATAGTGCTGGAAGAGGTTGCGGCCAGCGGTGCAGCTATGAATGGCGCAACCCCACTGCACCTTTCTATGTTTGGCATGGAGCCGGTAGTGAAGTACGGCTCGGAGGAAATGAAACAAACCTATTTACCCCGCGTTGCTGCTGGCGAACTGCACGTGGCTTTCGGGGTCACTGAGCCAGATGCGGGTACNGATACCACCTCCATTACGACCGCTGCACGGCGCGAGGGTGACGAGTACATCGTCAAGGGACGCAAAGTTTGGACCACCAAGGCGCTGCAATCCGAGCGAGTATTACTTCTCGTGCGAACCACGCCNAAGGANAAAGTGGNCCGNCGCACCGATGGTATGACCCTGTTGNTGGCGGAACTGCAGCGGGATGAGGTGAGTATTTCGCCCATCGACAAGGTGGGTCGTAATGCAGTGGCGACCTGTGAGGTGGTCTATGACAACCTGCCGGTTAAGGTCACCGATCGAGTGGGCGAAGAGGGTAAGGGCTTCAGCTATCTGATTTCTGGACTCAATGCTGAGCGCATTCTCATTGCCGCGGAGGCATTGGGCATTGGCAAGGCGGCGCTGCGCAGGGCTGTAAACTATGCCAACGAACGGGTTGTATTTGGTCGGCCGATTGGCAAAAACCAGGGTGTCGCCTTTCCTCTGGCGGAAGCCAAGATGCGCTTGGATGCGGCGGAGCTGATGATTCGCAAGGCATCATGGATGTTGGACAATGACATGCCCTGTGGCGCAGAGGCGAATATGGCGAAGTGGTTGGCAGCAGATGCTGGATTTTTGGCGGCAGATCAGGCGGTACAAACCCACGGTGGTTTTGGCTATGCCCGGGAATACCATGTGGAGCGCTATTGGCGCGAGGCGCGGCTAATGAAGATTGCGCCAATTTCCCAGGAAATGATCCAGAATTTTGTCAGCGAGCACGTGTTGGATTTGCCCCGCTCTTATTGAATTTATAGGTATTTGGCAGGCAAGCGCGAGCTTGTCGCTCGAATGCTACCGTTGGTCACAACACCAATGCGCATTGGTTTAGGCGTAGGCAGACTCGCCTCAATCTAAATCAAAAAAATAGACGCCTCGGCGTTCTATGTAGGTGTGTTGTGCCAGCTTTGTCAGCTCAAGTTATTCCCGAAAGCGAATCGTCTTTAGACGAAAATTTGCCCAGCGAGTCTTTGCGTATGCAAACCGCATTGCGTGCGTTAGCCACGGCCATAGAGTCCACCCGTCGCTATTTTTCAGTACCNTGGGCGTCCGAGGCGGATTGGGTGGCCCAAGCCGAACTCGCCGAACATTGGGCTAATGCAGCAAGTAGTCTGGCAGGAGTAAGCGAGTGGGCACTGGCTCGCAAGTGTCTGCGCAACGTGCAGTGCTGGCAGCAGCTCAATCCGTACCTCGTCTCGACTGATAGTGCTAATGGCATTGCTGTGGAGGCCTAGAGCAGCTTCGTTAACGATCAGCCANCTNTCTCATGGCTGTTTAGACAATACGCTTGCCACGCGTTTTTGTAGGTACGGAACAATATCCTGTTCCACCACTGGGTTGCGTTTTAACCATTGAGTATTGCGCGGGCTTGGATGGGGCAGCGGTAGCATCTCTGGCACATATTGCCGCCACTGTTTGACGACGTTCGCTAGCGTGGCGGTTTTCGGCGGCTGTAGATGCCAGTCGATGGCATAGCGCCCGACCAAGATCGTCATTTGTAGTTGCTGCAAGTGCCCGAGCAATTGGCTGCGCCAGCGCGCTGCGCATTCCGGCCGTGGCGGAAGATCGCCGCCCCGCCCCTTGCCGGGATAACAAAAGCCCATAGGCNCCAGCGCGATTTCGTGTGCGTTATAAAAAACGTCCCTACCGACCCCCAACCAGGATCTTAAGCGATCGCCGCTAGGGTCGTTAAAGGGTATGCCAGTGCGGTGTACGGCGGTGCCTGGTGCTTGGCCGACAATCAGTATTTTGGCCGCTGGATGGGCTTGTAAAACCGGACGTGGCCCTAGGGGTAAATGCTTGGCGCAGAGAGTACATGCGCGGATTTCTGACTGCAGACGCGTGAATGCAGCGTGGGCTGTGGTCGCCATAATAGAGGTCGCGTTAAAGCCCGTAGAGTTCGGCGCGGTCCAGCAAATTTTGCACCAGACGAATACTCGCTGCGTCTACCATGACACCGTCAACGGATATCGCACCCTGGCCTTCGGCAACAGCGCTCTCAAACGCGCTTTTCTGTTGTCGCGCTGCCAGCACAGCCTCGCTGCTGGGTGCAAACGTGGTTTGGAGAATTTCAGTTTGGCTTGGATGAATCGCCCATTTGCCGAACATGCCGAGGGTCGCGCTATGAGTCGCCTCGGTTTGTAAAGTCGCTAAGTCGTTAAAAATAGCGTACGGCCCATCTATTGGATCCAGGCCGTGGGCATGACAGGCGGTAATGATTTTGTAGCGGGGGTAATGCCAAATATCTGGCGGATAGTCGCCACTGCTACCGATCGCGTCCAAGCGCATATGTTGGCTGGCGGAGTAGTCGCCCATACCGAAAATCAGCGACTCGAGCCGATCAGATGCGGCTGCGATGTCTTCAACATTGATTAGCCCAGAGACATCCTCAATTAAACCTTCTATGCCAACGCGGTTAGCCAGTCCTAGTTTCTGTTCCAATTGGTCTAGTAGCAGATGCAGAAAATGCACGTCGGCGACCTGGTTGGTTTTAGCNAATACCAGAGTGCTGATTTTNTCGCCCGCTTGGGTCAGCAGATGTATNACATCATCGTGACACCACGGTGTANTNGTGCCATTGATGCGCACAGATATCACTTTTGCCTGCCACTGCAGGTTGTTCAACGCATCTATAACGAACTCGCGGGCCTGCGCCTTGGCATTGGGNGCAACNGCGTCNTCCANATCCAGAACAATGCCGTCCACAGCAAAATCCGCNGCTTTGGCGAGCATTTTTTCCGAGCTGCCGGGCACAGAAAGTTGGCAGCGCCGNGGGCGTAGNGGCTGGGNTCGTGGTGTTGGTCGTTGCAACATAGTANTCAGCCTAAGAAGTTNGCTGCGCGCGGATAAACTCAGTAACAGCATCATTGAAGCCGGCGCTGGCTTCCATATTAACACCATGGCCGGCCTGCAATTTGANNACCTCAAGGTTCGCCATGTGCTCGATTGCCCATTGTGCCAGCGGTGCAAAACGCCGTTCCTTTTCGCCCCAGCACATAAGTGCCGGACGAGAGTTGCTGCCGGCAACGTCGAGGATATTGGTATAGGGCATGGTGCCAAGGTAGGTGTTGGCGATGCCGGTAGGTGACAGCAGTGCAGCATCGGCCAGCAACGCTTCGTAGACAGGTTCGGGCAACGTATGGGCGCGCTTAGGATGCACAGGAATTTTTGCTATAGCAGCGGCCCCGCCAGCGCGAATTTTATCTGCACCGCGTTGGATGCTGTCCTGCCACCCTTCGATCTTGGTGGAGTCGGTAAAGGCCGAGGTGGAATTGGTGAAAATATGCCCAATAACGCGGTTCGCGTGGGTGTGGGCGTAGTTCAGTGTGAGACTGGCGCCGATGGAATAACCGCAAACAAACCAACGTTCTGCGCCCACTGTGGCGCGGATAAATTCGAACTGATCGGCATAGCTTGTGGGTCGATAGAGATCGAGATCTGTAGGCGCGGGGGACTGGCCATGACCCCAAAGATCGACAGTGACGGGTTGGCATACCTTGCTTAACGCGGCTAAATTGAGTATCCATTGGGCACTTGATGATAAAAAGCCGTGAACTAACAGCAGGTAGGGGCCTTGACCCGGGTGCACGGTATAGCTCAATCGAGGAATAGGGGTCAGATTTGCTTCGTTGCTGCCGGGACGGCTCATAGGCTTACCGTAGGTTGCGCAAAAAAAGGGGATGGTAGCACGGCCGCAAGAATCGGCACGGTGCTGAAGGAGACAAACTATGTACGATCTATTGATTAAGGACGGTACTGTTGTAGATGGTTCCGGATCTGCGGGCTACCGCGCGGACGTAGCGGTGCAAGACGGCAAAATAGCCGCAATCGGGCGCCTCAACAGCAAAGCTCGGCAAACGATTGATGCCGAAGGGCATGTGGTCAGTCCGGGATTTGTCGACGGCCACACCCACATGGACGCTCAGGTGTTCTGGGACCCCCTAGGGTCATGCTCCTGTTACCACGGTGTTACCAGCGTGGTTATGGGCAACTGCGGATTTACATTGGCGCCCTGCAAACAAGAAGACGCGGACTTGGTATTCCGTAACCTTGAGCGCGCAGAAGATCTGTCCCGGGATGCCATGCTGGAAGGTATTGATTGGACCTGGGAGACCTTCCCGCAGTTTTTGGATGCCGTAGACGCATTACCCAAGGGCATCAATTATGCCGGTTATATTGGCCATTCAGCGTTACGCACCTATGTTATGGGTGAGCGGGCCTTTGCCGAAGCGGCATCAGAGGACGATACCCGGCGCATGCAGGCGGTGGTGAAAGAGGCCATGCAGGCAGGCGCTATTGGTTTTTCAACATCCCGTACCTTTAACCACATCACCGCAGACGACCGGCCAGTTGCCAGCCGGTTGGCCGAATGGGACGAAGTGCGCGCCATCGTTAATGCCGTTGGCGAAACCGGTAAAGGCATATTTGAAATTGCCGGTGAGGCACCGGGGCGCGACCCAGAACGCATTAGAGAATATTGCGACCGCTTGCGGGATTTGGCCGTGGAGTCTGGAGTGATTCAGACCTGGGGCATGTTTAGCGTGCGTGCGGCGCCAGATCTGTGGCGGCCGTATTTTGATCTTTTGGATGAGACCGCAGCGGCCGGTGGGCGCATGTTTGCGCAGGTGCATAGCCGCGCGTTGTCGAGCTTGTTGTCCTTTGAAAGCTACACACCGTTCGATAACTGGGAATATTGGTCAGAGATCAGACAACTGCCGCTGGCAGAGCAGGCCGCAAAACTGCGCGATCCGGCGATAAAAGCCAAGTTGGTGGAGATCGCCAGTCGTGAGTACACCGGACCGCGAGTAGTCGGAGCCGAAGCCAGACCACCCCACTGGGATCATGTATATCCCATGTCCGACATGGCGTTTGATATCCCGTCCATGGGCGAACTGGCACGCCAGCAGGGCGTCAATCCGGTTGAACTGATGATCGATATGGCGCTAGAGCGTGACTTTAAGATGTTCTTCCGCCAGCCGCTGGCGAATGAAAATCAGGATCATGTGTTGGAAATGATGAAGCATCCACGGTCCGTAGTGACGTTCTCAGATTCTGGAGCCCACGTGGCTCAGATTATGGATTCGTCGTTACAAACCCACTTGCTCAGCTACTGGGTGCGCGAAAAACAGGCGCTGAGTCTGGAAGCAGCGGTGCGGCAAATCACCTACGACACCGCCACATTGTGGGGGCTACACGACCGCGGACTGGTGCGTCAGGGTATGACCGCAGATTTACTGGTCTTTGATCCGGAAACCATAGGCGCGCGATTGCCCGAAGTGGTTTACGACCTGCCCGCAGGTGCCCGACGGCTTAAGCAAACAGCGGACGGATTGAAGCATTCAATCGTCGCCGGCGAGGTAGTGCTTACCAACAATGAGCATACGGGAGCGTTACCGGGGCGTTTATTACGCAGCTGACGCTTGCGCGGCAAAGTGCCCTAGGGCAACATGCGCACCACGCACCCGTAGTTCAACTGGATAGAATACTTGGCTTCGAACCAAGGGGTTGCAGGTTCGAGTCCTGCCGGGTGCGCCATTCCTCATAGCTAGTCCAAATAAAACTAATACTTTTAGTTACCCTCAGTTCAGAAGTTTCTGCTAAGAAGTTCAAGACAGCGTTATGCTTCGCAAGGCGTGCTTTGGAACGGTTATCTGTGATAGAACATTCGCATCATGAGTTACTGACCGAAATTTGGTTGTCAGGATGACCACAGGACAATAGGGGAGCTGGGGCATGTCGCAATATGATTTGGTGATTCGATCGGGTTCTGTTATCGACGGCACTGGTCGACCAGCCTTGACGGCTGATGTAGCCGTAAAAGACGGAATCATTGTTGAGGTGGGCAAGGTCGCCGGTCGTGGCGCCCAAGAAGTGAGTGCAGACGGTGCCCTAGTGACTCCCGGGTTTGTTGACATCCATACCCACTACGACGGACAGGCAACCTGGTCAAATCGTATGTCGCCCTCCAGTCACCACGGCGTGACTTCAGTGGTCATGGGTAACTGCGGGGTGGGTTTCGCGCCGGTCCGAGATACCGACCACGATCTCCTTATTGAACTGATGGAGGGGGTTGAGGATATTCCTGGTGTCGCTCTTAGCGAGGGTCTCAGCTGGGAGTGGGAATCGTTTCCTGATTACCTCGACTACTTGTCCAAGCGGCATTTTGATATGGACATCTGTGCCCAGCTACCCCACGCCGCGCTGCGAGTCTATGTCATGGGGCAGCGCGGCGCGGATCGCGAGCCGGCAACGGCTGAGGACGTTGCTGAAATGCGCCGCTTGACCGAGCAAGCGATGCGCGCTGGTGCCATAGGTTTTACCAGTTCTCGAACGCTAAATCATCGCAGCTCTAGGGGTGCGCCGACGCCAACCTTGCAGGCGGAATATGACGAATTGGTTGGCATGGCCACGGCCTTACAACGTGCAGGTTATGGCGTGATGGAGATGATTTCGGACTTCGATGATTTGGACATGGAGTTTGATCTACTGAAATCGATGGTAAAAGCTGCCCATAGACCTATGTCGATTTCGCTGGCGCAGGGCATCAGTGATCATGGCTGGCGCAAGGTGTTGAAAAAAATCGAAGGCGCAAGCGATGCAGGTTACGAAATGCGCGGGCAGGTGGCTCCTCGGCCAATAGGGATCTTACTGGGTCTGACCACAACCTTATCGCCGTTCACCACGCGCCCTTCTTTTACCGAGGTTGCGGGCTTGGGGCTGGCGGAGCGTATCGCCTCATTGCGCGACCCCGGGCGCAAGGCACGCGTCTTGGCCGAACCGACGGGGCGCGGATTCCAGCGTTTGTTCCGACTGATGGATGAGGGGCGAAAGATTTGGCTGATGACTGATCCACCTAACTATGAGCCAGACCCCAAGGATTCATTGCACGCTCAAGCTACGGCTCGCGGAATAGATCCTTGGTGCTACGTATATGACACTCTGCTGCAGAATGACGGAAAGGCTTTGCTTTATACGCCGTTTGCCAACTACGCGGAGAATAACCTCGACTGCTGTCGCGACATGATTCTGCATAAAGATACTGTGATGGGCTTGGGTGATGGTGGCGCCCATGTAGGCACCATCTGTGACGCGAGCTTTATCACATCATTGCTTACGCATTGGGGTCGAGACCGTAGCCGAGGCGAGGGTATTGATCTGCCGACGCTTATCAAGTGTCAGGCCAGAGATACTGCACGAGCCGTGGATCTAACCGACCGAGGTACCCTCGAGCCGGGCATGCGTGCTGATGTGAACCTTATCGACTTCGATAACTTGAATGTACGCTTGCCAGAAATGATTAACGATTTGCCAGCGGGCGGCGCGCGACTCCAGCAGCGCGCGGACGGCTATCTAATGACCGTTGTGAACGGACAGCCGACCTACATCGACGGCGCAGCGACTGATTCTCTGCCAGGCCGATTGGTGCGCAAGACAAGCCCAAACAACCAGTAAAGAACGAATCTATTAACCTTTTGCTCGCCCCTTTTTTGGCACAGGCCGAGTGTGAGAATTTTTGAAGTACACACAACGGTCACGCGATTTTGCTCGCGCTCCAACACCTCTGCTCCCCAGCCAATCCTTTTCGGTATTCGGTAGCCCTTTTCAGCTTGCCGAATATGCTGCAATCTTTGGTTAATGTTATTGGCCCGGTGCTATTGGGTATTAATGGAAGCGCAGAAATAGGGGGTAGTAGGTGAGACGAGCGGTGGTTGTGGCTTTGCTCTGGCTGGTTCAAGGCACTGTGGCTGTGGCTGAGCCTCTTAATCTGTCGCCGATTCAGTCTGCCCAGTGGGATCTAGACAAAGCGCGGCATCTAGCCTCTCGAGCCGGGTTTGGTGCGAGTGCAGATGAATTAGCTGACTTGGTAAGGCTTGGGCCTAAAGCCGCGGTAAATGCCTTTCTAACATCGCGCCCTCCTGCGGAACTTGCACAATTTGACCACTCGGGGATCTTTGACGCAGGCTTGGATCCATTTCCTGCCAGTCGTCCGGCCACCACTCGGCTTGCTAAACAAACGGGTTCGGCTCTGGGTATAACGGTAAAACCCGGCGGCAACCGTCCGCTCCAGCCGGTGGTGGACAAATTCTTTTATTGGCTGCGCGCCAGCCGTCTGGAGACAGATCGGGTCGCTTATTGGTGGGCGAATAGAATGTTGCGCCAGCCTTATCCGCTGACGGAGAAGATGGCGCTGTTCTGGCACGGCCACTTCGCTGCTAACGAAGACAAGGTGCGCGATTACCGCAAGATGCTCAAGCAGTTGGAATTGTTTCAGCGTGCCGGTTTGGGTTCGTTTCGTGAACTGCTCATTGGGGCCGCCCAGGATCCGGCCATGTTGGTGTTTCTCGATGCTGGGGTGAACACTAAGGATTCACCAAATGAGAATTTCGCGCGGGAGGTGATGGAGTTGTTCACCATGGGTGTGGGCAACTACAGCGAGGCGGATGTCCGCGAGGCGGCGCGGGCCTTTACCGGCTGGTCGGTCGACGATTTATCTTTCTTTGTTGATCCGCAGTTGCATGACGATGCAAGTAAACAGTTCTTAGGCTCAGTGGGCGCCTTCGATGGCGTGGACATCATCGACCTTATTTTGCAGCAACCTGTTGCCAGCGAATTTATGGCCGCAAAAATTTATCGGTTTTTTGTGCATACCGAACTGTCTGACCGTGGCGCCAAACAGTTGGGGCAGTTGCTGCGGCAAAAAAATTATCACATTGGCGACTTTTTACAGGTGCTACTGCTCTCGGAAGAGTTTTATCAACACCGTGGTGGGCGCATAAAGGGCCCCGTGGAACTGGTGGTATCGACCTATAAACAATTGGGTCTTGAGCGTATTCCTGGCGTGCCAGACTTTAACCAAGCCACACAGGGCATAGGTCAAAGGTTACTGCACCCGCCCACGGTTGCAGGGTGGTCCCATGGTAGAAGCTGGATTACGCCCTCACTGCTTTATGAGCGTGGCAATTTTGTGCTGGACGTACTGTTCCCGGATATGAATTTCGTGCCGCCTGACCGGTTTCCGGTGTACACCCCTGAGGTGGCCAAAGTGCAGGAGCGCTTGCGCCAGGGTATGAGCATCAGTGCCGCTACGCGTCCTACCGCGGTACAGCAAGGTGGCGTGATGGCTCAATCCAATGCTCTGGCAGATCGCGATGAAGACTTTAATACCCGAATTGGCAGCATGCGTGGTTGGCAGATGGCCATAGAGCGGGTTAAACCGATCTTGCGCGCGCCGGCACGAGTTCGGCTAAGTGACGAGGTGCTGGCTGCAGGGCTAAAGACGCCAGATGAGGTGGTGGCGTATTTGCATAACAAATATTTCAGTGTCGAACTGGCGCCTGATGTGTTGCAAGATTTAGCGCGCTCCTTGGCGGCGGACTTAGCAGGTGAGGACATACCGGCAGCCCGCAGCTATCTTGAGTCGCCGCTGCGTCGGTTGCTGCATAAAATGTTGAGCCTGCCGGATTACCAGTTGGGTTAGGTTGGGGAGAAGTACGTTGATAGAGACAGTTGCGTGAAACGTAGAACCGTACTCAAAGGATTGTCCGGCGCGCTGAGCCTTGCCCTGGCGCCTAACGCGCTGGCCTTTACCTCACCGTCGGTCCGCGATAATCCGGGTGCGCGTAAGCCGATTTTAGTGGCGCTGGAACTGTCCGGCGGCAATGATGGCTTGAATACGGTGGTGCCTTTTCGCAACGATGACTACTACCGGCTGCGGCCAACACTTGGCATTCCCGCCAAAGACCTTTTGGCCTTGGACGCAGAATTTGGTTTCAATCCGGGTCTTTTAGGGCTGCAGTCTTTGTGGCGCGACCAGCAGCTGGCTATTATTCACGGCTGCGGTTATCCCCAGCCTTCCTATTCCCATTTCACTTCCATGGCGTATTGGCATACCGGTGCGCCGAATCGGGGCAATGAATTTGGCTGGCTTGGCCGGGTTGCGGATAATCTGGCTCACCAGCGTCGTGACAATATGCTGGTGAATATTGGCGCTCATCAGTCTTTGGCCGTTAACAGCAAGAACCATACGCCGGTGGTATTTGATGACCCGAACAAATTCCAGCGCGATCGATGGATGGCGGTGCCTGAATCTTCACCAAACAACGGCTCGGGGCGTGGCTTTGATGCGCGCTCCAATCGCGCTTATTTGCATGCCATCCATGACAGTGCCCAGGCCTCGTCCAGACTCATACGCTCGGCATGGCAGGCTTATGCTGCAGATGCAGATTATGGTGTTGCGCCCTTCGACCTGCCCAAGGTGGCGGCGTGTATTGATGCCGGACTACCGACTCAGCTCTATCATGTATCTGTCAGGAACAATGCTTTTGATACTCACGTGCAGCAGCCGGCCCTGCATCGACGGCTGTTGAGCTATGTATCCGATGCGGTAACGGCGTTCGTCAGCGACCTGGATGCCAAAGGCTGTGCTGATGAGGTCGTGGTGCTGCTGTATTCCGAGTTCGGCCGCCGGCCCGCTGAAAACGCTAATCAGGGCACTGACCATGGGACTGCGAATGTGATGATGTTGGCTGGTAAGCCTATTCGTGGTGGACACTATGGAAAGCCGATGGATCTCAGTGCGCTGGGGCCAGAGGACAATCCGGTACATAGCGTAGATTTTCGCCGAGTTTATGCCAGTGTCATTGATGGTTGGCTGGGCAGTTCCAGCCAAGCTGTGTTGGGTGACGCGTTTTCTGGCTTTGATTTCTTTCGCGTTTGAAATAGCTACATGATGTCGTTGTACTGGCATGAATAAGAATCATTTGAGTTTATCTGCCCCGGAGGTGGACAAATTCAGAGCAGCCGGCACGATTTAGTTCTTTAGCAAGCTGCAGCCGGCGGCTTGTGCTAACCTTCGGCCCCCATTTTGTTGGAACAAATAGCGTGACCACTGAATTTAACACCATCGAAGAAGCGTTAACTGCGATCCGCAACGGCGAAATGGTCGTGGTGGTGGATGATGATGATCGAGAAAATGAAGGCGACTTGATTATGGCTGCCAGCAAGGCAACGCCAGAAGCGGTTGCGTTCATGATTCGGCATACCAGTGGTATTTTGTGCACGCCGATTCTGCAAGAGCAGGCCACAGCGTTGCACCTCGACCCGATGGTCGGCCGCAACGATGCACCGATGAGTACCGCGTTCACGGTATCCATTGATTATAAGCAAGGCCTTACCACGGGCATTTCCGCAGAGGAGCGTGCGGCAACGGTAGTCGCGCTGACATCGAGCAATGTTGCTGCGGATGATTTCGTTCGCCCCGGGCATATTTTCCCCTTAGTCGCGCGTCAGGGCGGGGTTTTGGTGCGTTCCGGGCATACTGAAGCCGGCACCGATCTGGCTGCCCTGGCGGGGCTACCGCCAGTGGGTTTATTGGCAGAACTGGTTAATGACAATGGTACGGTACAGCGCCTGCCAGAGTTGGTGGAGTTCTCGGCAACCCATAAGCTCAAAATCATTACCATTGCGGATTTGATTGCTTATAGGCAACAACGCGAAAAACTCGTCGAGCGCAGTTACGAATTCGCCGTTAAGACCTCTATTGGCGACGCCAAGGCATTCGCTTATCGCACCCAGTTTGAAGATGCAGAGCATGTTGCTGTGGTATTCGGCGATATTGCGGCGATGGAATCAGTGCCGGTGCGGATTCATCGTGAGAAGTTAGTCGAGGATATTTTTGGCACCCAAGGGGATCACGACACAAACGTCCTACAGGCTGCACAAAATAGAATTCAGAAATTGGGTGGTGGCGTTCTAATTTACCTGCGCACCGGCTTTGTCGGTGTGCCCCATGAAAATCTGGCGTCCCAGAGCAAAGAAGAAGAGCGCCGTAGCGAATGGCTTGAAGTCGGAGTAGGGGCGCAAATTCTCCGCGACTTAGGGGTCAGTAAGATTCGCTTAATCGCTGGCCGCGAAGTGGACTACGTTGGCGTTGAGGGCTTTGGATTGACGCTGTTGTCGACCGAGATTCTGTAGAATCCGGCGCGGTCAGCGCCGGTACTGGAATACCACTCGCTTTCCTGGCGGGCCCACAAAAACGATACGCAGATCTTGGCCGCGAATGTTGCAACTGGTGCAGCGCAGTTTTGCTCTTAGCTCAGTGACAGGAAAGTCGTTGCCGAGGCGTTGGATTAGTTTTTCAATGCTCAGCTGCACACTGCGCTGGCAGCGTTCGCATTCCGCATAAAGATGGAAGGACTCTAGTAAATCGTTCAGGCTATGCATCGGTACTGCAGATGCTTGGCGCGTCAGCGCGGCTCCAGAACATACAAAANTACTGTATAAATGTACACTATAAGTTGACAGTTTAGACAAAGCAGCGCCAGCAGCGCCAGCATTGTCGGCAATAACTGCCAGGAGGGGATCGTGTCGAAACCTATAGCAATCACCTTGGGAGACCCAGCCGGTATTGGTCCGGAGGTGGTACTGAAGACCTTGCTTAAAAACCCGCAGCCGCGACATCCATGGGTCTTGGTCGGGGCGCGCTGGAGTTTGCAGCGCAGCGCCGAGGCACTTGGTTTAGCACTGCCTGCCGTCGATACCATAGAGGCGTTCAGCCAGGCATCGGACGCGGTCAGTATTCTTGAGCCGGCCGATTCAGTGGCTCCGGCAGATTTTTGTTTTGGTCAGGTTCAAGCCGCTTGTGGTGATGTGGCGGTACGCTCAATCGAGCTTGCCGCGACCGCCTGTCTGGCTGCTGAAGTGGCGGCGATGGTTACCGCACCGATCAACAAAGAGGCCATTCATGCGGCGGGATATGTGAATGACATCGGTCATCAAGAGATCCTCGCGCGTCTGGCAGGTGTCAACCGCACCGCTACGATGTTGATGACCCCTGGGCTAAAGGTTGTGCATTTGTCGACTCATAAGTCGCTGGCCCAGGCCGTGCAATATGTNNGCTTCGACACGGTACTGGACAAGCTGCAGTTGATGCATGACACATTGACCCGTTGGGGTATGCAGCGACCGCGCATCGCGCTGGCGGCACTTAATCCCCATGGGGGTGAAGGCGGTTTGCTTGGCCAAGAAGAAGTTGCGGAGCTAACACCTGCAGTGGCACAGGCACGAACTCTGGGTATTGATGTCACCGGCCCAGTACCGGCA
This sequence comes from Gammaproteobacteria bacterium, assembly GCA_002684495.1. GTDB lineage: Bacteria > Pseudomonadota > Gammaproteobacteria > Pseudomonadales > Azotimanducaceae > UBA4421. Next base: position 87,184 of record NYVG01000007.1, on the reverse strand, counting down.
GATTCGGTATTTAATCGGGCGATTAATGGTGAATTTGATGTGGTGCTAGCGCTCTATCATGACCAAGGCCATATTGCGATCAAGGTCCATAATTTCCATCAATCCACTACCGCAACACTGGGTATTCCCTTTGTTCGTACCTCTGTGGACCATGGCACCGCTTTTGATATCGCGGGCACAGGGGCTGCGGACCCGACCGGTTTATTAGCCGCCATAGAGGCCGCCGAGGCCATTGTGGATGGTCGTCTGACTTAGACGTATGGTGCGGCTTTAGTGGCCGCTGCCGATTTTTCTGCAAATAGCAGCATGGCAGCAAACGATCTGTTGTTATCTATGCGCACGCATAGGTCTGTGGCACACTCAGGCTCGAAGCTACGAGCAAATCAGCGCCAAATCATAGGGAGAGTGTGATGAAAGCAGCAGTATTTCGCGAAGTAAACGTGCCGATGGAAATTGAAGAGATCGCGGTTGCTAAACCGGGTCCTAGAGAGGTGCTGATTCGCACCATGGCGGCGGGAATTTGCCACAGTGATATGCATTTTTGGAATGGCAGTTACCCGGGCAAGGTGCCAATGGTGTTGGGCCACGAGAGTGCCGGCATTGTCGAGCAGGTCGGTAGTGATGTGCACTATGTTAAGCCCGGCGATCACGTTATTACCTGTTTGTCGGTATTTTGTGGCCACTGCGAGCAATGNGTAACNGGCCATCTGTCCCTGTGCCAAGAGCCTGAAACCAATCGTAGTTCTGACGAACAGCCGCGCTTGAGTCAGAACGATGAAGCACTTTCACAATTCGCGCAGTTGGGATCCTTTGCCGAAATGATGTTGGTGCACGAACACGCCTTGGTGAAAATTCGTGAAGACATGCCGATGGCTCAGGCCGCATTGATCGGCTGCGGTGTGACCACGGGGGTGGGTTCTGTTATCCACACCGCCAATGTGGAAACTGGTGCCACGGTAGCGGTCATCGGTTGTGGTGGCATTGGATTGTCGGCCATCAACGGTGCAGCAATCGCCGGCGCATCGCGGATCATCGCGGTAGATATGGTAGCTTCCAAACTAGATCTGGCGCGCAAGTTCGGTGCAACGGACGTGGTTGATGCCAGTGACGGTGACGCGGTTGCCAAGGTAATCGAGATGACCGGCGGCGGTGTGCATTATTCTTTTGAAGCAATTGGTCTTAAAGCAACTGCTGAGCAGGCTTTCCAAATGCTGCGTCGGGGTGGTACGGCAACGGTTATTGGCATGATTCCGCCGGGGCAGATGGTGGCGTTACACGGTGTCGACTTTTTGGCCGAGAAGAAAATTCAGGGCTCTATGATGGGTTCCAACCGGTTTCGGGTCGATATGCCGCGATTCGTGGATTTCTATTTGCAAGGTCGGTTGCATCTGGACGATTTGATTTCCAGACGTATTGCGCTGGAAGACATTAACGAGGGCATGGCCGCTTTAAATACCGGAGAAATCGCGCGCAGCGTGATCATGTTCGACTAGACATTAGTTTGCGAGGGGGGAGGTTATGCGCTGGTTATCGTTTTACCGCTCTGCACCCGATCATGGGCAGGGATCTAGGTATACCCAGGCGACCTTTGGCTACGTGGTTCCTGCAGGGGCTGCAGGTGAAGGCCAAGAGGGCGTTGTAGATGTGGGTGCGCGGAGTGAGTTCAGCACACTGCGCGAAGCCATTGCTGCGGATGCTNTGGAGCAGTTGGTCGAGCAGTGTGGCGNTCAGGCAGACTTGCCTTTGCNGGGNCTGCACTTCGCACCGACTATAACGGACCCGAAAAAAATTCTTTGTGTAGGGCTTAATTATAAGGCGCACCAGGAGGAGACCGGTCGTGGTGGCGAGGGTGTGCCCACAGTATTTGTACGTTTTGCGGCAGCCCAGATGGGCCATGGTGAAGCCATGGTGCGGCCACGGGAATCAGCGAGTTTAGATTTCGAAGGTGAGATCGCAATGATCATTGGCCGCGGCGGCCGACGTATTACGGGTCAAAACGCTATGGATCATGTGGCAGGCTTCGGCATCTATAACGACGGTAGCGTGCGCGAGTACCAGCGGCAGACCAGTCAATTCACTCCAGGTAAGAACTTTGCCAATACCGGAGGCTTTGGTCCTTGGATGATGACCAAGGACGAGATTGGTGATTTGTCGCAAATGGAGATAACCACACGTTTGAATGGTGAGGTGATGCAAAATGCCACAGCCGATTTATTGGTACATGGCTTTGCTGAACTGATTGAGTTTTGCTCGACCTTTATCGAACTGGAACCTGGGGATGTGATTGTCACCGGCACGCCAGGTGGCGTTGGCGCTGCGCGTAAGCCGCCAGTGTTTATGGATAAGGGGGATGTAATCGAGGTAGAAGTTAAGCCCATCGGCACGTTAACAAACCCTGTTGTTAATGATGTGCAGGCTTAGCGCTGGTTACATAGAGGTGCCATTGCGCTTAAGGTCGTGTTGCAGNGGCGGTAAAAATACACAATCACCGAAGTTGGGGGTGGTATGAGCAGCGAGTTTAGTGGAGCGGATCTTATTGCGGACGCTTTGGCGCAATTGGGCGTTGAGCATGTCTTTGCCATTGTCAGCATTCATAACATGCCCATCCTTGACGCCGTTAATCGACTGGGTAAAACCAAGATTATTGACGTGCGCCATGAACAAGCGGGTACTCATGCAGCGGACGGCTATGCGCGAGCCAGCGGCAAATTGGGCGTCATGATCGCCTCAACGGGGCCTGGGACATCTAATACGGTCACTGGCCTATACGAGGCTCAGTACGGTTCCTCNAGGGTACTTGTCATCACCGGTCAGGCGGAAACCGCGTTCTATGGCAAGGGCTTAAGCTACGTGCATGAAGCCGAAAATCAGGTGCCGATGCTCGCCAGTGTATGCCGCCGAGTCGAGAGTCCGCGCCATATCGAGCAATTGGGCAATGCCTTTAATGCGGTGGTAAATGACATGTTTACCGGGCGCGGAGCGCCGGGGGCACTAGAAATTCCAATAGATATTCAATACGCCGCAACCGCGCCCATCCAAGTTGTATTGCCCAAGGCTGAAGGGTTTCAACCGGATGCGGATGGACTCACAAAAGTAGTCGAAAAATTAGCCAATGCGCGCAAGCGCATCCTTATCGCGGGTGGTGGGGTTATTGCTGCAGGCGCGCACAAAGAGCTGCAAGCATTAGCAGAGCAGTTGGATATACCGGTGCTGACAACTGTGGACGGGCGCGGGGCTATTCCTGAAACCCATCCGCTGTGTATTGGCAATTATTACAATTCCGCTGGCATGTATAACGCTTTGTTGGATGCGGATGTCACCCTGGCGATCGGTACTAAATTTGCGGTCGGTGTTGGCGGCCAGTTTGCCGCGCAGACGCCGCCAGGTGATCTGATCCATATCGATATCGATGGCAATATGATTGGTCGCACCCATACGGCCCAGCTTGGATTAATCGCCGACGCAAAAGCAGCGTTATTGGGTATAACTGCGCAACTGCAAGAGCCTTCGCCAAACGACAATCAATTCAACGACGGCGTTTGGCAGGCCAGAGACGGTGTTCGCGCCGCTATGCGCGCACGCTTGGGGGACGATTGGCCCCAAGTCATGGACTGTATTCGCGACAAGTTACCCGCCGACAGTGTATTCGTACGCGATCAAACCATCTCCGCATACAACTGGGGTAATCAACAGTTTCCCATTCTTGAACCACGCACGTCGATTAATCCCACCTCTGGNGCAATCGGCCCTGGTTTTCCCATGAGCGTAGGAGCGGCTATTGCCAGTCAGCGTAAAACACTGGTCATTCACGGTGATGGCGGCTTTATGTTCCATGCCACCGAGCTGGCGACCTGTGCGCAGTATCAGGTGCCGCTGATTATTTGTGTTTTCAATGACTCGGGATACGGCGTATTGCGTTGGCTGCAGCAGAATCAGTTTGGGCGCATTAACGAAACCGATCTAGGCAAGGTGGCTTTTGCTCAGATGGCTCAGAGTATGGGCGTGCCAGGACAGCGCGTTGCCAGCGTTGCTCAATTTTCCGCAGCGATGGACGCGGCCATGGCGGCACAGGGGCCTTATTTGATTGACATCGATATGGAGCATTTTGCGCCGATGGAAATTTCGGTCATGCCGAAACGCAAGTCAGAAGTAGATATCAAGGGTTAAGGGTGGGCTTACGCCTGGCAAAGCCGTGGTTGTCGAACGAGCAAGCCCTAGCCAAGGTGCGTGGGCAGATGGGCGTCTACCAATTGGCTGACGCAGATGGCGAAGTGATTTTTATGAGCTATGCCGGTGGACGCAGTCTGGGCGGGTTGCGCGGTGAAATAACTCGCAGTTTGGCCGAACAAGCCCATGCTTGCCAGGTACGTTATGAGATAACCACCAGCTATTTGAGCCGCTACAAAGAGCTGCTGATGTTGCATCAGGCTGAACATGGCGTATTGCCGACCCACGATCCCAAGGTCAGGTTGGGTAGGCTTAGCCCTGCAGGAGGCGCTAATGGATCTTAACTTAACACCAGAGCAAGACTTGATTATCGGCATGGTGCGACGTTTTGTACGTGAGGAAATATTGCCCTTAGAGCAATATCTGGATCCCGACGCAGATGAGTTGGAAGACGACGACCGGCAACGGCTGATTGCTAAAACTAGGGAGATGGGCCTCTACGGTCTAGATATTCCACCGGAATATGGTGGCCCGGACATTGATCTAGTGACGCGTACGTTACTTGCGGTAGAAATGTCGCAACATCGAGCGGGCCTGTATGCACCCTGTTATGGCACCTTCGGTGGTGCTGGTTTGGCGCAATTGTTTGAAGCTACGGAGCAGCAAAAAGAGCAATACCTATATCCCACACTGCGCGGCGAAAAACGTGGTTTCTTTGGATTGTCGGAACCGTCTGGTGGCTCTGACCCCGCCCGTGCGATCCAAACTAAGGCTGTCCGTGATGGCGACGACTGGGTGATTAACGGCGGTAAATTGTGGATTAGTGGAGCCGACAAAGCCGACTTTGGTTTGGTTTTTGCGCGCACGGATACTGATCAAGGTCGTAACGGCGTGACGTGTTTTATTGTTGATACGGATCAGCCTGGTTTTCANGTTCGCCGTATCGTGCACACACTGCGTTCAGCGCATTACGCCACCGAGCTGCAATTTGAAGATCTTCGAGTGTCTAATGACAACATTCTCGGTCAGCTCAACAAAGGGTTCGCGATCGCTAACGATCGTTTAACTCGGCAGCGTATCCCCTATGCGGCGGGCTGCATTGGGGTAGCCATTAAAGCTCAGGAGATGGCTTTAGAATATGTGCCTCAGCGGGAAACTTTTGGCGCGCCGTTATCGACTCGCCAATCTATTCAGTGGATGCTGGTGGACAACGATATCGACATTCGGCAAGCGCTTTGGATCACCTTGGAGGCTGCAAGCAAAGCCCAGCAGGGCGAATCGTTTCGCAAAGAAGCCGCCATGGCCAAATTAGTGGCCACCGAAGCAGGTGGTCGTGTGGTGGACCGTTGTATGCAGATGTTCGGTGGCTTGGGCGTGGCTAAGGACCTACCGTTTGAGCGCTGGTATCGAGAAATGCGTATTCGCAGAATCGGCGAGGGTCCTAGTGAAGTTCAGCGCCATGTTATCGCCCGTGAGCTGCTGGGGGCATCACTGCGCTAAGGTGCTAATGCCAGTGCCGTCGGATTCGCCGTGACACGGTAAATCACTCCCGCTTTATCATCTGAAATCANCANCGCTCCATCCGGCGTTGGTAGTACATCGTTGGGCCGGCCCCAAGCGTTCTCGCCTTGTAGCCAACCGGTAATGAACGGCTGGTAGTTGGGCTGGCCGTTGGTGTCGAAGGTCGCGACGCTGACCTGATAACCCACCTTTTTACTGCGATTCCAGGAGCCGTGCTCGGCAACGAATAGGGCATCTTGGAAAGGCGCTGGGAACCGTTCGCCGCGATAAAAGCTCATACCAAGAACAGCCGCGTGGGCTTGCACACGGATTGCTGGATCGACAAATGTCAGGCTCTGGGCGGTGGGATGATCACCGAACTTAGGATCCTTAATGCGGCTGCCGTCGGGTGCCGAGTGGATGAACGGATAGCCGTAGTGAGGCGCTTTCTCGGATGCCGCTGGAATAACATTGATCTCGTCACTGGGGATGTCGTCGCCCATCATGTCGCGGCCATTATTGCTGATCCAAAGGTCGCCACTGCCAGGTTGCCAGTCGAACCCCACGGAATTACGAATGCCATGGCCAATGATTTCAGTAGTACCGGTTTTTGGGTCCATGCGCAGCATGGTGGCAAAACGCGGATCTTCAGATAGACAGACATTGCAGGGCGCTCCAACCGGCAGATATAACTGGCCGTCAGGGCCCGCTTTTAAATATTTCCAGCCATGGTGCCGTTTATTGGGCAGGTCATCAGTAATAACTGTTGTCGTTGGATTGGGCCGCAGTTGCTGATCAATATTGGCGACTTTGTATACGGTAGATGTCGCTGCCACATACAGATCATTGCCAACAACGGCCACACCACTGGGCATTTTGAGCCCCTTAATCAAGGTAATGACCTGAGGGTTGTCAGCGAACGGGTTAACTACCGCGTAGACCCTACCCTTTTTGCGGGTGCCAACGATTAGGGCACCGTCATTGGTTAATGCCATTTGTCGCGCATTGGGTGCAGAAAATGGCAAAGTTTCGATGCTAAAACCGGGCGCCNGTGACAGCCGAGCATCAGCGTTCGCAGTTCCAGTTGACGCCAATAGCATTAGTGCAGCCAGCAATTTACTAAGTGTTTTCATGCCGGCACTGTCGCACAAAGAAGAATCCTGCTCAACGCCGACAGGCACTCTACGCTCGCTTCGAATAACAATCTAAGGCCTACGTAAGCGGCTTTTGCTTGGCTTGCTGGTCACTTTGCCGCACAGTTGCATCCATGAGCCAAGGGGTACTAACAGAGCAAATCAAGGACGCCATTCAGGATGCCTATCGCACTTGGCTGGGTGCCCGAGAGTTTAAACCGCGCCGTGGTCAGCGCGAGATGATCGCACAGATCGCCCGCACCCTAAGCCAGAGTGAACCGCGTATATGCGCCATCGAGGCGGGTACGGGTACCGGTAAAACTGCCGCCTATTGTCTTGCCAGTATCCCGTTGGCTAGGGACATCGGCAAAACCGTAGTGCTCAGTACCGCCACAGTGGCGCTGCAAGAACAGGTCGTGTTGCAGGATTTGCCGGATCTAAAGCAGCGCGCGGGTTTAACGTTTAGCGTCAGTTTGGCGAAAGGGCGTGGCCGCTATATGTGCTTGAAACGCCTCGACGATCATCTGAAATACCAAAACCAACAGGAAATCCCGATATTTGATGTAAGCGGTGAAGATTTCTCAGTGTTGTATCAAGAGATGCTTAATCGCTACTCTCAGGGTGGTTGGGATGGCGAACTGGACAGTTGGGTTGAGCCACTGCCAGATGGTGCGTGGGCCGGCGTGACGACAGATCATAGGGGGTGCAGTAATAACCGATGCTCGTATTTCAAGCAGTGCGCGTTTTTCCGCGCGCGCAATAGTCTCGAAGGTGCGGACGTCATTGTTGCTAACCATGATCTAGTGCTGGCTGATTTGGCCCTCGGCGGCGGTGCGGTATTACCAGCGCCGGAGGATTGCATATACATTTTGGATGAAGCGCATCACCTAGCGGAGAAGACCCAGAATCACTTCGCCAGTTCGGCCAGAATTCAGGGCACGTTGCAATGGCTCGATAACGTCAACAATGTTCTGGGTACCGCGACCCAACGTTTTGCTCGGCCGNACAACCTTGTGGCTTTGAGTACGAATGTGGCCAGTGAAACCGCAGCCCTTGGGGATATTTTTACCGGGTTATCGCAGGCGCTCGCGATTTTACCAATGGAGCCGCGGGACGAAGATCGCGAAATTTATCGTTTTCCGTTGGGCGAAGTGCCCTCGACAATTTCTGACTTATGCGTGACCGCGTTACCGGGTATGGAGCGGCTTTGTGACAACATCGAGCGTTTTCACGACTTACTCAGTGATGCCGTGGCTGGTAACCAAGATTGGGATAAAGCGTTCGAGGCCGAGGATTGGCTGCTGCCCGTCGGGCAGTTACAAAATCGTGCCCTTGCGACTCGCGCACTGTTGCAAGACTACNCACTTGGTGTGCAGCAAACCCATCGCTGTGCGCGTTGGGTGAGCCGTAATCAATACGATATGGATATGGTCAGTGCTCCCATCGAACCTGGCCACATATTACGCGAGGTGCTTTGGCAGCGCTGTTTCGGCGCGGTGTGTACGTCCGCAACTCTCACTGCCCTAGGGCGCTTTGAACGATTTCTTGAGCGCGCCGGATTACCGCCTGAAACCCCGACAACCAGTATTGTGAGCCCGTTTAATTATCCCGAAATCGCGACGTTTCATGTGCCGTCGATGCAGTCTGATCCAAGAGACTTCGATGCGCACAGTGAGGAGGTTACGCGCCTATTGCCGGAACTGCTGAATCGCGAGCGATCGGCCCTAGTGCTGTTCACGTCATGGCGCCAGCTCAATGCAGTAACCAAGGCTCTCCCCGAGCACGTGGCAGATGGCCTCCTAGTCCAGGGCGATGGCAGTAAGCAGGCGTTAATCCTCGAGCATCGCAGGCGTATTGACGAAGGGGAGCGTTCGCACCTTGTGGGTCTTGCAAGTTTTTCCGAGGGCTTAGACTTGCCCGGTGATTACTGCCGTCATGTGGTGATTGTTAAATTACCTTTTGCAGTCCCGGATGATCCTGTGGACCAGGCCATCGCCGAGTGGGCCGAGGCCCAAGGCCGCAATCCGTTTTACGAAATTTCTGTTCCAGATGCGGCGTTGAAGTTGGTGCAGGCCTGCGGTCGTCTGATCCGCAACGAGCGCGATTATGGCACAGTGACCATGCTGGATAAGCGTATTGTTACCCAGCGTTATGGCCGTGCTTTAATCGACTCGTTGCCGCCGTTTCGATTAGATATCGCGCCCTTCTGAAGAGGCGATTACTTCGCTGCAGCTGACTCGAGTAACCGTCCGCTGGTTGGAACCTCGGCAAATTTACCGCTGCTATAAATCAAGATGCTCTGCTCTTTGAGGCGCTTTTGCAGATCTCGAAAGAACGCCAACATATCCGCTTTGCTGAGGTTGCCTACTTCGGCAGCGATCAGCTGCAGACTGTCCAAGGTATAGTGCTCATCAAATATATCGCGCCAATAACGTTGACTGCGCTCACCTAGATTTTTATCCGATTCGGTCAGGCGGTTGATGAGACCGCTTTTCTGCTGGTTAAATTCTGCATCACTAAGATTTGGCCAAGCATCAATATATTCCTGTATGAACGTCATTGATGCCTCTTCTACGGCCTTGGCGCTGGCCACTGGGGATTGCACGAGGAATAGGTTGCCGCCGCGTTTATCCATACGTCGTGCGCCAGCACTGACCACGTAACCTAATTGCTGGTCGGTGCGCAGGCTGGAAAAATAAGCTGAACGCAGTAATTGTCCAGCCAGACCGCTTTTCGCACGACTAGCAAAGCTGTCATCGGGATCTTGTACATACATCAGCAGGGTGGAGTCGTCATGATCAACAGCCAAGTCCACGCGCAGAGTTTCTGTGAGTTCGGCCACCTGTGTGCGTTGGCGGATAACACTCTTGGGTTTTAGCTTATCGTTAACGAACGTACGCAACTGCTCTGCGTCGGCGGTGGTTACATTGCCGTGTAATGCAGCGATCACCCCCACGTTGGCGAACTGTTGGGTACGCCATTGTAGCAAGGCCTCTAGAGTGATGGGTTCCAGAGCATCGGCTAATACCTCGGCGGGCCAACTCGCGGACAAAAGAGCATCGCTGAGCGCGCCGAGCGCCTGTTCATAGGGCTTGTTCTTGCGGCTGTTACGCCAATCCTTGATTAAGCTGGCTTTGATGGTGGCAAACCGTTCGGCGCTGATCTCGGCATAGAGCAGTTGTTGCGTAACGGTATCAAGTAAAGTCATTTGCTTGTCCTGATAGCCGTTGACAGAAACCGCAAAGCCGCTGTCGGCAACGTTGATAGAGTAACCGAGGCCTGCCAGATAGGCTGGGTAGATAGTGGCACTCAACGCGTCGTTTACTAAGCGTTGATAGAGCCGGCCTTGAGCTCGGTCCTTAGCATTTAGCGCGCCCTCTGGCGTCAGAAATCCAAGGGTCATATTTGCTCTAGGCGTGCCGAATTCCACGTCGGTATCCAGCCATAGCGTTAGTTGTGGATCGTCAATAACCCGCCGCATAACCTGCTCATCTGCCGGCACCAGATCGAGTTTTTCTGGTAGATAAGGATTAACCTCGGGCAAGTGTAATGTTGCATCTGCAACAGCCTGTCTGGCCAAGGGTGCCCGTTGCAGTGCAAACGGTACTTCGAACCAGGGTTCAATTTGGTCAGTGACTGAGTCAGGTGCAGTAATCTCTAGCAACACATTGTCCGGGCGCAGGTAGCCCAGAAACTGTTCAATCAGAGCTGGGTCAAACGCTTCCATCAAATAGGGTGCAACCAGCAAATCTCCGGCTGGGTAAAGGTCTAGGCTAGGCGCCATCTGGTAGACAAAGCCAACGGTCGATCCTTTTTCTTGAAAACGAAAACCCAATTCAGCCACCTTTGCCTGTTCTTGATAGAGCCAGTCCTGGGGTGGTTGGGCCCGCAGCATGTTGACGTATTGGAACAATAGGTCGGTAATTTCTTCAACGTGTGCGCGCCCGGCCTCGGTCAATTCGATACTTACCGTAAGCAAACTAGTGTTGCGATCAAGGTCCTGACTGCCAGCACTAAGGCCTTCAATCCAGCCTTTCGCGTTTAGTAAGTGGTGCAAACTGCCCTCGCCCTCATGCCCAATGAGGTTGCTCAGATATTGCTCAGGCTTGTTTCTGTATACCTGTAAAGTGCTTGGAATTGGAAAGTTATAGGCAAGTCCGTAGTTATCTTTTAGGGTTTTAGAGGTCAGCACCGCAGGTAATTGTTGATCTGAGAATGCGGGTTCGGTGGGATAACTCGGACCGATATCCGCGTTACGTATCTGATTAAACAGCGGCGTCACCAGTGCTTCTAACTCATCCAAGCTCTGGTCGGCCAAAACCACCAAGCCCATTTGATCGGCAGAGTAGTGGTCGGTGAAAAACTTCATTAAGTCTGAGCGCACATCACCCTTTAGAGTGTCCAGGGACCCTATAGTGAAGCGTGAGCCGGGATGGTCTGGGTTGAGCGCTAGCTTGCTCACCATGTAGCCGCGCCAGCCGTCGTCTTTAATCTGCATCTGATATTCTGAATGCACGGCGTTTTTCTCGCGTTCGACATACTCGACGGAGAGCAGTGGATCGATGAAAAAGTGTCCGAATCGGTCCAAGCCTTCATTGAAGGCGGAGTTTTGAATATCGAAGAAATAGTTGGTGTGATCCGGTGCGGTGTAGGCGTTAGACGNGCCACCATTGGCGGTTATGTATTGCTGAAAACTATCCACCTCAGGGTATTTCTCGGTGCCGATGAACAGCATATGTTCCAAAAAGTGCGCTAGGCCAGGACGAGTTTCTGGTTCGTGGAAGCTACCGCGGTAGACGGATAAAGCGGCGGCGGCGTTATCTGTGTCCGGGTCGGATACCAGTAGCACCCGCAGCTTATTTGCCAGTACCAGATAACGATACTCGCGAGCATCGTTGGGACTCTTGCGCAAGGCCAGCCGCTCGGCAACAGCGTTTTCGCCAGCAGTTGCGCTCGTTTCTGAAGTGGTAGTTTGACAGCCGCTAAGACCTAAAAGGAGCAGCGCTGCCGCAATGAGGGGGCGCAGTAGAGTCAGCGTGTTTGAAATCATTAGCGTTCCTTGTGCCCAAAGGGCTGCTGAGGGANAACAGTATCGGTGGNGCAGTTTAAACAATCACGGTGTGATTGAAATGTATTGCCGATCGTCGGTAAGTATTTGTCGACTGTTGGTCGTAGGGGAAGGTCGCTGCAACAATGCTGGGCTTTGGCAAATTCTCACAGGCCGAAACTCTGGCGTAAGAACACCAGCCGATAGGCTAAACTTATGTCTGCTAAATTGGTGGCTTTAATGGACCCGCAACAACTCATCACACTGCTAAGCCCCCTTGCNTGGACTGACCAGGCTCAGGGTATTAATGCAGCGGATATAGACGTCCGACAGCCGTTTTGGCAGTGGTCTGTAGTGGCGCGCGCGTTGGCACCGACTCTGCTGGCAGGCGAGCAACGTATCGTCTCGATCACGGGTAGTCAGGGTTCAGGAAAGTCGACGTTCGCGCGCATTCTTGTGCAGCAGCTGAATGAGCTTGGGGTGCAGGCAGCCGGCGTATCGTTAGATGACTTTTACCTGTCAAAGCAGAGCCGTGCGCAACTAGGCCGCGATGTGCATCCATTATTGGCGACTCGTGGGGTGCCAGGCACTCACGACTGGGGCCGACTGGGTGATGTGCTCGAACAATTCTCCCGCAGCAAGGGCGTGTTCAACTTATCGTTGCCGCAGTTCGATAAAGGCGTGGACGATCGTGTGCAAGATATCCACGTTGCAGCCGAGGTATTGGTATTCGAAGGTTGGTGCCTAGGTGTGCAGCCGCAACCCCAAGCTTTGCTGCAAAAGCCGGTTAATGAGTTAGAACGATTGGAAGATCCTCAGGGTAGTTGGCGACAATGGTGTAATCAGCAAATTCATCAGCACTACCAAAGATTGTGGGACTTTGTTGATGCCTGGATGTTGTTGCAGCCGCCTGATTTTGCACAGGTCATTGAATGGCGAAGACAGCAGGAAATGGATCTGGCACCTGCCCAGCGAATGAGTGAACCGGCCTTGCAAAGATTTATTCAGCATTACGAGCGCCTAACTCGTTGGCAATGGCAGCAACCGGTAGGCGGCGAAGGGCTGGGTTTCGACTTGACTGCAGGCCATCAGATTGCAGCGATTCGCCCGCTTGGACAACCTAATTGATTGTTCAGTCTGGGTTCAGATAGACCCAGTTAACCTTGTGCATGCAAATGGCTGATCCGCTCGGCCAGCTAATAAAACGCGCACAATATGCACAAGGGGTTCTTATGAAAATATCTGCAATGACGACAGTATTTTACTCGGCGAAACAGGGGCTTTGGCTGATGGGCGCCTTGGGCGGGCTGTCTCTTGCGCAAGTCGCTTGGGCTGATAGCAGCTATGCAGAGGCCGAAGTGGTTGCCGTCACACCCCGCTATGAAACAGTCACCTACAGCGAACCCAGAGAGGAATGTCATCTTGAGCGGGTCGCCTACTCTGACGATGAAAAGCACTCCNGTACACCAAAACTTGTTGGTGCGCTGATTGGCGGGGCATTAGGGAACGCGCTTGGCGCGAAACAACCGAATAAGCAAGTGGGTGCTGTGGTGGGTGGTCTCTTGGGTTACTCGATTGGTAAAGATATCGTTCAGCAGAAGGATCATCACGAGGGCGCGGTGCGTTACCGTGAAGAGCAAGTATGCGAAGTTTTCTACGACCGCAGAGAAGAACAGCAGCTCATCGGTTATAACGTAACTTATGCCTATGCTGGCAAAACGTACCAAGCATTATTAGACGAGCATCCCGGTGACACGCTGCGGGTTAAAGTAAGAATCCGCCCTATTTGAGGCCGTATAGACCGATATTTACACCACTCGTCGGAAAATAGGTTCGGTGAGAGCGTAAATTCGATTCAATCACTTTGAAGCAGATGCGTGCCCCCTCTCTTCTTGCTCCCCCTCCCAGGTGCGCATCTGCTTGCTTTTTTTCAACCCCACTCATGCTGGGACGATCAATTGTCCGATCAATTAGATGTTGCCTGTGCCCTTCAAGATAAGCGTCGGGTATATTGTGCTGATGAAGTCAGTGTATGTAATAGCGGGTTTGATTCTGATGTGCGTCACCGGTGGTTCTGTGGTTGCGCAAGAGCATAGGGCGGCAGCCGCAGCATCGAAGGCAGTAGGACCTGGGGCATTGAAAACACCGAGAAAACGCTCAGGAGTGTCAGTACGGCGAGCTATCGCACTTGCACGGGAGGAGACTGGAGGCCGAGTACTTTCATCAAAGTCATTTAATGGCGGTACTCAAGGGGCGCAGATCTATCAAATTCGTTTGCTGGTTGAGGGAGAGCGAGTGATTACTGTTGTGGTAGACGCTAAAGGCAGAGTGCGCCGACGCTGAATTAATATGCGACTTTTAGTAGTTGAAGATGATCCCGCGCTGCGCCAGCAGCTCGAAAGCGGACTCACCGCTGCGGGCTATGCCGTGGATGCGGCAGCTGACGGCTCCGAGGGTCTGTACTTAGGTACGGAATTTGCTTTCGATGCCGCTGTGATTGATCTTGGATTGCCGAAAATAGATGGTCTTGAACTCATCGGCCGGCTGCGCAAGGAGTGTAAGACCTATCCCATTATAATTTTGACGGCGCGCGGACATTGGCAAGATAAAGTACAGGGCTTAGAGGCGGGAGCCGACGACTACTTGGCAAAACCGTTTGAGATGCCCGAATTGCTTGCTCGACTCAATGCCTTAATCCGGCGTGCAGCAGGTTATGCGTCGCCGCTGTTGGCGGTTGGCCCCCTGCAATTAGATACATCGCGTCAACAGGTGACAATCGACGATAAGGTCATGGACCTAACCGCGTATGAGTACCGAGTGCTCGAACACTTAATGCTCAATGCAGATCGTATTGTCTCCAAGAATGAATTGACCGAGCACCTCTATGCTCAGGATTTTGACCGCGACAGCAACGTTATAGAGGTTTTTGTTGGTCGACTGAGGCGTAAGCTTGAACCACTAAAGCTTATTCAGACCGTGCGCGGTCGTGGCTATCAGCTTAACCCAGGAGCGCACAGTGATGCGCTGGATGCCTGATTCTATTCAGCGCCGTTTACTTGTAACAGCCAGCGTGGTTTTGCTCGTTTTCTTGGGCGTTACTGGCTGGGTGTTGGATCAAACCTTCAGTCGTAGTGTTATCAAAGGCGCACAACAGCAATTGCAATTGATTGTCTACGCGCTCATGGGTTCTGCGAGTGAGAAAGATCGCCAGTTGCAGTTTTCGGGTAATTTGGCAGAGCCGAGACTGGCGCAACCGGATTCGGGTCTTTATGCATTCGTGACCAATGACCAAGGCGAAACGCTTTGGCGCTCTCGTTCTGCTTTGCTAACAGATGTAGCAAGCGGTGGGCGCCCAAGTTTGTTTAGCAGTGGTTTTGTTTTTAGCGAATCTCAGCAGCGATTCCAGCCGCCACGCTTCAGTTTGAGCCATGCCGTGACCTGGGAGGGCCTCGAGAACGAGCGTGTGATTTTTACCGCGGTCGCGGATCAAGCGAGCTACCGTCGTGCCATCCAAGATTTTCGTCAGAGTCTAGGGGTCGGGCTGGGTAGCGTGGCGTTGGTGTTTTTATTGGTTCAGGCGTTAGCACTGCGCTGGGGGCTGACACCGCTCTTGCGCATGCAAAAAGAAGTCGGTGAGTTAGAACGCGGTAGCCGCGAGCGGCTTAGCGAAGGTTATCCGATAGAATTGCAAAACCTGGCGGTGAATCTGCAGCGCTTCGTAACTCACGAACAAAGCCAGCGCCGGCGCTATAGTCAGGCGCTAGATAATCTGGCACATAGTCTTAAAACACCGTTATCTGTTATCAGCAACGCGTTAACAGAACCGCGGCCGCCGGTGCCATTGTTGCAGGATCAAGTTCAGCGCATGCAGGATGTTGTTGCGAACCAACTCAATAAAGCGACTCTTGCAGCACCGTTAGCGTTGGGTTCGCGGATTCCGGCACAGGATACGCTGGAACGGCTGGTAGCAGCGCTACGCATCGCTTATCCCCAAACCGAGATTTCTACCCGTCTGCAGGCCGCTGGGTATTTGCGCGGAGACAGTAGTGACCTTATGGAAATTTTCGGCAATGTATTGGAGAACGCGTGCAAATTCAGTCGCAGTTGGGTTGCGGTGTCCGCGGAAACCATAACTCTTGAGCGGGTCATGGTCAGAGTGGTTATTGAAGACGATGGTCCAGGTATTGCTGCGGATAAAAGAGCCGAAGTATTAAAACGTGGTCAGCGTGCAGATAGTCAAACACCGGGTCAGGGCATCGGCTTATCGGTAGCTGCGGAACTGGTGGCCTTGTACCAGGGCGAGTTGCTCATAGCCGATCGTGAGGCCGGTGGCGCGCGCATTTGCATAACCTTACCTGGCGCTGCAGCGGACGATCATGAGCCGATCGGTTAACGATCGAAGGACCNTTACAGTCGTTCTGCCAAGGCATTAAAGAAGCGCGATCGCAGCGAATCATCGCTGGCAGCTTTCGGGCCGCTAGCGCACCAGCGCTCAATCAGTTGCTTATTATCGATCAATGTCAGGTTGTTCAGGCCTTTGTTTATCAGCTCTACTTGCAATGTCATTCGTGCTTGTTGATCCTCTGCCGGACTTGCTATGTCCGCAGCTATTTCCGCCTCGAGGGTAAGGCGGTGCAGATCTTCTGATCGAGCCTTGCCTTGGCTGCGCGCCGAAAACACCGAGTGTGGTGGTTCTATAACATCGCCCGCCTGCTCTGCTGCGCTGACTNGTAGATCCCAAGCCCGCCATTGCTCCAAACGCCGGCCGGTTTCGGCCTTTTTTGCGGCGAGCGCGAGTTCTTTCACAGTTTGGTTTGCGGCACTAATGCGCTTACGCACTGCGGCAGCCGGTTTCAGCGTAGCGGCTTGNTCNTCAATGGCCTGATATTGTGCTCGTAGGCCAGCTAGATCCGCGCTGCTGACGTTTTGTTCAAACGTAGCCAACGCCGTTTCCAATGCTTTGTGCTGTTCTGCTAACACTTCTTGATTAGCTTGGTAGTCGGCAGCACTGCGCTGGAATATCGCGTCGCACGCTCTTCGGAATGCCTCCCAGGCATTACGCTCGGCTTGCCTCGGTGCCGGCCCGATTTGTTGCCAGCGCTGTTGCAACTGTTTGGCCTGCTGTGTGGCCTCTTTGTTGGATTCGACACCCATCAGCGCTTTAGCGTCTTCGATGATTTTCTGCTTGCGTTCAAGGTTGTCACGCTTGTACTGACGGATATGCTCATGCAGTTGGGTTTGCAGCGCTTCAAAGCGTTTTTCTAGCGGCTTTAGGCCGCGTCGCTCGCATGGATGATGACTTTGCCACTCGGCCCTTGCTTGGCGCGAAATGGTCTCAATTTTTTGCAGCGGAATTTGCTGCCAATCGCTTTGCTCGACCAGTTCTGCCAGTTGCTCGCAGACCGCTTGGCGTTTTTGCAAATTTGTTTTGCGGCGTTCGCTTTGTTCCGCGAAGTATGTTTTGCACGGCGCGAAAGCTTGTTCTGCCATGGCGTCGAAGCGCTTTTGCAGTGCTCGATCACTACGGCGTAGTGGCCCCAGATCATTCCATTGTTGGCGCAGTGCTTTGAGACGCTCAGTCTGATCTGGTGCGGTCAGTGGGTGCTCTGCTAAAGCTTGTAAGCTCTCAAGCAAAGTCTGNCGTTTGGGCTCGGTGGCATAGTTTTGCCAGTCACTCATTTCTCCCAATTCGCCACTTAGTGTATTGATCTCGGTGTCGCAGTCACGATATCCAAGTCGCTGTAATTTACGTGCCTGTGCGAGATGTTGCGTGGCCTGTTTAAGCTGGCCCTCGGCGAGGCGTGTCTTGACGCTGCCAACTAACTCCCTAAGCTTGATGCGCGCTCGGCTTTGTTGTTCTGTTAATTGCGCAATCTCCTCGCCTACTCGCACCAAGGCAGCTTGCATGGTACGCACGCTCTCGGGTAGTGGTAGGTCGTCGGACCAACCAAGTTTTTTCATAGCCTGTGTGCTGGTCTTTAGCCACAGCTGTCGGTGCNTGACCTGTTCGGTTGTTGCTGCAGTTATATCTTCAGTCGTGAGCGGGTGCGGAAGTTCAGCCAGGTCAAGAGGTGAGCTCTTTAGGTCCTGCAACTTCGTTGCATATCGACCCAATTTTGCGGATAGGCGATCAAAAGTTTGCTGCTGGCTAACGCTTGGCGAGTACTCGCTAGGTCGTGTGTGCCAAGTTTCATTTGTTTGTTGCAGCACACGATTTGCATGTTCAAAGTCCGCGCCGTTTACTTCAGCTTCGCTAAAAAACTGGTGCAGAGCGTCGACTACTTTCTGGTAGTGATCGTCTTTGGAGTCTGGAACAGTAAGATCAAAATCCCCTAGAGGCGATGCAGGCACGACAAGTGTGTCATTTACAGATCCTGCATGTGCCAACTCTTGTATGGTTTGCACTAGTTC
Organism: Gammaproteobacteria bacterium; assembly: GCA_002684495.1. GTDB lineage: Bacteria > Pseudomonadota > Gammaproteobacteria > Pseudomonadales > Azotimanducaceae > UBA4421. The sequence goes on along the minus strand of NYVG01000007.1, from coordinate 68,926 downwards.
GTCGGCGGCGCTCTGGCGTTTCTCCGCGAGTAACCGCAAATGGGTTCGGGTGCGCTTCAGTCCTTCCAGATCAGGTCGCTCCTGAGTTTGCTGCGACATAATTTTGCCAATGGTCGCGTCTAATTCCTGCAAACGCTGCTGCGCGTCCTCAAGTGACTTGCGCCCCTTTTTCAGCGCATCCAAGCGCTCCCGCGCATGCTTATGACAAGTTTTGTTGCGCCCGCGAGACGATCTTTCCAGCGCAACTAAACCTTGTTCTGAGTTCAATAGCGGTTGGCGAAGAATAAAGTCCAGATCCTCCATATGCGCGCGGATTGCTAGGGTTGCCATGTGCTCGGGAGTGATCGCTATTTGTGNCAGCGCTCTTACTTGGTCTGCGGATGCGGCTGCAAAACGCTCAGCCATGACCGGAGGTTTTTGGTTTAGCGGCGAATCAATGGGCGTGAGCCTTACTAATCGTTGTGCGGCAGTTTGTGCTGTCGCATCGTCGTCCAGTAACGTCGCCAATATCTCTATATCGTCGATCCGTGGGATTAAGGCAAATTTCACCTGTACATTTGACTCTGTGGCCACNGAGNGGCTAAACAACTGTTTAAGCTCGGGGTCGATGTCAGAGAGTTTACTGGTGGCTATCGCATCACCGATTTCCTTCAAAACCCGTAAGCGTTGCTCGGAGTCGCCTGCGGAGAATTGTCGCTGGTACCTTTTGCTAGCCCGNGAATTATTATTAAATAGCTTTTTCAGCACGAAAATTAATCCAGAGAGTTATGACTGCCATCGCATAATGGTGCGTCGTGAGTATGTTTGCATGCGCAGAAGTAGAGGGTTCGAGTGGTTTCAGCCATATAGGTAAGCGGCAGAAAATCAGTGCCCTGATGCGAGCCATCACAGAATGGCTGGCGATCACTCTTACCGCAAGAACACCAAAAATATTTGCGGCCTTCCTCAACATCAACGGGCAGCGGAGTTTTTTGCGGAATGTCTGGTGTGCTCATGGTGGCTCCTTAATTCTTCAGTTAATAGACGTTATGAAAATTTGCGCTCTTCCCACCACGGAAAAAATTCCGGCATATCGCTAGACACTTGGCATGGATAGTTCGCATCGCGTTTCTCTAAAAACGATTCCACACCTTCCTTGGCATCAGCAGAGCGACCTCGATAGTAGACGCCACGGGAGTCTATTTTGTGCGCGTCCATTGGATGATCCGCGCCTAACATCTTCCACATCATATGGCGCACCATAGCAATGGACACGGGCGCGGTGTTGTCGCAAATCTCGGCGGCGATGGCGCGTGCCTCGGCCAGTAAATCCTCAGGTTCATGGAGGCTTCTTAATAAGCCACCGTCCATGGCTTCTTGAGCCGGGAACACTTTGCCCGAATAGCACCACTCTAGGGCCTTACTAATGCCCACGGCGCGGGGCAGGAAGTAGCTTGAACATGCCTCTGGGACGATACCGCGCCGCGCAAAGACAAAGCCGAATTTCGCTTGGGTAGAAGCCAGCCGAATGTCCATTGCCAGAGTCATAGTGACGCCCACGCCCACGGCTGGACCGTTGATCGCCGCAATAATCGGCTTATTGAGCTCATATAAGCGTAAGGTTAAGCGCCCGCCGCCATCCGGATTGATACCGCTGTTGCGGTTCGCTCGGGCATCGCTATTAAATGTTTTGCCGCCACTTGAGAGATCTGCGCCGGCGCAGAATGCGCGCCCAGCGCCAGTAACGATAACGGCTTTGACGTTATCATCGGCATCCGCTCGATCGCAGGCATCAAGTAGTTCCTCCAGCATGGGGGTATTGAACGCATTGAGCGCCTCAGGCCGATTCAAAGTGATTGTTAAAATATTGTCTTCAATCTCGTACAAAATTGTGGAGTAGCTCACATTGCCCCCTTTTATCTGGTGATAACTAACTTTCCCATGGTGCCTATGTCGTCCGAATTTTTCTATGATCGTATGCTACGGCTGAAAAGCCCCATGGATTCTTGTGGTCGAGTAAAGAGCGAAATATGCAGTCCCAACTTTCTGAATTAGAACAGGCCTTTGCCGACCAAGTAGAACAATTTATTGCACAAAATTGGCTACACATCGCTGAGCCAAGCCGTCGCATGCGTGCTTGGTTAAATACAAGTGACACTGAGCCTTTGCGTAAGCAGTGGTATCGCAGTGTTGTGGAAGCGGGGTGGTCGGTACCTCATTGGCCCCAAGAGTTTGGGGGTTGCGATTGGTCGCCCCAACAATTGCACATTTGGTTGAGCGCTTGTTTAAAGCATCAGACCCCGGGCGTGTTGACGTTTGCGACAGCTCATGTNGGTCCGCTATTGATTGAGTATGGCGATACCGCCCAGCGTGCCTTGTTACCGCAAATCGCTGCATTCGCGGAGACCTGGTGTCTGGGCTGGGCAGAACAGGACTCAGCATCAGATAACCCTAGCGTGACCACACGCGTGTCCATAACCCCGCGCCAGCTGAGTATTCGCGGCGCTAAAACTCGGGTTATTGAGGGGATGCAAGCCCAGTGGATGATGTGCATCGCACGTGCTGAAGACAGTCAAGCCCAGGAGCATCAAGGGTCTGTTGTGCTGCTGCCCTTGCAACAGTCCCAGGTTGCGCGCAGCCCAAAAGCCGCNTTGTCTAGCGGGCAGCCCATGGCCGAAATTGTCATGACAGACGCTTTAGCCCCCCCATGGGGCGAGTTGAAAATCCCTTTAAGCGAACTGCGTAAGCGTTTATCCGGTATGACTGCGGACGATTTGTCCATATCGGTAGACGGCGCTGCGTTAATGCAGCAAGTGCAAGGACTCACAAATCGATTGCGCGGCGAACCTAATATGGAGCTTGGCTTATTGCGCGATTGTGATGAGTTGGCGATTGAGACTTTAGCTTTGCTGGGTATGGAGCAACGAGCGATAGTGGAATCGGCACTGCCGCCGACGGTGGTGCGGCTGCGTGCCCAGATGCTATGGGGCAAATTAAGCGAGTTACAAATTGCCGCTTTCGGGTATTATGCGTTGCCCTTCGTAGATAGCGCACTGGCTGATAATGAAGGGCCGGTCGATAACACTCGGCCACCGGGGGAAATGGACATGACCATGGTCATGCGCCGTATGTTGTCTCCCACCATAGCGACGGAACTGGGCTTGGATCTTCGTGACTCACTGGCCCAGGAAGCGCTTAGTTTGCCGGCGCAAGATCACTAGACATTGCGACTGAGCGATTAAACTAATTTGTAGGTTAAAGAGGTAAGTTGATGGACTTTTCCTTCACAGAAGAACAAACCCTGTTACAAGAAAGTGTCTCGCGTTTTATGCAGAACGACTACGGTTTCGATGCGCGACAGCAAAATGCGCAATCTCAAGAGGGCTTCAGTACAGCAAACTGGCAAACATTCGCTGAGCTGGGGTGGCTAGGTGTGACATTCAGCGAGGCGGACGGTGGTTTCGGCGGCGGCGCCATCGAGACTATTTTAATGTCCGAGCAGTTTGGGCGCGGATTGTTGATTGAGCCTTTCCTGGCAACCGTAGTGTTGGCCGGCGGCGCGCTCAAGCACGGTGGTAGCGAAGCGCAAAAAACTCAGTATTTGCCTGGCATTATTGACGGCTCCGTCCACGGTGCATTGGCCTTTGTAGAGCCCCAAGCACGATTTAATCTCGCGGACATTACAACTACTGCCGTAGCGGATGGCGATGGCTATGTGCTCAACGGTTATAAGGCGGTGGTGTTAAACGGCCCTCAGGCTAACTTCTTGGTAGTGAGCGCTCGAACCTCAGGCGACCAGCGTGACGAAGATGGCATCTCCTTATTCGTAATGGACGCAGCCACGGCGGGTATTTCACGCCGAGATTATCCCACGGTTGATGCATTTCGCGCGTCGGAGATTACCTTCGAAAACGTCAAAGTTGGTGCTGACAGCCTGCTGGGTGAGGCCGGCAAGGGTCTAGCAATATTGCAGCAAGCCATAGACGACGGGGTATTGGCAGTCGGNGCCGAAGCCGTTGGATGTATGGAAGTCCTGTATAAGGACACCGTTGAATACTGCAAGCAACGAGAGCAATTTGGCCAGCCTATTGGCAAGTTTCAGGTCTTACAGCATCGCATGGTCGATATGTTCATGGAGCATGAGCAGTCTAAGTCGCTTATGTTCATGGCCGCGATGCGGATGGCTGAGGGCTATGGCGCGGAGGCGCAAAAAGCGGTGAGCGCATTTAAGGTTCAGGTGGGCAAGTCAGGCAAATTTGTCGGTCAGAACGCTGTGCAATTGCACGGAGGAATGGGCATGACTGAAGAACTCAACATCGGCCATTATTTCAAGCGTTTAACGATCATTGATACCTTATTTGGCAATGTAGATTTTCATCTACAAAGATACGGCGCTCTTTAATTGCCAAAATCCAGCCGTCTTGCGTTTATTAGCGTAAGGGGGCTGGTATNCACTCATTGCGCTGGTCGTAATATACAGTACCCTTTGTGGTGTTAGGTCACAGGAGGCGATTATGGCGCGTTGGGAAAGCAATCAACCAAGTATTCCGGATTGGTTCTGGCAAGCGGTGGATACCGAAGCCGAAAGCCGTATGGTGGAGGTTGACGAGTGTGATGTGGCCTATCGATTTTATCCCTCCCCAGGAAAGCCCGGCCTTTTGCTGATCCACGGCATGAACGCGCACTCGCGGTGGTGGGATTTCATCGCGCCCCAATTGCTCGATAAATTTGCGGTCGCAGCGATGGACCTCACAGGTATGGGCGATTCAGATTACCGCTATAACTATTCTGCGGCGACCTACGCTGACGAAATTGTTGCGGTATTGGATGATGCTGGGTTTGCCGACGACGCGCTAGTTGTTGCCCATAGCTTTGGTGGGTACATGGCCGTGAAGGCGGCGATTATCTATCGCGAGCGGTTTCGTGGGTTGGTATTAGTCGATTCAGGCATTCGTCACCCAGACGATCCAATCCCCGACCGGCCGCTGATGGGTGGCATGCAGGGCAAGGTCTACCCGGATCGCGAGACCGCNTTAATGCGATTTCGCTTGCAACCGCCGCAGCCCTGCGAAAATGAATACATTCTGCAGTACATCGCTCGTAACTCATTGATGCGCGCGGACGGTGGATGGGCNTGGAAATTTGATGAGGATCTGCTCACCACGCTTACCGAAATCGAGCGCCAGCCTGAGGACTACACCGATCTAACAGTACCTGTCGGAGTCATTTATGGCGCAGACAGCGAGCTCTTTTCACGACGCACCCTAGAATATATGCAGGAGTTGATACCTCAGGACTTTCCCTATGAGGAAATTCCTGAGGCTCAGCATCATGTGTTTCTAGATCAGCCTTTGGCATTTATCGATTCGTTAAACAATATCGTCGACAAATTGTAAAAGCCGCTGATCCACGCGTAGGTAATTATTACCGCTTAGCAGCAAAGGCGGCAGCCATTTGATGGCGCGCTTGAGGGCTTATCAGTGGATATGGATTACTACAGCTATCAGTANGAGGATCTGATCTCTCGTGAGGGTCATCAAGATCTCATAAACCAAGATAATGCTCTGCGCTGCCCTAATGGTTTGAATGCTGATNCTGCTGCCGGCGAGCTCTGNGGTGTATCGGATCAAGACGGTGACGGAGTAAAGGAGTTTTATTCAATAGGCGNTGGCCTACCGAATAAAGTTATTCGGCGCGGAGATGGTGGTCTATTGCGCACAGAGGCGGTTTATTTCAATGCGCCGAGTTTAGATACATCGGGTATCGACCTTGCCTTAGCCTACCCGTGGGAAACTCAGGAGGCTGGTTTGTTTCAGGCGCAACTTAACGGCAGCTATNCCTTGGCTTATGACATCACCACAGATAAAGGTGCGAAAATAGACGGTGTGGGTAGTCGCAACAGTGGCAACTCGATTGGTCGACCATTGCCCCAATATAAGGCGAACTTAAACCTGAGGTGGATGTATGACATTCATTCATTGATCGCCACTATTCGGCATGTCGATGATTACGAAGATGACACGCCACAAAGCGCCTTACGCGGTAGTTATGGCTTCTTTGCGCCGACCATTGACAGTCATACCGAGTTGGACCTGCAGTACTCAATGCAGATGTCAGAAACCGGTGTGTTCGGCGGCAGCAGCATCTTTGTATTTGGGATCAAAAACCTGACTAATGAGGAACCGCCTGTAGTCAATGTGGATGGTGGCTTTGACTACTTTACCCACGATCCGCGCGGCCGCATTGTTTATAGTCGGGTGACCTNGTCGATTTGACAGATTCCATACTGCCGTATTTAAAAAGCCTCGGATTGCTTATACGAGGCTTTTTATTTTCCTACCTTGGTTTTGGGATTAGTTGTAAACGTAAGGCGGTGTGTGCCTCGATTTGTTTGCGCGAGAACAGCATGGGTAAATCGCTGTCGTTGGCCCAATTTTCCAGCAAATTATCGTAGAACTTAGATCTGGGATCGCCAGACTGCCCCGGTGCGTTGGTCATGCGCGCCGCATCCCAATTCCCCACATCGACGACCATGCGAAATGAAGCGCCACTTCGTACTATAAAATCTNTTGCGCGGAAGNCGGTGTTATTTGTCGTATTACTGCTGCCACCGCGACCATACTCTGTCATGGTTAATGTCTTGCTCACATCCTCTGAGACAAGGTTGAGTAGTGGGTGTTGAAATTCAGTCCGGTGTAAGTCACCCCAGCGCCACTGTTTCGGATTGTTGCCGAACAGTTGTTGGGTCTCTGCCCAGGCTTTCGGCAGCGTCGCGTAGGCCTGTTGTTTGCCGTCTGGGGTAGCTAACAGGCTGAGTGCGGTGAGGGTATCGAGGCTCGGTGCCGTTTGGGTATTAATGGCATCATCTATTAAGCGCATTAGAGCCGGCTCGAGGTGGCGGTGATACCAGACATTCCATAACGTTGCGGAGGCTGAATCTCGGTCTAAAACAGCGTTCCATTGTGCGAGTAAGGCGCCGCCCCCCGGCACTTCTGTGCGAAGCTCCGGTAAGCGCAGCAATACCTCTCTGGCAAAAATCGAGTGATAGTCGCGCTGCAAATCGGTGGAGTCTTGCAGGGTGTGTTGATCTTGGCGCTCCAAGACCTCCCACAGCCGCTTGTAGCGCCATGGCGCGGACCATTCAAACCCGACCCTAAATCTATCAATAGGGTAGTCTTCTGGCAGGCTCAGTGCGTTTGCAGTGCCGCTAAAGCCGCGCGTTGGATTATATTCCTCGGGCAGTACGTCCATGTCGAAATACCCGTCCCACTCATAGNTGCCGTCGCCGGGCACGGGCAATAGACCGTCCCAATTATCGCGCTTAGGAAAGCGTCCGGCTGGTTTGTAGCCAATATTGCCGTCAATGTCCGCATAGACCTGATTTTCGGAGGGTGCACCCCATCGATTCAGCGCACCTACGAATGTACGGAAGTTCTGTGCACGCATGTACTCAATGCTGCCGAAATACGGGGCCATGCCGGGTTCCAACCAGGCGGCGCGGACCGCGAAAAAGTGTTTGTCAGTTGCGGCCACTACCGGGCCGTGACGGGTGAACCGTAAGTCCACCGTACGAGCTTGCTCGCCGTTTACATTGATAGTCTCTTGCACGGTGCGCAGCGGCTCTTGCTGGCCCTGATATACATAGCCTGAACCTCTGCGCTCATAGACGTACAGGTCTTCTTGATCGATTGGAAAGATCGTTAAGCCGAACGCTATTCGCTCGTTGTGGCCGATTGAGATGCCGGGTAGTGCGGGTTCTCCGGCACCAATAACGTTGATGCCAGGGGCGTTAAGGTGTGCGATATAGCGCAGCGAGGGTACCGCATGGCCACGATGGGGATCATCCGCCAGTATTGGTCGGCCCGTTGCGGTTCGATCGCCACTAACGACCCAGTTGTTGCTGCCTACGTCACCCCGGTAGTTTTGATAAGCTGCGGCTGCAATGGCGTCTTGATCATTAGAGCCGCCGCCCATGGCGGCAGCAAAGTCCACGGGACTCTTCGCCAAGAAATAGAGATCTAATACGTTATCGGGAATAGCACAGGGGTCTAATCCGTCGGGTAGTTCGGTTACCCAGCTGGGCTCCAGTACTTTCCATTTTGCGGCGAGGTCCAATTTGCCCTGGCAGGCGAGCCGTGCACGCCAGACTTCGGTGGCAACGTTACGCCATAAGCCGTTGCTGCGTATGCGTACCACATCTTCAGCAGTCCACTTTGCCGGTGTATAACCCAGCAGCGTGAACTCTAGGGGCAGCAGATTGGCATCTTTTTCGGTCTGATCGATATAGGCGTTAATACCAGCAGTAAAGGCTTCGGTAATTTTCTTTGCATCGTTGCCATAAGCTAACCACTCGCTGTACATATCGTCCCGATACAGGAACAGGCGGGCTGCTCGATCCTGATTAACATAGGCGGAACCAAGCACCTCTGACAGACGACCGAGTCCGCGTCGGCGCCAGGTGTCGATCTGCCAAAGCCGGTCTCGAGCGGCGTTAAAACCCTGAACAAAAAAAGCGTCATAGTGATCATTAGCATAGATGTGCGGGACACCCCATTGGTCGACGATAATTTCTGCTGGTTTGGTCAATCCCGCCACGGTATACCGGGCGTCCTGGTCAATTCTGGGTGTTGCAGCATGGGTGGATATGCTGATCACCAGTGTGCTAATAAGAACGACTATTCGCATAGCGATGCTCCTCAATTGCGGTTCTTGTCCCTGCAGACGATTATTCCATGAAAAACGCTGGTGCAAAAAAAACCCCGCATAGCGGGGTTTTTCTCATAGCTTTGCGATNTAAGACTAGTCCCAAGTCAATGCACCACCGGTTTGATAATCGGTAACGCGGGTTTCGAAGAAGTTCTTTTCCTTTTTCAGGTCCATAATTTCAGACATCCATGGGAATGGGTTCTTCGCCCCAGGAAACTGCTCTGATAGACCAATTTGCGCTAACCGGCGATTAGCAATGAACTGCAAATACTCTTCCATCATGTTGGCGTTCATGCCGAGGACACCTCTGGGCATGGTGTCTCGTGCGTAGGCAATTTCCAGTTCTGTACCTTCCAGAACCATGGCGCGTGCCCATTCTTGCATATCGGTTTGCCACAGCTGGGGGTTTTCCAATTTGATCTGGTTGATTACGTCAATGCCGAAGTTAACGTGCATAGATTCATCGCGCAGTATGTATTGGAACTGCTCTGAGGTACCGGTCATTTTGTTGCGACGGCCCATAGACAGAATTTGAGAAAATCCACAGTAGAAGAAGATACCTTCTAATACACAGTAGTAAGCGATCAGGTTCTTCAGTAACGCTTTGTCTGTTTCTAGCGTTCCGGTGTTGAAGGTTGGATCGTTTATTTCTTGGGTGTACTTCAATGCCCAAGACGCTTTCTTAGCGACAGCAGGCACTTCGTGGTACATGTTGAAGATCTCGCCTTCATCCATGCCCAACGATTCAATACAGTATTGATACGCATGGGTATGGATTGCTTCTTCAAATGCTTGTCGTAGCAAATACTGGCGGCACTCTGGATTAGTAATTAGGCGATAAATTGCCAACACTAGATTATTTGCAACCAGTGAATCAGCGGTGGAAAAGAATCCAAGGCTGCGTTTTACGATCGTACGTTCGTCATCACTGAGTCCGTCTTCAGATTTCCACAACGCAATGTCTGCGGTCATATTTACTTCTTGGGGCATCCAGTGGTTTGCACAGCCATCGAGGTACTTTTGCCATGCCCACTCGTATTTAAAGGGAACGAGCTGATTCAGGTCCGCCCGGCAGTTGATCATGGCTTTTTGATCAACGGTGACACGCTCACGGCTTTCATTGCCCTCAAACTCAGCAGATGCTGCTACCGGCGCCTCAGGTGCAGGCTCGCTGGCGACTACGGTGGGTGTTACCACAGGAGCTGGTTCCACGGGCTCCATAAGCTGGGGTGCCACCGGCGCCACGGGTGCTGCTACTTGAGGTGGTGCAGTCGGCTGCTCGGACTTATTGAGTGTTTGCAGTGCCGCGTCATTCACGACAGCGGTTTCTTCTGCATTGTTTTCGTAATCATCCCAACTCAGCATGATTTAACTCCTAAACGATATTACTGGCATGCTTCACAATCTGGATCATCCAGAGAGCAAGCCATGGGTACTGGGGCTGCGTCGCCTAGCTCCAGATCTGCACCGCTTACCGGTTCAACTGCCGGCGGTGTAGGTTCTGGTGCGGCTGCTTCGGCGGCGACACTGGGTGTCGCGGTTTGTGAGGAAACCGCATTTAGCGTGCCGCGATCCAGTGTGGATTTCTCCGTGCTGGTAGCGCTCAGGGCACGCAAGTAATAGGTTGTTTTCAGGCCGCGTAACCACGCCATGCGATAGGTGATGTCGAGTTTTTTACCCGATGCACCAGCGATGTACAGATTTAGCGACTGTGCCTGATCAATCCATTTTTGCCGCCGGCTGGCTGCGTCTACGAGCCAACGGGGTTCGACTTCGAATGCGGTCGCATATTTTTGCTTCAGCTCTTGAGGGATCCGCTCAATGGCTTGCATGCTGCCGTCGTAGTACTTCAGGTCGTTAACCATGACCTTATCCCATAACCCGAGATTCTTTAAATCATGCACCATGTAAGGGTTCACCACGGTGAATTCACCCGACAGATTCGATTTGACGTAAAGATTCTGGTACGTCGGCTCAATGGACTGAGATACTCCTGTGATATTAGCAATGGTTGCTGTTGGTGCGATCGCCATTACGTTGGAATTCCGCATACCGTTGATTTGCACTTTGCTGCGCAACGCACTCCAATCCAATTTGCTGGATAAATCGACTTCTAAGAAGCCTTCGCCACGTTCTGCTTGCAGTAATTTCAGCGAGTCGATAGGCAAAATGCCGCGGCTCCACAACGAGCCTGCGAAGCTCGCATAAGCACCACGCTCTTTAGCTAGGTTGCTTGAGGCGTCAATGGCGTAATAGCTGATCGCCTCCATCGAAGTATCCGCAAATTCTACTGCGGCGTCAGAACCATAAGCTAAACCTAGCTTGTACAAGGCATCTTGGAAGCCCATGAGGCCCAAGCCCACAGGTCGGTGGCGCATGTTTGATGTGCGCGCTTGATCAACCGAGTAGTAGTTAATGTCGATGACATTGTCGAGCATGCGTACGGCAGTACGCGTGGTCTGTTCTAGTTTGTTGAGATTCAGCTCGCCGTTCTCGATGTGCTGTACTAGGTTGATTGAACCCAGATTACATACAGCAATCTCGTCAGCCGACGTATTCAGTGTGATCTCAGTACACAGGTTTGACGAATGCACTACACCGGTATGTTGTTGCGGCGAACGCACGTTGCAGGTGTCTTTGAAGGTAATCCACGGATGCCCTGTCTCAAACAGCATAGACAGCATCTTGCGCCACAGGTCGGCCGCTTTGATGCGTTTAAATAGCTTCAGTTCGCCATTACGAGTTTGCTCTTCGTAAGCCAAGTAGCGTTGCTCAAAGGCTTTGCCATATAGGTCATGCAAGTCTGGCGCATCAGCGGGTGACAGTAATGTCCATTCCCCATCTTCTGTAACCCGTTTCATGAATAGATCCGGAATCCAGTTTGCGGTGTTCATGTCGTGGGTGCGGCGACGGTCATCGCCGGTGTTTTTGCGCAGTTCTAGGAACTCTTCGATGTCTAAGTGCCAGGACTCTAGATAGGCGCAAACTGCGCCCTTGCGCTTACCACCCTGATTGACCGCAACGGCGGTATCGTTGACAACTTTAAGGAAGGGCACAACGCCCTGAGACTTACCATTGGTACCCTTAATGTAAGTGCCCAGAGCGCGCACTGGCGTCCAGTCATTACCCAGGCCACCGGCCCACTTGGACAACATGGCATTGTCCTGGATTGCACCATAAATGCCATGTAGGTCGTCAGGTACTGTAGTTAAGAAACATGAAGACAATTGTGGTCGCAACGTACCGGCGTTGAATAACGTTGGTGTTGAGCTCATGTAGTCGAATGAACTGAGTAGATTGTAGAACTCGATAGCGCGCGCGCAGGGGTCGTCTTCTTCTGCTGCCAGCCCCATAGCTACCCGCATAAAAAACACCTGTGGTAGTTCAATGCGGATATCGTTGGAGTGGATGAAGTAGCGGTCGTATAACGTTTGCAGACCCAAATAGGTAAATAGATGGTCACGCTCGGGCAGCAGTGCTGCGCCCAGCCGATCTAAATCGAAGTCGGCAAGCTGTGGCGCCAATAATTCGAGCTCAATACCCCGGGCAATAAATTGCTTCAATGCTTGGGGGTACACTGTTGTCATTTGCCCTTGGGTAGCGCTTTGTTGAGCGCCACTGCCGTCCACGTTGAGGAACGTCAGTGCTTCAGTGCGCAGTTCGTCTAATAACAACCTGGCACTTACGTAGGTATAGTTCGGCTCTTCTTCAACTAAGGTCCGCGCTGTAATCAACACGGACGTAGCAACATCTGCAGCGGAGATACCGTCGTACATGTTGTGCAAAGATTCACTGATAATGCGCTCCGCATCAACGTCGCTTAAACCTTCACAGGCTTCAGCAACAATAGTGCGGATCCGAGCCACATCTAAAGGTGCTGTGCTGCCATCGTTGAGGACCACGGAAATGCCAGCAAATTTTTCATCTGTGGGCATCGCTTGTGCCACTGGTCCGCGCTCTTGGGCCCGTTGTTCTCGATATAAGACGTAGGAACGCGCTACTTTGTGTTCGCCTGAGCGCATTAACGCCAGTTCTACCTGATCCTGAATCTCTTCAATATGCAGGGTGCCACCAGACGGCAAGCGTCGCTTGAACGTGTTGGTCATTTGATCGGCAAGGTTCACAACCATTTCGCGTATACGCGGTGACGCAGCTGCAGTGCCGCCTTCTACTGCTAAGAACGCCTTGGTCATGGCGACCGCGATTTTATCTTGAGTATAAGGAACCACCATGCCATTGCGTTTGATGATTTTAAGCTGCCCCGGTGCGGTCGCTGTCAGCGATGGTGACAGTGGTGGGGCTTCTGCTTGTTGATTCTGAGCGGTGGGTTGGGGTGTTAGGCCGGTCTGCGTTTCCATTTGCATCGGTATAAATTCTCTCTCTTAAGTGCTTGCGGTATTTGACCGTTCACACACTCCCTAGTTTTAGTTGTTTAATTTCGGTGATGTTTTTTTGTTCGCTTGTTCGCTTGTTCGCTTGTTCGCTTGTTCGCTTTCTCGTCGTGGGTACATGTGTTCTNTAACACGGCAGAGCCACTTTAATTTGACTCAGTCAAAGTTTAAAAACCCTACATATAGGGTTTCTTGGAGTCAGACCCACAAGATAATGGGTTACCAAATCCTTTGCAAGAAAAAGTCTGTGGATAACCTGTTTATAGCTTTGGGTAAGTTTGTGACTAAGGTATGAGCAAGTAGAAAAACTTCCAGTGCGCCTTTTTTTCTCGTGTTTTGGGCCCCGAAACAGCTTTAGACCCGTTGCAGACAATCCTTTAGCATTAACCGCGCAACTCACCGATGTTGGCAAAAGGGGACAATTTTTTGAATTACATCATGGCTCTTGATCAGGGCACCTCCAGCAGTCGCGCGATTATTTATGACGCTGCTGGCGAGGTTGTCACGGTCGCCCAAACGGACATTGATCTGTTTTTCCCGGCCGATGGATGGGTAGAACAAGACCCTGAGCAGCTTTGGCAGTCCATACTCACCGTAGGTCGGCAAGCTATTGCGCAGTCAGGGCTGGCTGCTGATGCAATCAAAGCAATAGGCATTACCAACCAGCGGGAGACAACGTTGCTATGGGAACGCGCAACGGGCAACTGCGTACACAATGCCTTGGTATGGCAGGATCGGCGGACGGCACCTCAGTGCCAGCAAATGGCTGCGGACACACTCCCTAACGGTAAATCGGTATCCCAGTCGATTAGCGATATTACCGGCCTCATTATCGACCCCTATTTTTCCAGTACGAAACTGGGCTGGCTGCTCGATAGCGTTGCAGGCGCTCGCGAAGCAGCCCAAGACGGGCAACTCTGTTTCGGCACGGTAGATAGCTTCTTGCTNTGGAAATTGAGCAAAGGTCAGCGTCATGTAACCGACGCGACTAATGCAAGTCGAACTCAGTTGTTTGATATTAATGCTCAGGTTTGGAGCGAGGAACTGTTGGCTTACTTTGATATCCCTCAGGTGATCTTACCCGAGGTTATGGACAGTGCCGGGCATTTTGCGGTGNCTGACCCGGAATGGTTCGGAGCGCCAATCCCGATAACTGGTGTGGCCGGCGATCAGCAAGCCGCGTTAATCGGCCAAGCCTGCTTTAGCGCGGGAATGTCCAAGAGCACCTACGGTACAGGTTGTTTTGCCATGACCAATACCGGTGCNGAGCGGCCGCACTCCAAGCAGCGCTTACTGACGACCGTTGCCTATCGCATTGCTGGGCAAACCTGTTACGCCTTGGAGGGCAGTATTTTTGTCGCCGGTGTAGCGATTAAGTGGCTGCGCGACCAACTCAGTTTGATCGACGACGCGGCTGAAACTCAGGCTGCCTTTGAGCGCTGTCAGGGCGACAGCAATGGTGTTGTTGTAGTTCCAGCCTTTACCGGCCTGGGTGCCCCCCATTGGCAACCAGACGTGCGTGGATTGATTACCGGCTTAACCCTCGACAGCAGTCGTGACCATGTCATTACTGCCACATTACAAAGTGTGGTGTTGCAAACAGCCGAATTGCTGCGGGCCATGGCGGGTGACGGTGCTGTGGTCGAAACGCTGCGAGTAGATGGTGGCATGGTGGTCAATGATGCTCTGTGTCAATTCCTGGCCGACATTTTAGATGTTCAGGTGCAACGCCCGCAGGATGTGGAGACCACGGCTAAGGGTGCGGCGGTATTGGCAGCCCTAGGCAGTGGCCAACTCGCAGATCTCCAAGACGCTGCTAGTGCTTGGAGGCTGGATCAAACCTTTACGGCCATGATGCCTCAGGAGCGACGGCAGCAGTTGTTGGACAGCTATGCCCGAGCGGTGACCCAAGCCTTGTCAGGCTAAGATAGTGTTGGGTCAGCGCCGTTGTGACCCAGCAGTAGAAACTCGGCCAAGGCTTTTTGGCTGTGCAGGCGGTTGCCGGCTTCTTGCCAGACAACCGAGCGTGGATCATCGAGTAGCGTGGCACTGACTTCCTCACCCCGGTGCGCGGGTAGGCAGTGCATGAATAGGACCTCGGACTTGGCCTGATCCAGCAGCGCTTCGTTTACCTGATAGGGTTCGAATATTTCTCTGCGTTGGGCCTCTTGGCCCTCATGTCCCATAGAGGACCACACGTCGGTAACCACCAGATCCGCATCAGCTACCGCTTCGCTAGCGGTCTTCACCCGCTGTGCATTATAGCCGCTGGCGAGAATGTCGGCGTTAGGTTGATGTGCGTCTGGGCATGCGATACGCAGCTCAAAGTCCCATTGGGTGGACGCGTTAATGTAGGAGTGGCACATATTGTAGCCGTCGCCAAGGAACGCCACGCGCTTACCCTTTATCGAGCCACGCAGTTCCTCGAAGGTCTGTACATCGGCCAGCAGTTGGCATGGATGTAGGAGTGAACTCATGGCGTTAATAACAGGGATGCTGGCGTGGTCGGCCAGGGTTTGCATATCACTTTGCTCAAGGGTTCGGATCATGACGATGTCGACCATTTCCGACAGCACCCGAGCAAGATCTTCTATCGGTTCGCCGCGGCCCATCTGGCTGTCCTTGGTGCTCAAGAAAACAGCATGAGCGCCCAGTTGTGCCAAGCCTGCTTCGAACGCTAAGCGCGTACGTGTGCTACTCAGTTGCATAATGACGGCTGCCGTACGACCGACCAGTGGTTGATAAACGTCACCGCGCGCGTGCATTTTCCTGAACGTCTTGGCGCGCTCAATAAGGCTGCCCAGTTCGGTTTTGGAGAAGTCCAATAACGATAAAAAATCCCGCTTTGACATAGTCACAGGTCCTCGAGTTAGGAATGGGGAATTCAGCGGTTAAGCAGCGTGGCGAGTTTGCTCACCAATTCGTCAGCTTCTTCATTGCTTAAGTTGAGCGGTGGTAGCAGGCGCACAATATTGCCTTGGGTGACATTGATCAGCAGACCATCTTCGAGTGCGTCGCTGACCAGCGAGGGTGCATCATTATTCAGCTCGACGGCAATCATCATGCCCAAACCGCGAACCTCTGTTACCGAATTATTGCCAGCCAAGGCTGTGCGGAGGCCATCAACAATGCGCTGACCCTGATTTTTGGCTTGGCTGCAGATGTCTTCTTCTTCGATGATGTCCAGTACTGCATGAGCAGCTGCGCAAGCCAGCGGATTACCACCAAAGGTAGAGCCGTGATTGCCGGGCACAAATAGTTGTGCTGCCTCACCTCGGGCCAGGCATACGCCAATGGGTACGCCATTACCTAGGCCTTTGGCAGTGGTCACAACATCCGGTAGGCAATTGCTGTGCTGATAAGCAAAGTATTCGCCGGTTCTGGCATTACCCGTTTGTACTTCGTCCAGCATCAACAGCCAGCCGTGCTGATCGCAAATTTTACGTAGCGCCGGCAGGTAGCCGGTGTCGGGAATATGTATGCCGCCTTCGCCGAGAATGGGTTCGACTAAAACTGCCACCACGCCCGGATTATTGTCAGCAATGGCCTGTATCGCTCCGATGTCGTCGAACGGGGCACGTACAAAGCCACCGAGCAGGGGCTCAAAGCCCGCATGTACTTTGCGGTTACCGGTGGCTGTGAGCGTCGCCATGGTGCGTCCATGGAAACTGCCCTCTACTACGACTACCGACGGAGTGTGGTTGCCTGCTTTATTACCCTTTATGCGCGCCAGCTTGATCGCGGCCTCGTTAGCTTCCGCGCCAGAATTACAAAAGAAAGCGTTATCCATACCGGACAATGCGCACAGGCGCTGGGCTAGTCGAGTCTGGTGTGGAATGTCATATAGATTAGACGTGTGCACTAAGGTCTGCCCTTGCTCGCTCAGTGCCTGGGCCACTCTTGGATGGGCATGGCCAAGGCCGCATACGGCGATTCCAGTGAGGGCGTCCAGATATTGATTGCCCTTATCATCGTGCAGGTAAGCGCCGTTGCCTTTGACGAAGGAAACAGGAAGACGCCCATAGGTGTTCATTACGTTGCTCATGGCCATATGCAAGATGTGCGATTTGCGCGGGTCTTAAAATGACAACAGGCCGCAAAAGCCGCCTGTCTAAGGGCGAAACACTACTAAAGCATGCGCTAATCTTCAAGTCACGATAAGCNCTGCTTAATTGCTCAAAGCTCTAGCTAAACGNTCTAGCCCCTGAGTCAGCATGGCGTCCGGACAGGCAAAGTTGAAGCGTATGTAGTCCGGATGACCNAATTGGGCNCCATCGGAAATGCCTAAACCGTGGGATTCGAAATGGGCTTCAACGTCGTTTAATCCTAGATCAGCGATGTTGATCCATGCCAGATAGGTGGCCTCGACTTCGGTCATCCGAGTCCCCGCTACCGCGGCTAACTTCCCGGCGTTAGCACGCAGTTGCCGTAACAATTGATTCAGCCAATCGCTTCGATCATTGAAGGCGGCCTGTGAGGCGACCAAATTCAGTGGGCCGATGCCGGGTACCAAGCCTGCTTCTTGGGCCTGAAACTGTGTACGCAAGTCGGCGTCGGGTATTACTGCGGCCGCGCAACCCAAACCTGGGATGTTGTAGGTTTTGGTCGCGGCAAACAGGCTGATGGTNCGATGGGCGATGTCAGGTAGCCATTGGGCGANCGGGAGATGCTGAGAATCCTCAGCTAAAACGATATTGCAGTGGATTTCATCGCTGACCAAGATCAGGTCATTGCGCTGGATAAAATCAGCCAAAGCCTGCAGTTCGGCAAGGGTATAGGCACGACCAGTGGGGTTCTGTGGGTTCGCAATCGACACCATCTTGACCCCACCGACTAGGGTTTGCATACGCTCAAGATCCATTTGCCAACGCCCTTGGTCCAGTACTAATGGCACTCTCACATCTTGGCGCTGGACGTTGCCGGCGATCTCTAGAAATGGGTAGTAGACAGGGGTCGGAATCATCACCTTCTGCTCGACCCCAAGACAACGGGCGGCCATATTCATTCCGGGCACAACGCCAGGAAGCCATACCACCCACTCTTCCGGGATCGACCACTGATAATGCTGCTTTAGCCATCCCTGAAAGGCCTCTGTGAGGGCGGCCGGCGGTTTGGTATAGCCGATAATTGGATGGTCCAATCGAGCATACAAAGCATCGCGGATAAAGTTGGGCACGGCAAAATCCATATCGGCGATCCAAAAGGGCAGGANGTCACGCCCGCTGTATTTGTCCCACTTGGTGCTGTGGCTGTTGCGACGATCAATCAGTTGGTCAAAGTCGTTCATGGTCTACCGGCGTCAACATGTTGATGGCAGATAATAGTCCGCTAGCGCTTGCTATGACTATGACCGACTGCAACGACAGGGTAGAATTTTCAGGTCCAAGGCAGTGATCACGCCAGAACAGTAAAGGAACTACTCATGTCTGAAGAAGTCATCGATACCATCAAACAGCAGATTTCCGAAAACCCGATTATTTTGTATATGAAGGGTTCTCCCCAAGCGCCACAGTGCGGGTTCTCAGCGCAAACCGTGCAATGCATGGTCGCTTGCGGACAGCGTTTTGCTTATGTCGATATCCTTAGCAATCCTGACATACGCGCGGCGATGCCCGGCTATGCTGAATGGCCAACGTTCCCGCAGCTCTGGGTTGAAGGAGAGCTTGTAGGCGGTTGTGACATCGTCACGGAGATGTTCGAGTCCGGTGAGCTTGAGACATTGCTCACGGATACTGCAGCGAAGCACGAAGCGCCGGAGTAGGCACCATGCNGGCCTGGCACCTGCGGCCCTAGACNAAAAGTTGCGCAGAATGTTTGCCAGCTCTGCATATGCGCNACGGGTCAGTTGATGGCGCTTGCTGAATCCAGCCAAGCAGTCTGAAAATCCCAAGTGTTGACGATGTGACAGAACAGTTCAGCGGTTCTGTCAGCGTCGTATGCGGCACCATGAGCGCGCGCCTCACTAAAATCGATATCTGCGCGTCGGCAGGCCTCGCGTAGCACGGTGTGACCGTAGGCTAATGCCCCCAAAGTAGCCGTGTCCAAAGCGGTAAATGGATGAAAGGGATTGCGCTTTATCGAGCAGCGCACGCACGCGGCATTTAAAAAGCCCTGATCAAACGAGGCATTATGNGCCACGATAATGGCTCGGTGGCAGCCGTGGAGTTTCATCTCTGTNCGTACTAATGAAAAAAACTCTTTCAACACGGTGGTTTCGTCGAGCGCGTTACGGTCGGGGTCGTCGAGTTCGATGCCGGTAATCTTGAGGCTTGCCGGCTCCACTACCAGACCGGCCACGGGCTCTACGTTCCAGCTCTCTTGGCCTTTGATCAACAGTTGATCGTTCTCCATATGCAAAAAACTGCACGCCAGTTCTAGAATCGGATTGGCTTGGTGATCAAAGCCACCGGTCTCCAGATCCAAAACGACTGGTAGATAACCACGAAAACGTTGGGAAAGTTCCATAGGCAGATCCTAACAGGATCTCAGCGCCGAGGCAGAGCTGATAACACGACATCGTTTGAACATCGCATGTCGGCTTGCATAACCCGAGGCATCGCATAATATGACGGCCGAATTTTGAGGGTGCGCGTGTGGCAGAAAAAAACAAAATCGTTTTGGCTTATTCCGGAGGCTTAGACACCTCGGTGATTTGTCGATGGTTACAAGAAACCTATGCAGCGGAGGTGATTACTTTTACCGCAGATATTGGGCAAGGGGAGGAGGTTGAACCCGCGCGCGAAAAAGCCAAGGCCATGGGGGTCGAAAAAATTTATATCGAAGACCTCACTGAGGACTTTGTTGCGAATTATGTCTATCCGATGTTTCGTGCGAACACGGTGTATGAGGGCGAATATCTTCTGGGTACGAGCATTGCGCGTCCGTTAATCACCCGCCGTTTGGTGGAGATTGCCCGTGAAAATGGAGCTTATGCGGTATCTCATGGGTCTACTGGCAAAGGTAATGACCAAGTGCGGTACGAGCTTGGGGCCTACGCCTTGGACCCGGACATTAAGGTTATTGCACCTTGGCGCGAGTGGGATTTGAATTCCCGTGAGGCGTTAATGGACTTCTGTGAAAAACATCAGATCCCGGTTGACTACAAACGTGGCGACAAATCCCCGTACTCTATGGATGCTAATTTGTTGCACATTTCATACGAGGGTGGCGGCCTTGAGGACCCCGCAAAGGAGGCTGACGCGGGTATGTGGCGTTGGACTGTCGCGCCTGAGGATGCGCCGGATGAGCCAGGCATCATTGAGCTAACCTATAAGAATGGTGACCCGATTGCATTAAATGGCGATCCACTAAGTCCTGGGGCAATGTTGCGTGAGCTGAATCGTTTGGGCGGCATTCATGGTATTGGCCGCTCAGACATTGTAGAAAATCGTTTTGTCGGTATGAAGTCTCGCGGTTGTTACGAAACCCCTGGTGGCACGATCTTGTTGCGTGGACACCGGACCATGGAATCCATTACTTTGGATCGCGAAGTCGGACATTTGAAAGATGAACTGATGCCCAGATACGCCAAGCTGATTTATAACGGCTATTGGTGGGCGCCTGAGCGCAAGGTGCTCCAAGCTCTTATTGATGAGTCTCAAACCGTAGTCAACGGTCACGTAACCCTGAAGCTGTATAAAGGCTCGGTCAGTGTATTAGCAAGACGTTCTGACGACAGCTTGTATGATGCTGATGTGGTGACTTTTGAAGATGACCAAGGCGCTTACGATCAACGGGACGCGGGCGGTTTTATTAAGTTGAACGCGTTGCGCCTGCGGCTCGGCGCCAAGCGTGGGCGTGATTATTCCTAAGTGCGCCTGATCTCTGCGTATCGCGAGGAGATAGGCCATGATTGATGCAAAACTGCCAATAGGTGTATTCGATTCCGGTATGGGTGGCCTTACTGTGCTGCGTGCCCTGCAAACTGCAATGCCCAGTGAATCGTTCATTTACCTTGGTGATAGTGCGCGCCTTCCCTATGGCAATAAAACCTCAGAGACGGTGCAAGAGTATGCGCTGCAGGCATCTGCCGCCTTAGTCGAGCGCGGTATCAAGGCCTTAGTGATTGCCTGCAATACCGCCTCTGCAGCAGCGCTGCCGCTGTTAGCTAAGACATACGCGCCCTTGCCAGTATTTGGTGTGATTGAACCCGGTGCCCAGGCCGCAGCAAGTGCCTCCAGTGATGCTGCGGTGTTAGTACTGGCAACCGAAGGCACGGTAATGGATGGCACTTATCAACGTGCGCTGCTGGCAGCCAACCCTGATCTCACTGTCTATGCTAGGGCTTGCCCCCTGTGGGTGACTTTGGCGGAGCAGGGTTATGCCGAAGATTCACAAGAGTCTGGGATGGTGGCTGATGCTGTGCTTACCCATGCATTGCGCGGATTTCGGCAGCGGCGCCTGGTATTGCTATTGGGTTGCACCCACTTCCCGGTATTCCGGCATAAGTTGGCAGCTCTGTTAGGCGACGCTGCAGTGATTGTGGACTCGGCGCAAACCACTGCGTTGCAGGTTGCAGATGCGCTCAAGTCCGATAATGCCGGGGCTTTGGGTAACGTAACGTTTCTGGCGACCGATGGTACTGAGCGGTTTCGTCGGGTGGGTGCTTATTTTTTAGGCAAAGCCATTGGTGCCGTTGAGTTGGTAAAGATTTAACCCCTAGGTTGATACTTTGTCTTTGAACTCGCACAAATCCTCGATCACGCAGGCGCCACAGCGCGGAGTGCGCGCTACACAAATATAACGGCCGTGCAAAATCAGCCAATGATGCACGTTGACCTTGAATTCGTCCGGCACAACCTTCAGCAGTTTTTCTTCAACCTGGCGCACATTTTTGCCGGGCGCTAACTTAGTGCGGTTAGAGACGCGAAAGATATGGGTGTCCACGGCAATCGTCGGATGGCCGAAAGCGGTATTAAGCACAACGTTCGCGGTCTTGCGGCCAACTCCGGGCAGCGCTTCCAACAAGGCTCTATCTTCGGGGACCTTACTGTCGTGTTCGTCGATTAATATGCGGCAGGTCTTGATGACATTTGCGGCCTTGGTATTAAACAGCCCGATGGTTTTAATGTGCTCTTTTACGCGGGGTAATCCCAGCGCGTAGATGGCTGCTGGCGTATTGGCTTTGGTAAATAGAGGGCCGGTGGCCTTATTCACGCTGACGTCGGTGGCCTGGGCAGAGAGCATGACGGCGATCAACAATTCGAATTCGGAGTTGTATTGCAACTCTGTAGTGGGTTGCGGATTCTCGGCTTGCAGCCGGCTCAGCATGGTGTGGCGTTTTTCTTTATTCATCCGTTAGTCCTATGACTCTGCAATGGCCGAAGGTTAAAAGCTTGCCCCGGGCTGGCGTAAAAATATCTCTTCTGCTGGCGTTGAAGGCCGCCCTAGAGCTGCATTGCGGTGGGGAAATCGGCCAAACTTATTAATTACATCGAAGTGTTGGTGCGCAAATCGTAGATTGCCGGTTTCTGCTATGGTTGCAAACAATTTAACACTGTTGCGTTGCTGTTCTAATGACTCCGCATGCATAAACGGCATGTATAAGAATGCCCGTTTGGCCGGCGCTAACGCTTGGTCCAGCCCCAGTTTAATAGTGTTCTCCGCCAGTGGTAGGGCAATGTCGTCTGATGCGTAGGCATCGGCCTGATTGCGGAATAAATTCCGCGAAAATTGATCGAGCACAATAATCTCCGCCAGCCGACCGTATACATTGCCACGCCAATGGGCTAAACCGTCGTCGGTGGCAGTACGGTGTATGGCGCCGAAGCGCTCGCGTAGCGCTGTGTCGAAGGCNGAATTTTTGCGCCACCATTGGGCTGGGGAAATTTCTTCAAACCAGAACGTGAGAACCTGCTGGGCCCGGATCATTTTTCGTAATCAATGGTCTTTGCAGCAACAGGGCTGGGATCACGGGCCGGGGGTGTAAGGGATTTAGCCAGGCCCTGCACCAGAGCAAAGAGTAGGCCTGCGAGCAAGAAAGCGCCGGGCGGGAACAGAGCCAACGGCAGTAGCGCGGTACTTGTTAAGTCGATGACCCAGCTGCTTGCCGCGGGGCCGAACAGTAAGTCCATTTCGCGCAGTAACGTGCCATAGCCCAAAATTTCGCGCACGCCGCCCAATATCAGCAAAGCGATAGCAAAACCCAACGCGGTGCCCATAGCGTCGAGCACTGCAGCGCCGACGGGTTGGCGACTGGCAAAGGCTTCGGCCCGACCCAAGATCATGCAATTAGTAACGATGATTTGTACAAACAAGGCGATNCGCAGATATAGGGTAAACGCAAAGGCTTCCAAAACCATCACCGTGATAGTCGTAAAGGTGGCAATGATCAGCACAAAACAAGGCAATCTTGCTACGTCAGGTATACGGTGACGCAGCAGTGAGATGGTTATATTTGATCCCAGTAAGACAAAGCCGCTGGCCAACGCTAAGCCGAGGGCGTTGACCACGCTATTGCTCACGGCCAACAGTGGGCATAGGCCCAGCAATTGTGCCCAAGCGGGATTATTTTGCAGCACGCCGCGATTGAACGTATTCATTGCCCATGGTCCTTGGTGTGCGACAACTGATCACTACAAAACCGAATCCGCGCGTCGCTATCCATATATTGCGCAGCGGACTCGGCGGCACGCTTTAAAGCATTGTGGGTGATCGTTGCGCCACTCAGTGTGTCTGCCGTCTGCCACTCTGTAAGGGTCCAGTTGTCTCGGTCCGGTAAGTAGTCGCTGCGTTCATGGTCGATAAAGTCACCGATACCTGGAGTCTCGAGATGTTTTAGAACCCGGAGTTTAATCACGCTTGGTAGATTGCCTTCGAAGGTTTGCCAGTAGGCCAAGAATTCGATGGGGCCTGCATAACCGTTCTCGCTAAGTCGAAGCAGCGACCAATCGGTGCAGGCGCTGAGCGTGTCTCCGCGCCAGCCGTCGAGTGCTTTAAGTTCAATGCGTTGTTCGGGCTGCAGTAAACTGTTCATCAACGCCCGCGCTTGCTCCTGACGTTGAGTTTCTATGCGTGGCGCGGTGATTCCATTAACCCACACCAGANCTGTGCCGCAAAAACCTGCGATGAGCACTAGGCTAATTAGGCTGCGCCAGTTCAGCGCACCGNTAGTCATGGGCACTCCNTGGCGGCTGCTGGTGTATTCGNTTCAGCAGTGGAGTAGTGCAATTGGCCAATAAAATTGCAAAGGCAATGCCGTCGGGGAGGCTGGCACCGGTGCGGATAACGAACAAAATAATACCAATCAAACAGCCAAATAAAATTTGATGTGGAGGGTTCGCGGGGTGTGTGACCGGGTCAGTAGCGAAGAAAAAAGCGGCAGCGACGGTGCCGCCAGCGGTCCAGTGGAACCATGGAGACCCGAGACTTTGGGATGATCCCTGATCGTAGGTCGCCGCGGCGAGCACACCAACAGTCAACAACACCGCAGTAGGAATGCGCCAGCTAATGATGCGCCGGAATAGCAGCCATAGACCACCACAAAAAAACAAGCCTGCTGTAACAGTGGCTTGGTGCTGGGAAATGGCAACGCTTGGCATAAATTCAGCTACGGTGGTGCCACCGCGATAACGAAAATCGCTCAGCAGAGTAGCTCCGCTGAGGCCGTCGACGCCGATGTTAGGATAACTTGCCAGCAGTGCCGGAAACGACAACAAAATCACTGCATAGCCGACCATTGCGGGATTGAATACGTTNTGNCCCAAGCCCCCGTAGGCATGCTTTGCGAGNCCAATGGCCGCCAGGGCGGCCACGGCTAACACGCTGATGGGTAAGTTGGGTGGCAAACAAACTGCGATCAACCAGGCTGTCAACAGTGTGCTGCCGTCGCCTAGATGGCGAGTCAGTTCTGTGCGCAAATGAATGGGTCGTTGCAGCAGCACTATGCCGACTTCGATCAGCACACAGAAAATGCTCAAAACCATTCCATTAAGCAGCACGCCAGGACCCAAAAAGTAGGCTTGCGCGATCAGGCCCGGAGCCAGTGCCGCTAGAACGGTATACATGATCGTCGATGTGCGGTTGCGCGTCATCCTCTTCACCCGCGCTGCCCCTGCTGATTTTGCTCTTCATCGATTTGAGCCGGGCTCCTTCGACGTCGTTGCAGTCGCTCAGCGCGACGCTGTTGGGCGGACTGACTGCGCTGCAAACTTCGCTCCTGGTGATCGACATAGCGTTGTTTGATGGCGACTTTGTGATCGCGATCCTGACGCTGGTGAGCCTCGATGCGTTTCGCCTGAGTAAATATCTCAGCCAAATTGATATTACTTGGGCATACACGGTCACAAAGTCCGCATTCGATACAGGTCTGCAGCCCAAGTTCGGCTGCTGCCGACCATGCTGCGCCTTGGGCGAGCTTAAATAACTGGTCAGGCACTAAGCCGCGCGGACAAACGTCTATGCACTGGGCGCAATTGATGCAGCCGCGGCTGCTAGCTGCGAGTTCTGCCGGTTGCGGCGCGGCTGCTGAGGGTAGATTCACCAGACTGATGCAATCCACGGGGCATGCAGGAATACACAGCTCGCAGCCGGTGCAATCCTGAGTAATGATCGTGTGCATGAAACCGTTAGCGCCGACGATTGCATCCACCGGGCAGGGTGGCAAACACAGCGCGCAGCCAATGCATTTAGTCTCGTCGATCACTGCAACCGCTGTCTCTGGCTGCGCGGTGGTGAGCTGCTCAAGTGGCGCGTCTTGGCCCATAAGATCGCGTAGTTGGGTGACCAGTTCTGGCCCGCCCGGAGGGCACAGGTTGATGGCCGCACCGCTGGCTACAGCCTCGGCATAGGGCATGCAGCCAGGATAACCACACTGCGCACATTGGGTTTGCGGCAGCAGTGCATCGATTTCGTTGGGCAAGCTGTGTTCATCATGGGGTAGTCGCCGGCGCAAAAGGGCGACGGCTAGGGCCAGGGTCAATAAGGTGATAACCAATAGTGTTGGGGTTAGCGCGCCAGCAACCATCATACGATCAGGCCCTGAAATCCCATGAAGGCGAGACTCATTAGACCTGCGCTAATTAACGCGATTGGGGTGCCTTTGAAGGCTTCTGGCAAATTTGCTTGTTGCAGTTGTTCGCGCATGGCGCCGAATAACACCATGACCAGGGTAAAGCCGGCGGCGGCTCCGATGGCGTAAAACAACGTTTGCAGGATTGACAAGTCTTGGCCGATCGCTAATAAACTGACCCCCAGCACCGCACAATTACTGGTTATTAGGGGCAGATACACTCCGAGCAGTTGCTGTAGTACTGGCGATGATGCGCGCAAGTACACTTGCACCAGCTGTACGAGTCCTGCGATGACCACGATAAATAAGATAATCCGCAGGTATTCCAGACCGAGGGGTAGCAATATGCCGTTATACAAAATGTGGGTGCTGACGGCGGCCAGACTCAATACGAATGTTGTGGCNAGNCCTGTGGCAAAGGCGGTGTCATAGCTTTTAGTAATGCCCATNAAGGGGCATAGCCCAAGAAACTGCGCGAGCACGAAGTTGTTGACNAATAGGGCNCCGAGCAATATCAGACTTAAATCTGTCATGCCAGCTATGGACCTATGTCACGGCGGCGATTTACTTCACCACCATGCCAGGGGTTGCCCCGCTGTCCGGTGATAATAGGAAAATATCAGCGCCGCCCGGCCCAGCGGCCAGCACCATGCCTTCGGAGACTCCAAAACGCATTTTGCGCGGCGCTAGATTGGCGACCACTACGGTCAAGCGGTCAACCAGATCGTCTGGGGCGTAGGCGGCCTTGATGCCCGAAAAGACCTGGCGCTGATGGTCGCCGACGTCGAGAACCAGACGCAATAGTTTGTCGGCACCGTCTACGGGTTCGGCGCTAACAATTCTGGCCACACGTAATTCAATCTTATTGAAATCTTCGATACTGATGCTGGCGTCGGTTTTGCTTTCTGCCGCTGGAGCTTGTTCTGGCGCTTGCGGCCCCGGAGCATCGACCAACTTTTCGACTTGTTTGACGTCCATCCGCTGCAACATGGCTTTAAATGGGTTAATCNGGTGGCTGCCTAAATGCGTAGTTAGGTCTGCCCACTGTAAGGGCGCCACAGCAAGAAATTCTTCTGCGCGGCGTGCTGTCTCGGGCAGTATCGGTTTGAGAAAAATCATCAGTGCCCGAAACATTTCCAACGCTTGACTGCATACCGGCTGCACATCTGCCTTACGCTCAGGATCTTTGATCATATTCCAGGGTTCGTGAGCAGCAATATACTGATTCGCCAGATCAGCCAGCGCGGTAATTTCTCGCATAGCCTTGCCGAAATTGCCCCGCTCAAAATGCTCCGCAATGCTGTCTGCTGCATTAGTAAACTGTTGCATCAGCGACGGATCATGGAGTTCAGGGCTGAGTTCGCCGTCAAAATGTTTCACTAAGAAGCCCGCGGTGCGGCTAGCAATGTTGATGACCTTGCCCACCAGATCGGCATTAACGCGCTGGACGAAGTCGTCTAAGTTAATGTCCAGATCGTCTGCTGAATCACTGAGTTTGGTGGCGTAGTAGTAACGCAGATATTCAGGGTTCAGATGTTCTAGATAGCGCTGGGCCAGAATGAAAGTGCCGCGTGATTTAGACATCTTCGTACCATTAACGGTTACGAAACCGTGGGCATGAATGCGGCTGGGGGGGCGAAACCCGGCACCGTTCAGTACTGCAGGCCAAAATAAGGCATGAAAATTCACGATGTCCTTGCCGATGAAGTGGTGCACTTCGGCGCTGCTGTCTTGCCCCCAGAAACTGTCGAAGCTCAGGTCTTCGCGCTGGTCGCAGAGATTTTGCAGACTCGCCATATAACCGATAGGCGCGTCCATCCACACATAAAAATACTTATCCTCGGTGCCGGGGATGGTAAAGCCGAAGTAAGGTGCGTCGCGGGAGATATCCCAGGGCCTTAGTTCATCGTCAAGCCATTCACTGAGTTTGTTGGCGATTTCTGGCTGCACGCTGCCAGATCGGGTCCACTCGCGTAGAAAATCTGTGTATTTGCCAAGGTCAAAGAAGTAGTGCTCTGACTCGCGCAGTTCTGGGGCGGTGCCGGAGTAGATTGATTTCGGGCTGCCGAGTTCGGTGGCGTTGTAAGTCGCGCCGCAGCTCTCGCAGTTGTCACCGTACTGACCTTCGGCGTTGCATTTGGGGCAGTTGCCGATGACGAAACGATCAGCAAGGAATAGACCTTTTTCTGCGTCGTACAACTGCTCAACGTTCTCGGTATAAATCAGCCCCTGTTCTTGCAGCCGCGAAAAAATAAGCTCGGAATAATGGCGGTTTTCCTCTGAGTGGGTNGTGTAATAGTTGTCGTACTCGACCAAAAAGCCATTAAAGTCCGCTAGGTGCTCCTGGCGCACCGCATCCACGAGTTCGGTAGGGGTGATGCCCTCTTGCTCGGCCTTGATCATCGTCGCGGTGCCATGGGTGTCATCAGCACAGACATAAACGACCTTATGGCCCTGCATGCGCAGAAACCGTACCCAAATATCGGTCTGGATATGCTCGAGCATATGACCGAGATGAATTGGGCCATTGGCGTTTGGCAGGGCGCTGGTGACAAAAATTTGGCGTTGCATGAAGGTCCTAGCTGATCGAACGACTCAAGGGGCGGACAGATTATAAGGTGGATTGTTGCAAGAGTGGTGGCAAAAGTGTGATGGTCGTATGCGGTTGTCATAGATAATGCTAACAAAGTTGGACTGGTCTGCTGAGGACCCGGCATCAGGCCAATCCGGTGTTGTCAGCAGGCAGTCCGTTCTATACCCGCCCCGCGAAGGGCACTACACTAGCGNGCTGACGATTAAGGGCACCGCAGATAAATGAAGGTCGAAGAGTTTACAGATCCCTACTTAGGCAAAACCTGGCAAGAACTGGGCGCACGAATTTTGGCGTCGGGGAATCGGATTTCGGTAACGCTGGGATATCCGGCGCATGGTCTGCAGGCTCAATTACAACAGCAACTCGCCGAGTTTCTGGGCGGTGCTGATGTCGACTTAGAACTGCGCTTTGCTGCAGACCATGGACGCGCCTTTAATCAGGTTAAAAATATTGTGCTGGTAGCCAGTGGCAAGGGCGGTGTTGGCAAATCCACCACAGCGGTAAATCTGGCATTA
Source organism: Gammaproteobacteria bacterium (assembly GCA_002684495.1). Classification (GTDB taxonomy): domain Bacteria; phylum Pseudomonadota; class Gammaproteobacteria; order Pseudomonadales; family Azotimanducaceae; genus UBA4421. The sequence goes on along the minus strand of NYVG01000007.1, from coordinate 39,733 downwards.
GCATTAGATGCCGAAGGCGCAAAGGTCGGTCTGCTGGATGCCGATATCTATGGTCCAAGCCAAGGCATGATGCTCGGTGTTGAGGAAGGCCGGCGCCCCGACATTAAGGACGGCAAATTTTTTGAACCGATCCGCGCCCACGGTCTGAAAGCCATGTCCATGAGTTTTATGATCACCGATAAAACGCCCATGGTCTGGCGTGGACCTATGGCCAGTGGTGCGTTGCAACAGATCCTCGGTCAGACTCAATGGGGTGATCTGGATTACCTTATCGTCGACATGCCCCCGGGCACCGGTGATATTCAGCTGACGCTGTCGCAAAAGGCTCCGGTGGCTGGCGCGGTGATTGTTACGACCCCGCAAGATATTGCCTTGCTCGACGCAATGAAAGGGGTGGAGATGTTCGGCAAGGTGGATATTCCTGTGTTGGGCATTCTGGAAAACATGAGCGTGCATTGCTGTGAAAGTTGTGGCCACATCAGTCACCCCTTTGGCTCTGGTGGCGGCAGCAAGATTTCTGGCGAGCTTGGTGTGCCATTACTGGGACAGTTGCCTTTGTCGATGGATATCCGTCAGCAAGCGGATGGTGGTACCCCAACTGTTCGTGCGGCGCCAGAATCAGCTGCCAGCGAGTTATATCGCGACGCGGCAAGGCATTTGGCAGCGCGTTTATGGACGCGGGAACAAGCAGCGCCAACGATTCGCATGGTTGATGATTAATAGGCGCAAATTGCCGCTGCAGAAATACTGAATTCACTAGAGAACAAACTATGACCATTAAGTCGGATCGCTGGATCATTGAACAAGCTGAAGCCGGGATGATCGCCCCGTTTGAACCTGGACAGGTACGTCACCAGGATGGCAACAAAGTAATTTCCTACGGCACGTCCAGTTATGGTTATGACGTTCGCTGTGGGCCACAGTTTAAAGTGTTCACGAATATTCACTCGGCGACGGTTGATCCCAAGGCCTTTGACGCCAAAAGCTTTGTCGATATCGAAGATGATGTGTGCATTATTCCGCCCAACTCTTTTGCGTTGGCGAGTACGGTTGAGTATTTCCGTATACCAGAGGATGTGTTGACTATTTGTCTGGGTAAATCCACCTACGCGCGCTGCGGTATCATTGTCAATGTCACGCCGCTCGAGCCCGAGTGGGAGGGGCACGTCACTCTAGAGTTTTCCAATACAACGACGTTGCCGGCAAAGATTTACGCCAACGAGGGTGTGGCGCAGATGTTATTTTTTCAATCGGATGAGCGCTGCCAAGTCAGTTACAAAGACCGCGGCGGCAAATATCAAGGCCAAACAGGGGTGACGCTGCCGAAGACTTAAAGTCTCGGCCTTGGTAACCCCTTTTGTTTGTTTACAGCCCCCTAGACTAGGCGATCACAAGCTGGCCGGGTTGCGCAGGCGTGCCTGCGGGGACGATGTCGCCGACGACCACGGGTTGTTCTCCTTGGGCACGCAAAAGATCCACTGCGGCTGCGCTGTCTTGTTCATTGACGATTAACAATAGACCCAAACCACAGTTGAAAGTACTAAGCATTTCCGCCTCACTGATATTGCCGGCCTGTTGCAACCACGCAAATACCTCTGGTCGTTGCCAGCTGTCGAGGTCAATACATGCGGCATGATCGGATGTCGTAAACACTCGGGGAATATTCTCGTAAAAACCGCCGCCGGTTATATGCACCATGCCATTTACGTTGATTTGGCTAAGCAATGCGCGCACGGGTTTTACATAAATGCGGGTCGGTGCCAGCAAGTCGTCGAGCAGATCTTCATTCGGCACAACGCCTTGATGTTCTATAACTTTGCGCACCAAGGAATAACCGTTGCTGTGCGGTCCACTGCTTGGCAAGCCTATGATCTTATTGCCGGCTTGAATCTGGCTGCCGTCGATGATTTTGCGTTTTTCAACAACGCCGATGCAGAAGCCGGCTAGGTCGTATTCGCCGTCGCTGTAAAAGCCGGGCATCTCAGCAGTCTCGCCACCGGCCAACGCGCAGCCTGCCAGATCGCAGCCTTTAGCGATGCCTTTAATGACCCGTTCTGCAACATCAACGTCCAGCTTGCCAGTGGCGTAGTAGTCCAGAAACAGAAAGGCTTCAGCGCCGGTGACCAAGACATCGTTGGCACACATCGCGACAAGGTCTTGGCCGACCCCGTCATGACGCGCATAGTCAATGGCGAGCTTCAGTTTGGTGCCCACACCATCTGTGCCCGTTACCAGTATCGGTTGCTCATAGCCGCTAGGTAATTCGGCCATGGCAGCGAATCCGCCCAGCCCGCCGAGCAGTTCCGGGCGTCTGGTGGCTCTGGCGGCCGGCGCGATGCGTCGAATCAAATCTGCACCGGCCTCGATATCGACGCCGGCTTGCTTGTAGGTCAATCCTGGTTCGTCTCCAGGTGATTTGGATGCAGACACTCTCTGATCTCGATAATTTTGCTGCGCAGTGTACAGGGGCGAGGCCGGTGCGTGAATACAAGCCACTTTATCTGAATGTCAGATGGTGTTCTCAATATCTGCCGTAATTAGCTACACTGCGCGATATCTAGTCAAAGTTCGTGGAGTGTATGAATCATCTCGTCAGCAGTGTTGTTGCAAAGCACAGATTCTGTGCGCTTCTGCTCGTGCTGCTGACTGTGCCGCTACCTGTTATCGCGGGGATAAGCGATGAACAACTCTATACCGCAGAACAGCCAGTAGAAGATCAAAGTGAAAGTAATCGTCAGCAAGCGGCGCGACAGGCGTTGCTTGAGGTTCTGTCGCGGGTTTCGGGTCTAGGTACGATTCCGCGCAATCAACCGATCAGCAATGCACTAGCCCAGCCTGACCGATTTTATAGCGAATACGTATTCGTCCGCTCTGATGACACGGTTTCTCAAGACGGCGCTGCGGCGCTGGCGCTGGAAGTCAGATTTCAGGAGCAAGCGATATTGGAGTTGGTGCGAGAAGCGCGATTGCCGATCTGGTGGTCCGGCCGGCCTCTGAGCATGGCTTGGATGGTGGTCGAGCAAGAGGGGCAGCGGTCATTGCTGCGCGATGGCGCCCAGCTGGAACTTGGGCAAGCTCTGCAGCGTCAAGCGCGTAAGCGTGGCTTGCCGGTGGCGTTACCGTTGCTCGACTTACAAGACAATCTGCATGTGTCGCCAGGGATTGTGTGGGGCAACTTTTTACCAACGCTTATCCGCGCAACTGATCGCTATGGCATAAATCAACTCATCGTGGGTCGAATGCGTGCACAGCGTGTGGGTGACCAGACACTGTACAGTGGCGACTGGCAGGTCGCTTTTGCGGAAGATCTAGTGCCGGTAACCATTAATTTCTCAGGGTTGAGTGCCGAGCAGGCGGCAAATGTTGCCACGGAGTTGGCGACCAGCTATTTCGCGCCGGCGATGACGGTCTTTTCCGGCGATCAGTTTGACCATACATTGTACGTGGATGAGGTGACTGAAATTGCGCAATACGCCCGAATGATGAATTATTTTCGTCAATTCGAGTTTGTTGAAGAGGTCACCGTAGCATCTATCGTAGATGGTAAACTGGCCTTGAATGTCAGCACTGCGGCAAGCGCGAAGTTGCTGTTATCGTTGTTGACCCGTGATGGTCGATTAGCAATCCAGGCGACTGAAGACTATGCCGCAGTGCCCAGTTTGTTGTGGCGTGACTGATGCATTATCTGCCTAATGTACTATCGATTCTGCGTATGCTGCTGGTGGCGCCCACCGCCTGGTTTCTATGGCATGGCGAAATCGCGCTGGCGCTGGCTCTTATGGCGATTGCGGGAATTTCTGATGGCGTCGATGGCGCGTTAGCACGGCACTACAATTGGCAATCGCACTTGGGTTCTATTCTGGATCCTTTGGCCGATAAAGTTTTGGTCGCGGCAACTTTTATCGTATTTGCTTTCCAAGGCTATATTCCGTTTTGGCTTGCCGTGCTTACCATTGGCCGTGATTTGATTATCCTCATTGGGGGTTCTCTGTATCGGCTCGCTTTTGGGCCGTTTGAAATCAAACCCAGTTTAGTCAGCAAAGCCAATACCGCCATGCAGGTGGTCACCTTGATCTTAATCATGTTGTATCTGTTGCCTGGCGCGTCGGTGCAGTTACCACTGCTGGCTCAAGTGGGCGATTACCTAGGGCGCACCACAGAGCAATGGGTCGATCCCTATTGTTTATGGTTGTTGGCCATCCTTGGCAGCGCCTCTGGTCTTCACTACATAGTGGTCTGGAGTGGGCGCATCCAGCACCAACTAAATTTGCGTAAGCAAGTTACAGCGCCCGCTCGCGAAGGCAGTAGCGGCTCTTGAGCACGCAATTTACGTTGCCAATTGACAATGCCTATTGTCCAACCATGGACAATTTTGTGGTCGGCGAAAACCTCGAATTGGTCGCGTTTTTGCGATCGCCAAAAGCTGGGTTTCGAGGCATCTGGATCAGTGGCCCGCGATCCAGTGGCCGCTCCCATCTGTTGCAAGCTCATTGCCGTGGTGCGCTGCAATCTGGTCGTCAGACGATTTACCTAGACTGTGCACAGCTGGCACTGGACGCTAGCGCGCAGATTCAACGGGCAATTAATGTGGCCTCTGCTAGCGATGCGCTCGTGGTATTGGATAATTTAGGCCAGCTGCGGCGCGATCAGCAGCAAGAGGAGGCATTGATGTTGATTTATCAAAGTCTCTACGCTGTGGATGGAGAAATTTTGGTCTGTCACGAACAATCAGCTCGGGGAGTAGAGTTCGATCTGCCTGACTTGAACTCGCGTATGCGTGGATTCGCGCACTTTGCGCTCGTGCCGCTGCGCGATGAAGGTAAGGCTGAAGTTCTGACCCAGCGCGCGCGGGCGAAAGGGTACGATTTGCCAGATGCGGTGCTAGAGTATTGGTTGCGGCGGGGGCCGCGGGATTTATCCACCTTAGTCCGTGACCTAGAGCGGTTGGATCAGGCCACACTGACCCATCAACGTTTACTTACCGTACCTCTGCTCAAGCAAGTGTTGGGATACTGAGATGGCTGCTGCAGGGCAACAACAGCAGAGTAGTTCTGGGATTATTGCCGTGGTGGGCGGCGGTAGCGCCGGGCACGTGGTGCCCGCATTACCGGTTATCGATCAACTGTTGGCCAGGCAGTGGTCAGTGCACTTTATTGGTACCCGTAGTGGCTTTGAAGAAAAGCTGCTGCAAGACCGGGATGTGACTTTTCACGGCATCGCGGCGGGTAAGTTGCGGCGCTATTTAGATTGGCAAAACGTTACAGACGTGGGGCGCGTCGCCTGGGCGGTAATTGAGTCGTTAGTATTGCTGGGTCGAATCAAGCCCCGGGTGGTTTTCTCGAAAGGCGGTTTTGTTTCGCTACCTCTTGTATTCGCAGCGTGGCTGTTGAGGGTGCCGGTTGTTGCCCACGAATCAGACCTAACGCCGGGGCTGGCGAATCGCTTAGCGTCGTCCTTTGTGCGCACGTTCTGCATTAGCTTTGCTGAGACGGAGTTGCCCAAATTTCACGGCCGAATTGTGCACACGGGTACTCCTATCCGACCAGAGTTGCTATCGGGAGATGGGCGTAAGGGGCGCCTCGCGCTGGCCTTGGACGAAAAAAAAATTCTGCTGGTTACAGGCGGCAGTCTGGGTGCGGACCGTCTCAATCAGGTACTGCGCGCAGCCTTACCCGCGCTGTTACGCGACTATACGGTGATTCATATTTGTGGCCCGGGCAAAGTCAGCGGTGTAACGCAGACCGGTTATTTGGAGTTTGAATATGTTACCCAGGGTTGGGGCGATCTGCTCAGTGCCGCTGATTGCGTAATTTCTCGGGCTGGCGCCAATGCTTTATTCGAGCTTCTGTCATTAAGGAAATTGAACCTGTTAGTGCCGTTGTCAGCCAAGGCCTCGCGCGGTGATCAAATTGCCAATGCTGAATATGCGCGCTCCCAAGGCTACAGTCAGGTCTTGTCGGAATCTGCGCTGAATGCCCAGAGCCTATGCGACGCGCTAAAGAGCTTGCAAGCAAACGAAGCACAGCATTTGGCGCAATTAGCGGAATTTCACCGCCTACCAACCATTGACCTCCTAGTTGATGAAATTGAAGCGCTGGCTTGAATTTTGTGCATGCCGCAGCGTGCGTTCTTGACAACTAAGCGACCGAACCCTAACGTCGCCGCTCCCAGCTAAACACCGGCTTTTTTCATGTACAAAATCAAAACATATAACGCCATTGCTCCCGTGGGTTTGGAACGCTTTTCTGCAGACCAGTACGCCGTCGGCACTGATGTCGATGCGGCAGATGCTGTGTTGTTGCGCAGTCACAAGTTGGGAGTAGACGAACTGTCGTCTGGACTGCAAGCCATCGCTCGCGCCGGAGCCGGCACCAATAATGTGCCGGTCGCCGAATGCAGCAAGCGCGGTATAGTTGTTTTTAATACGCCTGGGGCCAACGCTAACTCAGTCAAAGAATTAGTCCTTACAGGACTACTGCTTGCCTCCAGAGATGTATTAGGCGGCATCAATTACGTGCGTTCACTGGCCGCCGTACAGGACGATGGTGAGTTAAATAAGTTAGTAGAAGCGGAAAAGAAACGCTTTAAAGGTCGTGAATTAGTCGGCAAAACTTTGGGCGTGGTGGGTCTTGGTGCGATCGGCTCAATGGTCGCCAGAGCCGGTTTAGATTTAGGTATGAATGTTGTTGGCTACGATCCGGCGCTGTCCGTGGATGCGGCATGGCGTATTCCTGCGGAAGTTGAGCGCATGCAGAATCTGCCTTCGTTATTTGCCAAGGCTGATTACGTCACCTTACATGTGCCACTGTTACCGGCTACTGAGGGTTTGATTAACGAAGAGAGTTTGCGCGCATTCAAACCAGGCAGCGTCTTGTTGAATTTCGCTAGGCAACCCATTGTCGATGCAACGGCCTTGGCTGCAGCGTTAGAGAACGGCCAAGTGGCTCGCTATGTTGCCGATTTTCCGGTGCCCGGATTATTGGAGCACGATAAAGTTTTGCTCACACCGCATTTAGGAGCGAGCACCGAAGAGGCCGAAGAAAATTGCGCGGTCATGGCTGCGGATCAACTACGGCGTTTTCTTGAAACTGGCAGCATCGTTAATTCCGTGAACTTTCCAGCGGTGGCGTCCGAAGCCCATGAAGGATTTCGCTTGGCCGTGAGTAATGAGAATGTTCCAGGCATGCTCGGGCAAATGACTGCAGTGTTGGCCGAGCGCAATATTAATGTCATTGATCTGATCAATAAGAGTCGTGACGACGTTGCCTATAACTTGATCGATTTGTCCGAAGCACCGGATCAGGGTTTGATTGACGCGATCGCTCAGATTGAAAGCGTTATCAATGTCCGCGTGATTGAAAACTAGGCGCCGACTTTTTTTACTCCGCGGCGTGCTTGACGGGCGATGAACCTGTCCGGCGCGACGCTTTTGAGTGCTCGCGGTGATGCTGGGGCAATCCATCCTAGGATGTCACTGGCGATAATGCTCGCCGCGAACGGTGCACTACTGCTGCCCATAGAGCCGTGGGCGGTGGTGATCCAAACATGCTCGTCGACTTTGCCGATCACCGGGTCTCGGTCGCTAGAAACGCAGCGTGCCGCGCGTTGATGGCGAATGGGCTTGATGGGCCCTGCACCGAGAAACGCGCGGTTGCTGTCAATATTGTGGGCGCTGGCCGTTTCCGGTTCCCAGGGTGATTGCTCGTAGGTGCTGCCGATGGCCCAATGGTCTGTGTTCGGTAATACATAGCCATTGCCCACAATGGCGACATTGAGTGGCCCTGACGTCGCCGCAGCCGGTGGCGTGATCCAGTCCAACTGACCGAATACATCGCCGATCTCTAAGGGCAGGTGTGGGGTCATGTGGCGACTGTCGCTGGCGCAGGCGATGACATCCGGTTGGCCCTGGCCTGTTGATTGCACAAGCTGAATACGTGGGTGATCGACTAATGCGGTGCATAAGCGCGGTAAGTTGATGATTGCCGAATCGTTAAATAGCAGCGCAGAGCGCGCTTCTAGGCCGAGTTCGTCCAATACGCTCTGGGCGTCTAAAAAACGCAGCCAAGCATTTTGTGCTGTTGCATAGACCGCAGCAATGCGGCGCTGCTTGTCGACCTCTTTGGCCGTGATTGCCAACTGCACCGCACCGATGGGCTGGCTTGCCGCGTGCGCAGTCAAAAGCGGTCGTGCGTGGTGATAGGCCCGGGCACGAAATTCAGCAGTGGCGCTGAGGTCGCCAAGCAGCCGGCAATGCAATGCGCTCGCCTGCATGCGTGAGCCGCCACCGGCGACGCCACCGGGATCGAATAACTGCACGTCAATGTCCTGATCAGCAAGCGCCCGAGCCACTGAGCAGCCGGCGATTCCAGCCCCAAAGATGCGTATCTGCTGAGGTGGTATTGAACGTTGACGCTGGCTTGTGACATTGAAGACGCCAGCCAAACTTTCACGTTTGCGTGGTCGCTGATCCACTCTGCGCATCGTAAAGCCGACTTCGTTGAGTCCCCGGCGTACCTGGCCAGAAGCCGTGAACGTGCACACGCGAGTTCCTCGAATCGAGGATGCGCCGATAGCTGCGAGCACCTCGGGTTGCCACATGGCGGGGTTTTTCCGCGGGTCGAAGCCGTCAAGAAACCAGGCGTCGATAGGTTGTTGCTGGCGCTCATTGAGGTCTTGCAGGCCAGCTAAGACATCGCCGTGATACACGCTTAAATGCACGCGGCCGTTGGCAAAGCTGCGTCTATGCCAGCCGGTCAGCAGCGGCGGCGGCGCCATAGCCAGTTCTTTGAACAGTGGTTGCGGTCGTTGCGCGCTGAGCCTCAACCAGTCTGCCTCAGTCAGCGGGTGGGCTTCAAAGGCAATGTAGTGCAAGCGCTTATGCGGCTGCGCCAGCAGAGCCTGGGCACACAGCACAAAATTTAAACCGGTACCAAAACCGAGTTCGGCAACTTGGAGGCATTCGCCCAAATCGTCGCGTTCTAAGAGGGCACTGGGTTGCAGAAATACCCGCTGGAATTCTTCTAGGCCGTCATCGCTGTAATAAATATCGTCGTAGCGCGGCGCAAAGGGCTGGTCGCCGCGCCAATTCAAGAACGCCGGTTCGACACCCTCAGGATTCACGACTCTTCGAGGGTTGCATAAGGTCTTGTGGGGTTGGTGATCCAGCCGCTCCAAGAATCGGCGTAGAGGGCGGGTTCTGGCAGACCTGCGATTCGCGCGGCAAGAATATTATGCGTGGCGGTAACCCCAGAGCCGCAATAACACACGACATTGTTGGTGTCAGCGAGTACCGAAAAACGCGCCGCCAATGCTGCTGGTGCTTTGAATGTGCCGTCGGCATTGAGGTTGGCACTAAAGGGTAAACAGAGTGCCCCCGGAATATGTCCTGCTACTGGATCGATGGGTTCTTCTTTACCAGCGAAGCGTTCTGGGCTGCGCGCGTCCACTAGTTGCGGTCGCATATTTACCGGTTGCTGTATTGCGCTCAACACTTCGTCGCTGCTGAATAGCCGGGTTAAAGGCGCTTGCTTAGTAAAGTTGCTGATCTCAGCTGGCGTTACTGCGCCGGTCTGCAAGGCATGTGGCCATTGGCCGAGGCCGCCGTCGAGTACAGCAACATGCTCATGGCCCAACCAACGCAGCATCCACCACGCGCGGGCAGCAAAACTACCCCCAGCGTCGTCGTAGACCACAATTTGCGCATCGTTGCGTAAGCCAAGGGCGCGCACCTGATTAAGCCACTGTTGCCGGGTTGGCAGCGGGTGGCGGCCATGTTCATTCGGCGCTACCGAGAGCATGGTGTCTAGATCCAAATGGCGTGCGCCGGGAATGTGCCCCTGGAGAAAAGCGTCTGCGCCCCAAGCGGGATCGCCTAGTTTGGCTCGACAGTCCAAAATTTGCACTGTGTCGAGGTGTTGTGCCAGTTCATCGCTAGAGATCAGCAATCGAAACATTGCACCAGTGCTCACATTTGATCGACGACGTCGATGCCCAAAAGATCCAAGCCTTTCTGCAGGGCGATACCCGTACTATTAGCAAGAACGAGACGCCGAGTTCGCTGGGCGTCGTCACTATTAAGGATTGGACATTGTTCGTAGAAGGTGGTGAATCGTGTTGCCAGCTCGTAGAGGTAGGCGCACAGATAGTGTGGATAGCCCTCATCAGCGACCTGTTGCAGCACGTCATTGAAAGCGGCGATATATACCGCCAGACGTCGTTCGGGTTCTTCTTCAGCAATAGCCTCGCGGGGTAATTGCGCGGGATCCACCCCAGCTTTACGCAACACGCTCTGTATCCGACTGTAAGCGTACTGCAGATAGGGCGCGGTATTGCCGTCAAAACTGAGCATTTGATCCCAATCAAATACGTAATCGCTGGTCCGATTCTTCGACAGGTCGGAATATTTTACGGCGCCGAGTCCGATAACCTTTGCCAAGTGTGCTAGCTGCTCGGGCTCAATGTTAGGATTTTTTTCGCGGACCAACGCTGCTGCTCGGCGTTCTGCCTCATCCAATAAATCAGCGAGTTTAATAATGCCGCCTTGGCGCGTCTTAAAGGGTTTGCCGTCTTGGCCCAGCATGGTGCCAAAGGGTAGATGTTCCAGTTGTAAGGCTTCGGGCGCGAAACCTGCGGCCCGAGCGACGGCAAAGATTTGCTTAAAATGCAGTGATTGACGGGCGTCAACAAAATACAGCACGCGGTCAGCCTGTAACCGCTTGGCACGGTGCGATATAGCCGCCAAGTCGGTGGTGGCATAAAGATAACCGCCATCAGATTTGCGTACGATCACCGGCTGTATGTCGCCTTGTTTGTTCTTGAATTGATCTAAGAATACGCAGTCGGCACCTTCTGACTGTTGCAGCAATCCGGCGCCATCCAGTGCGTCAATGACACCCGCGAGATCGTCGTTATAAGCGCTCTCACCCATGATGTTATCGGCGCTTAAGGTAATGCCTAACCGATCGTATATGTCCTGGCAATGCGACATGGATATGTCGATAAATCGTTGCCACTGTTGCAGCGCGGCGGCATCACCCGACTGCAGAGCCACGACGGCGCGGCGGCTGCGTTCGCGGAAGTCCTCATCTTTGTCAAAGCGCTGTTTAGAGGCTCGGTAGAAATTCTCTAAGTCAGCTAGCTTATCAGAGGCATTGCCTGAGTCTTCGAGATAGGTCAGCAGCATGCCAAACTGAGTGCCCCAATCGCCAACATGATTCTGGCGAATAACGTGGTGGCCTAATGCTTCTAATACCCGAACAACACTGTCACCAATAATCGTTGTGCGCAGGTGGCCGACGTGCATCTCTTTTGCCAGATTGGGCGCGGAATAATCAACCACCACGGTTTGTGGGGTCGAACAAGCATCAATGGTGGTGGCTAAAGAGGGCGCAACAAAGCTTGCCGCCAGTGTAATGTTAATAAACCCAGGGCCAGCCACTTCCATGGCGCTGACCATGGCGGAAAAATTCGCGTCGCTGTTTAATCTGGCGATAACATCTGCGGCAACGTCGCGGGGGTTTAGGCCTGCGCGTTTGGCCGCAGCCATTACGCCATTAGCCTGGTAGTCGCCAAATTCGGCTCGACTGGCTGCTTGGATTACGGCAGGGCCTTGCATCCCCAGTTCTGCAAAGGCAGCTTCAATCTGCTGGGTGAGCAGCGCTTTTATATGCATAAGATACCGCTTGGACTAGTCGAGGGTCCGTACCTGATCTGCTTGCACGCCTTTGTCGTGATTAACGACAACAAAGGAGACAGCCTGACCGTCCCTGAGATTGGCGCGTTGGCCTTCGCCGGTGCCAACAATACAGCGTTGGTGGACGAATATTTCCTCGCCAGATTCGCGCACAATAAAACCGTAGCCCTTGGTGCGGTTAAACCATTTGACGGTGCCGTTTTCGCTTGGTCCGCTGGCTTGCGGGCTTATGCCCATGCTGGCCGAGTCTGCTTTGGCGGCACCATTAGCATCACTTTTGCCTTTGTTGCTTGACGGACTACGGCCGCGTTTTTCATCGTTATTGCGTCGGCCTTTGTTAGCACGGTTACCGCGTGAATTTTGATTGTCGTTTCTTGGTGCTTTGCGCTGGCGTTTGGGGCCTGTATCGGAAGCCGCTAGCCGAGCGTTAAAGAGGCCGTTAATGAACAGAGCGGCCGCCACCGCCACCGCCATGGCCAGATAATTGTCTTGGTTTGGGAAAAACTTGCTCATGGCCTCCACGACAATATAGGTGAGCAGGAGGGCGCTGGCCAAGGCGATAAGAAATGTACGCATAGAGATTAGCTAATTGGTAAAAACGCGATTGTAACTCAATCGAGTATTAGATGGGTGCTCGTGCAGCTGCGTTGATCGCAGTTATAGCAATTTTGTGGCGACGATAATGATCGTCTCTTCGGGTACCGCGACCATGCCCATGCGCAGATGGGTATTTGTGAGTTCAATCGTTTCAATGACGTCGAGACCGTCAACGACTTTGCCGAATACGGTGTAGCCGGGTTGACCTGACTGGGCATCAAGGTGTGGATTGTCCCGTACATTAATGAAGAACTGAGTATCTGCAGAATCTGGGTCGCTCAGACGAGCCATGGCAAGGGTGAAACGTTTGTTTTGCAAACCGTTAAACGATTCATTTTCGACGCGGCGCTCGCTGGCCTTGTAGTTCAGATCACTGTCATAGCCGCCGGCTTGAATCATGAAATTAGGAATCACTCGATGGAAGACTAAGCCCACATAAAACTCTTCTTCCACTAATGATAAGAAATTGGCCACATGTTTCGGTGCAAACTTAGGCAACAGCTCGATTTCAATAGCACCCTTATTCGTTACCAAGCTAACCCGGGGGTTGTCTTGTGCATGGGCGACACCGTGAAGGACCCAGAGGAATCCCGCCAGCAAAATCGTTGGTCTAGTGGCGGCTCTAAATAGCGTCAGTAGGCTCATCGGTTGGTCCTCTAGTTGTTGTTAAGGATGTTGACGTAGGCAGCGATGGTTTTACTGAAACCGTCGGTCAGTGCCTCGCAAATAATTGCATGGCCGATAGAAACTTCGGCAAGTCCGGGCAAGTTGGCGAACAGAGGAAGGTTTTGTTGGTCCAGATCGTGCCCAGCGTTAATGCCCAAACCGGCCTTAAGTGCGGCCTCTGCCGCGTCGGCAAATGCTCGGTAACTCGCCTGGGTGCGCCGATCATCCGGTCCGTATTGCCAATACAGTTGGGCATAGGGGCCGGTATAAAACTCGACGCGGTCGGCGCCGTAATCGGCAGCCGCAGCCATTAGCTCAACCACTGGATCCATAAACAAGCTGACCCGTGCACCGGCTTTTTTGCACTGCACAATATCTGCGCTTAACTGGGGTTGCGCTACCGATAAATCCCAACCGTGATCCGAAGTCAGCTGGTCATCACTATCAGGCACTAAGGTGGCCTGGGCCGGTTTGGCAGCTGCGACCAGCTCAATGAATCCGGGATAGCCGTCGGTGTTCGCGGCGGCCTGGGGATTGCCTTCAATATTGAATTCGATGTCAGGGTGGTTGCGTCGCAACATTGCAGCCAGTTCAGGTACGTCGGTGGCCCGAATATGCCGTTGGTCCGGCCGCGGGTGCACAGTAATGCCTTTAGCACCTGCGGCGATGGCCAGTTGTGCAAACTCGATTACGCTGGGCCGCTGACCTTCGCGTGAGTTGCGCAATAGCGCGATTTTATTCAGGTTAACGCTCAGTGCAGTCATCAGCCTACTCTAAGAATCTTTAGCTTCTGGGTTGTCGATTGCCGATTCCGACGATGCGCCGGTGGCGACTAGATAGCCAACAGTGAGCACAATAAATACCAGCTGTAGGCCCATGAGTCCGGCGAATTTGAATGTTACCCAGACGTCCATAGAGAAATTTTCTGCCACCCACAGATTCAAGCCGGCACAGCTTAGGAACGCAATGGACCAGCCATAGGTAAGGCGAGTCCAATTAGCATCGCTCAGTGTCATTGCCTTGCCCAATAGTTTTTGCAGCAAAAATACTTTGTTAAACCACAGCGACCCCAACAAAGCGGCGGCGAATAAACTATAGATGATGGTGGGCTTCCATTGGATAAAGGCCTCGTCGCGCACAATCAGAGTTAATCCGCCAAGCACCATGCTGACCCAGAATGTGAGTTTTAGCTCGTTACCAATGGGTTTGCGCAAAAGTTTGTAGGCCAAGAGTTGCAGTGTGACGCCGATCATTAAAACCGCGGTGGCGATAAAGATGTCGCCGCTGACAAAATATGCGATAAGGAAGGCTAAGACCGCAGCGTAGTCGATAAGTTGTTGCATGAAGCTGATCCAAATGTGACAGCGCATGGTAGAGGAATTTACGCTAGCGATCATCCAAGATCCGGCCACGGAGAGACTATGACTCAGCGACTAGATGTTCATCCCACTCACCCTCAGGCGCGTTTGCTAAAAGTTGCAGCCCAGGCGTTGCATCAAGGCGAATTGGTTGCCTATCCCAGTGATACGACCTATGCGCTAGCCTGCCATGTCGGCGACAAGGCGGCGATGGAGAGACTCATACAGCTACGAAAGTTGGAAAAAAATCATCAGTTTACCTTGGCCTGCCGGGATCTCAGCGAACTCAGTACTTATGCCCGAGTGGAGAATGCGGATTATCGGCTGCTCAAACGCAATACCCCGGGACCGTTTACATTCATATTGCCTGCCAGTAAGGAAGTGCCGAAACGCTTAGTGCACCCGAAAAAGCGGACGATCGGTCTGCACATTCCAGAGCACCCGGTTGCCCAGGGGCTATTGGAAGCGCTCGGGGAGCCAATGTTGACCAGTACCCTGCGATTACCGGGCGATGAGGCTTGTTTACAAGAGGGCGACGAGATCGTCGCACGGTTAAAGAGCCAGATCGCGGTGGTGCTTGACAGCGGATCTTGTGGAATCGAGCCCTCCACAGTAGTCGATCTGACCCAAGGGGAGATAGCGGTGATACGTCAAGGGGTCGGTGAATTGGTTTAGCCGCATTTGTGCGCCATCAATTGTGGAAAATTCTGCCATCCAATGGCCGCTGCCCCTATAATGCGCGAGTTATTTTTGTTTAGGGCGCTCGCTTGAGCAGCAACGATTCGAATCAAAGGGTGCTTTCTGGAATGCGGCCGACCGGCCGCTTGCATCTCGGCCACCTCCACGGCGTATTAAATAATTGGGTGCGTCTGCAGCATGAGTACGAATGCTACTTTTTTGTGGCGGACTACCACGCCCTGACCACTAACTATGAACATGCTGAGAGTATTGAGCAGTTTACCTACGACACGGTGGTGGATTGGTTGGCCGCCGGGATAAACCCGGGTGCGGCTACCGTGTTTGTGCAAAGCCGCGTGCCTGAACACGCGGAGCTGCATTTATTGTTATCAATGATCACACCGCTGTCGTGGCTGGAACGGGTACCATCGTATAAAGATCAGCAACAGAAATTGTCGGATCGCGATTTGGCCACCTACGGTTTCCTCGGCTATCCGTTGCTGCAAGCGGCCGACATTCTAATTTACCGCGCGGGATGGGTGCCTGTTGGTGCTGATCAGGTTGCACACGTTGAACTGACCCGTGAGGTGGCGCGGCGCTTCAATCATGTATACGGGCGCGAGCCCGGATTCGAAGAGCATGCTGAGGCAGCGATCAAGAAGATGGGCAAGAAGGCGGCGCGGCTGTATGTGAATTTACGCCGCGAGTTTGTCGAGCGCGGTGATGCCGAGGCGCTGGAGCGTGCCCGCGCGCTGCTGGCAGAGCAACAAAACTTATCTATTGGAGATACCGAGCGATTGTTTGGATACCTCGAAGGCAATGGCCGCATTATCCTGCCAGAGCCGCAATCGCTGCTTGCTGAGCAGCCGAAAATGCCCGGATTGGACGGCGAAAAAATGTCCAAATCCTATAATAACTACATCTCGTTACGTGAAGCGCCAGACTCTGTTGAGCAGAAAATTCGCACTATGCAAACGGATCCTGCGCGGGTGCGCAAAACAGATCCGGGTGACCCTGAACAGTGTCCGGTGTATGCGCTGCATCAGGTGTATTCAGACAAAGCAACGCTGGAATGGGCTGCACAAGGCTGTCGTAGCGCCGCCATGGGGTGCATAGATTGTAAGGGCCCGTTGATCGACAGTGTGAATGCAGAGCAAGAGATTATTCGGCAGCGGGCACAGCAGTTTGATGAAGACGCTGATTTGGTCAATACGATCATTCAGGAAGGTTCAGAAAAGGCCCGCAGTATTGCTCGGGAAACTTTAGATGATGTGCGTGAGGCCATTGGCATCAGTCATCGCTAAATCTGTGGGGTCTTTACCCACGATGCGAAAGCACTAGCGCGGGAGCACTAGCATGGAAGCAGAGATTGAAACAGAAGCCCACCCAGTAGCGGCAACCCCAAGCCATCTGAGCCAGGCCCGACAAGAAGATCAAGAAACCATTGCGTGGGTCGCTGGCGAGTCGGTCAAACAGTTACCTACCGATTTGTATATTCCACCAGAGGCGCTGGAGGTTTTCTTAGATACGTTCGAGGGACCGCTGGATCTGCTTTTGTACCTGATCCGCCGTCAGAACCTGAACATCTTGGATGTCAAAGTGGCAGTAATTACTGCCCAGTACATCGAATACATCGAATTGATGCAGGCCTTAGAGCTGGAACTGGCCGGCGAGTATCTGCTGATGGCTGCGATGTTGGCAGAAATTAAGTCACGGATGCTGCTGCCACGACCAGAGGCAGATGACGAAGAAGACGATCCGCGTGCCGAGTTAATTCGTCGCTTACAGGAATACGAACAGATCAAGACCGGTGCTGAACGCCTCGACGAGGTACCCCGGGTAGAACGGGAACTGTTCGTTGCGGGGGCGAACAGACCTGAACTTGTGCGTCAGCATGCAGATCCTGATGTGGATTTCCGTGAAGTGCTGCTGGCCATGGCCCACGTGTTGCGCCGTGCAGAAATGTTTACTGAGCATGAAATCCAGCTAGAGCCGTTGTCCGTGCGTGAGCGCATGGGCAACATACTCAATCGGGTTAAACAAACCAGTGAATTTGTGCCGTTTCAAGAATTGTTTGCAGTCGAAGAAGGACGGCTTGGTGTCGTGGTCACATTTTTGGCAATCATGGAGCTGGTTCGTGAATCACTGCTGGAATTCCAGCAGGCCGAAGCGTTTGCGCCAATCCATGTGCGCGCAGGTACCGGTGCTGTACAGGGTGGGCCTTTGGCTGACTTTGCGGCAATCGACGCTCAATACTCCGGTCAAGATGCGTCTGCGGAGGAGGACATTTCGTGAGCACAGAAGTTGAAGAATTAGCGTCAGAAAAAGTCGCGCAGATCATTGAAGCTGCGTTACTGGCGGCAGAGGGCCCGGTGACAGTGGACGGGCTGTTCAAACTGTTTCGCGATGGCGAACTGGGCGCAGAAGAGGGGCGTAAAAAGGTTCGCCAGGTGCTCAAAGATCTGCAGGCAAATAATAGCGATAGAGGTATTGAACTGGTGCAAGTGGCGTCGGGTTACCGATTTCAGGCGCGCCAAGATCTAAGCCCCTGGGTCAGTAGGCTATGGGACGAAAAGCCACCGCGCTACACCCGGGCATTGCTGGAAACGTTGGCGATCATTACCTACAAGCAGCCGGTGACTCGAGGTGATATTGAGCAAATCCGTGGCGTCGGCGTAAGTCAGAATATTATGCGCACGTTGTTAGAGCGCGATTGGATAAAAATTGTTGGGCAACGTGAGGCGCCAGGTCGCCCTGCGATCTATGGTACGACCAAGGCTTTCTTAGATTATTTTGGAGTGCGCAGTTTGGATCAGTTGCCGCCGTTGGATGAAATACGCGAAATGATTGAGCCAGTCATCGAGGCTGAGAAAGCTGCCGCTGAGGCCGCAGCCAAGGAAATGTCCATTAGTGAGGTAACGTCGGCCACTGAGGCAGGCAGGACGGCTGAGGCAGCACCGAGCCACGAAGATTCGGCACCTGCAGACGATAATAGCTTGGCACAGTCGCCAGACTCTGAAGTTACTGAAGGCAGTGCGGCACAGCAGGCCGCCGCGCCTGCCCAGGACGTGTAGCGTGGCGCCCCAGCAATCGCAAGCAGACCAAGGCGACGGAGAAAAGCTGCAGAAGGTATTAGCTGCGCAAGGGCTCGGATCACGCCGCCAGATGGAAAACTGGATCACCGAAGGTCGTGTCAGCGTCAACGGTACCCTCGCGCATCTAGGGCAGCGGGTCTCGGCAGCTGATCAACTTGAAGTTGATGGTCAAAGACTTGGTGACCGACGCGCCAATGCGCCGCAAATTTTGCTGCTGAACAAGGCTGGTGGCACGGTATGCAGTCGCCGTGATCCGGAGAAGCGGCCGACTATTTTTGATCAGCTGCCGCGTTTACGAGAGGGGCGATGGATAACTGTGGGCCGCTTGGATATGGCGACTACAGGTTTGCTACTACTCACTAACGATGGCGAACTTGCGCACAAATTAATGCACCCCTCCACGGGAATGGATCGGGAGTATGCCGTGCGGATTAACCGCAAACTTGATGATGACGCACTGCAGCAATTGCTCAGTGGGGTGGTGGTAGAAGGCGAACAAATGCGCTTCTCTGATATCCGTTATTACAACGGCAGTGAAAATAATTTTTGGTACCACGTAGCGCTGATGGAAGGTAAGAACCGCGAGGTCCGACGGTTATTTGATGCCGTGGGTGCCACGGTCAGTAGGCTCAAGCGGGTGCGTTATGGACCAGTGATTTTGCCGTCGTGGCTAACCGTTGGGCAGTGGGCGTCAATGCAGTTGGACGATATACGACGCCTGTATAAGTTGTTGCGGATGCCTACGGCCAAGAGTGCGGATTCTCAAGCCGCGCAGCGGCTTAAACGCTCAAAAGTAGCGAAAACCAGTTGCCTGGTGCCTTACCCAGACTTGCCGGAACACTAATTAAGTCAGCCACGAGCGGGCGTCTATTTGTGCCCCGGTAGCAGGTAGAGGGCGCTTGATCAGGTCCGGCACCAAGCTGCCCACCAGCAAAAATAAAAACAAGCCCATGTGCTTTTCCGGGATTGGTAAGGTTTGCGGATCCTCTAACGGATAAGCCTCGCGTCGCATGGCCGTGCGGGTGCCCCCCGGGTTAACACTATAGACGCGTATTTTTCCAGCTGTTTCGGTTTCGTCAGCAAGAATTTGGCTCAGGCCTTCCAAGGCAAATTTTGATGCTGAATAGGCGCCCCAATAGGCACGGCCTTGGCTGCCGACACTGGACGAAACATGAATCACACAGCCGGGGTCGCCCTGATCGAGTAAATCGAACAGCCCCTGATTCAACATGAACACCGCATTCACATTAGTCTGCATCACGGTCTGCCACTGGTCGGCAGGGTAATGTACTAATGGAATCTTGGGCCCAAGCATGGACGCGCAATGCACGACGCCGTGCAAACGGCCGTAGTGGCTGCTGATTGATTCAGCCAATGCGCTTACGGTGTCGGTATCCAATTGCGCCAAATCGCAGGGCACGATTACGGGGTCGGTGGGCGTATTTTGTTTGATCCAATCGAAAACCGCCTCTAATTTCGTGCGGGTGCGGCCCAATAATATGACGTCGGCACCGAAGCACGCTAACGACTTGGCCAGTGCTTTACCAATGCCGTCGCCGGCGCCGGTGACCACAATACGCTTGCCGATTAGGGTGGTAGGAGCCAGCGCTTCGTCAAGAAACGAGGGCCACTCTGCTATTTCAATCTGCAGCTCAGGGTAGTTTTCGATCGCGTTATGGGTCATAAAATTTCTGTTCTTAAGCGGGCTTGCGTGCGTGCACGATGTAGTTGGTGCTGGTGTCGTTATCTAAACGGCAGCTGCGGGTGAGTGGATTGTAGTGCAGGCCACTGATGTCCAGCACATCCAAACCGGCGTCGCGCAATGCTTGTGCCAGTTCGCTTGGTTTAATGAATTTGCCGTACTCATGGGTACCGCGCGGCAAAATATTCAAAACATACTCTGCGCCGAGGATCAGCATGACATAAGATTTTGGGTTGCGATTGATGGTGGAAAAGAACAAATCGCCGCCGGGTTGGGCAAGCTCTGCGCAGGCTTTAACGGTATCTGCGTAAGCAGTGACATGCTCAAGCATCTCCATGCAGGTCACTGTGCGGAATTCACCGGCGCGGTTTTCTGCCAGCTGCTCAGCCGTGGTTTCCAGGTATTCAATGTCAACGTTCGCCTCTAAAGCATGTAGCTTGGCGACTCCGAGGGCTTTACCAGCCATGTCGATGCCCAGAGTTGCGCTGCCGGCACTGGCCATTGACTCGCTCAGAATGCCGCCGCCGCAGCCGATATCAACCGTTGGGCCGGCGCTTAGATCTGTGCGTTGGCGAATATAGTCGAGCCGCGCGGGATTGATGTCGTGCAGCGGTTTGAAGTCGCCATTTGGGTCCCACCAGCGATGGGCCAATGCATCAAATTTTTCAATTTCGGGTGCGTCGACGTTGGCTTCGGGTTGCATATTTGTTCCTGAATTGCGGTGCTTGGCGAGGGTGTGGAAAGGCTAGCTGAGTTGCAGCTGCCAGCGCTGAGCCTTACGACACAGCTCGTCGATGTTGATTTTTTGCAATTGTCCGTCACTGACCAATGTATTGCCGGCAATCATGACGGTGGTGACCGCCGAGCCACTACTATTGTGCACAAGGCTTGCGAAAGGATCGTGAATCGGGGCCATATTGGCTTGTTGGGTATTAATCGCAATTAAGTCGGCGCTCTTACCTACTTCCAGTGAGCCGATGTCTTGCTCTAAGCCGAGGGCGCGAGCGCCATTTAAGGTGGCCATTTTCAGCATATCCTTAGCTTGGCCCTGAGTGGGGTCGGCATTGGTATGTTTTGCCAGCAAACCTGCCAGACGCATTTCGGCGAAAAGATCCTGGGTATTATTTGATGCGGCGCCGTCGGTGCCAAGGGCGACGGTAACCTCTTGGGCCTGCAGTTCGGCCACCGGACAGGTGCCGCTAGCCAGCTGCATGTTCGAGGTCGGGCAGTGCACCACACTTGTTTTGGCTGCAGCGACCATGTCGATTTCCGCTGCAGTCAGTTGCGTCATGTGCACAGTCTGCAGCCGTGGCCCGAGGAGTCCTGTATCGCGCAACAACTCGATGTGGCCGTGCCCAAATTGTTCGTGGGCTTGGACCACCTCGCGCTGGGTTTCGTGCAGATGAATTTGCACCGCCGCCTCGAGCTCGTCTGCATACATCGCAATCTGATTGAGATGTTTGCGCTCGAGGCTATAAGCGCTATGCGGCCCGAACGCGACCCTGATCAGTGGGTGGTGTCGATACTCGTCGTATAACGCCATAGTTTTGTGCAGTGCGTCGTCGGCGTCGCGACTCCATGACGTGGCAAAGTTGATGATGGGTGCGGTAATTTGGCAGCGCATGCCGGTTTGATGGGCAACGCGCGCCACGGTTTCTGGAAAAAAATACATGTCAGCAAGGGTGGTAGTGCCCGACAACAGCATCTCGGCAAGGGCCAGTTCAGTGCCCAGAGCCACCGCTTGGGCGTCCATGTATTTTGCCTCAAAGGGCCAAATGGCCTCCTGCAGCCATTCTTGTAGAGCCAGGCCAGTGCCAACGCCGCGCATCAAGCTCATTGCTGCGTGACCATGGGCATTGACCAGCCCCGGCAACAAAATTTGATTTTGCAGGTGCGTATGGGGGCTGTCAGGAAATTGCTGCAGCAAATCACTAATAGGCGCTAGTGCAGTAATGCGACCTTCGTGTACCGCAACGCCATGGTCGGTAAGCGCAATATTGTTCGGCGCGATGGGCAATAACCATGTCGCGCTGAGAAGAAATTCTGGGGTGTGCATGGGCCAAGTATAGCGTTCTGCGCCGGCGTGGTCTTGGCCAGAGTGGGTGTTTTAGCAGCGGCCGCGGTGGGTGCGCGGCGGTCATTCTTAAGCGAAAAATAACCTCGCTTGTGTTAACATATTCGGCTGATTTTAACCTCGTTGATCAAGATTTATGTCTGATACGTTGCCCCCTGATTTGCCACCCGATAGTCGGGATATATCCCCGGTAAATATCGAGGATGAACTGCGGCAGTCCTACCTAGATTACGCCATGAGCGTGATTGTCGGGCGTGCGCTACCGGATGTGCGTGACGGCTTGAAGCCGGTTCATAAACGGGCTCTGTTCGCCATGAACGAGTTGAATAACACCCACAATCGCCCCTACGTAAAGTCTGCTCGTGTGGTTGGCGACGTCATTGGTAAGTATCACCCCCATGGCGACAGTGCGGTCTATGAAACGGTCGTGCGTATGGCGCAAGATTTCTCCATGCGCTACCTGCTGGTAGACGGCCAGGGCAATTTTGGCTCCATTGATGCCGACCCGCCGGCCGCAATGCGCTATACCGAAGTGCGCATGGCCAAAATGGCAACTGAGCTGCTGGCTGACCTAGACAAAGATACGGTGGATTTCGTCAATAATTATGACGATACCCTGACCATGCCCGAAGTGTTGCCCACCCGGGTGCCCAACCTGCTGGTCAACGGCAGCTCGGGTATCGCCGTTGGTATGGCCACAAACATTCCGCCGCACAACCTCACCGAAGTAACCAACGCCTGTCTGCAGATGCTGGAACAACCGGAAATTACTGTGGATGAGCTGATGGAGCACATCCAAGGCCCAGATTTCCCCACCGGTGCCATGATTAATGGCCGTGCAGGCATTGTGCAGGCCTACCGCACCGGCCGTGGCAAGATTTATGTGCGCGCTAAGGCGGATGTGGAGAGTGACAAATCTGGACGTGACAGAATTGTCATTACAGAAATTCCTTACCAGCTGAACAAAGCCCGGCTAATAGAGAAGATCGCCGAGCTGGTAAAAGAAAAGCGCGTGGAAGGTATTACAGAATTGCGCGATGAGTCGGATAAAGACGGGCTGCGGGTAGTTATTGAGTTGCGCCGCGGGGAATCCGGCGAAGTGGTGCTGAATAACCTCTACACTCAAACCCAGCTGCAAACGGTATTTGGCATCAACTGCGTGGCGTTAGTCGATGGCCAGCCCAAACTTCTAACCTTAAAGGAGATGTTGGAGGCGTTCCTGCAGCATCGTAAAGAAGTGGTGACGCGTCGCAGCTTGTACTTGCTGCGCCGAGCGCGCCAGCGCGGCCATATCTTAGAAGGCCAGGCGGTGGCCTTGGCGAACATCGACGCGGTCATAGAATTGATTAAGAGTTCGCCCTCGGCTGCGGATGCGCGCGAAGCCTTAATGGAGAGGCGTTGGCATGCGCCTGCGCTGTTTGACTTACTTGAACGTGTTGGTAGTGACGCCTGCAGGCCCGAAGCCTTGAGTGAAGACTTTGGTTTTACTGGTGATCTGTACCGTCTCACTGAAGAGCAGGCCCAGGCTATTTTGGAAATTCGTCTGCATCGTCTAACCGCCATGGAGCAAAGCAAGCTCATGGAGGACTATCAGGGCGTGCTTGATGAAATTGCCGACCTGCTAGATATCCTTGGTTCCTATGACCGTTTAATCAATGTGATTCGAGAAGAACTGATAGACGTTCGCGACACTTATGGCGACGAGCGCCGTACCGAGATCATAGCCAGTCAGCAAGATCTCTCTGACGAAGACCTTATTACCGAAGAGGAATTGGTGGTTACAATTTCCCACCAAGGCTATGCCAAAACTCAGCCGTTGGACACCTATCAGGCCCAGCGTCGCGGCGGTCGCGGCAAGGCCGCAACGTCGGTAAAAGACGAGGACTTTGTTGAACACTTAGTAATTACCAATTCGCATAATTCGCTATTGTGTTTCTCCAACCAAGGTAAAGTTTACTGGTTGCGGGTTTTCCAAATCCCCCAGGGTAGTCGCGGTGCCAAGGGACGGCCTATGATCAACTTGTTGCCATTGGACGGCGATGAGCGAATCACCGCGGTTTTACCCATTGCCGAATACACCAGCGATCACTTTGTATTTATGGCGACAGCGAACGGCACGGTGAAAAAGACACCGTTAGAACAATTTTCGCGCCCGCGCCCAAGCGGCCTCATCGCGTTAGATCTTGAAGAAGGCAATACCCTCATCGGAGCGGCCATTACCAACGGCAGCAGTGATGTGATGTTGTGCTCAAGTGCCGGCAAGGCTGCGCGCTTTAAGGAATCCGATGTTCGAGCCATGGGTCGCACCGCCAAAGGTGTGCGGGGTATACGTTTAGCTGCGCAGCAGCGGGTGATCTCGCTGATCATTCCTGAGGCAGAGGGTTACTTGCTGACCGCCAGCGAAAACGGCTTTGGTAAACGCACACCGTTGGTAGATTTCCCAATGCGTGGACGCGGGGCGCAGGGCGTAATAGCTATGCAAACCAGTGAGCGTAACGGGCAATTGGTCAGTGCCGTGCAGGTGTTCAGTGGCGACGAACTTATGTTGATTTCGAATACCGGTACATTAGTCCGGACAGATTCGGATGGTGTATCCGTAGTGGGTCGCAATACTCAAGGTGTGCGTCTGATTAATCTTAAAGAAGATGAGGTGCTCAATAGTGTTGAGCGTATCGCTGAACAAACCCTCGAGCAGGCCGGTGACGAAGGCTCGGCGGATGCAGACGACTAGCCTTACCGACAGCAAGGGCGAGAACTACCCAACTGAAAACTAGAATCGTGGAGACAATAGTGCATCGCACTCACAACTTTTCTGCCGGACCGGCAGCTTTGCCAACCGAAGTTTTGCAGCAGGCTGCAGAAGAAATGCTCGACTACCAAGGCAGCGGTATGTCGGTGATGGAAATGAGCCATCGCAGCTCCATATTTGTCGATATTGCCGCCCGTGCCGAGGCCGACTTACGCGAGTTAATGGGTGTATCTGACGATTACCATGTACTGTTTTTACAGGGCGGTGCGACCGGACAGTTTGCCGGTATTCCACTAAACCTGACCGCGTCAGGCGATACTGTAGACTTTATCGACACCGGCGCGTGGTCGAAAAAAGCCATTAAGGAGGCAGGCAAGTACTGCCAAGTTAACGTCGCTGCGAGCAGTAGCGACAGCAACTACGATCACATTCCCGATCCATCCAGTTGGCAATTGTCAGCTCATGCTAAGTTACTGCACATCTGTTCCAACGAAACCATTGGTGGGGTTCAGTTTAAGCAGTTTCCTGAGAGTTCCAGTACCCTGGTCGCAGACATGTCTTCGGATATTTTGTCGCGCCCGGTGGATGTGAATCGATTCGGTCTGATCTATGCCGGTGCGCAAAAGAATATTGGCCCTGCTGGGCTCACCGTGATCATTGTCCGCAAAGATCTGTGTGGTAAAGCGCGTACCGAAACGCCAACGTTTTTAGATTACGCGGTGCAAGCCGATGCCGACTCCATGTCAAATACACCCCCCACATACGGTTGGTATTTGGCGGGCTTGGTATTTGCTTGGGCGAAAGCGCAAGGTGGGCTGCAGGCCATTGCGGAGCACAATGCGGCTAAGGCGAAGCTGCTTTACGATGCCATAGACGGCAGCAACTTTTATACCGCGCCGGTCCATGAGGCGGTGCGCTCAACCATGAACGTACCATTTACTCTCGCCGATGCGGATCTAGATAAAGCATTTTTAAGTGGTGCCGAAGCACGAGGATTATTTAATCTTAAGGGGCACCGTAGTGTGGGTGGTATGCGCGCAAGCATCTATAATGCAGTACCCATGGCAGCGGTAGAATCGTTAGTGAGTTTCATGAGCGAATTTGAAAATGAGCACGGATGACGACGCGCTACAGCCGTTACGGCAGCGAATAGACGCCATTGACCAGCAGCTATTAAAGCTGTTCAACGAGCGTGCCCAGTGTGCCTTAGAGGTGGGCGTAATAAAGCAAGGTCAGCCGACTGAGCAAGCGCCAGTATTTTATCGACCCGAGCGCGAAGCGCAGATCCTGCGTCGTTTGCAGGGTGACAATGTTGGGCCACTGTCTGATCAAGATGTCGCCGGATTATTTCGCGAGGTCATCTCCTGCTGTTTGAATTTAGAGCAGCCGCTGACAGTGGCCTACTTTGGTCCGGCGGGCACCTATACGGAAGCAGCTGCGGTAAAGCAATTTGGCCATTTCGCCAACACCCAGCCTATGGCCTCTATTGACGAAGTATTCCGTGAAGTGGAGTCTCAGGCGGTGCACTACGGTGTGGTGCCAGTGGAGAATTCCACTGAGGGCATGGTTAACCATACTCTGGACTGTTTTCTGAGCAGCCAGTTGCGCATCTGCGCGGAGGTAGAACTGCCTATTCACCATGCCCTTATGCGTTTGGAGTCTGCCGAGGGCGAGATTCGCGAAATTCGCTCCCATGCTCAAAGTCTTGCCCAATGTCGGGGTTGGCTCGACCAACACTACCCGGGAGTGCCCCGCGTCGTGGTCGCAAGCAATGCAGAAGCGGCGCGCCAAGCGGCTGCCGACCCGAGCGTGGCCGCAATCGCGGGAGAAATGGCGGCAGACCGCTATAAATTACGTATGCTTTCAACGCGCATTGAGGATCACCCGGACAACAAAACGCGTTTCTTAGTGCTGGGCAACCAGAACGTAGGACCCAGCGGTAGTGATAAGACGTCGATATTAGTTTCTGTCCGCAACGAGCCGGGTGCATTGTTACGTGTACTAGAGCCTTTCCAACGCTTTGATATCAGCCTTTCGAGAATTGAAACTCGGCCTGCGCGGTCTGGTGACTGGTCCTATGTGTTTTTCATCGACTTTGACGGTCACCAGTCTGATCCCAATGCCACCAGTGTGATCGAAGCGATCGGAGATGTGGCTTTGGAAGTTCGGTGCTTGGGGTCCTATCCAAAAACTGTGGTACCTGCATGATCGATAATGTCAACCAGCGTATAGCCGCCTTACAGCCCTACAAGCCGGGCAAACCCATTGAGGAATTGGCTCGAGAATTAGGCATTAACCATATCGTTAAGCTTGCGAGTAACGAAAACCCGTTAGGTCCCTCGCAAGCGGTCACGGACGCCATTGCTGCGGCAAGCACGCAGTTGCCGCGGTATCCGGATGGCAGTGGTTATGAGCTTAAACAGGCGCTTGCTGAACGTTTGCAGGTGGATACCACGCAAATCACCTTGGGCAATGGTTCCAACGACGTGTTGGATCTGATTGCACGAGTTGCCCTGCAGCCCGGCAGTGAGGCCATCATTGCTGAGCATAGCTTTGTGGTATATCGGCTTGCGGTGACGTGTTGCGGCGGTGATCTGGTGACAGTGCCTGCTAAAGACTATGGCGCTGATCTGGATGCAATGCTTGCAGCAGTGACTGAACGCACCCGGGTAGTGTTTCTTGCCAACCCAAATAATCCAACGGGTACCTGGGTAACAGAGGCAGCGATAGAGAATTTTTTGCAGCAACTACCCGCAGACGTATGGGTGGTTCTGGACGAGGCGTATTTTGAATATGTGGATGAAGCAGCTTATGGCAATGGTATAGCGTTACTCGATAAATATCCTAACCTCATTGTTACCCGCACCTTTTCCAAGATCTATGGTTTGGCCGCGGTGCGTCTCGGCTACAGTGTCAGCAGTCCAGCATTCGCGGATTTACTCAACCGCGCTCGGCAGCCCTTCAATGTTAATGGTTTGGCCATGGCTGCTGGCCTAGCTGCATTAGCAGATGAGGTTTACTTGCAGCGCAGTCGTACACTAAACCAGCAAGGCATGAGCCAGATCACCGAAGGCCTCACGGCCCAAGGGTATTCATATATCCCGTCCGTGGGCAATTTCGTTGCCTTCGACAGCGGTCGAGCAGGTGCTGACGTATTCGGCGAACTGTTGCAGCAGGGCGTTATCGTACGGCCGATCGCCGAATATGGATTGCCCAATCATGTGCGCGTGAGCATTGGCTTGCCGATAGAAAACGAACGATTTTTAGCCGCACTCGCAGCACTAGGGTCAGCTTGATATGACCGTGCGCAACCTCGTGGTTGTTGGCGTTGGATTAATTGGTGGTTCGTTAGCCGCCGCCGCACGGGCCAAAGGTCTTGCCGAGCGCATTATTGGCATTGAACCCAATCCACAATCGGCGAATTACGCTTTAGCACAAGGGTTAGTGGATGAGATTGTTGCTGAAGTGCCTGACGATACTGACCTGTGCGCCTTGTGCGTGCCCAGTGATTTAGTTGCTGAATGGGTGCTCAAGCTCGCAGATCATGCCGCCACGGTCATTGACGTTGGCAGTGTTAAAGCGCCCATCGTTGAGGCGGTGCAAACAGCCGCATCGCCGGTGACTAACTTTGTTCCGTGTCATCCCATAAGCGGTTCGGAAAAAAGTGGTCCCACTGGGGCCGATGCTCAATTGTTTGATGGTTGTGCGGTAGTGATCACTCCGTTGCCTCAGGGTGATGGGCAGCGGCAAGCCCAAACCGAGGAATTCTGGCAGCGTCTAGGTACTCGGGTGCAGGTAATGTCCCCCGCAGAGCATGATCGGGCTCTGGCTGTAACCAGCCATTTGCCCCATTTGTTGGCCTTCGCCTTTATGCAGCGGGTGACCCCGTCCCATACTGGGTTGACTGGTGGTGGTTTTCGCGATTTCACCCGCATTGCCGGTGCTGACCCGGAATTGTGGTGGCGCATTTTGCGCTTAAACAAAGACTCGGTGATCGAGAGTGCGCGTCAGTTCGGTGATGATCTGCAGCAGCTTATTGCCGCCATTGAAAACAACGACAGCACGGTAGGTCTCGCGCAGTTGCGCAATGCTGCTGAGAAAAAAACCTCAACTAAGAAGAATGGCCATGAATAAATCCATACCGGTATTGGCCATTGACGGCCCTAGTGGTTCGGGCAAGGGCACCTTAGCCGCTCGGATTGCCGCCGAGTTGGGCTGGCATTTGCTGGATTCCGGTGCGCTGTACCGTATTGTTGCCGCAATGGCCGTGCGGCGCGGCTTGGATGTTGAGCAAGAGCAAACGATGTGCGAGTTGGCTCAATCTCTGGATATCGCGTTCCCAGACGGTCGTGTACGGGTCGATGATCTAGACCTAACTGACGAAATTCGTACCGAAGATATAGGGGTAATGGCGTCTCGGGTAGCGGCGCTGCCTGCAGTGCGCGCGGCGATTTTAGAACTGCAACGCAACTTTGCCCAAGCGCCCGGCTTGGTGGCTGATGGGCGTGATATGGGTACGGTAGTCTTCCCACATGCGGGGCTCAAAATCTTCCTTGATGCGAGCGCCGAGGCGCGTGCGGAAAGACGTTATAACCAGTTGAAAAACAAAGGTTTGAGTGTTAGTTTGCGCGACCTTCTTGAGCAGATCGAAGAGCGAGATGCGCGAGATAGAGAACGTGCAACAGCGCCGTTAAAAGCGGCGAGTGACGCGCTGCTAATCGACAGCACCCAGATGACTATAGAAGAGGTGTGTACCACGGTTATGCAGGCAGCGACGCAGCGACTTTTATAACAAGGAAGTCTACTGCTGCTGCAATTGGGGTAAGGAACCTCGCGAGTGCTTAACATTTGCGACCAATCACCGAATGACGCGGAGCAATCAACGCTTACTTAAGCGCTGTGCACATAACATTAACTAACCAACGGAGAGACGGCTGCGCACACTGTCGTTTTGACACGCCCTTGCTGCCACGCCGACCACACTTATGAGCGAATCTTTTGCCGACCTATTTGAAGAAAGTTTACAAACCATCGAGATGGCACCTGGGTCCATCGTAACCGGCACGGTGGTAGATATAGATGACGATTGGGTCATCGTTCACGCAGGCCTCAAGTCAGAAGGGGTCATTCCAAAGAATCAATTTCTCAACGAAGAAGGCGAATGCACACTAAGCATAGGCGACCAAGTGAAGGTTGCTATGGAAGTGGTAGACGATGGCTTCGGAGAAACACGACTATCCCGTGAAAAAGCTCGCCGTGCTGAATCGTGGCAGCTACTTGAAGAAGCTAGCGAAAAGAGCGAAGTAGTTGTTGGCATTATCAACGGTAAGGTTAAAGGCGGTTTCACAGTCGACGTTAACGACATCCGCGCCTTCTTGCCCGGTTCACTGGTGGACATTCGCCCATTGCGCGAAACCGCTCACCTAGAAGGTAAGCCACTAGAATTTAAAGTGATTAAGTTGGACCAGAAGCGTAATAACGTAGTGGTCTCACGGCGCGCAGTCCTTGAAGAAGAGAACAGCCACGAACGCGATGCGTTACTGGCGTCAATGCAAGAAGGTCAGGACGTTAAAGGTATTGTTAAGAACCTCACTGACTATGGTGCATTCGTTGATCTTGGTGGTGTAGACGGCTTACTGCACATTACCGATATGGCATGGAAGCGTATTCGTCATCCAAGCGAAATGGTTAATGTGGGAGACGAAGTCGACGTGCGCGTTCTTAAGTTCGACCGCGAAAAGAATCGCGTCAGCCTAGGCATGAAGCAACTGGGCGAAGATCCATGGGTTGATATCATTCGTCGTTACCCAGAGGGTGCGCGGGTAACCGCTACCGTGACCAACCTCACCGACTACGGCTGCTTTGCTGAAATCGAATCTGGTGTTGAGGGTCTAGTGCACGTTTCTGAAATGGATTGGACCAACAAGAATATTCACCCCTCAAAGGTGGTTTCAGTTGGCGACGAAACCGAGGTGATGGTTTTGGACATCGACGAAGATCGTCGTCGCATCTCCTTGGGTATCAAACAGTGCCGACCCAATCCATGGGAAGAGTTCAGCGTGAGCCACGGTAAGAACGAAAAGATTATCGGTAACATCAAGTCTATTACCGACTTCGGCATCTTTATCGGTCTCGACGGTGGTATCGACGGATTGGTGCACTTGTCGGATATCTCTTGGAATGAGCCGGGCGAAACAGCTGTTCGTCGCTACTCTAAGGGCGAAGAGGTGGAAACCATCATCTTGTCTGTGGACCCAGAGCGTGAGCGTATCTCGCTGGGTATTAAGCAGTTAGATCAGGATCCGTTCAGCGATTACACCGCGGTAAATGACCGCGGCACCATCGTGAAAGGAAAGGTCATCGAAACCGACGTTAAAGAAGTGGTTATCGAGCTGGCCGAAGATGTAACTGGCATTATGAAGGCTTCAGAGATCAGTGTGGATCGGGTTGAAGACGCACGTTCAGTACTCGCAGTAGACGAAGAAGTAGAAGTTAAGATCATCAACGTCGACCGCAAGAACCGCACCATTGGCTTGTCCATCAAGGCGAAGGATGTGGAAGAAGAGCGTCAGGCTGTGCGCGATCATCAGAAACAAGAGAGCGACCGTTCCGGACCTGCAACTCTTGGCGATCTGATCAAAGCTCAGATGAACCAAAACGAAGACGAATAAGCTGTAACTGGAGCATAGTGCAGGGTTAGGTGATGACAGACATCAGCATGACCAAGTCGGAATTGATTGAACGCATCGTTGCTGCACAGGCACGATCGTCCAGTGCGCAACTTAACAGCAAAGATGTTGAGTTTGCGGTCAAGACGATGTTGGAACAGATGTCCCAGACCTTAGCGTCTGGAGATCGTATAGAGATACGCGGTTTTGGCAGCTTTTCACTGCACTATCGGGCACCGCGCATAGGGCGCAACCCTAAGACCGGCGAGTCCGTAGGGCTGTCAGGCAAGCACGTTCCGCACTTTAAGCCCGGTAAAGAGTTGCGGGATCGAGTGAACGCCTCCCTGCACGCAGACAGCAGCGAGCAAGGCTCAGCGTCCTCGTCAGCGGACGCCAACCAAGATAACGTCTAATCGCCCCATTAGGCCGCGAGGAAGACAGTGAAGGGACTTAAATCCATCGCATTATTCCTGGCCATGGCCACCGCCTTCCTGTTTGCTGCGCTGGCGGTCAACCAAGAACAAGTCGCACTTACATTCGCCATATGGCAAACCCCGTTTACCCTCAGTATCTTTTGGTGGTTACTGGGCGCTCTGGTGATAGGCATTCTACTTGGCGTGTTGTACGGCAGTTGGCTGAATGTTCGTTATCGGTTTGCCAACCGACGCCTGCGTAAAGCTTTGGCTAAAGCCGAACAGCAATTGGCACACCAGCCGAGAGACAACACTTAAGCTCCAACGAGCCAAGGGCCTACTGCCCGCTGCGCAATGGGCCGCTAGGTCTGCTGTGCCCGAGCACTAAGCTAATGAAACATCGAGAAAAGGAGATGTTTCATGTTCGTAGTCGACTTAATCCCTAGTTCAATCCGCAACAGCAAGCCTTGTCACCCAACACCTAAAACTGAGTTCGCGAATTTTTGGTTGGCTGGTTTGTGCATAGTGCTGGCGCAGTTCAGTTGTAGCCTGCAGGCAGCCGAAGTGCAAAGCAACGCCACCACAGAGCACCCAGAGATCGTGTACCTGAATACGGCCACTGCCCAAGAACTAAAGGAACGTCTCATAGGCGTTGGGCAGCACCGCGCTGAAGCCATTGTCGCTTATCGTGAGCGAGTGGGTGACTTTCGCAATGACGACGAGTTGTCTCAGGTTAAAGGCATTGGCCCCCATGTATTAACCGCCAACAAAGCCCGAATTTCCTATGCCCCTAGTGGGCGCCCAGCCGCCGCAAACAGCCGAGCTGCAACCCACCGCTCCACGGAGAAAAATTAACGGCAGCACAACATTTCGACCGCCCTTGTTTGGCGCTATAGTGAATCCTAATAGGCTATGGAGGGGCGGTATGAGTAGAGTCTGGACACCATTGTGCGCAAGCATGGGGATCGATGTCCCGATATTCGGATTTGCCCATGATGTGCAAGTAGTGGCCGCCATCACTAACGCAGGGGGCTATGGTGTCTACGGCGCGACCCGCCGCTTTCCCCATGAGATTAAAGAAGAGCTGAGGCAGATCCGCGCCCTAGTGGGGGACAAACCCTTTGGGGTGGACCTAGTGCTGCCACCCGGCATGCCTACCCACAATTCCCGCGACGCTATAGAAGCCGAGATTCCCCAAGAGCATAGAGACTTTGTTAAACAGCTTACCGACCGATATGAAGTGCCCGCAGCCAGCGAGCCGGGTATGCGCACGCGTTTTATTCGTTCCGCAGAAATAGAGCAGCAACAGATCCGTGTGATTATGGAGTCCGATGTGGACATGATGGCCTGTGGTATTGGCGCGCCGCGAGACGTGGTGGAAGAAGCTAAAGACCGGGGTAAAAGCACTCTAGCTCTAATTGGCAGCCCCCATCATGTGCCCCGGGCGTTGCAAGCAGGGGTAGAGATCATCGTCGCTCAGGGCTACGACGCCGGTGCGCACACTGGTCCTATCGGTACCTATTCCCTGGTGCCGCAAATTGTCGATGCAGCCGGAGACGTGCCCGTATTGGTGGCTGGTGGTGTTGCCACTGGGCGGCATATCGCTGCAGCACTTGCCATGGGCGGTCAGGGTGTATGGCTCGGCACTGCGTGGCTGTTGTCCAGCGAGCATCAGGGCCACATGCATCCGGTGAATACTGCCAAACTAAAAGAGGCGGGCAGTGCAGATACCGTCATTACCCGTTCAGAAAGCGGTAAACCGTTCAGGCAAGTGCGCACCGGGTGGAGCCAGGCCTGGGAAGCCGAGGACGCGCCGAAGCCGCTGAAAATGCCTATGCAAGACGTATTGGTAGGTGACTTATTGGGCGCGATAGAAGAACACGACATCGAACCGTTGATACACTCGGGTGCAGGCCAGAGCATCGCTTACTTCGACGAGGTGCAACCGGTTGCCCAGATTATGGACAATCTGGTCAGTGAAGCCAGTTCCGTATTACAGCACCAGCAGCAGTTTTTACGCGCCATAGGCCCCAAATAAATCGCCCAGACACAAAGACAAACCATGCTACCGACCCTCCAAAAATCGAGCACTGACGTGCTAAAGCCTGCCCGCCAGCGTCGTTGGATCGCATGGCTAGCCATGCTGATTGGCACCATCATTGTGGGTGGTTGTGGTGGTTTAAATCTCGAGCCGAACCCGGCTCAGCCCACCAATTTGTCTGGAACATGGCAGTTGGATACAGCGGCTTCAGACAGCGCTGACGGGCTAAAAGGCCGACCCTCACGAAGGCTAGAACGCAACGAAACAGTGCGCGATGAAATCCAGCGTATTAGCCGTGGATCTGGTCTGGTATTTATCGCTCAGGATTTTCAGGTGTTGAATGCGAAACGCCTCAAGATTGAACAAGGCAGCGACTCCATGGGAGTGCAGCACTGGCCGGGCGTCTACCGCGATGTTACATGGGGTCAGCGCGAACGCGGGTTGTGGCGAGTATATGCAGGCTGGGAGCGCAATGACCTGTTGATACAGTCTACGACCAAAGACATGCGGGTATTAGAGCGCTATCAACTCATCAACAATACACAACTGCGAGTGCAAATCACCGTCAGGGCAGACGGCCAGACTAAAGAGCTGCAGCGGCTATACCGGCGCAGCGGATCGGCCAGATAAGCGCCTAGGGCGCAATATTTGGTAAAAGCGTGGCCACGAGAGTATTGCAATTGTGCTGCACGCCATTAAACTGACGCCCTCGTTTGAGCGCTGAGGCAACTCAGCATATGATCATACGACCACTCCGCCTTAGCTCAGTTGGTAGAGCAGCTGACTGTTAATCAGCGGGTCGCTGGTTCGAGCCCAGCAGGCGGAGCCATTTCTAGTTTGCAAATCCCGGTATTGGATGCGCGTACGCGAGTTAATCAGCGTGCGAACGCCTGCCGGTGTCCGCCTAGT
The DNA here is from genome assembly GCA_002684495.1 of Gammaproteobacteria bacterium. Lineage (GTDB taxonomy): Bacteria > Pseudomonadota > Gammaproteobacteria > Pseudomonadales > Azotimanducaceae > UBA4421. The sequence goes on along the minus strand of NYVG01000007.1, from coordinate 5,091 downwards.
TCGAGCCCAGCAGGCGGAGTCATTAAGATTCAAAAGCTCCAAGGTGGCTTGGGTTATCTCGGCAGCGCCTCCTGCCAACCTGCATTCAGGCGCTCTGACAAAAGCGCCGCCAGTGTTGCGTACTGTGGGGTACCTGCCAAGTTGTGAAATTCCGACGGGTCTTTAACTAGATCATACAGCTCTGTCAGGGTGCGGCCGTTGCCCTCCAGCGGCGCCCATTCGGTATAGCGATGAGTTGGGGTGCGCAGGGTACGCCCGTGGTAGCCCTCGCGTTTGGATTCGGCAAACGCTGCTGTTTTCCAGTCACGGTTTGGTGTTTTCAGTAGTGGCCCAAAACTGCTGCCTTCCAGCACATGGTCTGGCTGAGGCAGTCCGCTCAGCTCGACGAGAGTGGGATAAAGGTCCACTAGCTCGACTAGGCCTTTGGCGGCTGAGCCGGCGTTGGTGGCTTCGGGTAACCGTACGATCAACGGCACACGAATTGATTCGTCAAACTGGGAGCGTTTGCGCCACATACCGCCGTGCTCGCCCAGATGGAACCCATGATCGCTGGTAAAAATAACGATGGTTGAGTTGGATAAGGAAAGTTCATCCAGTGCGTCCAATAACTGACCCACGTATGTGTCGATCATGGTCACCATGGCATGGTAGGCAGCAATGGCTTGTCTGTGTTGCTGCTCGGTGTGGGCGGTATCGTCTGCGGTGATTTCTGCTGCTGGTGCTGGAATGTCATCGGTGTCGCCTGTAGCAGTGGGCGGTAACTTTATTCTGTCTAAAGGGTGTTTATCGAAAAATGCCGCTGGCCCGACCCAGGGTTGGTGCGGTTTGTGGAATCCCGCTGCGATGAAAAATGGCCTGTCCCGATTTTGTGCCATTAATTGAACGATGCGATTGGCAGTCGTGCCGTCGGGTGTCATACGTGGTGATTCATGTGTAGCTCGCCAAGATAATGGCAAGCCCGACGGACGCCCCGTTGCCGCTAAGACTTGGGCGCGTGACATGCCCTGTGCAGATTCCTTAGTCCAAGTATTGTCGCGAACTTCGGACAGATCGTGGCCTGGCAAGTAGCCGGGAAAATGCAAGAGCAACGAAGGTTCGCGAGACGCAGCAAAGCCTGAGAAATCCCAGCTTATGGCGTGTTCATAGCGATTGTGGCCGATCTTGCCGACTCTGGCGGTAAAGTAGCCGTGGTCATTAAAGTGCTCCGGGAGCATACGTAAATCGTCACCGATCTTTTGGCGGGGCCATGTCGCGCCGTCATAGACATCGAGGGTGGTTGGTCGTAGCCCGCTCAGTAATGAAGCGCGGGATGGATTGCACAGCGGCGTTTGCACAAAGGCATGTTCGAAGCGCACACCTTGGCCGGCCAACTGGTCGATGTTAGGGGTTATGGCCCCCGCGTAATGGGGTCGCAGATTTGATTGGTTGTAGGCACCCAACGCCAGATTGAGGTCGTCGACGATAATAAACAGAACGTTGGGCCGGTCACCCGGTGCGAACTCTCGGGTGGGCACCGCGCTCGCTTTGAGCAAGTCAAAAGAGAGATCCTTGGACTGTGGGGTTGCCGAGTGTGCGGTGGTGAAGACCAGTAGCGCCCCGCTCAGGATTATCCACATACCTGTGTGTTTCATACACGACTTCCAAAACTAATGTCGGGTAGGCAGGAAAGACTGCCTGTTAGTGGTGTGTTTGGCAACGGCGCTAAGGCTTATTTGTCGCGTTAGCTGTTTTGGCCGGGTTTTTGTGCTCTATTTGGGCTGATGTTATTGAACAAGACTCGGAGGAAATGATTGTGTCACTGCAAGACTTAGGGGCTTTGGGAGAGTTTTTGGCGGCGATTGCCACGGTGATAACGCTGATTTATTTAGCAAAGCAGATCAAAACCAACAGTTTGGTGGCGAGGTCTACTTTGGAGCACCATATTAATTCGAGAGAGTTGGATCGAAGATTTAAGATTTCCCAGGATCCTGCGTTCGCCTATTTTCTTGCGCGGGATTGGGCTCGGGAAGCCCTAGATCAAGGTGAGCGCACCCAAGCAGCCCAATACATAACCATGCTGGTAATCGAGGTTCGGGAAATCTTTATTCAAAATAAGATGGGTTTAGTCTCAGGCGCCTTGTTAGAAAGTCGCATGGTGCGTTTGAATATGGGCATTATGGGAAGTGATGTCGCTAGGTCTGTATGGGCAACTTATCGTCAAATTGTAGAAGCTGATTTTGCTGAATATTTCGAAACGCGGATCTTCCCGAATGGTATTGATGAGGGTTTAAGCGCTCAGCACCCGCAATTCAAAAGTAAACCCGAATCAGGCGAGAGCTAATGGCTGAAAGAATACTCGAGAGGTGTTTGCGCGTGGACGTGGTTGGGTTTGCGATCACGTTGCAACTGGGACGAAAGATTTGAACTGATTCGAGGTACACTTTTCGTTATGGCGCAGGAACTGTGAAAAGCTTGAAAGACTGTAAAGGAATTTTTATTGCCTTTTTTTGTTTGTTGCATGGCGTTGCTGTAGCAGACACCACTGAGATATTTGTTCGTCTCAACTCAGATCCATTTGCAGCTCCCCATTACATCTTCTCCAATACCGAAAATGGAGCTGCGATTACGCCTGAGTTGGTTAGGGGATCTACCTCCGTGTTCACTAGAACGGACTCTGGTCACGCTTTTAATATTGGATCTGGTTGGCGAAGCGCGGATTCCAATCTAACGATTAGCAGCACAGGAACCGATTATGCGGTTTCTGATGTCGCATCTATTGAGACCGGCCAGAAACTCACGGTGCAGATTCCGTCTGATTTCTCAGGTAGCACCATTACTTATTACTGTTACTTGCACTCCTCTATGGTGAGTACGATATCCGTGGTGGATCCAACGCCTGTGGATCCTAATACGGTGGATACGGATTCGGATGGTATTCCGGATGTGAATGATGCGGATGATGATGGGGATAAGTATTCCGATGATTTTGAAATAGCAAAAGGCACTAATGCTTCAGATTCAAGTGACTATCCGGGCAGTCGCGGATACATAAACATGACTAGTTGGAGTGTTCGCGGAGATATAGTGAAAGGAAGCGCGCTGGTGCGAGTCGGTCGGCTGTTCTCCTCCTTGGGAAGAGCGACGGTAAGCTATAAGACCGTTGATGGGGCGTCTGGCAAAGCTGGCGTCTCTTATGTGGAAAATGCTGGAGTGTTGGAGTGGGAAGATGGCGAAGCAGACGATAAAACGATAGAAATTAAATTAATTGCAGAGTCTCAGACCCCTCGACGTGATTTTTTCGTAGAGCTATATGATGCGTCGGTGGGCGCTGAAATTCTCGGGTGGAAAACGCAGATCTATTATGACGGTTACTTTCAAAACAAGCAGTTTGACGGTTTTTCCGGGTTAATTGATATAGACCCTGAGCAAACTTTCGCAGAAGGCGCTGACGCAACGGTTTGGGTAAAAAGGCTTGGAGGTTCTGCGGGCGAAGTTAGAGTTGACTATGAGGTGAGTGGATGCGGATCTAATTTAAATGAAGCTAGCAGCGATCCTCGAGATGGAACGATCGTCTGGGGGGACGGTGATAGCGAAGATAAACCCATAAGACTTCGCTTTGAAGAAAACGACGGGACTATCGATAGACGTTTAGATTGCAATGGATACGTATACCTTCGTAACTTTGAACCCACCTCAGCGGCAACGGTGAGACCTTTTGTTGACGGAGGAGGGCGGGGTTATCTCGTGTACAACAATGATTTCACACAAGGAATAGTACACGGTGCACAGCCTGTGACGGGTACCAGCGAGGGGCTGCCTTCTGTTGAACTGAAGATAGTAAGAAGAGGTCCGCCTACGCAAGATTCAGAAGTTCTCGTTGAAGATACTGTCGCCGAGACAGGATACGTAGATTACTATCTTTTCGGTCAAAATGGCGTTCAGTTTGACCCTCGAGAAACTAAAGAAACACTGTCGTGGACAGTTGGAGAAGCATCCCAAAAGTCGATCTTCGTGGACATTAAGAATGACCCATACAGCGAGAGAGATAGTCTTATAAAGCTGCAAACCAGTGGCGAGAACTTTGACCGATACAAGCACCTTTTTATCTATTCGATCGATGATGATCCGATTTTTGCTGATTTAGATACAGATGGCGATGGACTGCTAGATAGAACCGATCCAGATATGGACGGCGACGGGGTTTATGATTGGTGGGATACCGACATTGATGGTGATGGAGTCGTTAACGCTTCGGACTCTCACACATATGATCCTCGTCAGTCAAATGACACCGATTATGACGGGATTGGAAACGACCTGGACTGGAAGCCGGAGGATCCAACTGAACAATTTGATACTGATAGCGACGGTGTTGGTAATAATGAAGATGTGGATGATGATGGTGATGGCGTCGAGGACACCTCCGATGCATTTCCTCTCGACGCTAACGAATCGATCGATACTGACTCAGACGGCATTGGTAATAACGCTGATGCGGACGACGACGGTGATGGTTTTAGCGACGAACAAGAAGCGAGTGATGGCACAGACCCGCTGAGTAAATTCTCGTGTAAGTCGGGCTGCTTCAGCTTTGACGTCGACCAAAGCTCTTCTCTGAATGCTCTTACAGATGGACTTCTGGTCGTGCGTCACCTTTTTGACTTCTCAGGCGACACATTGGTTGCTAATGCTACAGATACTTCTGCTACAAGAAGCGTCGCAAGTGACATCAGTGCCTACTTAACGGACGCTCAAACGGAACTGGATATTGACGGTAGCGGTGATGTCGGCGCTTTAACAGATGGACTGCTGCTGATCCGTTATCTTTTTGATTTCCGTGGTGAATCTCTGATCAGTAATGCTGTGGATGCCGATGCGACCAGAAAGACGGCAGCAGAGATTGAAGCTTACATTGAAGCCAGAGCGCCTGAGTCTTGAACAGAAGATAGGAGCACGACTCCTCACCTCCCCAGGTGAATATCTAAAATAAAGCACCAAGATTCTAACGGTTTCGTAGGTTACTAACTCGACTAAGCTCGGCGACGTATGTTACTTTATTCGCGCGCTATAGCAGGACGGCGGCCGGTTTTTTTGTTGCGTCAAACATCCTCT